>NZ_JAJGTZ010000001.1 GCF_020784725.1 Limosilactobacillus reuteri
AGTAGTCAGAGCATTTTGGCTTGAGCAAAGCGAAAGCCAGCGCCTTGAGACGCCGGCTTTTATTATCGGCTTATAGCCGATGTGCAAACCACCCGTTTGACGGGTGGTTATGATTAATGTCTTTAGACCTAGTTGAGTGCGTGAGCAGAGCGAATGCACGAAACAAAAAACCACCTGCTATGCGGGTGGGCGATAAGAATTATATAAAAAAGGCCTCTTTTGCCTTAAGA
>NZ_JAJGTZ010000010.1 GCF_020784725.1 Limosilactobacillus reuteri
CAAAACGCGCAATGGACTCGTTCTATTACGGTTGACAATGTGACTGGCAAGATTATCAGCTCCACAGAATGGGTAAGCAACAAGGGAAGTTATGATGGCGTTAAGACCCCAGTTGTTAATGGTTACCATGCTGACCGAGCACAAGTTGATGGGTCAAGTGTCACGATGGAAGATCAAGAAGCTACAGTTACTTATGTACCAAATGGAAAGATTATTCCAGTTGATCCAACTGGTAACCCAATTCCAGATGTTCCAACCCCACAATACCCAAC
>NZ_JAJGTZ010000011.1 GCF_020784725.1 Limosilactobacillus reuteri
GTTGGGTATTGTGGGGTTGGAACATCTGGAATTGGGTTACCAGTTGGATCAACTGGAATAATCTTTCCATTTGGTACATAAGTAACTGTAGCTTCTTGATCTTCCATCGTGACACTTGGCCCTTCAACTTGTGCCCGGTCAGCATGGTAACCACTAACAACTGGGGTCTTAACGCCATCATAACTTCCCTTGTTGCTTACCCATTCTGTGGAGCTGATAATCTTGCCAGTCACATTGTCAACCGTAATAGAACGAGTCCATTGCGCGTTTTG
>NZ_JAJGTZ010000012.1 GCF_020784725.1 Limosilactobacillus reuteri
TAACCCGGAGGTCGTTGGTTCAAATCCAGCCCCCGCAATTTTGGTCCGTTGGTCTAGTTGGTTTAGGACGCATCCCTGTCACGGATGAGATCACGAGTTCGAGTCTCGTACGGACCGTATAATTAATGATAAATAAAAAACTTCCTACAGATAAGTGGGAAGTTTTGGGTATCTGTCAACTGGTATGGTTGACTAAAAATACTTCCTACGAAAATGTAGGGGGTATTTTTTTTATGAAAAAATACAATCAATTCTTAAAAAGAAAAATTTTTGATTAGCAAAACCATAACAAGTTTGTTTTAGGGTTTTGATTTTGCGATTGATGCCTTCTAAGGGACCATTAGAGTATTCAAATTTAGCACTATTTAAGACATATTTTCTGTTTTGACGAAGGGTTTGAATAGCGGTGTCCAT
>NZ_JAJGTZ010000013.1 GCF_020784725.1 Limosilactobacillus reuteri
GGGTATCTGTCAACTGGTATGGTTGACTAAAAATACTTCCTACGAAAATGTAGGGGGTATTTTTTTTTATGAAAAAATACAATCAATTCTTAAAAAGAAAAATTTTTGATTAGCAAAACCATAACAAGTTCGTTTTAGGGTTTTGATTTTGCGATTGATGCCTTCTAAGGGACCATTAGAGTATTCAAATTTAGCACTATTTAAGACATATTTTCTGTTTTGACGAAGGGTTTGAATAGCGGTGTCCAT
>NZ_JAJGTZ010000014.1 GCF_020784725.1 Limosilactobacillus reuteri
GTCTGATTAATTGAGTTAGCGATTATAATTCGTTAATTAAAACTCAAATAACGCGGTGTTCTCGGTTTATTGTTTTGTTAATAAAGAAATTAGATAGTATTTAGTTTTCAAAGTACAAACTCTATCAACCGTAAGGTTGATAATGGAGAATAACGGAATCGAACCGATGACCTCCTGCTTGCAAAGCAGGTGCTCTCCCAGCTGAGCTAATTCCCCATATGGGCCTAAATGGACTTGAACCATCGACCTCAC
>NZ_JAJGTZ010000015.1 GCF_020784725.1 Limosilactobacillus reuteri
ATTAATTGAGTTAGCGATTATAATTCGTTAATTAAAACTCAAATAACGCGGTGTTCTCGGTTTATTGTTTTGTTAATAAAGAAATTAGATAGTATTTAGTTTTCAAAGTACAAGCTCTATCAACCTTACGGTTGATAATGGAGAATAACGGAATCGAACCGATGACCTCCTGCTTGCAAAGCAGGTGCTCTCCCAGCTGAGCTAATTCCCCATATGGGCCTAAATGGACTTGAACCATCGACCTCAC
>NZ_JAJGTZ010000016.1 GCF_020784725.1 Limosilactobacillus reuteri
ATTAATTGAGTTAGCGATTATAATTCGTTAATTAAAACTCAAATAACGCGGTGTTCTCGGTTTATTGTTTTGTTAATAAAGAAATTAGATAGTATTTAGTTTTCAAAGTACAAGCTCTGAGGGTAAACCCCTCAAAACTAAACAAAGTTTCTTCGATGTGTAGGTTCCGTTTTATTCCTTAGAAAGGAGGTGATCCAGCCGCAGGTTCTCCTACGGCTACCTTGTTACGACTTCACCCCAGTCATCTG
>NZ_JAJGTZ010000017.1 GCF_020784725.1 Limosilactobacillus reuteri
TGTGGTGATGATGGCTTGAAGGATACACCTGTACCCATGCCGAACACAGAAGTTAAGCTTCAACACGCCGAAAGTAGTTGGGGGATCGCTCCCTGCGAGGATAGGACGTTGCCACGCACAATCAAGCTTTGGCACCTGGTCTTAATTGTGCCAGGGCTTGGATATTGGAGAGTTGTCCGAGCTGGCCGAAGGAGCATCATTGGAAATGATGTATACGGGTTAAAGCCTGTATCAAGGGTTCGAATCCCTTACTCTCCGTTGTTATGACCCGTTAGTCAAGTGGTTAAGACACCAGCCTTTCACGCTGGTATCGTGGGTTCAAATCCCGCACGGGTCACTTTTGGAGGATTAGCTCAGTTGGGAGAGCATCTGCCTTACAAGCAGG
>NZ_JAJGTZ010000018.1 GCF_020784725.1 Limosilactobacillus reuteri
GTGAAAGTGCGTCAACCTCACTTAGCCAAAGCGAGAGTGCATCAACGTCGTTGAGCCAAAGTGAGAGTGCATCGACATCACTTAGTCAAAGTGAAAGTGCGTCAACCTCACTTAGCCAGAGCGAAAGTGCATCGACCTCATTGAGTCAAAGCGAAAGTGCGTCAACCTCATTGAGTCAAAGTGAAAGCGCATCGACCTCACTTAGCCAAAGCGAAAGTGCGTCAACCTCATTGAGTCAGAGTGAGAGTGCTTCAACTTCACTCAGCCAGAGTGAAAGTACTTCGACATCCTTAAGTCAGAGTGAAAGTGCCTCAACTTCACTGAGCC
>NZ_JAJGTZ010000019.1 GCF_020784725.1 Limosilactobacillus reuteri
GTTATCAAAGCTGCTGATGAATTAGATAGTGCTAAGGCATTAAACGATGATGCACAAAACAGCGATGCAGAAGATTACATCAAGGAAGGCTACGCAAAGGCCTACCAAGATGCTCAAGATGCATATGATGCTGCTGCCAAGGCAAGTCCAGAAATTGCTAAGGCTTACCAAGCAGTTAAAGAAGCTAAGGCATTGAACGATGATGCACAAAACAGTGATGCAGAAGATTACATCAAGGAAGGCTATGAAGCAGCTTACCAAGATGCTCAAAAAGCT
>NZ_JAJGTZ010000002.1 GCF_020784725.1 Limosilactobacillus reuteri
CAGATGACTGGGGTGAAGTCGTAACAAGGTAGCCGTAGGAGAACCTGCGGCTGGATCACCTCCTTTCTAAGGAATAAAACGGAACCTACACATCGAAGAAACTTTGTTTAGTTTTGAGAGGTTTACCTCTTAAAACTTTAACCTATAAGACGCTTATTTGGGCCTATAGCTCAGCTGGTTTAGAGCGCACGCCTGATAAGCGTGAGGTCGATGGTTCAAGTCCATTTAGGCCCATATGGGGAATTAGCTCAGCTGGGAGAGCACCTGCTTTGCAAGCAGGAGGTCATCGGTTCGATTCCGTTATTCTCCATTATCAACC
>NZ_JAJGTZ010000020.1 GCF_020784725.1 Limosilactobacillus reuteri
AGGATACACCAGTGCCATACAACCCAATCGTTAATGATCAAACAGCTGTTGTTAATTATGTTGACCAAGATAACAACAATGCTCAGATCGCAACTTCCGGTAACTTGACTGGTAAGCCCGGTAGTGTAATTAACTACAGTACGGCTGATCAAATTAAGCAACTGGAAGCACGAGGTTATGTGCTGGTCAGTGATGGGTTCCCAGCAGGCGCAGTATTTGACAATGATGACAATACTACTCAAACTTACACCGTTGTCCTGAAGCACGGAACCACGACGTTCAAACCGGATAAGCCAGGTACACCGGGTGAACCAATAAACCCTAACTACCCAGACGGCCCGAAGGTAACCAATGAAGATGTTGACTACCTTAAGGATGTTAAGTTTACTGTCCACTATGTTGGTGCAGGAAACGATAACCCAGCTGACAACGTGCAAAACGCGCAATGGACTCGTTCTATTACGGTTGACAATGTGACTGGCAAGATTATCAGCTCCACAGAATGGGTAAGCAACAAGGGAAGTTATGATGGCGTTAAGACCCCAGTTGTTA
>NZ_JAJGTZ010000021.1 GCF_020784725.1 Limosilactobacillus reuteri
CAACTTCACTCAGCCAGAGTGAAAGTACTTCGACATCCTTAAGTCAGAGTGAAAGTGCCTCAACTTCACTGAGCCAAAGTGAAAGTGCGTCAACCTCATTGAGTCAAAGTGAAAGTGCATCAACGTCGTTGAGTCAAAGTGAAAGTGCATCGACATCACTTAGTCAAAGCGAAAGTGCTTCGACATCACTTAGCCAAAGTGAGAGTGCATCAACGTCGTTGAGCCAAAGTGAAAGTGCCTCAACTTCACTTAGTCAAAGTGAAAGTGCCTCAACCTCGTTGAGTC
>NZ_JAJGTZ010000022.1 GCF_020784725.1 Limosilactobacillus reuteri
TTAAGCGAATTGACTTCGCAAATGTTTTGCTTCAAATCACATCGTGATTGAAGACCCTACACATTTGATTCGTCGAAACTTTGTTCAGTTTTCAAAGGTCTACCCGTTGACTAATCAATCAGCCAATCACCATATTTATTATAACATGTATCAGATCAGCTTGTCAAGAAGAAATTTTAATTATTTTTGAATTTCTTTTGATCGATAACTCAATCAGCAACTTTATTAATATATCATGTCATCAAGCAGATGTCAATAACTTTTTTAAAATCATTTCAAAAGTTACTAACTCCATAACCATATTTACCTTCAACAATCTTAAATAGATATGATTATTTATTCATATCTTATCGATGACAGGAATTATATTTTAACCTATATTTTTATTATTTGCAATACCTTTTTTATAAAAAAATTACCAGTAAGCAAATTAATTTTATCTTCTGGTAATTTTCTACTAATTAGTTCAATTACTAATATTCTTTTGTACTTAAAAGATCATCTTTAGTGTTCTTAAAATCACTTGGCAATGGTGCCGAAACAGTAATATTTTCACCTTTAAATGGACTATAAAAACTTAGCCAATAACAATGGAGGGCTTGTCTAGCAATTAATACTGATTCTTCACCATACATTTTATCGCCAATTAATGGAAAACCAAGGCTAGCAAAATGAACGCGAATTTGGTGTGTCCGACCTGTATGCAGCCTAATTTTGATAAGACTTGCTTGAACATTACATTCTTGGCACCAGTATTCAGTTACAGATGCCTTCCCTTCTTTCCCTACCATTCTTTTTACAAATGAATTAGGATCACGTTGAATCGGCGCATCAATATAACCATGCTCTGCAGGAACTTTTCCTTTAATTAGAGCAAGATAGTTTTTCTTAACTAAATGTTTTTTTAACTGTTCATCTAGGACAGCATGCGCAAAACGGTGTTTAGGAAAAACAACTAATCCGCTGGTGTCACGGTCTAAACGTGTTGCAACATGGGTAACCTGATTTTCATAATTTTGGCGCTTATAGTAGCCTTTTACCCGATTCACCAAACTATCGGCCACCGGAACGTTATGAGCCGGAACTGTCGCTACTCCTGCTGGCTTATTCATTATTAAAAAATCCTGATCTTCATAAATAATATCAATAGGTGCCTCACTGACATCCACATTATCATTAGCAGTTTCTGGAGGGAGAATTAATGTTACTTTATCGTGGTAATTAACAGTATCAATTGCCCACTTATCTACTCCATTTATTTGCATTTTCCCTCCATGGTATATGGCTACTTTTAATAACGAAGAAGAAACCCCATACATTTTTAATGCCGATCGTAATTTCCGTGGTATGCGATGATCATATATCCAATTAAATTCCATTAATGTACTCCACCAATAAATGAATCTTTTACTCGATTCCAGAAATTATTATGCCGATATTGAGCAAAATATATTCGTTGCTTAGAAACTCTATAAGATAATTCGGTCAGATACCGCTCTTTCTCACTTTTAAGCATCCATTGGTCACGATCGCATGTAAGCACATGCCCATTTTCATCACGCAAACGCAAAATTAACTCAGCATCAGCACCAAAAATAATCGGTGAGCCTAGGGTCCGAAAAACCCGGTTGTTAAGTGAAGCCATTTCAGCTAACTGAAAGCCAACACTATTTGGATCGACAATGGCACCCCCCACTGATTTATTATAAGCAGTTGAACCGGTTGGCGTTGAAATACATAAACCATCTCCCCGAAAGTTTTCAAACAAATGATTATTAATGAATACATCACATACCATTGTTCGTGTAACATTCCGAATTGTTGATTCATTAAGCGCAATATAATTCTCTATCTGCCCATCAGAATAAGTAGCCTTCATATCAAGTAAGGGATACGAAACGGCTTGTCCGCTATCTTTTACTAAACTATCAACTAAATCATCAATTTCAAAACTCCGCCAATCTGTATAAAATCCTAAGTGCCCAGTATGAATTCCAACAAAGCGAATGTTATTTAAATCTTTTTGATAATGATGAAAAGCTGATAACAACGTGCCATCTCCGCCGATTGTTATTACAACTTCTGGATTTTTTTCGACATAAGTTAAACCCGCCCGTTTCATTTCAGTTTTTAAAACCTTTGTCACCCGTTGAGATTCTGCTGTTTCATTATTATATATTCCAATTCTCATAACTTACTCCTTTAACTCGTCTTCATTAATAGAATTAGTTGATCTCCGCTTAGAAAACAATGTCTGTGCTTCCTTTATTTCTTCTCGAATCTCTGACATTTCATTATCAAGCTTAAATGCTGCCTCTGCGGCTCTTTGCAACCTTGCAGATAACTCCTCAGGAAACTCGCCTTGATATTTATAATTTAAAGAATGTTCTACTGTTGCCCAAAAGTTCATTGCAAGGGTACGCACCTGAATTTCAGCTAATATTCTTTTTTCTCCAGTAATTAATTGTACCGGATATTCAATAACAATATGATAGGAACGATATCCACTCGGTTTAACATTGGTGACGTAATCTCGTTCTTCTAAAATAGTCATATCACTTCGCTGCCGTAATAAGTCAACTACCTTATAAATATCTTCTACAAATTGACACATGATTCGCAAACCAGCAATATCTTGCATATCTTGCTCAAGTCGATCCTCTTGCACATGTCGTCTAGTCATTTTTTCTTTAATACTATCAACTGGCTTTACTCGTCCAGTTACAAATTCAATCGGAGAATGTTGCGTTTGGTCTTGAAATTGCTTTCGCATCCCCCGCAATTTGACTTTTAGTTCATTTACGGCTTGCTGATATGGCAATAAAAAATGCTGCCAATCTTCAATCATAATTCAGCCTCCTGTTAAATCTCCGTATATTTTAGCACATTTATAATAATAACTCTTGTAATTGTCTTAAAACTAAATTCTTTACAAATAGTTAGATCTTTGCAAAAATAATTATGTTCACAGGATTAGGATTTTGAGTATACAAATGATCGGAGGGGTTAATTATGCTCGAACTTCATCTTTTTGTGAATCCATTAGGAATGCGCTGTTTACGGTGTGAAAAAGACGTGTTAAAAATTGATCGTGATTTAAATACAAAAATTAGTTATCAATTTGTACCACTATTCAATATGAAAACGATCGATAGCACACTTAAATATTATCATCTTAATCCCCATGATCTTGCTATAAGACAACAAGTATCAAAAACCCTTAACCAAGTAATATTAGATTATAAAGCAGCCCTCTTCCAAGGACGAAAACGCGGACGGCATTATCTATTACAATTACAATCTGCGCTTATTAACCAAGGCTTGGATTACAACGATGAATTAATTACTAAAATTGCACATGATTCACACCTTGACTTAGAAATGTTTTTTGAGGATCGGCAAAGTCAACTTGCTAAGCAGGCTTTCCGTCAAGATCAAAAAATTGCAAGTGATCTAGGCGTATCAGAAACGGCCACCGCAGTCGTTTTTAACACCGAAGATTCTGATTACGGCCTAATGATTCCAAATTTTGACTATAATACTTTAATAAACGCATTTAAAAGCGAAAAATTGGCTCAATCTACATCCTTAGATGAATTTGTAAACCAATATCGCCCGCCAAAGCTACAAATTATACAAAACAATAATTAATAAAAAAGAGATTGAAAAAGTTGGTCTTTCATTATTGCACCATCTATTCAACCTCTTTTTTATTTTCTACCTAAAATTGCAATCGTTCTCTTGAAAAAGCAAGCTTTACTAGTTTTCCCAGTAATTTTCTGCTTTCATCTATTGCAATTTCTGCCATCCGATTATTAATCGTGGTTAAAAATGCACTAACATCAAGGTGTTGTGCCATTTCCTTATCCGTGTTTTTTTGAATGTTCATTGTTTTTGCCATTACTTGCAATTCAAAGTTTTCTTCAATACTTTGTGCTTGACAATAATTTTGATCCCCGAGGGCAGCAATTGTATGGGTGAGCCAATACATATCGTCTATTGAATATTCAGTACTAGTGTTTCGATAAGGTATTGGTGTATCGTCAATATTTGCATAAAAGGGAACTACTGCATTAAAAGTATTAGGGCCAAATGCTAACCAATGAACACCAGCAATGCTTGTAGGAACATTATTACGTATTTGTAGAATATGTAATTCTAAGTTTCGGTTTAATGCAATTGACCTAAATGGGGCTTTATCTCTTTCTAAATGATATGGATCAAAAGCTGTCCCTTGATAATGAGAACTCATTAACTTCTTGATCGTAGTTACAGTAAGCTTTTCCTTTGCATAACAGATGAATGGAAGGTTATTACTTTGCGGATTCGTATTTATTGTCCCTAGCTGCTGCTGAACATACCATGCTCGTGGGTTATTATAGACAGTGTCAGTAGCAGTTGCGCTGCCACAAATATGTCGTAAATTATATTCGTCCTCGCTAGGATTCAATTTATTTTGATCAATCCACTGTTTCAAATTTGGTGAACTCATTGTGTTGGGGCTATCAAAATCAAAAGTAGTAATATTAAATCGATTAGGAGCAATCACATAGGCATTATCGGGGATTTTAACAGCTGCCCAATGATGACCGCCGATCGTTTCCATATACCACACTTCATTATTATCACTAAAAGCTATAGCATTAGCCTCATAAGTACCATACTTTTCTAATAAACTTCCTAGTTTCTTAACACCATCTTGAGCACTCTTAATATAAGGCAAGACTAATGTTACAAAATCTTCTTCGCCAATTCCCGATAAAGTGTTATAAGGATCTATTGCTAATATCCGGGCATTAGTAGTAATAGTTTCAGTCGCACTCATCGCAACATTTACGCCATTGATACCCCCTGCACCAAAAATCCCATCTTTATCGTCAGCATCAGGCGTAGAAGTATATTTTAGCTTAGGAACCGGTAAATCAATTTTAAAGTCGGTTGTTTTGCTTTGATATTTACGTGGTTGTCTTTCTGGTTTTACTAATACAAATCTTTGAGGATCAAATTCATTACCATAATCTTCCTCACGACAAACTATAGTTGACCCGTCAATTGTTGCATTCTTTCCTGCTAAAAACATTGTACATGTATGTTGCATATTATGATCTCCTTTTAACCAGCTGTAGTTTTAACTTTGAATCATTAAACCATCTTGGACGATGAATTAAAATAAGATGATTATCCTTTCTACAAATTACTTTAAAGGCAATTAATTCGTTTGTATATTGGTTGATAGTAATATTGCGAATTGTTTCTGGAGGTAAACAACCCGGAAATAACCAATCGCTTTTGTTTACCTTCATTAATAAATTTTGCCATTCTTTATCCCCCCAAGAATAAAATAAGGGGAATTTCCCTATCTCTAATATTACACCAATTCGCCAGATAATCATTGGAATAGACATTGCCGGCCAACTTGCAATAAGATCATGGCATACCAACGGACATTCAGATAAAGCGTGTCCAGTAAGTTTTAAAGTGGCTAATGATAGTTCTCTTATTTCTTTACTTGGAAAATGATACTGTTTCTTTTGCAACATCTCAATCTGCTCCATTAAAATAGTTTTTTTATCATACTTTAACCGGCTATAGGAGCAACGCCAGTAATTCTGATTAATAACTAATTGCGCCCTTTTCACATCCCAAAATAAGAGGACAAATTGTTTTCTAAAAATTTGCGTAAACTGAACGATTTTTTTATTTCTCAAGTTACGTAAATAAGGAGATCCTAATATCCACCAAACCGGAAGTTTTAACTGACGATACCCTTCATTACGTGCTAATAACTTTTCAAGGCTTAAGGGACTACATTGAAATTCAACTGCTATAGTTTGTCCATTAATTTCTAAAAGAATATCTGGTCGTTGAGCAATTGTTGGAAAATAGACTTCTAATTGCGGATTCCAGTGATGCTTTTGTGCCCATTGATAAATCTGCTTTTTTCCTTTTAAATGTTCTAATGTTTCACCCTCGCTAAAGCCACAGTCATTTCCCTTCTTATGGGCATAATGAGTAATCTTATGCTTTCCTCGTCGCAAAATCACTCCCTGCCCGCATCCTGGACAATAATACGCCATATTGCTTTTTGCGTTTTCAGCTAACACTAATTGGTCGTTATGAACTGCAATTAACATTTAATCCCCCTATATATTTATATACGGAAATTACCCAATTTTGCACGAAAAAAGCTACGTTGAGTATGAACTCAAACGCAGCTTATTCAAAATAGTGTCGAATTAAATGTAAGGCAGATACTGACATTATTTTCTTTCCATGTTCACTTAAAAAATCAACCGTTGTTGCCGTGGGATTTCCATATTCATAAGCAAGAGCAAGTTGATCTTTAACATCATTACTGTTCAAAATAGAATCAGAATAAGCAATTGCTAAATAATACAAATCATTGTACTTATATAAATATGATGAAGCATCATCATTCTCAGCAATTTTCGCAAAATCAATTAAATCTTCAAAAGAATCAAACGTAATTACTTGCCAGTTAGTGTGTTGAATCTCATTATCTTCTGAATCATTAATCGCCGTTTTTCTTTGATCTTGATCCGGACTATTTTTTTGAATCAAATGTTGCTTAATATATTTGGACACCTGGTCATTAATCGGTCCATGCTGTTCATTCCCAGCAAAATTAGAATCATTTTTACTAATAAATAATTCTAAGCCATTATTAGTGGGCATCACCTGAAAAGTAACCGCATCGTTGTTTTGGAATTGGTGATCAGTATCTACTTCTTTCAAGATACTATAAAAGAAATCCTCTATTTGTTGATGATCACCAAGTAAGTCTAGAATGGTGATACCCCGAGCAGATAAATCATCATTATCTACCAAAACGCGAATAGTATTTTCATTAATGCGTTCCATCTCCATTGAGCAGCACCTCCTTTTACCAAAACTAGATGTTACTTCTATTGTAAGGATTTTCGCTTAAAAGTAAAGTTACTCGGTTAAAAGAATAAAAAAAGGAAAGCATATCACTTTCCATATTCTATCAGTTAAATCATATTTGCTTTTTCTTGAGCTTCTACTAGTTCAAGTTCACGAACCTTTCGTGGCAAGAAGCGACGGATTTCGTCTTCGTTGTAACCTACTTGAAGCCGTTTATCATCAATAATAATAGGACGACGTAATAATCCTGGATTTTTACTAATTAACTTAAACAAGTTCTTCATCGACAAATCATTAAGATCTACGCTCAACTTCTGGTAAGCTTTAGACCGCCTTGAAATAATGTCTTCAGTACCATCTTCAGTCATCCGTAAAATATTCTTGATTTCATTTAAAGACAATGGTTCAGAAAAAATATTCCGTTCCTTAAAAGCAATATCATGTTCTTTTAGCCAGGCACGTGCTTTACGACAAGACGTGCAACTTGGAGACGTATATAGTGTAACCATTTCGTTTAGTGGCCTCCCTTATTAAGTTAAACTAGAACATTCATTAATACATTATTTATTATACTCCCTATTCAATTAATATTAAAGTCATATAACAAAAATTATTAACTTTTTGTAAGTTGGATTGCTATTATATTTATGCTTTAGCAAAAATAAAGCAGATAAAATTTACAATTTAATTATTTTACATTAAGTTGTACTATAATAAGTATGACTACTAACTTCTGAGGAGGAATTAATATGTTAACAAAAATTAGCTTAACATTTGGTTCACGACAAATTTTACAATCAATTATTGATAAATATCCCGAACGGCATTTTAAGTTAATGCAGGCAACTACTCATACAAGAAAATTGGCATTATTTGACCTTTCTGGAAAAGATACTATTTTCCAGTCACCAGTAAAATTAACAACCCTTGATTCAACGTTAGATGCTCAATTAAATGGAATGTTTTACTACCAATCATTTCAAGTAAACGGTGATCGGCAAAAGCTTCTTTATAATACACTTCAAAAGGTATTGACTGAACCAGCTAATATGAATGGTGGTTATATGCTTAGCGTTGATAATAAAGCGGAAGCTACTACTTTAGTTTTACTAACTGCTTGGGCTGATTTTGAAGCCTTAACTGCATGGAAAGAGAGCGATACTTTTACATCTTTAAAGAACTTTACTAGTATGGGGTCAGATAATAGTTATTATGATGAAATTTACAAACCTATTTTTTAATAAGTAGATAACGTAGGGTATTTGCCAATGGTATTTAACTGATGCATACAACAGGACCATGAATTATCATTTTCGGTAACTCATAGTCCTGTTTTTGATTCATATTTTTATTAATCGTTTACTTTTTGCCAATAAAAAAACTTCGGGTATACACTTTCTGGTATGGAGAGAGATTCCATGCCAGATTTTTTTATACAAAAAAGAGGACATTTGCTGTCCCCTCGTTATACAATCAATTCACCACAAAAATCATGAAAGAAGGTTAAACAAATGTCCCATAATGATTCTATCCTAAATATTCTTGGAATTAAAGATAAAAATATTAAAATTATTTCTGTTGAAGAAGCTGAACACAACAATGATTCTGTTAAAGAGTATATAACGCTAATAACAGCTACTCTTTCTTATCCGATTAATCGTTGTCGTAACTGTGGCTTTCCCACAGTTAATAAGGATGGCTTTC
>NZ_JAJGTZ010000023.1 GCF_020784725.1 Limosilactobacillus reuteri
TAAGGCAAAAGAGGCCTTTTTATATAATTTTTATCGCCCACCCGCATAGCAGGTGGTTTTTTGTTTCGTGCACTCGCTCTGCTCGCGCACTCAACCAGGCCTAAAGACATTAATAAAAGCAGCGTCCAAAAACTGATCGCTGCTTTTTTTGTTGTTTATCTCTCTGCTCTTACTCCGAAAATCAAGGAGACGATCATTACTAAGATTACTGCCCCAATAATTGATGGAACAATTGCCATCCCAGCTACTTGCGGTCCCCATGCTCCTAATACTGCTTCACCAATTGCTGATCCTACTAATCCAGCAATAATATTACTGATAACGCCCATCGATCCACCACGATGGGTTAATGCACCAGCGGCTAAACCAATCAATCCACCAACAATTAAAACCCAAATCCAGTACATAATCATCCCTCCTTTTTATTTCCTTTTATTGACTCTTTAAGATCATTAATCTCATCTTTTACTTTCCCTTTAAGTTTCTGAAGTTTTCCTTCTCCTTCACGAGTCTTATCGTTAGTTACTTTTCCTTCAGTTTCTTTTAGTTTCCCTGCTATCTTATCTTTCATTCCGTGTTTATCGCTAGCCATTATTATCAGTCCTTCCTTATATATGGCTATCAGTGGCTGACAACATTTGGGATGTTCCTCCTTTCTAAATCGACTAGTGGTATTTGACACTTCTAAGCTTAACAGTTAGTTCATGAGAAAGCGATGTCTTTTTAATTTACTTACGCCTTCTTTAATAATTTTATTTATATCTTAAACAAAAAGAAACTCTACCGTCAAAAATTGGTAGAGTTTTTAATTAATTACATTCTAATTTCATTACGTGAATGCTTACCTTCTAGAATCGTTACCGCATCATTTAAACTAATCTCGACCATATTGCGAATAGATGTTTCAGTGAGAAACGCTACATGGGGTGTAACAAGAACATTTGGCATCGTTGCTAATCTCTTGTAATCATCTGGAATTTGATCTGGTATAACTTGCTTCCCAAAGAAAGAAGTTTCGTCAGCTAATGTGTCTAGCCCAGCACCCGCAATTTCTTTATTTTCCAATGCTGAAATTAGGTCTGCGGTATTTACCAGTTTTCCACGAGCCATGTTAATCAAGTAAGCATTATCTTTCATCATCTTAAATTGTGGTGCTGCAATCATGTTTTCGGTACTGGGTAACAACGGTGTATGCAATGATAAAATATCCGCATTCTTAATAACAGTATCGAAATCAGTATATTCAACGTATGGTTCATATTCGACATTGTACGATGGGTCATATGCAAGAACTTTTGCCCCCAATGCTTTATAAATCTGAGCAGTCGCTCCACCAATATTACCAAGACCGACAATTCCCACGGTTAAATTGTAAATTTCATTACTGATTAAATCATCGCTCCACCGAAAATCGCCATGGCTCATGCGTTGTTCAAATTCACCAATCCGTCGTAACAAATACATCGCCTGTGTGACACCCATTTCTGCAATTGCCCGTGGTGAATAAACAGGGACATTCGTTACAATAATGCCATTTGATTTACATGCATCTAAATCAAAAATATCAACACCAACCATTCGCGCAGCTAATTGTTTTATTCCCATGGCTGCTAATTGCTCATATAGTTTTTTATCCCCCAATTTAGTTGTCTGTTGCAGAGATATTCCGTCATATCCCTCAGCAAGCTTAACTGTATCAGCATTTAATGGTTCAGTAACCATCTTGACGTCATTGCCTGTCTTCTTTGCCCATGCTTCAATATAAGGCTTTTCAGCGTCACGAACGCTATATATAATTAAATTCATCAGTTTTCCCATTCCTTTCGTAAAAACTGCTTACACTAATAGCTTAGCACTCCTTCAATTAATCATCAGTATTTTAGCAATAAAGGAAAGGCGAAATAATCTCCTCGACAAGGCGGTGGGCTAAGTTTGAACGATGATTAGCACGGCACGCGCTGATTATCGTTCGTACTTAGACTCGATCCTTACGATTATTTTCCACGGCATCTTGATATTGTTCGTGAAAACAGTTGAGGCTGAGAGAAAACTTTGTTTTCTCTCAGCCTCCATATTATCTTTAATTATTGTTCACCGTTGTCTCCTTGGTTTGGGCGACGTTGTTGAAGGTGCATTCCGTCATAATCGCCTTCTGGTCCAAGCAGTTCTTGGTTATTATCCAATTCTGAGCGACCAGCATAGTGATGATGTTGTAACCAAATCATACCGACTAATAACAATGCATAGAAGACAATTGTGATTACGATCAGAACAGTGTTACAGAACATCGTGTAATGTGCTCCTAAACCACCAGAAATTGAATCACGGAGTCCTAAGATTGAGTAAGTCATCGGTAAGTACCAGTGAATTACGTTATAGAACTTCATTGTAATTTCCATTGGGAAGGTACCACCAGATCCACCTAATTGAAGCATCAAGAGAACCATGGCAAAGAATCGACCTGGGTTATCAAAGAGCATTGAGAGGAACATAACAATTGCCATTGAAGCTAACCCGAAGCATATCGTCGTCACAAAGAATGAGACTGGGTGAATAACTGTAAGTCCACAAGCCATCATAATTGCGTCTTCTGCGATTGCCATTGCCGTTACCACCAGTGATCCAACTGTTACCTTACTTGCCCACCAAGCGATTGGAGCTTTACCAAATTCAGCAACCCGACGAATTGGGTAAACAAAGTTAAATACAAGTGCCCCAACATAGATTGCTAATGATAGAACATATGGTGCTAAGGCGTGACCATAGTTTGGTACATAACTGTAATCTGTGTGCTTAAGAGCAGTTGGTTCTGCAAACATCTTGGCAGTCCGTGGTGAAGTCTTAATGCCGTTGATTTGCTTAGCACCACCTGCAAGAGATGTAGCGAGTTGAGAAGCACCAGCATTTAACCGTGCAATTCCTGAAATAAGAGCAGGCGAATTATCTTGAAGTTGTTGAGTTCCGGCAGCTAATTGATTTACACCGGCAACAAGAGCAGGAACTTGACCGTTTAGTTGACCAAGCGCCCCAGCTAATTGAGCTGCACCAGAGTTCAAGGCCCCGCTATTAGCGTTAAGCTGGGCAATTCCATTACCTAATTGACCAACACCGGCTGTATATTGACCGATTCCGCTAGCCAATTGACCAGCTCCGGCTCCAGCTTGGGCGACACCAGCTGTGTATTGACCGATTCCGCTAGCTAGTTGATTGGCTCCGGCTCCAGCTTGAGCGACACCAGCTGTGTATTGACCGATTCCTGAATTAAGCGTACCAGCCCCGGCAGCAGCACTATCAACACCATTAGTGTATTGATTTACACCACTATTAAGCGTATTTGCTCCAGAAGAAATTTGACTTGTTGCTTGTTTAAGTTGATCAACAGCACCTGGCATTTCCGCTAGGGTACCTTTATAGCCATTTAAGGTTGCTAATAATGAGTTAGCTTGACGAATAGTACCATCTGCATTATCTAACACAGCAGACATTTGCGAGAGCTGACCTAATTGTTGCTGCATGCCACTCAAGCTTCCTTGAAGGCTACTTAATTGACTAAGTGTCCCACTTAATCCTTGAATAGCAGAAACGTTAGCACTAGCCATTTTTGCAATTTGTTGAGCGGCCTGCTTAGATTGTTCACTAGCTTTATCATCGCTAAGAATTTGTTGTGCTAATCCAGCAATTTGACCATCATTAGTTGCAACACCTTTAAGCTTGTCACCAGCACCAGCAGCACCAGATAATGCTCCTGAAGCTTGTTGAAGGCTAGCAGCACTACTTTGAACACCAGCAAGAGCATTCTTGGCAGTTACCAAACCGGTCTGGAGTTGACCTAATCCCTGCTGAAGATTTTGTGCTTGGTCCATGGCCCCCATAATGCCGTTAAAGTTAATGTTTCCTAATTGACTGTTAACGGTTGAATTCAACTGATTAGCACCTGATGCTAATTGACCTGAACCGTCTCTTAAGTTAGCAGAATTACCACTTAACGTATTCAAACCATCGCTTAATTTATTAGCACCTGAACTCAAGGTACCAGAGTTAGCCATTAAAGTATTTAACCCAGCATTCAACTGACTAGCACCAGAATTTAACGCACCAGAGTTAGCCATCAAAGTGCTTAATCCACTGCTCAACTGGTTAGCACCGGAATTTAGCGCACCAGAATTAGCCATTAACTGACCAACCCCATTGCCAAGGAGACTAACGCCACCAGTATATTGCATGATACCATTTGCTAAGGTTTGGCTCCCGGTAGCAAGTTGTTGAGCACCAGAAGCTAATGGCGCAACACTAACACGCAAGGTTTGAACCCCGTTATTTACTTGGGAAACCCCTGCAACATAACGATTTACACCATCACTTAAGGTCACCATTCCGGTACCAATTTGTTGAGCACCATCAGCGGCTTTGTTCATCCCTTTACCTACAACATGTAATTGCTTAAACATTACCGTTGCGTAAGCGTTAGTAACCTGGGCACGAATTTTTTCGTTTAGCCGTGTCATCCCGGTTTGGACAATTACCTGTCCAATATAGTTTAAGGAACCATTAGTTTGGTAATGTAACTTCATAGTCTTGGGATGCTTTTGTAGAACAGTCGTTGCATTTTCAGAAAAATCTTTAGGAATCGTAACAATAGCATAATACTTACGATGACTCATACCATACTTTGCTTCTTTAGCTGATACAAATTCCCATTTTAATTGGTGATTTTTCTTCAATTCATTAACCGTCTGTTTTCCGACATCCATTTTCCGGCCTTGATACTCAACCGGAATGTCCTTATTTACAACCGCAACCGGTAAGTTTCGTGTACTTCCATACGGGTCCCATACTGATTTCAAGAAGAAAATACTATATAGGAAAGGTATGAAGCAAATAACCGTTACTGATAAAAGCAGTAAACGGTTATGAATAATATGACGAAATTCGCCTTTAATCATGCTCCACATTTAATACTTCACCTCAAAATTTATCCTCTCATAATTTTAGTTTGTTAGTGATTTGGTAGCTGCTCTTGCAAACTTAATAACGTCCTCAGTTGGTACGTCATAATTATTACGCTGCCACCAGTAAAAAGTCCCGATAATAGCTCCACTCAATACATAAGCAAGCATCTCAGGATTATCAGACTTTTTTAGCGCCGTTACAATTGGATCATTAGTCTCAAGATCACACCGCTCTAAAAGAACCTGACTTAAAATATTTAAAATTTCGGTATACAAAGAGCTGCGTGCACTATTAGGTGCTAAATGACGGATAACATCCTTATTTTTATCAATGTATGATAATAATTGCTTTATAATGTCATCTTCAGAATCTGTATTTTCCGTCAATTTATTAATTTGCGCATTTAACGTTTGTTCTAAGAGGTCGTATTTATCACTAAAATAGCGATAAAAACTACTCCGATGCATTAATGCTTCTTTACAAATTTGATCAATAGTCAAACTTTCAAAAGAATTTTTCTCTAATAACGTTAGCAATGCATTTTCAAAGTCACGAATAGTTCTCGTAACACGCATACCTCTTCCCTCCCTAAACAATACAAATTTAACATGATTATTCTAACTTGTTGCAATTTAGTACAACAGGGGTAATTGAAGATAATTATTTCAAAATGCGACAAAAATAAACATTCGTTCACAAAAAGACTTTTGTTTGTATCTTAATCAAACGAAAACTATAATATGCTCCTAGATTTAAATGGTCAAGCACGTCCGTAGCAAATTTATCTATCTTTTATAAGTAATCATTCATTAACTTTCTAAATCTCTTCTCTAAAATACGGTATAATAAAGGTATTAAAGCTATGTGATTGGAGGCTTCATAATGGCAACAACTAAAAAACATTTAACTAAATCCAAAAACAAAGTATTTCTTGGTGTCTTTGGAGGTATCGCCAACTATTTTGGTCTTGATAAAACCCTCGTGCGGGTAATCGGAATTCTTATTTTCGTCTTTACCGGATTTTTCCCGCTCGGAGTCTTCTACCTCTTAGCTGCCCTCGTAATGCCTGAATATAATGATAATAAGACAAATAATGATGACAATATCGTCGACGGTGAATTCAGAGAAAAATAATGTTGATTGCAGCAAAAAAGCTGAGGTTGGGAGAAATTCCAATCTCAGCTTTTTTAAGCATTATTTCGTTGTTTATAAGCTACTTGAACTTGTAGTCCATAATCTTCTTCCGTTAAAATTGTTGAGCCGCTTCGCCCAGCAATCTTGTTCGGCCCCCCAGTAACAGCTACTGCCGCAAGATATAATTGATATTTATCATGGGCAGTATGGACATCAGTTAGGCCGATTTTGGTAATATGACCAACCGGGCGTCGTTCCATTTGGTTCATTCCGATATAGATCTCAAGACGGTGTCGCAACTCATCATGAACTAATTCAAAGTATGGCGGAACAGACTGTGAGTTCAAAGCTGTAACTGGTTTTTCAGTTGCCTGATATTGTTCAACGATTTCTTTTTCACTCAAACCATCATAGCCATTAACAAATACACCTTCCATTAATAGTTGGTCAACAACACGTTGTAAATTATGTTGTTCATATTCATCAATCGCTACTGTTGCTGGAATCGTATCGGCATTAGCAAACAAGCCATTTGATCGGTTTGCCAATTCTGCTGCTAGCCGTTGTTGTGCATCAAGCGGCATCTTTGGCTTACCATCTTCAAATTTTTGACCAGTAATCTTTGCGAGACGAGGTGAAATAAAATCAAATTGCGAAGTCTTTTCAAGAAAGTAAAAGACGAAATTAAGATAGATAAAATATGTTAATCCAATTACTGCTAAGCAATACAACACTGCCCGTAGCCAAACATGGTTCATAAAGAGTCGGGAAGTAACATAAACTAAATAAATATCGCCTAGTGAAGCAATGATGATATAAATACGACTCTTTAACTTTACGTCAAGGTTAAAGTAACTCAATGACGAGTTAATCATATCAAGAAAACTAAACATTAATAACCCGCCTCCTTATTATTCAGTTGTAGTTGTTCCGGTAGTACTACCACCAGTCGTGTTTTGTGTTGTTGTATTATTGTTCGTTGTCGTACCAGCCGATTGTGAGGTACTGTTTCGATTAGAACTCGTACTTTCATTTGTATTTGTTGATCGATTTGTCGATGTTTCTGTGCCAGTGTTTCCTGCTGACCGTGTAGTTTGATTAGTATCCCCAGTATCATCCGCTGTATTGTTGCTATTACTTGTCCGGGTAGTTGATGAGCTACTTGCACTTTCATCATTATCATCATCACGATCGCTTTGTGAATTCCGACTTGATTGATTGCTTTCGTCATCACCCGATTGCTGAAATTGGCGACTTGTTGATACTGATGTTACTTTTGCACCCTCAGAAGTATGCGTTGCCTTATTAACCACTACATTGGTGGCACCCAACGCAAGTACCAATGATACAAGTGCAAAAGGGGTTACTAATGGCGGTATCTTTGCTCCCATGTCTCATTCTCCTTTTCCAGAGTATATAATACACGAAAACTGGCCCAATAAATATAAATTTATTGTAAAGATTTTTTCTGGCATTGGGCACATATTCCGTGCAATTCAAACCGATGCCCAGTGATTTTAACTCCTGGCAACTGCTTCTCAAAGAATTTCTTATCAATTGGTGGCATTTGAATCTCTTGAACTCGTCCACAAATATCACAAATAAAATGATGGTGATGGGTAAAATCACATGAATATTTAACCTGCATCTGATCATGATGTTGACGCAATTCGACAATACCCAATTTCTCAAATTCTTTAAAATTTCGATAAATAGTATCGTGACTTAATCCAGGGAATTGTTCTCGAAGATATTGGTCAATTTCTACAATATTAAAGTAACGATCAGGATGCCGCGCAACTGATTCAATCATCATTTTACGTTGCTTAGTCCACCGCAAATGATGGTCTTTAATAATAGTCTGTGCTTGATCAATTAATTTCTCCAATATTTTTCCCTCCCGATTAGAGATGATATTGTAACATATTTTAGTTCTTTTTGGATAATATCTGCCTAACAATTATATCTATTTGTTGTTTAGTATTTTTCCATTGGTCATTAACTACGACATGCGCAATTCCTTTTAAAGCCGCTGGTAGTACAAGATCACGGTGATACTCTTTGCTATGTAAACGAGAACGAATCGCACTCAATTTATCGCCGCGTAGTGTCATTCGCTTAGCTAAAGAAGCCATATGAGTAACGGTCAAGAAAATAATTACTGCTTGAGCACCAAGTTGTTGATGGTAAGTGACCGCACCAGCTGTATCAAGGACAATTACATCATTTTTTCCTTGTTTCCATCCTTCTTCTAAGCCTTCTAATGAAGAACCATATTGAAATTGATCATAAGTTACTTGTTCAAGTAAATGAAGTTTTTTTAGAGAAGTCGGGTTTTCAAAATGATAGTCTACCCCATCTTGTTCCCCTGGACGTGGCCGTCGCGTTGTATGGGTGATTACCCGGTGCATATCATAATGCTTTTGAAGATAGCTAGCGACAGTTGTTTTGCCCGCTCCAGCTGCTCCTGTCACGATAAACACATACTTATTATTTTTCATAATTATTTATTTTAAATGATCGTTAACTTGATCTAACAATTCTTTTAAATTCTCATAGGTTAAACGTTCACGAGCATCTTGATAATTGAACCATCCACAATTCTTAATCTCTTCTGCTTGCAAGTGAATCTCTTCCTTATTATCTAACTCGGCAGTATAAAGGGTCATTTGCTTATGATTGCCATTTGGTAAGTCGTATTCTGTATATACCTTAAAACTTGTATCAATTAGTAATTCTAATTGTGTTTCTTCCTTAATTTCACGAATTGCAGTTTCCTCCAATGATTCATTGCCTTCAACGTGACCTTTGGGGAAGCCCCAAAAGTGTCCTTTATTTTGACTTTCTAAGAGTAAATACTCAATTCCATTTTCGCCTTGACGATATACAACTGCTCCACTAGTAACTTCAATTGCCATTTTTATCCCTCTTTTGTAATTAAATTTTTCTAATTTACTTTTAATATTAACTAAGGTATCATTATTAATTATAAACGTGACGAACCATTTCGGCACGTAAAATTTATTATAGCAAAGGTGGGTTAAAGATGAGCTTAAACATTATGCGAAAAGAAAGTCTTGATCGGTATCTTGGTGAAGACAAGCTTTTCGTTAAATCAATGAATGCTCGTGATCTCATGGCAATTGGGATCGGTACTGTTATTGGTACCGGGATTTTCATTCTCCCTGGAACAATTGCCGCAAATTCAGCTGGACCAGGAGTGTCATTGTCATTTCTGTTTTCAGCGATTGTCTGTGCGCTAGCTGCAATGTGTTATGCTGAGTTTGCTTCTGCATTACCAGTTGCTGGGAGTGCTTACTCGTACGGAAATGTAGTGTTTGGTGAATTCCTTGGCTGGTTGCTTGGATGGGCATTAGTGCTTGAATACATGTTAGCTGTTGCATCTGTTTCTACAGGTTGGGCAGCCTACTTCAATACATTACTTGAAGGATTTGGTGTTCATCTTCCTAAAGCACTTTCAGGTCCATTCGATCCAGCCCATGGTACCTACATAAATATCGTGGCGGTTGTAATTGTTCTTTTAATTACAATAATGCTTGCACGGGGGATGCAATCTTCACTGCGCATCAACAACATTGCTGTTTTCCTTAAAATTGCAATTATCTTAATCTTTATTATTGTTGGTTTCTTCTTTATTAAGCCCCAAAATTACCATCCCTTCCTTCCATACCACATGAAGGGTGTGATTCACGGGGCAACGATTGGTTTCTTTGCTTACCTTGGATTCGACTGTGTTTCTAGTTCAGCCGCCGAAGTTAAGAATCCTAAACGAAATATGCCTCTAGGAATTATTGGGACACTTGCTGTTGCAACAATCTTATATACCGGTGTTGCCATCGTTCTAACAGGAATGGTTAAGTATACCAAACTTGATGTTGCTAATCCGGTGGCATTCGCCTTACAGATGGTTCATCAAGACTGGTTGGCAGAATTATTGTCAATCGGGGCTTTGATCGGAATGTTCACAATGATGGTTTCAATGATCTACTCTAGTTCTCGTTTGATCTATGCAATTGGTCGTGATGGTTTACTTCCTTCATTCTTAGGAAAGCTTGATAAAAAGAGTCACTCGCCACAGATAGCATTATGGATTGTTGCTATCATTATTGCGATCATGGGCGGTCTTGTTTCCCTTGATCAACTTACAAGTTTGGTTAACATTGGGACATTATTTGCTTTCATGCTTGTTTCATTTGGGATTATTCCCCTGCGTAAGCGAAAAGATATTGGTAATCGTGGAGGCTTTAAAGTTCCCCTCTACCCTGTTCTTCCAATTCTTTCTGGCCTTGCCTGCCTTGGCATGATGACCCAGCTACAAAAAGAAACGTACATTGGAGCAGCAATTTGGTTTGGGATCGGAATTGTCATCTACTTCACTTACGGCTACTGGCACAGTAAGTTAGCAGATAAGAATTAATAGCAAAAATTTAAAAGTTACGTCGAGAGTGGAAGGTGATTTTCTACTCTCTTTTTCATTTAAGATAGCAATTTGCATTAAATACCATTTTTTTGATAAGGTAGTACTACTTACTTTTTTCATTTACAAGGAGGAATCAATTAGTTAGGCTAATATTTGATCACATACGCCTAATTTTTTATGGAATATACAAAGAAGAATTACAAAAAAGCACCTTTATCATCAATTCACTTTCGAATATATTTTGCCCTCGCTCTTGGACAAATTGCTTGTGGTTTTGCGCTTGGAATTAGTGGAACCGCCCTTTCCCAAGCAACTGATTATATCAATATTACCGACTTTTGGGTTGGCCTAATTGGTGCTGGGAGTTTAATTGGACTTGCTGGGAGTGTTTTAATGGGTAAAATCGCTGATCAATTTGGTCGGCGAAGAATGTTGATGCTCGATATGTATCTTTTTTCTATATTTTCTTTTTTGCAATTAATAACAACGAATCTTTTTATCCTGCTTGTCTTACGAATTTTAATCGGGTTAATGATTGCAATTGATTATACTGTTGGAAATGCTCTCTTGGTAGAATGGTTACCAGCAAAAGAAAGCGGACGTTTCCAAAGCCAACTAATCATTTATTGGACAATCGGTTTTATTACTTCATATATCGCGGGAATTTTAATAACTGGTTTTGGTCCTCACAATTGGCAAGTCATTCTTGCATCAAGTGTCGTTCCAGGACTGATTGCTGCCATTTATCGGTCAATCTTCCGTATTCCTGCATCCCCAAGCTGGTTAGCAAGTCAAGGGAAAAATAAAACTGCTCAAAAACTAATTCAAAAACATCTCGGTAAAAAATGGGGATTATCATTAAAACAAATTCGTAGTAAAAAGCCAAAAGATGTCTCTCTTAAAACCCTCTTCAGTCCCCCTTATCGCCGAAAAACCATTGTTGGTGGCCTATTCTATGCTTGTCAGGCATTTTCATTTTTCGGTATCAGTATTTTCTTGCCAATTCTCCTGAAAAGTATGAACCTTGGCAATGACAACCTCTCTGGGATTATCTATAATAGTTGCATCCTTATCGGCGTAATTTTCGGTAGTTTAATCTTCAAGATTCTTAGTAGACGGATGTTTTTAGTAGGAACATTTTTCCTTTCAGCAGTAGCACTAATCATATTGATGATTAGCAATAACTTTTCACCTTTCTTTCAAATTAGCATTTTTGCTATTTTTGCGATAGTCTTATCGTCAGGACTTGTCCTTGATTATCCATATCCAACAGAATTATTTGATATTAAGGTTCGAGCTAGTGGAGTTGGTACTTGTATCACCATCAGTCGTTTTGGAGCTGCTAGCGGAACATTCTTATTACCAATCTTAACTCACCTTGGCGGGGCAATTCTCGCAATGCTAGTTTGTACTTTTGTTTTACTGATAGGTGGTACTATCTGTCTTTTATGGGCGCCTGAAACTTCACCAAAATACATTTAACATTAATAGAATGGCCGGGAAAAATTCAAATTTTTCACCGACCATTTTTAGTTTTATACATCGACACAATAGATCAATCACTTTTACCAAATAAATACTTACGATCATGATAAATCACAAAAATACCAGTAATAACAAATAAAGTAATCATGCTAACCCGCAAATAAAACATCTCACGACTATATTGCAGTTCCTGTTGGTGATCGATATATGGAATAAGGAGCGCACTCTTATTATTAAGCTTAAAATATGAAATTAATTCCAAAACACCAAACAAAATAATTTGATTACAAAGCGAACCAAATACGGATAGTTTTTGGTCAATGCTACTATATTTATCGGGAACTTGTTCTCGTGCCCACTTCCCTAATAAGATGGCACAAAAGACTGTTATAGCTGTCCCAAGTAAATATAGGTAATCGGTATACGTTAAGAATAAACCAAGGGTAAGACAGATAAGGGTAGTTTTATAACAAGCATTTAATGGTATCTTTTGCAATTTACCACTCAATGCACCCACTAACATTCCTGAAAGCATCAATTCGATAAAAACAATAAAAATCCAATAAGCTTTATTCTGTTGAAAAGCAAATAGTAAAGTATAGATAATGACATAATTTTTGATCGCCCCGAGCCAAATACGAAATAGCTTAAAAGGTTGCCCAAGAATATTTCGTAGTTCAAGAATAATTCCAATAATTGCTAGCACGATTAGGACCCAACTAAAATCAGAAATTCGTCCCGTCTTCTTAAAAAAACTAATAATAAAAACAACTGTAAGCACAGCGATGGCAGGAAAAGCAGTTCTCAAATTAAAAGAGAATCTTAAATCCAGCGGTGTCTTATCTCGCTTAACAACAACGTAAGCATAAATAACTTCAAGTCCCAGAAAAAAGGTATAAAAAACAAAACCAACAACTAGTGGCAACTTCAACAGCAAAATTCCGAGGGCAATCAGTCCAATAATTACACTAAAGCCCGCGATAACATTTACTCGCTTCAAATCAATCCCAGAAATTTCCTTATTAGGATCACCTAGTAATTTTAATCCCGTCACGCCAAAACCGATCAAGATTGCCGCCAAGCTAGCAAGCCACTCAAAGCGAAAATAAATTCCAATAGAAGCAAGGATTCCTCCAATAAAAGCGACAATTGAACAAAACTTAGTAACACCTGACCAAGAAGCTAAATTTAAACGGCCATCGAGAATAAAGGGCATTACTTTTTCAACAGAGTAAACAAAAATGAACGGCCAAACAAATGTAATTATATTTGCATGGGCAATGATAGAGAATGCAAATAGCAACGTTGGAAATAGAATATAGCTTCGGGCAACAAATTCATGGTTAATTGCTAAAATTTTCTTCATAATCAAACTCCGATCACTTTACCTTTTATTTTTAGTAAACCACATCCCCGCGTAAAAGAAAAAGAATCGGACTCCTAACATTATTTTTAATGCTAGAAGTTCGATTCTTTTTTATAACTATTTAGCAAACATCTTAAATTCTAAAAACAAATCATTGTATTCGCCTAAAACACGTAATGGCAAATCACGATATACTTGCAAATGCTTCATCGTTGTTTCAGGAGGGTAGAAAGCTTTGTTATTAGTAACTTTCTTAGGTAATTCTTTTTTAGCCGCTTTATTTGGTGTCGCGTATCCAACATATTGAGCATTTTGCGCTGCATTTTGGGGATCTAACATAAAGTTAATAAATTCGTAAGCCGCCTTTTTATTACGCGCTACTTTCGGAATTACCATGTTATCAAACCATATATTGCTTCCTTCGCTTGGTACAACATAGTGAAGGTGCGGATTAATATTCATCATTTCGCGCGCATCACCAGAATAGGTCACACCCACGGCTGCTTCATTTTGCTCCATATACATCTTCATCTCATCAGCAATAATCGCTTTTACATTGGGCGTCAGCTGTTTTAAATGATCCTGCGCAAGCTTTAATTGATGATAATTAGTGGTATTAACAGAATGATGCTGAGTAATAAGGGCAACCGCAAACACATCCCGTGCACTATCAATTAGCATAACATTATTTTTTAAATGCGGATTCCAAAGTTGTTCCCAATGTTGGACGTCTTTACCATTTACTTTTTGGTCATTGTAGATAATCCCTAACGTTCCCCAAAAATATGGGACAGAATAACGATTATCGGGGTCAAAAGAACGATTTAAAAATTGCGAATCAATATACTTAAGGTTAGGTAATTTACGATGGTTAAGGGGAGCGATTAGATGCTCCTTTTTCATCCGTTGGACAGTGTATTCACTTGGCACAACAACATCATAATTAGTTCCCCCTTGCCGAATCTTAGTTAACATTGATTCGTTGCTATCAAAGGTTTCATAATCAACATGATAGCCAGTTTGATGTTCAAATTTCGTTATCAATGCTGGATCAATATAGTCTCCCCAATTGTAAATTGTCAGTGTTTGTTTACCACCACCAGTTTTTTGTTGGTTAAAAGCGATGTCCCCAAGCGCTAACAGGATACAAATAACGACAATTGCGAGGAATGCAGTAAATATCTTTTTCATTGAGCATCCCCCTCTTTAACAGCCACAATCCGTGTTCGTCGACCGCCACGTTTACTAATAAGGTAATAGCCAATTACTAACAGAAGTGAAACAATAAACATTAACGTAGAGAGAGCATTGATTTCAAGATTGATTCCTTGACGTGCCCGCGAATATATTTCCACCGATAACGTTGAGAAACCATTTCCAGTAACAAAGAAGGTCACAGCAAAGTCATCAAGGGAATACGTAAAAGCCATAAAATAGCCCGCAAAAATACCAGGAGTAATTGACGGAAGGATTACCCGGGAAAGAACTTGCCAGCGACTGGCCCCTAAATCATAGGCAGCATCTACTAATGTTGGGGACATTTCATTTAATTTCGGCAAAACCATTAAAACGACAATCGGAATACAAAAAGCAATATGGCTTAAGAGGACTGATATAAAGCCTAGTCTCACTCCCAGCATGGTGAAAAAGATTAAAAAGCTTGCCCCAATAATTACATCGGGCGAAACCATTAAAACATTATTCAAGGATAACAAACTATTCTTCCATGGGCGCCGTGCATCCTTAATTGCTAAGGCCCCTAATGTACCGATAATCGTTGCTAGTAATGACGCCAAAAATGCTACTAACAAGGTATTGATAACAATGGTAATCATTCGCGTATCCGCAAGTAAATCCGCATAGTGTTGCCAAGAAAAGCCATGATATTTTTCCATTGTTTGACCACTGCTAAAGGAAAAAACAACTAGATATAAAATTGGCGCATATAAAATCACAAAAACTAACGCAAGGTATGCTTTTCCCCATGACCATCGCTGCTTTTTCATTAATGGCGTCCTCCTTTCTGTTTCTTATCGCCAGTCATAAACATAATAATAAACATTGCAATAATCAAAACGACCCCAATCGTTGAACCCATTCCCCAATTTTGCGTTGTGAGGAAATGTTCTTCAATTGCAGTCCCTAAAGTAATTACGCGATTTCCACCAATCAAGCGTGTAATCATAAAGAGAGAGAGAGAGGGAATGAAGACCGCCTGAATTCCTGCTTTTACGCCTGGCATCGAAAGAGGCCAAATCACACGACGAAAGGTTTGCCAATGGGTAGCACCCAAGTCATAGCTAGCATTTATTAGTGACGAGTTAATTTCAGCCAGGTTATTGAAAATCGGCAAAACCATAAACGGAATTTCAATATAAGCAGCCACAAACATAAAACTAGCATCCGTGAACAAAAGCTGATGGCTCCCAAGTCCCATAAACTGGAGGAAACCGTTAATTGTTCCGGTTCGACTAAACAAACCAATAAACGCATAAGTCTTTAATAATAAGTTGATCCATGTTGGCAAAATCACTAATAACAACCAAAACTGCTTGTTAGGCAATCTATTTAAAACATAGGCAGTGGGATAACTAATCACTAATGTCACAAGCGTAATCAAAAAGGCATACCAGACAGAATTAAGCGTCATCTTAAGATAAACACCCGCTGTCAAGTATTCAGCATAGTTATTAAGGGTTAGCTGACCATTGATATTAAAAAATGATTGATAAAGGATCAACACCAATGGAGCAATTACAAATAGGATAATCCACAATGCATATGGGACGATAAACATCGCTTTTTGCCGCATTAGTCCCCCTCCTCGTAGCTATCAAGGCGTGCATCAAAATCTTCTTCACTTTCGTTATACCGCATAACGTGAATATCTTCGGGGTCAAATGTAATCCCTACTTTAGCCCCAACCTTTGTTTTATGAATGGAATTGATTTTCCACTTATGATTACGTTGGTCAATCACCGTAATTTGATAATCAACGCCACGGAAAAGCTGGGTTTCAACAGTACCGACTAATTTTCCTTTTTCAACCGTCGTAATGTCAAGGTCTTCTGGTCGGATGACAACTTCAACCTTTTCGTTTGGTTTCATCCCCGCATCCACACAATCAAAGTCTTGGCCATTGATTGAAACTACATAGTCTTTTTTCATAATGCCTGGGACAATATTGCTTTCGCCAATAAAATCAGCCACAAAATGGTTAAGCGGTTCATCGTAAATATCAACGGGAGTCCCACTCTGCTGAATCTTACCATCATTAATAATCATAATCTGGTCACTCATGGCTAATGCTTCTTCTTGGTCATGGGTAACAAAGATAAATGTAATCCCCAACCGCCGTTGCAATTGCCGCAATTCAGTCTGCATTTGAACCCGTAATTTATGGTCCAACGCAGACAAAGCTTCATCCAATAATAGTACTTTCGGCTTATTAACGATTGCCCGCGCAATGGCAACTCGCTGTCTTTGCCCACCAGACATGGCCGTAATTTCACGATCATCATAGCCATCTAATTGAACCAAGTGCAAAGCTTCTTTTACGCGTTGTTTAATTTCTGCTTTTTTGACACCTTTAATTTGTAATCCAAAGGCAACATTTTCTGCTACATTCATATGAGGGAAAAGTGCGTAATCTTGAAAGACGGTATTGACTTGCCGTTGATTGGCTGGAATATCATTGATTTGCTTCCCATCAAAATAAATTTTTCCACTACTAGGATGATCAAAACCAGCAATTAAGCGTAAAATTGTTGTCTTTCCTGATCCCGATGGTCCTAATAAGGTATAAAATTTCCCGGCCTCAATTTCAAAGCTTATATCACGCAACACAACGTTATCATCATACTGTTTGCTTACATGCTGAAATTCCATTATGTTTTTTACCATCAGCGTTTCCCCAATCATCATTTTTTAAACTAAGTCTTAGTATAAAGTATACGCCTTAAATCGCAACACTGTTTATCCTAAGCAAATTATTATAAAAGTGCGATAATTAATATATCAAATTTTATACGAGGTGTTCCAGATGAAAATCAATCAATTTAGTATTACTTCAACTACACCACAAGCACGGCGCCAAGAATTAATGCGGATTCACTTGCTTCGGAAAAATGAAGAACAAACTTTGACACCAAACGCAATGTTTGAAACTTTCTTAGCACGCATTCATATGGCAAGTGCCCAGCCGATTGTCACTAAACAGTGGTTTCATGACCTATTAGCTACTCCTGACCTTGCTCTTGATGATTGGTTTGACCAGAATCAAACATTAACCGATGAAGTATTTTACCTCGTCGCCCTCCAACTACTCGATTTTGAGGCCGCAGTTGATTTTGATATTACAGATCCCCTTGCTACAGTTAAGAAAATTGGCTTGCCTGTCGAAGCACATCAAAAATGGACAACTGCAAACGTTATCGATGCTTTTTACCTGCTTTTAAATACTCACAACAAAAACGGTCAATCGCTTATTGATCATTTAACAGCAGAGGGCTTTATGGCTTGGAGTTACCAACTTCCAGCAGAACAAAAGCCGCTCTTTTTCAACGGAAAGCCACTTGCTAGTTTTGATCCTGCTAAATTCATTCGTGAGGTTGTTTACATTGAGACGGATATGGATACCGATTTCGATGGTAAAGCAGATTTAGTTAAAGCAGAAATTATGCGACCAATTGAATCGGACCATGGCTTAAACGTTCCTGTTGTCTTTACTGCCAGCCCTTATAATCAAGGGACAAACGACGAATGGGGCGAAAAAGCAACGCATAACGTCAATATTCCTTTGAAACATAAGGATCCTGATCATCAGACCCCGACTGAAGAAACATTCCCAACTGATTTTTCACGACAAAAAGTTACTGGGGAAAGCCGCCAAGCGACCGAGACGTTTAGTACTACGCCAGCATACACGCTAAATAATTACCTCGCTGTTCGTGGTTATGCGGTTGTTTATTCAGCCGGAATTGGAACCAAAGATTCGGATGGCCTGCAAACGTGTGGTTCTCCAGAACAGACTGATGCGATGAAGGCTGTTGTCGAGTGGCTTCATGGTGATCGGCAAGCCTTTACTGACCGTCATAGCGGGACCACAACCAAGGCGGCCTGGTGTAATGGTAAAGTTGCAATGACAGGGCGCTCATATCTCGGCACTCTAGCCACCGCTGTCGCAACCACTGGTGTACCAGGTCTCGAAGCAATTATTAGTGAAGCTGCCATTTCCAGTTGGTATGACTATTACCGGGAAAATGGTCTCGTCCGGGCACCAGGCGGCTTTCAAGGGGAGGATGCAGACGTTTTAGCTGATGAAACATTTAGCCGGACCAAACGACCCGCAGATTATCGCCGCATAGAAAAAGTTAATGATCGATATATTGCCAAAATGCAAGAAGCAATGGATCGGGCAAGCGGAAACTACAATGAGTTCTGGGATCACCGTAATTATCGGCACAACCTCGAAAACATCAAAGCTGCTGTAATGATGGTTCACGGGCTCAATGATACTAATGTACGTCCTAGCAACGTTAAAGCACTTTATGATGGTATTCAGCACCTTCCGATTACTAGTAAACTCATCCTTCACCAAGGACAACATATTTATATCAATGCCTTTCGTTCATTAGATTTCTCTGACATGGTTAATCTCTGGCTTGCTAATAAGCTCTGGGGACAAGAAAATCAAGCCGATGATACTTTGCCAAGTGTTCTCGTACAAGACAATAGCACCCCTGAAACTTGGACCGCATATGATCAATGGACTGCGGGCGAACAGAAACAGTACCAATTTAACGACCGCCGCCTAACGAATTTGCCTGGGTTAGGAACTCAAAGCTTTAATGACCAGCAACCAGAAGAAAAGTACCTCCAATGGTGTAAACACCCCCAAGCATGGGCAAAGGCACTCGTTAATGATAACGGTCAATTTAGCCGGCGCTTTGTAACTGCTGTATTTAATGATGATACACTTCTCCGCGGAACTCCTACTGTCACATTAAAAGTAGCTTCTTCGAAAAATTATGGAATGATTAGCGCTCGGCTTGTTGACCTTGGCAGCAGTAAACGCCTGACAATGTCACCTGTTCTTTTTAATCGCGACGGCCTTGAGTTAGGTTATCATTGGAAGACAGATGATCTTCGTGAATTCAAATTGGAAAAAGAACCAACTACTTATAAAGTAATTTCAAGCGGGCACATCAATTTACAAAATCGAAATAATCCCGCCCAAGTTGAAGAATTACTGGCGAACCAATTTGTCACCGTTAAATTTGATCTCCAGCCAATCTTCCACCGGATTGTAGCTGGTCATCAACTTGGAATCATCATCTATAGTACTGATTATGAATACACTCTACGTGGCAACGAACGGATTGAATATCAATTGGAGCTGAGCAACTGCCATCTAAGTATTCCAGGGGTTACTATTTTGAACTAAATGCTCACTAAAAAGACAGAGGATAGAAACTAGTTTTAGCAGAATTAAGCTAATTGAGGTAAAATAGTTAATATTATCAATAAAAAGGAGAGATTCGAGAATGAAACAAGGCACTAAAATTATTACCCTTGATAACGGCTATCATCTATGGACGAATACCCAAGGTGAAGGTGATATTCATTTATTGGCTTTGCATGGGGGTCCTGGTGGCAATCATGAATACTGGGAAGACGCTGCCGAACAATTAAAGAAGCAAGGTCTTAACGTTCAAGTAACAATGTATGATCAATTAGGTTCACTATATTCTGATCAACCAGATTTTTCTGACCCTAAGATTGCTAAAAAGTACCTTACTTACGAATATTTCCTTGATGAAGTAGATGAAGTACGAGAAAAGCTTGGCTTAGATAATTTCTATCTTATCGGTCAAAGTTGGGGTGGCCTTTTAGTTCAAGAATACGCTGTTAAGTATGGCCAACATCTTAAAGGCGCAATTATTTCTTCAATGGTTGACGAGATTGACGAATATGTCGACCGGGTTAATGAATTACGGGAAAAGACTCTTTCTCCAGAAGCTGTTGCCTTTATGAAAGAATGCGAAGCCAAGAATGATTACAGTAATCCTAAGTATCAAGAATACGTTCAAGTAATGAATGAACAATACGTTGACCGGAAGCAACCATCCAAGCTTTATCACCTTAAAGACCTTGGTGGCACGGCGGTTTACAATGTCTTTCAAGGTGATAACGAATTTGTGATTACTGGTAAGCTTAAAGACTGGCATTTCCGTGACCAATTAAAGAACATTAAGGTGCCAACTTTAATTACATTTGGTGAACACGAAACGATGCCAATCGAAACTGCTAAGACAATGAATAGTCTCATTCCAAATTCACAGCTAGTTACTACTCCCGATGGTGGTCACCACCACATGGTAGATAACCCCGATGTTTATTACAAGCACCTCGCTGACTTTATTCGGAATGTTGAAAATAATACGTTTAATAATTAATAAAAAGACCGAGGAATTGTTCCTTGGTCTTTTTATTAATAATCCGTGAATCATGTTTTAAAAATATCTTAACTAGAACTAAAATATTAGATGGATATGATACGATATTTATACAATAAATACGAAGGAATGATTAAAGCAAAAACTTAATATGGCTTCACTGATGTTGTGCGCTTAAGGTGTGGGACCTTTAAGCATTAGTCACTTTACTCAATTTATATATTTAAGGGGAAAAATGAAAGAAAATTATCAACTAACAACTGACGAAATAAAGAAAGAATACCAATTAACTGATTTTACTCACGGTTTATCAACCCAAGCTGTCGAAAAACGGCTTGCTGATGAAGGGCGTAATATCATTGAAGTAAAACCAACGCCCAAGTGGAAACTCTTCTTACGCCAGTTTAACAATATTGTTATCTACATTTTATTAGCCGCTACTTTACTGACCATTTTAATCGGTCACTATACCGATGCGATTGTTATCGGGGCGGTTGTCATTCTAAACGCGCTCATTGGTTATTTCCAAGAATCAAGCGCAGCGAATGCCCTCGCCAAAATCAAAGAGATGATGGCACAACATGCTACCGTCTACCGGAATGGTAAACGACAAGACATTGATGCCGCCGACCTTGTCCGTGGGGATGTTGTTTTCCTCGAAGCCGGTGATAATGTTCCAGCCGACTTACGAATCGTCTCAGCTGATAACTTGCGAATTGAAGAATCAGCTTTAACTGGTGAAACCAATTCGGTTATCAAAACTGATGAAGCAATTACCGACCAAGACGTTCCCCTCGCTGATCGTGTTGATATGGCATATGCTTCGACTTCAGTTACAAGCGGAAGTGGACTAGGAGTTGTAGTCGCAACTGGTGAACAAACCGAAATTGGTAAGATTTCACAAGAAGTTGCGCAAATCAAGCCAAAGAAGACACCATTAACTAAAGAAATTGACCATGTTGGAAAGGTCGTTTCTTACATTACGATTACTGCTTCAGTAGTTGTTTTCGTTGTCGGTTGCTTCCTCGAAATTTACTCCTTGCCTGCCCTTGCGCTCGCAGTCGTGGCAATGTTGGTTGGTGCGATCCCAGAAGGTTTGCCCGCAATCACCTCTGTTATCTTAGCCTTTGGTATTAGCAAAATGGCAAAAGAGCATCAGACGATCATCAAATCAATGCCTGCTGTTGAAACATTAGGCTCGGTCGATGTTATTGCTACTGATAAAACAGGAACCCTTACCAAAAACGAAATGACTGCCATTGAGTTATGGGTCGGCGATAAACACTACACGGTTACTGGAACTGGTTATGCTCCTAATGGTGAGATTCTCTTAAATGGCAAACCAGCCCAACTGACAGATCAGCTCAAACTTTTCTTAGAGGCTGGATACCAAGCAAATGATACGGTTTTAACTGATGAAGACGGCACTTGGCATATTAATGGTGAACCAACTGATGGAGCTTTCTTAACTCTTTACCACAAAGCGTTTGGGGCTAAATATCAATCGCCATATAAAGCGGTTGACCTCCTTCCATTTGATTCTGATTACCGTTATATCGCTGAATTAACTCGTGATCCGGAAGATAAGCAGCAAGTAATCTTTGTTAAGGGATCTCCAGACAAGCTCTTTGAAATGGCCGCAAAGGAAGATCCACAATTTGATACTGCCAAGTGGCAACAACGGGTAGATGACTGGTCCAAAGCCGGAAAACGAGTTATTGCGGTTGGTTATCAACCAGTTAATGGCGAAAACCTAATGGAAGTCGAACATGATCACCTCTACAAGGGAATTCACTTACTTGGTTTAGCTGCTCTTCAAGACGCACCACGCGAAGAAGTGATCGTTGCGTTAAAGCAGATGAACCGGGCCGGTGTTTCCGTTAAAATGATTACGGGAGATGACCCGCAAACCGCCCGTGCAATCGGTAAGCAACTAGGCCTATCAACCGGTCCAATCAACGCAATCACAGGAGCAGAATGGGACAAACTCTCTGCTAGTGAACGAGAAGAGGCTGCTTTAAATAACCAAGTCTTTGCTCGGACGACTCCACAGAACAAGCTTGAAATTATTGAAGCCCTTCAAAACCGGCAAAAGATCACCGCGATGGTTGGGGATGGAGTTAACGATGCTCCCGCCTTAAAGAAAGCCGATATTGGGATTTCAATGGGGATCAAGGGAACGGACGTCGCTAAAGATGCTGCTGACATGATCTTAGGAAATGATAATTTTGCGGTAATGGCTGCTGTTATCAAAGAAGGTCGGCGAATTTACGACAATATCAAAAAGAGTATCTTATTCTTATTACCAACCTCCTTTGCTGAAGGATTGGTGGTTGCCTTCTCTATTCTTACTGGTCAGCAAGTTCCCCTCCAACCGGCTCAACTATTGTGGATTAACTTAATCGCCGCAATCACTATCCAGTTCGCATTCGTCTTTGAAAAAGCAGAAAAGGGCATTATGGATCGCAATCCGCGACCAGTGACCCAACGTTTAATGAATCGGCATGATTTAATCCAGATGGGTTATGTCTCAGCTTTAATGGCGCTATTCGCCTTAATTGGTTATGAATGGTTCATCAGCGCAGGGGCAGACGTTGTCAACGCTACAACAATGATGGTTAATACTATTGTTATTAGTAAGGCCTTCTACTTCTTCAGTATTCGAACTGAACGATATGGACTAAAAGAAGTTGCAAATATTGGTAAGAAAGCCTGGGGCGTCATTGGATTAATGATTTTATTCCAATTGATCTTTACCTACGTTCCATTTATGCAGGCTGCCTTCCATGTGACTGGAATAAGTTTGTTAGAATGGCTAGCAGTAATTGTATTCTCTTGCCTAATCTTCTTATGTACTGAATCAGATAAAATGATTCGTTTCCGTCTAAATCGCCGATAAAATTAACGACACTGAATTAGATTTCATCTTCTTCAGTGTCGTTTTTATAAACTTTCGTAATGTTTCAATCAAATCTATGTAAGCGCATTCTAAAGTTTGATATGATACACCTAACACATAGAAAAGGAGTCTTATCATGAAATATCAAGAAACCAAAGAAACACTTAATCAATTAGTTGCTGATCTGAGTCAAATGGCAATGATAATTCATCAAACTCACTGGTATATGCGTGGCACTAACTTTCTAAAGCTACATCCATTAATGGACCAATTTATGGATGAAATCAACGCTCAACTTGATGTAATATCTGAACGATTATTAACTCTCGATGGTGAACCTTATTCTACCCTAAAAGAAATCGCAACCCATACGAAAATTAAAGACTGGCCAGGAAACTTTGATAAAACCACTCCCGAACGACTTGCCCATTTAGTCGCTGGCTATCGCTACCTTGAGGACCTTTATCAGCATGGAATTGAAGTGACTGATATTGAAAAAGACTATTCTACCCAAGATATCTTTATTGGTTTTAAGACGGCAATCGAAAAGAAAATCTGGATGCTGCAAGCAGAATTAGATCAAGCACCTGAAATCGATAATTAATAGTAAAATAGGCACCAAACTAATCGAGATTCGAACGTTTAGTGCCTATTTATTGTCTAAAATTTACTTTTTCTGGTTATCTAGAAGTCCTTCTTTTTCATCTTTTAATCGCAAGTCATCAAGCCATTTTACATGCTTTTCTTCGTAACTACGATCTTTCTTGATAAAGAAGTAGGCCGCCGCGGCAAGAATGGCGATGACAGTTCCGACAAGCAGGGTCTTAGCCGTAAAATTAGTAACCATGTAACAAGAAACTAATAATGCAAAGCTGGGGATAAGATATTTCCCAGGTAATTTGAAACCGTGTGTTGGATACTCATTGCTATGTTCAAACTTAATTACTGCAAGAATTGAAGGAACATATTGAATAAACGAAGCTAAAACAGTACAACTAACTAAGAAAAGATAACTCTGGGTAGCGAATATAGCAGAAAGGATTGATGTTAATAAGATTCCAACCCATGGGGCATCATGTTTATTCTTCTTCCCAATAAATTTTGGTAACATTCCGTGCTCATTAGCCATTGAGGCAATTAACGATGGCGTGTTAAACGAAGCTGAGAAGGCAACCCCAAAGATACTTACAAGCATTCCGAAAATAATAAAGGCATATCCCCACTTGCCAATAGTGGTTCCGAGTCCCTTCGCAAGGGCACCTCCCAAAGCATTAGCCAGTGGTGTTGAGTACCCACCTAATTTAGTACCGGAAAGCCCAACGGCAACGGTCATCATCAACGCATCCAAAATAGTTACACTCACCATGACTGCAATTAACACCCGCGGAATATTCTTTTCTGGATTCTTCATTTGCTTAGCAGCAATTGGTAAAAATGAAAAACCAGTAAAAAGATAAAAGATCGGGGTAAAGGCTTCACCAAAATGATGAATAAATGGCATTGGCCCCTTTAAAGCTGCTTGGGGAATCACTGGTGAGAAATTAGCTTTATGAATGAAGAAGACCCCAACTACAATAAAGATGATCAACGTAAGGATTTTAGCAGCGGCTGATACATTATTAACTAGTTTAACAAGGCCGCGACCAAAGAAATTAATAACCGCAAAGAGAACAATTAAGCCAAAAGCAGCGGCCCCATAAATAAGTGGTCGATTAAAGATTGGCAAGAAACTCTTGAGGGTAGTTAATAAGGCAACAATTTCCGCTGAAAGAGTACAACACCCTAAGAACCACGTAAAAATCCCTAACTCATAACCGGTAAATCGTCCGAACGCATGATAAGAATAAAGCCATGCTGCCCCTGAGCCGGTAAAACGACTAGAAAGATCGGCATAACATAGGGCGATCAACGAAACGGTTATTGCCGTACATAGCAAAACTGCTACAGCCGATAAGTTCATGTACCGATAGATAACAGATGGCAGTAAGAATGTTCCTGAGCCAATTACTCCATTAATCCCTAAAAAGTAAATCGAGATGAAAGATAGCTTTTTAGGTACTGATTTTTGATTACTGATAATGACCACCCCACATAAATTTTATAATTCCATTTATATTGTAGTCTTTTTCAAATAAAAGGTAAATTATCAGCTATTCTAATCTCAATCTTTTTCGAAATTGTTATACAATTAAGAACATACTTATATTTGATAAAGGATGAATAGAATGGCACAGAAGATTGAGAATTTTATTTTTGATATTGATGGCACTTTAATTGATACTATTGATATGTATATGCCAGCAATGATTGATACTTTAGCACAACATGGTCACCCAGTTGCGCCCGACAAAGTAGAACAAACTAAACATGACTTATTTGGTATTACTGGTCGAGATGCTCTTCGCTTGGCTGGAATTAGCGAAGATGAGATCCCGGCGATCCAACAAGACTGGTTTAAGCTAGCTTATCAACGGGCGGATCAGGCAAAAGTGATTGAAGGAATTCCAGAAATGCTTAATACCCTTGCCAATCGTGAAGATGCAAAGATCGCCATCGCCACTTCAAAGCTTGCTGACGAGTACCAAGAATATTTCGTTAACAAATATGACTTTGCAAGATTATTTAAAGTTGCCATTACGTCTGCGGATACTAAAAAGCATAAGCCAGCTCCAGATCCTATTTTAGCGGCGATGGATAAAATGGGAGCCGATCCGGCAACCACTGTTTATGTTGGGGACACAATCAATGATATGAAAGCCGCCCATGCAGCCGGTGCCAAGTTTGCAGGCGCCCTTTACTCTTCCGCAAATCCCGACAGTATTAAAGCTGCGGACTTCCCATTAATGAAGCCGGCTGATCTCTTAGAAATTTAAAACAAATAAGAAGTCTCTGATGTTTAGAATTCAAACGTTAGAGACTTCTTTTTAGTTTTTTCAATTATCTATTTTAAATTTCTAAGGCAGCATCGCAATCAAGCTTAAAAACTTATTATCCAACTGAAATAATGTGTTACAGTAGGGACATTTTTTCATTTAGTAATCCCCATTGAAGAGCTATGCATTGCCATTCGCTTATCGGGATAGAGTTTCTTAGCTAGGGCGGTTACCGCAGTGGGTGCTTCCCCAAAGCCAGCCGCAATCAACGCGACTTTCCCCGGATAGGTCACACCATCCCCGATCGCGTATACTCCTTCAATACTGGTCTCCATCATTGAATCAACTTTGATCAAGTTGCGCTCTGCTGCTAAGTCAAGGGACCACTGATTCAAGGCCGCATTATTAGAGGTAAAGCCATAGTTAACCACAATCTTATCCACATTCAATTGCGCTTCATCGTCACTACGCATCTTCTTAAGATCGAGCGTTACCGTCTCATCATCTTCTACCGTTAATGCGCGTGGTAAGAAAGGCGTATCCAGTTGGACAGATGATTGTTTAAGCTGAGTTACAGTATGCTCCAGGCCACGGAATTGGTCCCGCCGATGGACAAGGTGCACTTCCTTGGCAACCGGTTCAAGCATCAAAGCAATATCAATCGCGGAGTCTCCCCCACCAAGAATGGCAACCCGCTTGTCCGCATAATCAGCTTTATGGTTAACAAAATATGAAAGCTGCTTGCCTTCAATCTCGGCTGCTCTCTCCAAAGCAAGCTTACGGGGAGTAAACGCTCCGTTACCAAGAGCAATAATTACTGCTCGTGACCGGGATACCCGCTTAGCTGATTTGATGGCAAAGGTTCCATCATCTTCTTTGATGACGTCCTCAACAGTTTCGCCAAGGAATTGATCAATCGGTGCCACTGCCATTTGCTCATCTAGCTTAGCGATCAGGTCATGTCCAGTTACGCCTGGCATTCCTGCTACATCCCAAACTTGTTTTTCAGGATAGAGCGCCCCTACTTGCCCGCCAAGTTGCGGAAGGCTTTCAATTAGCTGGGCATCTAATTCATGAAGGCCGCAATAAAATGAAGCAAACATCCCTGCTGGGCCTCCACCAATAATTGTCACATCATAAATTTTCTCTGCCATTTCTCCTCTGATCCTTTCATTTCCATCTCTAGAAGTATTATATCATCTTTATTTTTGATAAAATTTCGTAAGCGGTCTCAAATTTTAATTGTAATTATTCCAAATTTAAATTAACATATTATATACAGAGATTGATTTTGCTTAAAATTGGAGGAATAAATACTATGGCAAAACGTAAAATGATTCTTGATTTAGATACTGGTGTTGATGACGCTTTAGCTATTGCCTATGCGCTCGCTGACCCAGAAGTTGATCTAATCGGAATTGTAAGTTCATACGGTAACAACCTATTAGATGTTTGTGCCGAAAACAGCCTTAAATTATTGGAATTATTAGGTCACACTGATATTCCAGTATTTAAGGGTCTTCCACATTCATGCACTACTGACCACTTTGATGTAATGCAAGTTTCAAAGGATATCCACGGTGATAACGGGATCGGTGATGTTGAATTACCGGCGCCAAGTCGGGCTCTTGAAGAACAATCCGGTGTTGATTTCTACATCGAAGCCGCTCACAAGTATGGCAAGGACTTAATCATCATCCCTACTGGTCCAATGACTAACTTAGCTGCTGCTTTGAAGAAGGATCCTGAAATTGCTGACTTGATTGGTAATGTCACATTCATGGGTGGGGCCTTAACTGTTGAAGGTAATGTTACTCCTGTCGCAGAAGCTAACATTAACCAAGATCCAAAAGCTGCTGATGAAGTAATGAAGTCCAACTTGCCACTTACGATGGTTGGTCTTGATGTTACTTTGCGGACTCTCCTTACTAAGAACGAAACAAAGCAATGGCGTGAATTAGGCACTGCTTCTGGTAAGGCATTTGCTGATATTACCGACTTCTACATCGACGCTTACTACAATCTTGATATTGATAAGCGTGGTTGTGCCCTCCATGATCCATTAGCTGTTGGTGTTGGGATTGACCCATCATTTGTTTCAACTATTAGCTTATTCATGAAGGTTGTTTACCAAGAAGGACCTTACTATGGTCGGACAATTGGTGACAACGCTAAGTTAAACGATCCTAACCCTAATGTTAAGGTTGCCGTTAACGTTGATAAAGAACGTTACCTCAAGGCCTTCATGGACCGCTTAAACAAGCTTTTCAAAGAAAACTAAATTTAATTAAGAGGCTGTTGAAAATAATTCTCCAGTCTCTTTTCATTTTACAATGCATTATTCTCCTGTTTTTCTTCGATAGTTGTTATAATAAAATTTGTAAAGGATTGTTTTTGATTTTACTAAGGAAGTGTCTTATCAATGGGTCGTTTAGACAATAAAGTTGCAATTATTACTGGTGGTTCTAAAGGAATTGGAGCCGCTGTCGCAAAGAAATTTATTGAAGAAGGCGCAAAGGTTGTTTTAACCGCTCGGAAGATGGACGAAGGACAAAAAGTCGCTGACCAACTAGGTGACAATGCGATCTTTATCCAACAAGACGTTGCTCGGAAAGGAGACTGGGACCGGGTAATTCGCCAAACTATCCAAGTCTTCGGAAAGCTCAATATTGTGGTTAATAACGCGGGAATTGCTGAATATGCCGATGTTGAAAAGACAAATGCTGAAATTTGGGATAAAACAATTGCTGTTAATCTCACTGGTACGATGTGGGGAACCAAGCTTGGTATTGAAGCAATGAAGAACAACGGTGAAAAGAATTCAATCATCAATATGTCATCCATTGAAGGGCTAATTGGTGATCCCGACCTCTTTGCCTACAATGCTTCTAAGGGTGGTGTTCGCCTCTTAACTAAGTCCGCTGCACTTGATTGTGCCCGGAAAGGCTATGACATCCGCGTAAATACAATTCATCCCGGTTATGTCTCAACTCCACTAGTTGATAATTTAGTCAAGGATGATCCAAAAGCTGAAGGCCACCTAGAAAGTCTTCATCCCCTTGGCCGTCTTGGAAAGCCAGAAGAGATTGCTAACCTTGCTTTATACCTTGCTTCAGACGAATCAAGCTTTAGTACTGGTTCAGAATTTGTCGCTGACGGTGGCTACACGGCTCAATAATATTTATAAAAAATAAAACTAAAAGGATCATTGCCAAACTAGGTGACAGTGATCCTTTTGTTTCACATTAAATTCCGAATAACCAATGAAACTGCCAAAATCAATGATCCAATACCGACAATTATTTGCATCAAACGGCCAGGTAGGTGACGAACAATAATTGGTCCTAAGTAGCCCCCGATTACATTTCCAATCATCAACGGAATAACATAATTCCAATAAATTGTCGTCTCAAGTGCGAACACTATCCAGGATGTTGTATTTGTAACCGTCATCGCAACATTTTTTAGCGCATTATTAACGGCGAAACTCTTTTGCCGATTAATCACTGTCAGCAAGGTTAGCATTAACACTCCGGCACCCGCATTAAAGAAGCCGGAATAAATCCCAACAATAAAAATACCAATGATTGATAAAAATTGGCCGATCCGTGATTTACCAAATAATTTACTATTTTCTGCCATCGTCCCCGTACTTTGCTTCGGGTGATGGGGAAACAACAAGATAATTCCGGCTATCGCAATGCATAATGGCACCAGTTCCGCAAACCACTTACTGGGGACAGCAAAGAGCAAAAAAGCCCCAATAACGGAACCAGCAAATACCAATGGCAGAATAATCCATAATTGTCGTCGATTATGCTCTAATTCCTTAAACGATGAAAAGACCGAACTATAATTACCAGTAATTGTCGAGAAAGCACTTGTTACATTTGCCATCACCGGTGGTAATCCTAATGCAAGCAGTGAAGGATATGAGACTAATGATGCTAAACCAGCAGCTGCACTAATAATCCCCGACAGAATCCCAATTCCTAGTAATAATAAAACAAAAACTACTCCACTCATTTTTAAACCATCCCCTTAAATGCTAGTATTAATTGTAACCCACTTTTCTAAGATAAGTAACCTAGTTAACGATTTGCATTCCGTTATAATATTAGCTATGATAATGGAAAACAAATCTGGGGTGCCAAACGGCTGAGATAATACCCATTGAACCTGCTCTGGTTAATACCAGCGAAGGGAGATTCAGTGATATTAACTTAATGATTAACTCCATGATTTTTTGTCATGGAGTTTTTTTACCCTTATATCTTAAGGAGTTTTATTATGACTAAACGTTCACTACATTTGCGTGACATTATTTTGCTTGCCCTAATTGGAATTATTTTTGGTGTAATTTATTTTGCGGCCGGTTTTGTCTATAACGGCTTAACTGTTCTGCTGACACCAATTGGTTATGGTCCAATGGCGAATGATTTAACAATGGGAATCTGGTGTATGGCTGGACCACTTGCCGGTTTCTTGCTACGGACACCAGGAGCGGCTTTCCTTGGTGAGTTTTTGGGAGCAGCCGTTGAAATGCTTCTCGGCGATCAGTGGGGAGCAGCGAACCTAATTTCTGGAGTGGTTCAAGGTATCGGATCTGAGCTAGGTTTTACTTTTACGCTCTATAAAATGTATAACTGGTTGACCCTGCTCATCTCATCCCTTACCCTTACATTTGTTACCTTTGGCTGGGATTGGTTCCGCAATGGTTATAGTCACTTCAGCGGACAAATGCTCATCATTATGCTCATTGCACGCTTCATTTCAATGTTTGTCTTCTCTGGAATTCTAGTTAAATTGATTACTAACCTTCTCCAACGAGCCCACTTAATCAAACGCTAAGACTATGAAAAATATACGATTTAAAGACCTTTCATTTAATTTTGATCAGCAACCAATTCTTAAAAATATCACCGCCGAATTTGCTGCCGGAAAGATTCACTTACTTACCGGGGTCTCTGGTAGCGGCAAATCCACCATTCTCAAGTTAGTCGCTGGGCTTTTGCCTAAATATGGCGGTGAAATAGTTACTGGAGCAGTCGATGTACCAACAGCTGCCCAAATCGGGATGGTATTCCAAGATCCGTTAATGCAATTTGCCCTCGATACGCCACGCCACGAATTAGAATTTACCCTCGAAAATTGCCAGGTACCAACTGACAAAATTCCAGAGCGTGTTAAAGAAGCTTTACGATTTGGTAAAGTTGACGATCTTGCTAACCGGTTAATCACAACTCTTTCCGGTGGGCAACAACAGCGCGTGGCTTTAGCAGCTACTACGGCAATGCAACCAAACGTGCTTTTATTAGACGAACCCTTTGCCAATATTGATGAAGAAAACCGGCAACTTATCCTCAAACAATTAGTCCGCCTCAACAGTGACTATCACACAACAATTATCATTACTGACCACGATTTGCATGGTTACGAGCAACTACATCCACTGGTTTGGCAATTAGCTAAGGGGCGTCTTACTCAACTTTCCAGTAAAAATAGTAGCCAACTTTTGACAGAGCGCGCTACTCCCCAAATTACCACTGCCCTTCCCCCGTCAACCTTGCCCGCAATTATCAAATTTGATGAATTAGCAATAAAACGCGATAATTATCCCTTACTTTTACCAACCAATTTAGGCATTGTTAAAAATAAAATAACTTTACTAACTGGACCAAATGGGATTGGTAAATCTACCCTTCTAAAGGCAATTGCCCGGCTTTTGAAATATGAGGGAATGATTGACTATGCGGGGGAAAGCATTCAAAAAATATCACCTGGGAAATATTACAAGCATCTGGGATTGATTTTCCAACATGCAAACGATCAATTCCTAAATGTAACCGTTGGCGAAGAACTGGCATTAGGCTTTAAAACTTGCCAGAACCCCTATTTTAATCAACAACAAGTCAACGAAGCATTAACAGCTCTTGGTTTGAACGGAAGAGAAGATCAAGTTGTTTATTCTTTGAGTGGTGGTCAAAAGAAAAAGCTGCAAATCTTGCTGATGTTAATGCGCGGACAAGAAACATTATTGCTTGACGAACCATTTACTGGTTTAGATCCGGCATCTTTAAAGACTGTCCTGCAACTAATCAAAGCATCCCAAAAAGAAAAGCCACAAACTTTGCTGATTGTTAGTCATCAATTAAGCGGACTTGATGGTTTCATTGATTATCACCTTACAATGAATCATCAACGTCTTAATTATGTTGGAGGGAGTTATGAATCCTAGTTTAAAATTATTACTTGTTATTTTGCTTTCACTTGAGCTGACTTTTGTGACTAAGCTGTGGATTAACCTGATTGTCATCGTGGTGTGTTTGCTAATCCTTATTCATCAGCGATTTCACTGGCGACAATTTTGCTGGTTGGCTTTTGTCCCCCTTTTTCCGGCACTAGCTATTTTTATTACAATTGTCTTCTTTAGTCCTAGTCATAGTCTCTTCGATGGAACCGTTCTTTTCAGTCGGCTCTACGTTTATGTCTGCCTTGGAACAGTTTTTACGTTCACAACCGATAATTTAACGCTTGCTCGCTCATTAGAACAAAATTATCACCTTCCCAGCAAATATGCTTATGGAGTGCTCGCCGCTCTTAATCTGATTCCAAAAATGAAACAAGCCGTTACAACTATTTATACGGCCGGACAAATGCGGGGTGTTAATTTACATTGGTGGTCACCAACGCTCTATTTCAAAGCGATTCTGGTTGCTATTCAATGGTCGGATCAATTAGCGCAAGCCATGGAATCACACGGCTTCGTAGAAGGACAAGCCCGAACAGCTACCGTGGATATTCCGATTACCAGCCACGATTGGCTTTCTTTTTTTAGTATTATTTGCCTTGTACAGATAATTGTAATTGCGCTCCCTTGAGTTTTCATGCGATAATAATATAAAAAGAAGGGACTGATATAGTGAACGATAATAATTTAACGGACCGGATCGTTAATGCTTTATCCTATTTAAGCATCTTATTTTTACCAGTTATCTTTCCACTAATCGTGTGGATAATTGCCAAAAACAGTGATCGACCAACTATTGCTAAGAACGCTCGCTATGCATTTTGGAGTCAAATTTTCCCATTGTTATATGTAATAGGCGCAATTTTAGTCTTTAGTGTCTTTTCATTAAACCCCGCTAACTTCCACGGGGGTGCATTGTTTGGAATCCTCCTAACATTTGCTCTTTTATTAGCCTTTTTGTTATTTATTTATAATATTGCCATGGCCGTGAAAATGCTGATTGGCCGTGAGTAAGCTTAAGTAAGAGAGTAGTAAGTGGGAATTAGCCTCGACGCGAAGCTAGTTCCACGATATCTTAACAATGTTCGTATAAATAAAGAGGCTGTTGAAAAAAAATAAATTTTTTCCAGCCTCAATTTTTTATCCAAAATATCAAGTGAGGTGATTAATCGATGGAAATGATTTTAGGCATTGTTCTTCTATTGACTGCTGTTGTTGCAGCTAATGTCGTTCATCTTGTTTATCCTAAGATTCCACTATCCATCTATCAAATTATTGCAGGAATTCTTTTAGCATCCCTGCCTACTGAGGCCACTAATTTTACCATGCATCCAGAATTATTTATGATGGTGATCATTGCTCCTCTAATGTTTAATGACGGACAGAACCAATCATTCCGTTATCTTTCGAGCAATATCAAATCGATCCTATCAATGACTGTTGGATTAGCACTTGTAACGGTCTTGATTACTGGTAGCTTTTTACATTGGCTTCAACCAAAAACGTTCTCCTTAGCACTCGCCTTTATGCTGGCCGCGATTATTACGCCGACTGATGCGGTCGCTGTAAAGTCGATTACTACTAATATGAAGGTACCAAAAAACGTTAATGGCGCTCTGGAATACGAGTCCCTCTTTAATGATGCATCAGGAATTGTGCTTTTAGATTTGGCGCTGGAAACATACCGTTCTGGACAATTTTCGCTTGGTCATGGAATCTGGATCTTTGTTTATGTTTTCTTTGGCGGAATTATCTTTGGGGCAGTGCTAGGAAGCCTATTAATCAGTCTCCGTACTAGTTTGATGCGGAAGCACGTTGATATTGGCTCCATCGTTATTCCGATCAACGTCATGACCCCCATCGTTGTTTACTGGTTGGCTGAAGAACTGCACCTTTCGGGAATCCTAGCCGTCGTTGCAGCGGGAGTTGTTCATAGTATCCTCTATGATCGAATGCGGCTTACATCTACTAAAGTGCAAATGTCTACTACTACTATCTGGAACATCATTAGCGATGCGTTAAACGGATTAGTATTTGTCCTTTTAGGGGTGATGCTTCCGCAGGTACTGGGAAGGACTTCTTGGCAAAATCTGGGTGCAATCGTTGCCCTAGCCTTTGCCATCTATATTATTACAACCCTCTTAAGATTCTTATGGGTCCGGTTTAAGCTCGTCAACATTCAACCAACTAACCTCAACCGTGATAGTCTCTTAATGGCGCTAGGAGGAATTCACGGAACGATCACTCTAGCATTAGCTTTCTCGTTGCCAGTTCTAATTAACCACCATCAATTTGCTTTCCGGAATTCAATGATCTTGATTGCTGCAATTGTTATTTTAATTAGTATTGCTGTTGGCGCAATTGGGTATCCAATTATTTTACCGCCTAAATCTAAGAGTTATTCGAAGAGTGAATTTCAAAAAGAACTTATTAAAACAGTTCAATATGCCATCAATGAGCTACGGACTTCAGAAAAATATTCACCGGAAAAAGCCGTTGTTATTGACCAATTAAGTAGTCAAATGACGCAATACCATGAATTCAATCGTAACGTTTATAGTCAATTAATGGGTAAAGCTCATCAAATTGAATTGGCTACCTTAGACCGGCTTAATGAAGAAGGCCGAATCTCTGACAAGGAGGCCAAATTCCTCGTTAATTTTGTTACTCGGTCGATTTTCCGCGTAAATAAACATAGCTTCCTTGAATTATGGGTCATCTTATGGCACCGGTTAAAATGGCGCTTTATTCGCTACCGCCATCTCAAACAAGGATCTCGCTACAATGTGGGGCCAAAATATGAATTAACCAAGGAACAGCGCGCTGAAACGGCTGAGATCCTCGGAATAATTAACCGAGAAATTGATAAATACCTTCATTCGATTGAAACCCCGCAAAACGCGAATGAAGTTGCGATGGTACGACGGACGTACTTCCAACGAAAACGATTCTTTGTGCATGATATTTCTATGGATACAGACCTCATTACTTCTTTATTTATTGAGGCATTTCAACTTGAACACAGTTATGTTCAGATGCAACTTGCTAATGATCAATTTTCACAAGAATTAGCAAACGCATTAAACGAACAGATCTCAACTGATGAATTGGTTTACACCCAATCACTAGACTAAAAAAGGAAATTGCTTTGCAAGATGTTGCAGCAATTTCCTTTTTTATCTTAAATAAATGTCAGCAAAAATGCGATTAATGCTGGTAAAAATTGAATTAGAATAATTTTTTTGGTTGCAGTAAGTGCACCAAATAATGCAACAACCATTACAAAGACCAAGAGCATTTGCCATACTAATACTAAGGTGGCCCCACTAAATAACCAGTAACTGGCGATGATGGCTGCTCCTAAGGCTCCGTTATAGATACCCTGGTTAGCGAATGAAACCCGGGCCTCATGCTGTTGCGTAAACTTAATCGGTAAGTCAAACGCCTTGGCTTGCTGTGCCGGGTTACCAAAGATTTCTAAGGCCATAATACCTAAATGTTCGATTGCAACAAACATCGTAACAATAATTGCAAACATCTTTTTCCTCCAACTATTTAATATAGTGATCTAAAAATCTTGTCAAATGGCGGCGATATTCGCTGGGATGGGTCGCATACGACTTTGCGTGCGCTGCTCCCGGTACTACCCACAATTCTTTGCTTCCCTCTGTTGCACGGTAATTGTGATAAACCATTTCAGTTGGAACAAAATTATCTTTTGCACCATGGATAAATAGCATTGGGCGATGATTATGATGCAACATATTTAGGGAACTAGCCTCATGAATGTAAAAACCATTCTTCACCCGATTAATTAAACTCATCGTACTTATTAATGGCACCCGTAAAAATTTTGGAATCCCATATAAATTACCGGCTTCATAATTCAATTCATCATTAAGGCTCGTATATCCACAATCTTCGACAAATGCTTTTACTTGTGGCGGAAGGTTAATGCCACTAGTCATCATCGTTGTCGCACCACCCATGCTAACTCCAAACAAGACTACCTGACTTTCTTCTCCATTATGCCGAATAAGTTTAGTAATCCATTTGCGAATATCATAACGTTCTGGCCAGCCATACCCAATGTATTTCCCTTGGCTTTGACCATGAGCACGCGCATCTGGCATTAAAACATTATATCCCATCTGATGGAAAAGCGCGGCATATTCACCCATCTTTTCTTTGTTACCCATAAATCCATGAGCAATTACGACATTTTTAGTTGTCGGTTTAGCAGCAGGGATGTAATCAGCAACTAGTTTATAATTCCCACTGGCTGATTTCATTGTCCATTTTTCTTTCTTTGCATGCTTAAACCACATTTTCTGTTCATACAATGGATCATTTCGCGAGATTTTAGTTGAATTATTAATAAAGTCCTTATGCCCCGGTACCATTGCCACCGAGAAAAAATAGCTACTAGCGGCAAAGATTGCTACTGCGATTACAACTATAATTCCAGTGAGCCATCGCCAAGGATGCCACTGTTTCTTTTTTGTCTTTGTTTTCAAAATAATTAACCCCATGTTGTATTATTTAATCAATGCGCCTAGTTTAGCACACTTTCTGTTATTTTGCATATTCTTTTCATTCAAAATTGCTACGCTAATGTTAAAATAGATAATGATATATTAAGGGAGTGAAATAATGTTTCCAGAACGCCTACGAGCACTTCGCAAAGGACAAAAGATAACCTTAAAGGAGCTTGCTACCCATCTCAATGAAAACCTTGGCCCAAATGAAAAACCAAACACTGCTTCGCAAATTGGTAACTGGGAACGCGGTATTCGGACCCCGTCATACGTTGAAGCACGAAAACTAGCCGAATTTTTTGATGTCAGTCTGGACTATCTTACCGGAAAAACTGATCGTGATGACTTTGATTTAGCAAAATTATTTTTCTCTAGTAAGAACCTGTCGTTTAATCAAACGGTACTTTCGAGTGATGACCGATATGAAATTTTTCAACTAATTGATGGTTACTTAAAGGGACGGCATAATCGCCGAGATACTGATACCTTCTATGGGAAACAAGAACAACTAGATTTAAAACTTAAATAAGGAGCTTGGAATGAATCCTAAAAAATTAAAACAGCTAAAAAAGCGTGTAAAAAAAGCTCATCAAATTGTTAATGAGCCTTCATATATTCAAGAACTAAATACTTACCGTGACCTATTCGATGACTTTCCTCCTGTAAAATACCTCATTAATAATGTTTTAGAAAGTGATCGACTGCTAAAGAATGGCTTATTGCCACAGCCTCTACCAAAATTACTTTTACCAGATAACATTCAAGATACCATTTTCAAAAGGGTTAATGAACAGTTTCCACAAAGTGATCCACGCGGCGATAAACTTTGGAATAAATATAGTGAAGCTTTGCCAAAATTAGATAAGGCATTGCGCAACTATCGTGATTATCTTGAAGAAACATACGGAATGTGGTCATACGTTAATGCACCTTTTGCCAAAGCACTTTCTGATTATTTAGGCGGAGCACCGACACTGGAGATTATGGCTGGTAATGGTTACATTTCTAAGGGATTACGTAATAACAACACTACCCAAAAGATTTATACTACCGATAGTCAAGCATGGGTAAAAGAAAACGAAACGGGTAAACACCCTGTTACTAAGATTGAAAAGTTAGATGCTCTAGCAGCAATCAAAAAGTATGGTGACGAGGTCGAATATGTCATTATGTCATGGGCTCCCGACAAGGGTGAAATTGACTGGGATGCCCTGCAACTTCTTCGTTCAGCATACCCCGAAGTCAAATTATTAGTTATTGGCGAAAAAGATGGCGCAACTAACTCTAAGAAATTCTGGCAAGAGGTTCACTTGAGTCAAGATGATGAGTTACAGAAAGTTAATGCTAACTTGCATTCGTTTGATTTGATTGATGAACAGATTTATCTAGCGAAATAAAAGAAGGACACATGGCTCATAAAAGCTAGTGTCCTTTTCATTTTATCCTTTAATAATATTCTTATTGCTTCCAGTTTTTAATGTTTCTTCAAAGTTTTCAAAACTAATTGAAATCATATCTTCTAATGCTGGTTCAGTGAAAGAACCTATATGTGGTGTAAGCAAAACTCTTGGGTATAATTTTGCTAAAGTTCTTACTTCAGTATTAGGAAGGTCTTCTATGGATTCAAATACGTGATTCATAATATTCTTTTCATCAATAAAGACATCTGCCGCATAACCCTTAATTTCATTATTTTGAAGCGCTTCAATCAAATCACTAGTATTGACAAGTTCTCCTCGAGCTGTATTAACAAATACAGCAGAAGATTTCATCTTTTTGAAAGTTTCTTTATTAATCATCTTCTCATTACTTCCTGGGAAATAAGGAACATGAATAGAAACAATATCACTTTGCTCTAAAAGCGTATCTAAATCGACACATTCAGCAATTTTTTGAGCTTCACTTGAAGGATGTCTATCATAAGCTAAAACTTTAGTTCCCATGCCTTTATACAACTTAGCTTCAGCAAGTCCAATTTTACCTATCCCAATAATACCAACAGTTGAATTGTGAATTTCTTTACTAAACAAAGTTGGCAAAACCTTAAAGCTTCCATTTTTACTATTATCAATTGCAATACTTGTATTTCTGAATAACTGCATCCCCAAAGTCATTGCAAGTTCTGCAACTGCATATGGAGAATAATTAGGAACTCGGGCTACTTGGATTCCAAGTCGATTTGCTGCTTCTAAATCTATATGATTATAGCCTACCGTTCTGGTAAAAACATATTTAATACCATAACTAGCAAATAATTCTAGATTTTTAGCATTTGCCAAACAATTGCCCCGTACTAACACCGCATCGCAATCTTGTGCTTCAACACCATTTTTTTCATCCAAAAATTCAGGAATTAATTTCAACGTATAATTATACTTATTTAGTTTATGAAAATATGGTTCTTCAATCGGACGCACACCATAACATGCAATTCTCATTTTCTTTATTTCCCTCTTTACATCTTTAATTTAGTGAAAAATACCTGCCGAACTTAAAATTCCTAAAATAGCAATCCATATCGGCATCATAACAACCGCAGAAACTGTAGATAAAAGCGAAGCATTAGAAGTTAAAAGCGCTTCTCGATCATAACTAATCGCATAAGCTGCGGCAACAGTTGCAGTTGGCGTTGCCATCATAATAACAACTGTTGCAATTGCTACATAATTCATTGGCATAATATGTGTAACATCTAAAATTAGTAATAAAACTAAGTTCAATAATGGTACTAAGATAACTTTATTAAATGAGTAGTACCATGCTAATTTATTTGAAATTGCATCCTTCAGTGAAATTGAGCCTAAAGTACATCCAATTGCTAACCATGCTAACGGAGAAGCAAGTGAAGCTAAATAGTTTAATGGTTTCCATAACCAGATAGCTGTTTGGTCAATTCGATAAAATGCAACTGTTGTCATACCACCGGCTGCAACTCCGTTTTTCATTAATGGTACAGTTACTTGTGGCATTATTCCTTGAATTAGCCATAATACAAAACCAACCAAGGTAGCAATAACTATAGGATTAAGAAACATCTTTTTGATATTTTCTTTTTCCATTTTCAAACCGGACATTTTAATATAGGCATATGAGTATAGGAAAATCCGGTACCCAATATTAAAGATAGAACTATATAAAACACCCTTAGCACCGTAAATAGCTCCAACAATAGGAATACCAAAGAAAGTAGTAGAACCGAATGTTGTTAAAATTCCCATAACTTCCCGCTTATCCATATTCTTACGACTATAAAGTAAAGGAGCAACAAAGATTAAAATAATATAAATAATAAAGCCCCATAAAAGAATCCCTAATCCTTGATGCATTGATTCATCATCAATTGGTTGCATAAATGAATTAAATGACAACGCAGCAATAGCAACAGCTAATACAACTTTAGTTAAAACTTTCCCGAAGTCTGGACCAAATGTCCCTTTTTTCCGTAAATAAAAACCTAAAAGAATAATAAAGATAGTAGAAGTAATAGCACTAACAATTCCTTGATTAGTGAATGTATTTACAATTGCATCACTAATATTCATAACTGATCTCCTTCTTGTTCAAAATATAATTAAATGGAATGCAATAAAGCATATTAATAAAACAATTATTTTATTTAGCTTTTCAACTTGTATACAGGTAGTATATTACTAGCATACAAGCAAAATGCAATACTTTTATTCAAATTAATTCATTTATTCACAAGCGAATTGAGTTTTTTATTAATGTAACAATGTTCACATTGCGTTTTTCACAAAATAAAAAAGTATTCTTAAAACTTCAATTGAGTCTTAAGAATACTTTTCAAGGCCAATTTATTCATTTAAATAATTTAAATATGTCTTTACCGAGTCATATACTTTTTGCAAATGATATGCTAACGCTTTTTCTGCTTCATCTAAATTTCTTTCTCGAATCCATTTTATAATTTCTCGATGCTCTTCTATAGATCTATCCATTCTATATGGATTGTACGAGCTGACATGGCGTGTTCGAGCAGTTTGTGCCTTCAATATCTTTAAAAATTGTTTTAAGCGTTCATGCCCAGCTATATGAGTAATTAATCCATGAAATTCTGTGTCTATTTCTAAGTATTTGTCCCAATCCTTTTCAAAATGAGCTAATTTAAATTTTCTTTCAATTTCATCTAATTTAAAATCTGGTATTAAATTAATTGTCTTTTTTAACGCAAATGTTTCTAATAAGCTTCGCAGCTCGTAAACTTCTTGAACATCAGCAGGGGTCAATGCGGTTACCACATTCTCTCTTCCGCGCATTTCAACTAGTCCATCAGCTACTAGCTGTTTTATGGCTTCTCTAACTGGTGTTCTACTCATATTCAACTGATCAGTAATTTGATTTTCAGAAATCACTTCATTAGGATGCAGTTTATTTTGCACAATTTCATTTTTTATAAAATTATATGCTTCTTCTTTTCGAGTCAAAGGGAATCTATCCTTCCAAGAATTACATTTTAGTATTAATTATAGTCCTTTTTCATGTAATTCTAAATTTTTATTATTGTACTTAATGCAAAAACAATTTACTTCTGCCTGCTATATTGCTCTAAGGATATGTCCTTTAAATCAATACTGTTTATTATAATTTACGGGTAAGCAACTATAATTTTCAAAAAAACAAAAACTTACTAATCATTTTCAATCACTAAATACTAACCTTACGCATTTTTGTCCGCCATTTTATTAAGATAGTGCCAAATCTGTGATCGGTATTTACGCAAGCCAAACAGCATTATAAGATAAATTATAATTGTAAGTGAAATCCAAAGAGGACTTTCTGATATAAAGGCAGCAAAAATCAATGCATTCAATGGTCGTGCTACTAAATTAAAGCTTGTTACCAAGACCACTCCAGTTGGAATTGCCACGCCATAGTGGGCCACTGCTGCAGTATAGACAGGACTGAGCCAACTGGCCGCATATAAGCCTAAACTAAACCACACAATTCCCGTCGCAATTACTTTTAAGATATTTCCACGAGTCACTGCGACAATTGATTCAATCATATATGGAATTGCAATTAAATCAACTACCGGAAGGGTCTTATTGCCAGGAAGAATAAAAGCAATTAAAACCATAATTGGGATTAAAATGATTCCTGAAATTAAAGTTGCTGATTCTCCATAGCCAACTCCATCATCAACTGCTAGGAACCACCGCTTTTTATCATAACGGCTATTTTTATTTTCGCCATGCCGTTTCTTCTGCTGCTCATCAATTTCAGTCGCGATGGGAATAAATGCCTTTGCGAATACGTTTGTAACAAGGGGAAAGATCGCCATAACGGCAGCTAGTTGAATCGCAAATTTAGTAATCTGTCCCCACGCACTTATTTTCCCCAGTGAAGATAAATTACCCAAGATCCCAATTATAACTCCCAAGATAATTCCCATTGTAATTGGTTCCCCAAAGACACCTAGTTTTTTCTGAAAATCTTTAGGGGTCATTTTCACTTTGTTAAATCCCAGTAAATTCCATAACGGATCTAAAATAATCGCCGGAACCACTTGCTCAATATTATGTAAGGCGTCGACGGTAGTATTCTCAATTCCATAATAGTCGGCCCACCGGTCTGCTTGAATCTCCGCTAAGGCTAGTGAGTACAGGAGCATAAAAAATTCCAGCCCTAATGATAGCCAATAATTATGAGTTACATAAAAAGCTAACGTGCCCCAAATCATATAACCAAAATTGTTCCAAATATTAGAAGGCAGAAATACTTTAGTAACTCCAAGCGCAAATAAAATTAATTCAGCTAATAATCCAAAAACGAAAAACGATAAACCAACGGTTGAGCCAAACGCTGCTAATGAACCTGCTTGCCAGCCAATATCAACCACTGGCAGTTTAATTCCCGTATTATCAACCATTTGGCGGACAATCTTAGTCACCACTGGCGTAAATTCTGTGATAATCCAAGTAAAACCAGTTAGACCGACACCAGCATAGAAGGCACTCATCATCGCTGTCTTAGGTTGCACTCGTAGTAATAAAGCAATGATAAAAATTATTATTGGAACAACTACACTTGCACCAAAGGTTTGAAAAATAGCATTAACTTCTTGAAGCATGTTTTCCCCCTCCATCGTATAAACTGTTACCTATATTCTCCCTAAGACCGATCTTTTTAGCAAGACAAAAGGTTTATCTTCGTTTGCTATAGAAATGCATTCAGAAATTTGCTACAGTATGATGAGTTTAATCTATTAGGGAGGGTACATTTTATGAAATATCGTTTACAAGCTATTATTTTTGTCTTTGTTGCCTTTATGCTTGGGTGCAATGAATATATGATTGTCGGAGTTTTACCTGATATTGCCCATGAATACCATGATTCGCTTGGTAAGTTAGGCCTACTTGTAACTGTATTTGCCTTGGTTTATGCTATTTTCACTCCTATTATTACTTCAATGGCAAATCGGTGGCGACGACATCATGTTTTATTAGTTCTCATGGTAATCTTCTTTATTGGCAATACCTGGACAGCGATGGCGCCAAACTTTATTTCAATGTTACTTTCGCGGATTCTCACCGCAAGTGTTGCTGGCGCGATTATTTCAATGGTTCTCGTAATGGCAAGCTATGTTGCGCCACGTGAAAAAAGAGCAAGCCTTGTTTCATGGGTTTTTGCCGGATTTAGTATTGCTTCAGTTATCGGCATTCCAATCGGGACCGTTATCAGCACTACCTTGACTTGGCACGATAGTTTTTGGATGATTTCGGGAATTACGATCATTGTTTTTATCGCCTTAACCTGGCTCGTCCCACGTGATACCCCACAGTTTAAGAGTACCCTTAGTAAGCAGTTCGTGTTATTTAAAGATTCACGAATCATTCTCGGTGTTAGTTTCATTGTTGCTATTTGTGCGGCTGACTACACAATCTATACTTATATTCGTCCCTTAATCACTAACGAAATGGGCTTTGATAACACCTGGTTGAATTGGCTTTTGTTTGGAATGGGAATTTTCTTTATCATTGGTAATAAATTTGGCGGATACCTGGCTGACCGTGGCGGAGTTCACCGGCTCAGTGGAATCTACGCGGCAATGACAGTATTATTTCTAATTTTTGGTCCTATCCTCCCATTTAAGTGGGGCGCGATTATTATTGTGGCTGTTTTATGCATTGCTTTTTCATGTTACGGTTCTTCTACCCAATTAATGTTCTTAGATATCGCCGAAAAACAATATCCACAATCACTTGATTTAGCCTCATCATTGAATTCAATTTTTGCGAATATTGGAATTTCTTTAGGCTCCTTTACTGCTTCACAAGCAGTTACCTTTACCGCGATGAAAAATCTTGGTTATGTTGGTGCAGTCTATGGGCTTCTTGTAACAATACTAGTCATAGTCCTGAGCAAAAAATATACAAGAATGCGTAATTCCTAATTCTTTAGGTGCAGATAGGAAAAATCTTTTCTATCTGTGCTTTTTATTTCCCGGGAAATCACTGGCAACTAATGGTAGCAAGTTGAGCAATTGTTGTTATCCAAGGATTCTATTGACCTTTTGATTAGATCCAATTAAATTCTAAATATAGATTTTGAAAAGGAGCTTTTTGCTATGCCGTACTCTTTTCCGCATCAACTTCTCAAATTGCGGACTGAAAAACAATTATCACAAGCTGAACTAGCTACACGCCTATTTGTTTCCCGTCAGGCTATCTCCAAATGGGAAAATGGAGATGCGGAACCAAGTATCGACAAGCTAATTTTGCTTGCCAAAGTTTTTAATGTTTCATTAGACCGTCTCATTCTGGGAACAAACGACTTTAATCAACCTCTGGTAAAACTTAATAATATTGTTAAAACTTTTAACTCCCCAGTTCTCAACAACCTTGATTTAACTATTCATAATAATGAACGCATTGCCCTCCTTGGTAGTAATGGTGCTGGTAAAACAACTTTAGTAAAGATAGTTGAAGGTGCTTTGAAACCCAACGAAGGTACTGTTAAATGGTATTTTAATAAAAATGATTCATTAAATATCATGTCCCAAGAAAATATTTTAATTCCAACCTTAAAAGTTAAAGAGCAGATTATCTTGACAGCTGCCATAACTAAGGTTGATTCAAAACAACGAATCAATTATCTCCTTGATCAATTTAAATTATCATCCCAGCAAAATACAATTATTGCAAAATTATCAGGTGGACAAAAACGCCGCCTTTCGCTCTTGCTTAGTGTCCTCCGTCAGTCCAAACTTTTGATTCTAGACGAGCCGACTGTTGGAATGGATTTAGAATCAATTGACTATTTTTGGCATTTCATTGAAAAGGTTTCAGGAAGTATTTTAGTTATTACTCATGATTTCAATCAAATTGATAAATTCTTTTCCCGTGTTCTCCTCCTTAAAGATGGTCAAATATCTCAAGACATCCTTGTTAAGGAAATCCACCAACATAACCAGACAATCGAACAATGGTATCGTCAGTACAATCGTTAGGAGCTTTCTTATGAAAATCATAGCAATTCAACTAAAACAAGTTTTACGCAATCGTCGTTTCTTTCTTTTTACTATTCTCCTGCCAGGTATTTGGTATGTGTTTATGATTCAAGTTGCTAGTACCTCCCTCCCCGCCACTGGCAACTTCCGGCTCGCTTTACTCTTGCTTGCTCTCCTGATGGGAATACTCGGCAATTCAATCGTTACTTTTAGCAAACGCATTTGCAGTAATAAGGACTTCTATCTTCTTCAATCACACATTAGCCACTACTCTCTGTGGAACTATTTGTTTTCGCAATTAATTACCCAAATCATCATCAATTTGTTCATCACCATCGTAATTATAATTCTTGCTATTTTTCTTCATGCTATTGAGTTCAATTCCATTACTATCACTAGTATATTGTTAACCAATATCATCGGAATATATCTAAGCGTGATCGGGTTTGCAATTGGGCTTTCCTTTGACGCACCAACTGTCGATGCCGCTGGAACCCCAATCCTATTTATAATCGCAACTTTTATTATTCCGTGGAAGCACCTCTTGCCAGCTAATTCCTTTATTGATTTTTTTACTAATGTTCAAAAACTATTCCCAACTTATTATCTTTACGCCGACCTTGATCATCTATCGGTTAGTCATTTGGGGCTACTTTTTATAACTGCGATTATTACTCTGTTACCTTGGCTTGGCTTTATCTATCGAAAATTAATCAATTAAAAAAACCGGAATACCTAGTATTAAATATACTAAGTATTCCGGTTTTTCGTGTATTGATATTATCTCAAGTTAATCGACACTGTCCACATGGTCAATTAACTGAACACCTCACAATCCGGTGAGTTAGTGTGTCCCACTTGTCAAAATGTCAATGGTAGCTCTTAGGGTCGCTACCAGACCTCCCGACTCATCGCAAATTGTAGTTTAACATATTCGACCTACTAATTCAACTCTTATGCTCTTACTTCCATTATATCTGCAAGGTGTTCAGCTACCCATTCTTGAGCTTTAGTAACCAAATCAGCTGTCTTTCCGCCCTGATCAGTTTCATTTGCTAGTTCATCGATCCGCAATCCCGTTTTATTAATATCTTCACTTTCCATTACTAAATAAAGATTAACAGAGTACTCGATCTCTTTATCTAATAATTTAACATCTAATCGCTCTGCCTCATCCATCGGTATGTTGATTAGGTTGGTTTCTAAGCGAAAGCTAACTGGGTCACCTTTTTTCATTTTAATATTCATCTTATATTGACCAAGGTGTCCCGTATCAAGCTGTTCAATCATAAAATTAATCGCAGTTGTTAATACTGTTTTTTGCTGTGATTGGGCAGCAGTTTTTTCAACTTCTTCTGTCACAACCTGATCGCTCGTCAACTGTGACAAATAATCAGCTACTGACATCTTCATTTTTTCATTTGCTCCTTCATTTTTTCAATTTTAGCTTTTGTGTAGTCTGCACGCTGTTTTGCACCATAATAAACACCAGCAGCTCCTCCTAAAATTCCAACAATACTTAGTGCTTGAATAAATAATCCGTATGCACTTTCTCGTGGACTTACCATTTGAAATGCGGCTAAACTAGCGATCGCAAAATAAAGATTTACTAAAATCGTTGCATATCCACAAAAGCGCATCTTTAAAAATGATAATCCGTTAACAATGATTGCTAACACGATAAAGAGGAGCAGCCGCGGCCATACAGAGAATGATGTCAGCGAGTGACCATGCTGAACAAACATAAAGGCATCAAGGACTAATGCAATTACTGCTGCTACTGATGTTACAATAACAACTTTTTCATTATTTTTCATTTATTTTGCCAACTTTCTTTCTTGCTATCCCCGCGGATGACCAATATTTTTATATCCCTTAATTAACAAAAAAGGAATGTAACGATTAATTACACTCCTCATTTTACTAAATTAAGTTAAAAAGCTCAATTATGCGAGTAAATCAGCTACTTCAGCGGTTGGAATTCCCGTAATATATTGTTGGGTGCCCTCATCTTCAAGGACTTTAGCAATTTCATCATGGTCATACTTAACTCCTTGGAGCTTTTCTGCTAATTGGTTAATATCCTGTGGCCCAAAGAAATCGCCATAGAATTTCACGTTTTTAATTACGCCATCTTTAACATCAAAGCGGGCATCAATTGTCCCCATATCAAAGTGCTTCCGCCGCTTAACCGTAAATTCTGGCGACTTACCATAGACCCAATCCCAGTTGTTATAATACTGCTCATAAATCTTATCAATTTCTTTTTGATCCTCGGGAGTAACCACGTATTGCTTATCCTTAATCTCCTCAAGGTCGTCAACACGGAAGAGACCCTTTAGCAATTCATCCCTAAATGTTGGCACATCAAGATCTTGGTATTTTTCATCCAAGTATGGGCGGAGGTTCGTAACTCGTGATCGAACGGATTTAATCCCCTTTGAAGCAATCTTATCTTTTGCCACATGAAGGGCATCAGCGACAACACTTAAGTCAACGTCAAGCATTAAAGTTCCATGGGAGAACGTCTTTCCATTCCGTGAATACATTGCATTTCCCGAGAATTTCTTACCATCAACTAGAATATCATTACGACCGCTGACCTCTGCACTAGTAGCGCCCATTTGATGAAGAACACTAACAATTGGCTCGGTAAATGACTTAAAGTCACCAAATTCCTCACTATCACTTGGAACCACAAAACTAAAACAGAGATTCCCTAAGTCTTGATAAACAGCACCACCGCCTGATAAACGACGGGTTACTCGGATATTGTGTTCCTTTACATAATCATGATTAATCTCTTCAAGAGTATTTTGGTTCCGCCCCACAATAATACATGGTTCTTCATAATAAAATAGTACTAAAGGTTCTTTACCAAAATCCTTATTATTCATTAGATATTGTTCTGTAGCTAAATTCATTCCAATATTATGAGAAGTCATTGAAACATAACGCATAACTAGCACCCTCTTATAAAATCGTCAACATAAATAGACTAAAACTTTACTTTTGTCATTTAATCATCCAATTGTAGTGTACGTCTTTCGGTAAGCGTTTGCAATATATTATCGATAAAGTAAAAAATACTTTCTTTTTTACATCTTTTTAGGGCGAAAACATTTTATAATAAAGGTATAAACTTTCGGAGGTGTCTATTATGACAGAAATTTATCCATACAAACACATTCTAGTTGCTGTCGATGGCTCAAAAATTACTAGTAACGTCTTAGAAAGTGCCATTGATTCTGCACTACGGAATCATGCTAGCCTTGATATCTTACGGATTGTTCAGGTAACGCAACTAACTGATGGTTATAGCAATGCGGCCCTTAGCAATGAAGAAACATATAACATTGTTAAAACTACCAAGGAACGACTCGATGACTTGAAAAAGCGCGCGGTCGATGCTGGGGTTGAAGATGTTAACGTTCATATCCGGTTTGGAAATCCAAAACGTGTTATTGCCCATGAATTTCCGTCAGATCACAATACTGACTTGATTGTTCTCGGTGCGACTGGTGTATCTGGTCTTGAACGCTTTGTTCTTGGATCTGTTACCCATTATGTTAGTCGGATGGCAAAATGTGATGTACTTGTTGTTCGCAAAAACGACCATGTTAACTAGGTGAAAACACAGTGAAACAAATTGTTACTGGCATCGTTGCTCATGTCGATGCTGGAAAAACGACTTTAACGGAAGCTCTCATGTATGAAACCGGAGCTATTCGAAAGCTAGGCCGCGTGGATAATGGGGATGCTTTTTTAGATCCTAACACACTCGAAAAACAACGCGGAATCACTCTTTTTACCCATCAAGCTGAATTAACATATAATGATCTTGCGCTTACTCTTCTCGATACCCCGGGGCACGTCGATTTTGCTAGTCAAACAGAACAAGTCTTACCAGTTCTTGATTATGCAATTCTTGTAATTTCAGCCACTGACGGCATTCAGGGATACACGCGGACATTATGGGATCTTCTTGTGCGTTATGATATTCCTACATTCATTTTCATCAATAAAAATGACGTGCTTGGTGCTGATCCTAGCGGTGTTATCAAGCAACTGCAAAAAGAATTCTCGCCGGCTTGCCTTGATTTTACTGATTCATTAACTGATGAAGTTCGTGAAATAATTGCGATGCAAGATGATACAGTTTTAGAAAGCTACCTCAATACTGGCAGTCTTAGCGATCAAACAATTCAGCAATTGATTAAACAACGTAAAGTGTTCCCTTGTTATAGCGGAGCAGCCCTAAAATTAACTGGTATCACGAAATTCTTAAAAGGACTTGAGAAATGGACCGTTATGCCTGAGTTCGCTGATGAGTTTGGGGCGCGGATATTTAAGATTTCCCATGATGACAACGGCAACAGACTTAGTTGGGTTCGTGTATTCGGTGGCAAAATTCCAGCTAAATTAGTTTTACTAAACGAAGAAAAAGTGAACCAAATCCGAATATATAACGGAGCTAAATTTACCCCAACTCAGGTTTTAAACGCTGGTCAAGTCGGTGCTCTTACTGGATTAACTTCTACATCCCCTGGACTTGGCCTTGGTAAAACAAAGCCACTCCCAGCACCAGTCATAAAACCAGTCTTAAATTATGCCGTTAAAGTTGCTAAAGAGGACCTTCATGCTTGTCTCAACGCCTTAAAAGAGCTTGAAGATGAAGATCCACAACTACAAATCTCTTGGCATCCTCATATCCAAGAGATCCACGTTCAAATTATGGGAGAGGTTCAACTTCAAATCCTGCAACAATTGCTTGAAAAACGTTACCAATTGAAAGTTACGTTTGATGAAGGAAACGTTCTCTATCAAGAAACGATTACTAATAAAGTCGAAGGGGTCGGTCACTTTGAACCATTACGTCACTATGCCGAAGCCCACCTTCTTTTAGAACCGGGAAAACAGGGCTCTGGAATTGCAATTAGGAGTGACTGCAGTCTTGATATCCTTGATCGTAATTGGCAACACCAGATCCTAACTAGTTTACAAGCCAAAGAACATCTGGGGGTTCTTACAGGAGCTCCCCTTACCGATGTCAAAATCACCCTCGTTGGTGGCCGCGGCCATATTAAACATACAGTTGGTGGAGATTTTCGTCAGGCTAGTTGGCGAGCGGTTCGTCAAGGATTGATGGAGTTAAAGGAACAAAACGAATGTCAATTATTAGAACCCTGGTATGCTTTCCATCTTAAAGTCCCGAATGACCAAGTAGGACGCGCAATTAATGATATTCAACAAATACATGGTACGTTCGAGCTTAATGAAGCTAATAATCAAGACCTAACTCTGATTACAGGAATCGCTCCTGTTGTGGGCATGCGTGACTACGCTCAAAGTGTTCGCGCCTATACTCACGGCCAGGGTCAACTTGATCTCATTGTTGCTGGCTATTATCCATGTCATAATGCTGAAGATGTTATTAAAGATGTTAATTATGATCCTGTTGCTGACCTAGAAAACACTCCTGATTCCGTCTTCTGTGCTCATGGTGCTGGTTTTCCCGTTCCATGGAATGAGGTTCCGTCAAGGATGCATTATCCCTATCGAAAATAAGTTGTTGATAAAGAGAGAGGCTGAGAAAAAACTTCGTTTTTTCAACAGCCTCTTTATTTATACGAACATTATTTAAGATATCGTGGAAATTAACCACAAGGCTCGAGGCTAAGTTCGAACGATAATCAGCCCGTGCCGTGCTAATCACCGTTCTATCCTTAGCCCACCGCCTTGTCGAGAAGGTTAATTCCCACTCACTCTCTTTTTTCATTCAATTGTTAATAACAAACCATATAACGCACCTAATAAATTAGCTTCATTGCCAAACTTTGCGGTCATTATTTCTGGCATCGTGACATCATCATGCAAACGGTAATCACTCTTTTGCAGAATCATAAATTGCTTCTTTATTTCATCAATTAAAATTTTTTGTGCACTAATGCCACCGCCAACGAGCACACGTTCAAGGTCAACAACTGTCTGGATATTTAAGATTAAGACAGCGACTCGCCGACAAAATCCTTCAAATAAGGACCAAATAACTGGGTTATGACGATTAATTTCTTTAAAGACTCGTCGGCCATCAGTTTTATCCTTAATATCACAAATATCAGCCATAGTTTCAATCATCTTAACTGCTGAAGTAGTAGCCCCCATTGTCGAATAGTGAAGTTCAGGGGCATCATTATCAATGATCATCGCGCTTAATTCACCGGCCTGAAAATGCGGCCCGTGCAAAAGCTGATTATTAATAACAATCCCGCCTCCAACTGAAGTTCCTAATGTAATTACAGCGCCATTACTGATACCATTGAGATTCCCAAGCCACATTTCCGCTAATGTCGCACAATTAGCATCATTACCAACATATACCGGGCAATGAGCTCGTGATTCTAGATAGGCTGCAAAGTTAAAGGTTCCCATAAAGCCAAGGGCACCAGTGAATTTTACCTCTCCCGTCGCCGGATTAACTACTCCTGGAAGACTAACGCAAATCGCAGTAACTTTTTCTAAAACTGGCTCAACAACAGCAAAGATTGCAGCCAGAAATGCATCTTTTTGATGAGGAGTTGGGACATGATTTTTCTCAAAGATATTACCAGAGTGGTCAATTAAAGCACTCTTTATCTCTGTCCCACCAATATCAATACTTAAATACTGTCGTTGCATAACTCCTCACCTCATCTCTCTTATATTATACACGACTCCGCTGTTGAGGGTACCAAATACAAATACTGATAAATAGGCCCACTAGGGTAAACGGCAACCAACTAAAACCAAGTTGATACAAAGGAAAACACTTTTCTGCAAAATGGATTAATGACATACTAAATGAAGTATCCCGTAAAACCGATGGGAAAGCATTTACCATATCAAAAAACGCAGGAATCATGGTTATACCTGTTGTAATTCGGTAAATTATTGAAGCTCCCTGGAATAGGGGTGAAAAAATACCTAGTAGAATCAACACAATAGCAAGTGGGTAAAGGAACATTAAAACCGGTATCGACCATGAAACGATTTGGTCTAATCCCATGTTAGCAACCAGAAATGATAATAGGCAATTGCCCCGTAAAAAGGCTTTATAAGAAATCTGGGGAAAACGGTAGTGAAAATCCTGAGCAAAAGCAACTACTAACCCCATTGCCGTTGTCATACAAGTAATTGTCGCAAGGGTTAGCAATAATACATTTCCATAATTTCCCATATAATAATGCGCAATTTGATTTAATGTTGTTCCCCCATTAGCTGCAATTGCAAATTGGTGCCGACTCGTTGTCCCCAAATAAATTAGTCCAATATACAAAATCCCAATTCCAAAAATTCCAATCATTCCACCCTTGGTAGTAGCAAGTGAAACTGATTGTTGAGATTTAAAACCAAGTTGGCGAATTGCGGTAATAATCGTAACGCCAAAAACCAATGCTGCTAATGCATCAACAGTGTTATATCCCTGAATAAAACCATTACTAAAGGCATGATTAACATATTCTGGAGTTGGTTGGGGAGTAGTTGTACCTCCCATTGGATGAATAAAGGCGAGAAGAAAGATCAAAAATAACATAATAAGGAAAATCGGATTTAAAATCTTACCAATTATTTCGGTGATTTTTCCTTCACGCGTTGCAAAAAAGTAAACAATTAGAAAAAATACTCCGGTATAGGCTAATAATCCCCAACCTTGCATCCCTTTACTTAAGTATGGCGCAACTCCAATCGTATAAGGTACAGTTGCCGTACGCGGGGTTGCACATAAAGGTCCAATAATTATTTGAACTAGGACAAGGAAAACAAGGGCAAATTTTTTTCCATTTGGTAAAGCTAGCTCATATAATCCATTTGCATGTGTAATACTAATCGCTAGTAATGCAAATAGCGGTAAAAGAACACCAGAAAGCAAGAATCCACCCGTTGCTGCTACCCACTGATTACCAGCTAGTTGTCCTAAATGCACAGGGAAAATTAAATTTCCTGCCCCAAATAACATCCCAAAAATTAGCGACCCAATTACCAAGTAGGTTTTACACGCTGCTTTAATTGAGTTCATAGTTAATCACTCATTCCTTTTCTCTAAATTTAATCTGACGCTAAATTATACCATGAAATAAGCGCCCAGGCAGGAGTACATTTCAAGCAAAGGGAGCGAGACAGAAGTCACTTGTGACTTCGTTTTTCGACGCGAAGCTAGCCTCTGAGAGCCCCCGCAAGCAACAATAGGCCTCCAATGTTCGGTTTTTTTACCGGGCGTTGGAGGCCATTGTTGTACTGCGCCATTTGTCTTTTGTGAAAATAACTTGGCTTATGTCACAGTCCCTTTAAATCTAATTTTTTAAAAAGTTAGCTACTAGTTCCAAAATTTCTTGGCGTCGTGAGCCATTAAACATATGCCCTTCTCCAGGGATTAAATGTAATTCACTGTTAGGCATGATTACATTATATTTCTTTGATGCTTCAGGGGAAACCACATTATCAGCTAACCCATGAATTAGCAGTGTGGGGCCACTATAATGTTGCGCTGTTTCGTAAATTGGTAAAAGCTGCGCCGTTCGGAAGTAGTCGCCGCCAACGGTAAAGCCATGCACAGCAACCGTTTCTGGTATATGGTTAGGGTCATATTGGCTTCCCTGACAGACGCCTTTTAGCGCATCATCTTTCAAGGTTGCAGCAGGTGCCAGTAGTACTAGTTTTGTAATAATATCGCGGTAATAAGCCGCCAACATAGAAGCAACTACCCCACCTTGCGAATGACCAATTAAGTAAATCTTCTTTGCTTGCATCGTGGTGTGAGCATAGTCAATAATTTTCATTCCATCCAAAATTTCACTGAAAACTGTCATATTCTGGAATTCACCATCACTATAGCCAGTCCCATCAAAGTCAAAGCGTAATGTTGGAATTCCTTGTTGGTTTAAATAGTGCGAAAGAGCATAAAGAATCTTAGAATCATCATATCCCAGATTGCCCTTAAAGCCATGCATCAGAATTGCAACCGTATCGTTTTTAATCGTTCTTGTTCTCTCAAGAAGGCCATATAGTTTTAGACCATCTCGTTTGATTGTTATTTCCATCAGACCACCTCTCACTTATTATCCACTGTTTGATTTAATGTTTTAGCTTCTCCAACATTGCGCGGTGGTGAGCCTCGTGTGACTCATCCACCTTAATAAAGAAATAAGAAACTGCTGCGACAATTGCAACGACAACACCAACTGTAATCGTCTTAATTGTAAAATTCGTTACCATATAGCATGAGATTAAGAGTGCTAACACTGGAATGATATATTTTCCTGGAAGCTTGAATCCATGATTAGGAAATTCATTAGTATGTTTAAACTTAATTACTGCTAAAATTGACGGAACATATTGCACAAACGAAGCAAGCACAATACAAGAAACAAGAAAGAGGTAAGATTGAGTAACTAATAACATTGAAACAACGGCTGTCAGGATAATTGCTACCCAGGGGGCATTATGACGGTTCTTTTTGCCAATCCACTTTGGTAACATCGCATGTTCGGTTGCTAGTGAGGAAATTAATGACGGAGTGTTAAAAGAGGCCGCAAATGCCACTCCAAAAATACTAATTAACATTCCCACAATTACTAACATGTATCCCCATTTTCCGACACCAGTTCCAAAGGCATTTGCAATTGGTGTACTATAATTTGACATCCTAGTCCCCAAAATACCGATCGCTACCAGCATCATTAGCGAATACATAACCGTTACGCTAACCATTACGGCGATTAATACGCGCGGAATATTTTTCTCTGGATCAGTCATTTGCTTTGCGGCAATTGGAATAAAGGAAAAGCCGGTAAACATATAGAAAACAACACTAAAAGCTGCTCCAAAATGCTTTGCAAGCGGCATTGCCCCGGTAGTTGCTGCATGAGGAATCACCGGTGAAAAATTAGCAAAATGAATACAAAAAACGCCAATAACAATAAAAGCAAGGATCGTAATCATTTTCGCAGCTGAAGAGAGGTTATCGACCAACTTAACAAGCGTCTGGCCGAAGAAATTAATGATTGAGAATAATAAAATTAAGCCAAAAACAGAAACATAGTATATCCAATGAGTATTAAAAAGTGGTAAAAAGCTTCGAAGAGTTGTCAATAAAGCTACCACTTCGGCAGATAAAGTACAGCATCCTAAAAACCACGTAAAAATGCCGAGCTCATAGCCAGTAAACCGGCCAAATGCATTATAGGAATAAAGCCAAGCTGCACCCGATCCGGTAAAGCGGCTAGAAAGATCCGCATAACATAATGCAACCATGCTAACCGTAATAGCTGCACAAAGTAAGACAAGGACACTTGCTAAATTCATATCCTTATAGATAACTTGTGGTAGCAAAAAAGCACCTGACCCAATAACACCATTAATACCTAAAAAATAAATTGAAATGAACGATAACTTTTTAGGACTTTTCTTTTTCGTATTGATAAGCTCCACCTTCTATCCTTTATAACAAAAATAAGATTACCTTTATTTAAAGTCTATTCTTATTTTAAAGGGTTTACAAGTAAGGCAAGGCAACCAATCTTTATATTTCCAAACAAAAAAAGACCGAGTTAAACTCGATCTCTTTTCTTAACTTATTAAGTGTTTAATTAGCAATCAGTAGCTGATTACTTAAGACCCTTCCAAGTCCAGTTAGTAACTTCTGGTAAGTCCTTACCTTCTGAACGGATGTAGTGGTTGTGCTTGTTGATCATGTTGTCCATCTTGGCAACAAATGCAGCACTCTTTTGTTCGTAACCAGGAACACTTTGGATAGCGTCCTTAGCTAAGTGGAACCGGTCAAGTTCGTTTAATACACGCATATCGAATGGAGTGGTGATATCACCATTTTCTTCGTATGAGTGAATGTGAACGTTACGGTTAGCACGATCGAAGAACAATGCTTGGATCATGTCACGGAATCCGTGCCATGCAAAGATAACTGGCTTGTCAGTAGTGAAGTAACTATTGAATTCAGCATCAGTTAAACCTTCAGGGTTCTTGTCAGTGTTCATCAAGCGCATAATTTCGATGATGTTGATGTAACGAATCTTCAATTCAGGGAAGTTGTCATGAAGAATGTCAATAGCTGCAAGAGCTTCTTCAGTAGGTTCAGTACCAGAAGATGCAAATACAACATCTGGTTCAGTACCTTGGTCAGTAGATGCCCAGTCAATGTAGCCAAGACCATTGTCAGCCAATTGAGTAGCTTCATCAATAGAGAACCATTGTGCACGTGGGTGCTTAGAAGTTACGAAGAGGTTGATGCATTCTTGGTTACGGAATGCCTTGTTAGATACAGCCATTAATGAGTTAGTATCTGCTGGCAAGTATTCCTTAACGAGGTCTGGACGTTCCTTTTCAAATAAGTGAGTCAATAGACCTGGATCTTGGTGAGTGTAACCGTTGTGATCTTGTTGGAATACAGTAGAAGTATCAACAAAGTTCAATGCTGGGTATTGGTGACGCCAGTAAAGATCCTTAGCCTTACGTAACCACTTCATGTGTTGAGTAAGCATTGAATCAACAACACGACCGAATGCTTCGTAAGTTGCGAAGAATCCGTGACGACCAGTTAATGTGTAACCTTCAAGGAATCCTTCAGCTTGGTGTTCTGAAAGTTGTGAATCGATCATACGACCTTGTGGAGCCACATCTTCATCGTTTGGTTCGTGGATACCTTCCATCCATTGACGCTTTTGACCATCAAGGAATGCGTAAAGGCGGTTTGACTTAGATTCGTCAGGACCAAATCCACGGAAGTTAGTTGGGTTCAATTCAGCCATCTTGTTGAGGTACTTACCCCATTCAAGCATGTCTTGCTTTACAACAGAACCAGGATTTTGAACATCAATAGCAAAATCACGGTAGTTTGGCAATACAAGTGGCTTAGGATCGATACCACCATTAGTGATAGGGTTCATAGCCATACGACGGTTACCTTCTGGTGTGTTCTCTTCAACAAGAGCAACTGGGTGACCATCTTCGTCGAACAATTCTTCTGGCTTGTATGACTTCAACCAGTCAACAAGGATGTCCTTGTGTTCCATGTCATCTTGGGATACTGGAACTGGAATTTGGTGTGCACGGAATGAGTTTTCAATTGGGTTACCATCAAGGTCAGTCTTAGGACCAGTCCAACCCTTAGGTGCACGGAAGATAATCATTGGCCATTGTGGTAATGAGTTATCATTGTTTTCACGAGCGTTCTTTTGAATGGCCTTGATTTCTTCAACAACCTTGTCTAAAGTCTTAGCCATTTCTTCGTGAACTTCCATGTGAGGCTTGTAACCCTTGAATTCACCATCACGGTCAGCTTCTTTGTAAGCTGAAACAAAGTATGGCTTCCAACCCATACCTTCGAAGTACTTAGTAAGTTCTTCGTCGCTCATCCGTGAAAGGATAGTAGGGTTAGAAATCTTGAATCCGTTAACTTGGATGATTGGTAATACCGCACCATCCTTGATTGGGTTGATGAACTTGTCTGAGAACCATGATGCCATTAATGGACCAGTTTCAGCTTCACCATCACCGATTTCAACAGCGGCAATAACTTCTGGGTTATCTAAGATAGCACCAACACCGTGTGAAAGTGAGTAACCAAGTTCCCCACCTTCGTGGATTGAACCTGGTGTTTCAGGTGCAGCGTGTGATGCAGTACCGCCTGGGAATGAGAAGTGCTTGAATAACTTAGCCATTCCCTTAGTGTCTTGAGTATATTCAGGATAAATTTCAGTGTATGAACCATCCAAGTATGAGTTGTTAACCATAACTTGGCCACCGTGACCTGAACCTTCGATGTAGAACATATCAAGGTCATACTTCTTAATTACACGGTTCAAGTGTGCGTAAATGAAGTTTTGAGGAACAATAGTACCCCAGTGACCAATTGGCTTAGGCTTAACATCTTCTGCCTTTAATGGTTGGCGAAGTAATGGATCACCCATTAAGTACAATGTACCAACTGAAAGGTAGTTAGCTGCACGCCAGTAAGCATCAACACTTTCCAAGTATTTCTTGGAATCGTAATCTACTGCCATCTAATAAACACTCCTTCTATATAAATCAATACGTCCTGTGCTTTCTAACAACATAACGTAAATCATTAAATTTACAATGTTAATGATAAACTGTTTTTTCAAAAAGTCAACCTTTTTACAAATTGATACGGTCCAATTATAAAAAATTAATAATTTTAAGCCGCTCTTTAGTTTTGCAAACCGGCTAACATCTTTAGTCTAACACCATGTGCCACCTTCTACGGTTATATTGCACAAACTTATGACAATCTATTGAACTCAAATTAATATTAGCCTTCCTGGTCTAAGCTAACAAAAGTGCTGTATTTCATGTATTTATAGTGAATACGCATATTTGAAACTTCAAATGGTGTTCCATCATCTAAAAAGAAAATTCCATCAATTATGCCCACCGGTTCTGTCGAATTCAACTTTAATAATTCTTGGTCTTGTGTATCTGATGGCGAGACGCCAATAGTCATAAACGACTTGGTAACCCGTTTTCCCATCGTATCCTCAAGATAATTAAAAATAGAGCCATTGACAATTTCAGGAGATAAGGTTGGTGTAATCTTAATCGGGATAAAACCAGTTTCAATCATAAAAGGTTGGTCATCAATTAGCCGTAACCGTTTGATTTGGTAAACAAAGTCATTATCATTGAGGAACAACTCTTCTTGTACATCCTTATTTGCGGGAACAACCTGATAATCAAGCAACTTAATCCCTTGCTTCTTCCCATCAGCACGGAAACTATCCGTAACTCCTAAATTACTCCCCTCATAATGAAATAAGGACTGATTTTTTAGGTAAAGCGGATTAATGAAGGTTCCCGAACCGCGCTTTTTGAAGATAATTCCTTCTTGCGCCAATACACCTAGTGCCCGCTTGATTGAACTTCGACTTACCTCATAAATCTCGCTTAAGCTTCGTTCGTCCGGTAGCCGCATTCCGGGGTATTCATTGTCTAAAATTTTTTGTTTTATATCACGCATCACTGAGCGATATACTAAGTCTGCCATCTAATTAACTCCTCGGATTTATTTAATTCGAATTTTAATGATACACTTTAAGTATAGCAGACCTATTTTAAATTGGGATCTTTTTGTGAAATATTGGTGCGACCCAGATAAATTTAGGAGGATCTTATTATGAGTAAAAAGAATAAAAAAAGTAAAATGAAAAAAACGCAGGTGGAACAAATCTTAGATAAAAATAATATTCCATATGAGCAAGCAGAATTTCCGACGCATCAAGATGGGGATGTCCGTTCAATGAGCGTTGACCATACCGGCATTGATGAACACATTATTTATAAAACCCTTGTCCTTACTGGTAATGTGACTGGTCCATTAGTCGGAGTCATCCCCGTCGACACCCACCTTGATGAAAAGAAATTAGCTAAGGTTTCCGGCAACAAAAAAGTTAACATGGTTCCCCTTAAAAACTTGTTAAAGACAACGGGGTATGTTCATGGTGCTAACACGCCTGTAGGAATCTATGAAAAATTTCAATATCCGATTTTTATTGATAATGAAGCAAAAGAACAAGGCGAAATTTATGTTTCATCTGGGAAAGTTGGTCGATCGGTTAAACTAAACGCTGAAGACTTAGCTGGATTAGTTCATGCAACTTTTGCTGATTTAGAACAAAAGTAATCTATCATTAATTGACCTCCCTAGTTGTGAAGACTAAACTTATTACTATAGTTTTATTTAAGGTCATTATAGAAAGGTCCTGAAAAAATGAAGAAAAATCTATCTGCTTGTACAACCGTCCTTGTAGGCCGTAATGCTACAATTGATGGCTCAACCATGGCAGCACGGAATGATGATACTTTCGCTCCACTTACACCACAACGTTTTGTAACTTATCCGGCATATCACAATCATCCTAATCAAGTTAAAGCTTATTTAAATAAGTGTGTGATTGACCGACCTGCTGATGGTTACCGTTATCAAGGTACTCCTAATGTCGACTACAAAACTGAAGGGGTCTTTGACGAAAGTGGTTTTAACGAAAAAAATGTTGGAATGAGCGCGACAGAAAGTGTTTATGCTAATGCACGAGTTTTAGCCTGTGATCCCCTTAATACTGAAACAGGAATTAATGAAGACCTTATCGTCGCTGCTACCCTTCCTTTCATCGATAGTGCACGAGATGGGGTTGCTTACCTCGGTAAATTAATCGCTAAATATGGTTCCGCAGAAGGAAACGGGGTTATTTTCAGCGATAAAGATGATGTTTGGTATATGGAAATCGTTACTGGACATCACTGGGTTGCACAACGGATTCCAGATGATGCATATGCTGTTACTGGAAATCGAATTGCCATTCAACAAGTTGATTTTAATGACAAGGCTAATTTTATGTGGTCTGATGGAATTCAAGACTTTGTTTCAAAGAACCACCTCAACCCAGACAAGTATGAATGGAATTTCCGCCATATTTTCGGAACTGCTGATATTTTTGATCAACACTACAACACTCCACGACAATGGTACGGGCATAAGGTGTTAAATCCAGAAACTGAATTTGATCCGCTTGATTTTGATATTCCATTTATTATGCAAACGGACCATCGAATTACCCTTGAGGACGTGGAGAAGATCCTCAGTAGCCACTATCAAGGAACCCCTTATGATCCACTAGGCCATGAAGGTACCGATCAGCAAAAGCATATGTTCCGGCCAATTTCACTAAACCGGACGCAAAATTCCCACGTTCTTCAGGTCCGCAATGACTTACCGGAAGCTGCTTCAACGATTATGTGGATGAGCTTTGGTATTCCTACCTTTACCCCATACGTTCCATTCTTTGGTAATGCTGAAGATATCGATGTAAGCTATCGTGAAACCCCAGAGAAACTTAATATGGATTTAAAGAGTGCTTACTGGATGTACCGGGCGCTTTCAATGATTGTCGAATCACACCATGCTGAATTTTCTAAGGCAGACCTGGATTATCTCAAAGCTGCCCGTGAGTATCTCTACCGCTGGGTAAATGAAGTTGCTCCACAGGTTAAGGGAATGTCATCTTCTGAAGTCAGTGCTTTCTTAAGCTCAAAGACGCATGAAATGGTTGCCGAAATGGCTAAACGAACAAAAGCTTTAATGGCTGAGTTAGTAATGAACGGACTCGAACTTTCTAAGTTAACGTTCCAAATCGATAAAAACTTGTAACAACAGATAAAAAATGGACTAGTTCATGGTTAAAACCACAAGCTAGCCCATTTTTCTTTAATTATTTCCGGCAAATTGACTATTATAAAGATTAGCGTAAAAGCCGTGTTTATTCATTAATGATTCATGATTACCTGTTTCGATAATCTTTCCATGATTAACCACCACAATCTGGTCAGCCTTCCGAATCGTTGATAGACGGTGAGCAACAACAAAACTAGTTCGTTCTTGCTGTAGAGCATTCATCGCTTCTTGAATCAAGACTTCTGTTCGGGTATCAACAGAACTAGTTGCTTCATCCAGAATTAAAATTTCTGGATCCGCTAAAAATGCTCGCGCAATCGTTAATAATTGTCGCTGTCCCTGTGAAATATTAGAAGCGGACTCGTCTAAGACGGTTTGGTAACCATCAGGCAGTTCACGAATGAAGGCATCCGCACGTGCCATCTTAGCAGCATGGTAGACTTCTTCATCTGATGCATCCTCGTTCCCATACTTAATATTTTCAAAAATCGTCCCGGTAAAGAGCCAAGTATCTTGAAGAACAATCGCAATATGCTTACGTAAGGCATCACGAGTCATTGAACGAGTATCTTTTCCATCAAGATAGATATGGCCACCTTGCGGATCATAAAATCGCTCTAAAAGATTAATAATGGTCGTTTTTCCTGCTCCGGTCGGGCCAACAATTGCAACCATCTTATCTCGCGGTGCTTTAAGATTAAAGTCTTGAATAAGCGGTTCATCAGTATAGCTAAATTTAATATCCTTAAATTCAACTTTCGGAATATCTTTTCCAGTAAGGGGCGGAATATCTTCAACCTTATCATTCATCTCTGGTTCATCCAAAACAGCAAAAATACGTTCTGCCGAAGCAATTGTTTGTTGGATGGTGTTACTTAAATTAGCAATTTGGGCAATTGGTTGAGAAAACTGATTGGTATATTGCAGAAATGCTTGCACATTACCAAGTGTAATCTGACCATGAATAACTTGAATCGCTCCAACAACCACGACAACAAGGTACCCCAGATTCCGAATAAAGACCATCATTGGCATCATTAAGCTAGAAAAAAATTGTGCTTTCCATGCTGCTTGGTAGTACTGATGGTTCTCTTTATTAAACTTTTCTTCTTCATCTTGTTCTTTGTTGAATGTCCGCACGATCGTATGAGCGGCATATGTTTCTTCTACTTGATCATTAATTTTTCCTAACGCGGCTTGCTGACGACCAAATAGCCGTTGTGAAGTAGGCGCTACAAATGCAACTACTAGAACACTAAGCGGAATTGTAACAAGGGCAATGATTGTTAATTTCCAACTAATCGTCAGCATTAAAACGAAAACACCAACAAGTGTTAGCAAACTCGTGATGATTTGAATCAAACTTTGCTGGAGGGTTCCCGCAATATTATCCATATCATTAACCGTTCGGCTCATAATATCTCCATTATTATGAGTATCATAATATTTAATTGGCACTCGTTTCATCTTCTCTTCAAAGTCTTGACGCAAATTGTAAACAACACGTTGCGATACCCGTGTCATAATTTGTAATTGTAAGAAACTAAATAGTCCAGAGAATAAATAAAGCAAAATGACTGTAATTCCAATTTGCCAAATCCGGGTAAAATTAATTGGAAGGGTACTTAAATGGGCGCCAGCTTTCATTTCTGCATACCCTTTAAGCATTCCGTCATAAATGATCGTAGTAGCTTCCCCAAGAATTTTTGGTGCTAAGATTGATAAAATAACGGAAATAACGGCTAAGAAAATTGAAACAATGACCCCAACTCGCCATGGCCGTAAATAGGTAATTAATCGCTTTGTGGTTGGCCAAAAGTGTTGAGCCTGTTCAGGTACTTGTGGTCCTCTACGCACGATCAACATCCCCTTTCTCGACTTGTGACTTGATTATTTGTTGATAAGTTTCATTGTGTGCTTTTAATTCTTGGTGAGTTCCCTGCCCAACTACCTGTCCTTCATCAAGCACAATAATTTGGTCAGCATCAACAACCGTCGAGATTCGCTGGGCTACGATAACCGTTACAGCACGTTGAATTTGTGGATCTTTTGCCAAAGTTGCCCGTAGTTTTGCATCAGTTGCAAAATCTAAGGCTGAGAATGAGTCATCAAAAATATAAATCGACGCTGGCTTAATAATCGTTCGAGCAATTGCTAATCGTTGGCGTTGACCACCAGAAAAGTTACTTCCATTTTGTTCAACAACCGCGTCTAATCCGCCTTCTTCACGGACGAAATCTGCCGCTTGTGCAATTTCAAGTGCGTGCCACATTTCTTTATCCGTTGCTTCTTCATAACCAAATTGAAGATTAGAACGAATGGTCCCGCTAAAAAGAACTGCTTGCTGTTGGGTTATAGAAATAACCTCATGTAAGTTATGCTGACTTAGCTTTTTAATTGGAACACCATCAACTTTAATCTCTCCGCTTTCAATATCAAACAGTCGCGGAATTAAGTTAACCAAAGCTGATTTACCTGAACCAGTCCCTCCGATAATCGCTAACGTTTGGCCTGCAGTAACTTTAAAGTTCAAGTCATGCAAGGCCAATCTTTCTGCCCCGTGGAAACGAAAATCAACATTTTTAAATTCAAGGGAGGCTGGTTGATTAATAGAAACCCTTTCTCGCTCTTTTTCCGGTACATTATGAATACTGATCGGTTGCTCTAAAACGGCATTAACACGAGCAGCAGATGCCGATGCTCGTGGAACAAAGACAAAGATCATTGAAAGCATCATAAAGCTAATCATAATCTGAGTGGCATATGTCATAAAGGCAATTAAATCCCCTACTTGCATGCTCATATTAGCGACAAGATGGCCACCCAGTAAAATAATGGCAACATTTGTCATCCCTAAAATAAGCGTTACTACTGGGAACAACGTCGAAACAATTGTAAAGGCCTTGATTCCGGTTTGCGTGTAGTCCTCGTTTGCTTTTTTGAAACGGTTTTGTTCCCGCTCTTCCTGCCGAAAAGCACGGATAACTCGAACCCCTGTCAGGCCTTCTCGGAAGATTAAGTTAATGCGATCAGTTTTTTTCTGAATGCTCTTGAATAACGGAACCGCAAAGTACATAACCGCCATGACAATAATTGCTAAAATCGGCAAACTAATAAAAAACACTTTAGTTAGTTGTGGTTCTCGAACATAAGCGAGAACACAGGCTGCAACAAGCATTACAGGTGATTGGAGCATCATCCGTAGCATTTGCACCATGACATTTTGAATCTGCACAATATCATTGGTTGACCGCGTAATTAAAGATGAATCGCCAAACTCATCCATTTCACGATTCGAGAAACGTAAAACCTTATGATAGATCTGGCTTCGTAGCTTTTCACCCACTTTCATTGATTGGGTCGCCGCAAAATAAACATTTAATCCAGCTGCCACTAGTCCAATCGCAGCCACAATCAGCATCTTAATTCCCTCATTCCAAATCACGCCCATATCCTTTTGCACAATTCCCCGATTAACAAGGTCGGCGGTAACTGTCGGTAAGTATAGGTCACACGAAACTTGGATTAATAAAAAGAAAACTGCACCAATTGTTGCCCATAAGGCTAAATTTTTTCGTGCTATACGTATCAAAACAATCCTTCCCTCATCTATTTTTTTAGTCATCTTGAACTATTATACAGATTTTTTGAAAATTAGCTTTTATTCTGATAATTCCTTTGATTAACACTTTTGTATAAGATAGAATATTATTTGAAAGCAATTACACAATTTTGGCACATACAGAAAGAAGATAGATATTTATGGTAAAAAAAATTTTTGCTTTTAGTATCCGAAAAGATGAAGAACCTTACGTTAAAGAATGGGCTAAGGATCATCCCGAAGTAGAAGTAGAATATACGGATGAACTCTTAACTCCTGAAACTGCCGCAAAAGCTAAAGGAGCTGACGGGGTAGTCGTTTACCAACAACTCGATTACACACCAGAAACGCTACAAGCACTGGCTGACGAAGGCATTACAAAGATGTCACTACGTAATGTTGGTGTTGATAACATTGATATGGCTAAGGCAAAAGAACTTGGCTTTGAAATTACCAATGTTCCTGTTTACTCACCAAACGCAATTGCCGAACATGCTGCTATTCAAACAGCCCGAATTCTTCGCCAAACCAAGGTCTTAGATGAAAAGATTGCTAATGGTGACTTACGTTGGGCCCCAACAATTGGTCGAGAAGTGCGTGACCAAACTGTTGGTGTTATCGGAACTGGTCATATTGGACGTGTTTATATGCAAATTATGGAAGGCTTCGGTGCTAAGGTAATTGCATATGACCCATTTGAAAATCCAGAATTAAAGAAGCAAGGATATTACGTTGACAGCCTTGATGATCTATATGCTCAAGCTGATGTGGTTTCTCTTCACGTTCCGGCTACTAAAGAAAACTTCCATATGATTGATAAAGACGCAATTGCTAAAATGAAAGACAATGTTGTAATTGTTAACTGTTCACGAGGCGCATTAGTTGATACTGATGCTGTAATCGAAGGACTTGATAGCGGAAAGATCTTTGGCTTTATCATGGACACTTACGAAGATGAAGTTGGAATCTTTAATGAAGATTGGCGTGGCAAGGAGTTCCCTGACAAGCGACTCAAAGACCTTATCGATCGTTCAAACGTCCTTGTTACTCCACATACGGCTTTCTATACTACTCATGCTGTCCGCAACATGGTTCTTAATGCCTTTGACAATAACCTTAAATTAATTAATGGTGAAGAAGCTGACACACCGGTTAAAGTTGGCTAATATAATCACTACAAATGAAAAAAGAGATTGGATGAATTTCCAGTCTCTTTTTTATTTAGTATTATTGCAAGTAGCGTTTAAACGCAACCGTTAAGGGTTTATACAAGATAAAATAACAACCAAAATTACCAACCGCATGATAGAAATCAAATAGCAAGCCACTTAGCCAGTACGCCATAAAAGCAGCCCAGCCCCCATATATCGACATTCCTAAACTAACTATGAACCCGTATTCAAAACCTAAAAACGTCGCTAAAATTAACTGAAGAGTGAAATGCTTCTTTAAGGGTGTTACTTTAGCTAATCCTGCTACTGTAACAACACAAACTATATATGCTAAAATTTGTGGGATTGTCCATATGCCAAATCCTAGTAAGAGATTTGATAGAACCATTATCATTACTGCTAACGATATTCCAAAACCAATTCCCAACATTAAAGTTGCAAGCATAATTAGATCAGTAACTGGCTGTACATTAGGAATTGGAATAATCTTGAATACACGTAAAACAGTTCCTAAAGCAGCAAGCATGGCAATCAATGTCATCCTTTTAACTTGATCATGCTTACTAACAACCTGCGATCGCGCTTTCATATTATTCCGCCTTATCTAGGGTAAATTGTACCTTATCATTATTCTTAAGAGTTTGCTGATTAGCTAACTTATTTACTTTTTTACCATTTACTGTGTATGTCCAATAAATACTCTTCTTTTGGTTTTCTTTTCTACCATCAATTGAAGTAATAAAACCCTTTGCTTCTTCAACTTTCCAATTCTTTTTTAGTCCAGTAATTACTTTATCGTTCTTCTTTAAAGTAGTCTTCCTTGTGGCAACAGTCTTCTTACCTTGTTTAAGAGTATAGGTAACTTTTATTGTATTATTACTACCCTTTTGATCTTTATTTGTATATCCAGTTAGCATAAAAAATGCCAAAAATATAACTAAGATACTGCTAAAAATTTTAACCTTCTTCATAAATTATTGCCTCCTACGTCCTGTTTTGAAAGCGTTATAATTCCTACAACTTAAAAGTACAATTACTTAGGAAACAGTTCAATAGTTTATTAAAAAGCAGACAAATAAATTCTACTTTTTTTCATGATTAATTAAAAAAGTAGAATTTGATTCTAAGTTTATTTAGCTTTTTACTAATATTAGCAATTCTATGTTTAGTAAATGACAAAATTTAGTTTTTTGACTAATTATCCTTTGCCGAAGCAACCGTAATAATATTATTTTGTCTTGTTAGCATTTTTTGGAAGTCTATGGAATAAAATTGAAGTCCATTTCCTGCAATGTATTCATATTTGTGAGCATCACCTTGACTCCATCAAGCCATGGCAAAAGCATCATGGCCCCGCTCCCTTCACCAACACACATATTAATATCAATATAAGGGTCTAGACCGAGAGCATCAAGAACGATTTGGGACCCTTGTTCTTTTGATTTATGGGTAGGGATCATATAATTTACTGCTCCTGGCTTGATTGAATTTGCTAATAATGCTGCTGAATAGGATAAGAATCCATCAAGAAGAACAGGTTTATTCATTGCACCAGCTGAAAGCATTGCACCAGCCATTGCACCCAGTTCAAGTGCACCGACCTCACTTAATACTATAAGCGGATCTGGTGATTTATTTTCTTTTAGTTTTGCTCGTTCAAGGCTTCTATTAACAACATCAATCTTATGTTTTAAACGTTCATCAGAAATATTAGATCCACGTCCAACAACTTCTGCTGCTGACTTATTCAAAAGTGCGGCAACTATTGCGGAGGCGGCTGTAGTATTCCCCATTCCTAGTTCACCTGTTGCAATTACTTGGTTTCCCTCTTCAAACGCTTTTATTCCCATGTCGAAACCATATTGTAAAGATTCTCTTGCTTCTGCTATCGACATTGCTGGTTTATGGAGCATATCTTCGGTTTCATGACGAATTTTATGAACTTTAACCAACGGAAAATTTAAATCTGTTTTAATTCCGATGTCATAAACCTGTAAGTCACACTTAAAAGCTTTCGCTAGCGCTGCAACCGTAGTATGTCCCTTCATCATATTAACTGCCTGAATTGCTGTAATTTTTTGCGGACTGGCTGAAACACCTTCATGGACAACGCCATTATCTGCCGCAAAAACTAAGCATTTTCGTGGTGTAAGATCAAAATCAGTTGTTCGATAAATTCCTGCTACATGATCAGCAAGCTCTTCTAAGCGTCCAAGTCCTTTTACGGGTTTAGCAAGATTATCTATTTTCTGCTGCATTGCGCTCATTTTCTTTTCATCAAGCGGTCGCAGTTTTATTTCATCAAATTTCATTTTAATTTTCCCTCTCATAATGCCATAAGTTATCTAAAACATTTTCCAGTACGCACTTTCCCCTATCTGGATATATAACTTTTAAGCCTTTTTCTTGGATATAATTACCGGTATTTTTTCCTAAAACATAGTAATTAATATTGCGATACTCATTACTATCCACTCTAGTCATAATTTCAAACATACGATTAAAGTTCGAAATACTAGTAACTAATGCACTTGTAATATGTTGTTTCATAAAAATTTTAAGTGCTTTTCCTTCATGCTGTTTATCCCATGTATTTTTATAAACTACAATTTTTCGTCCATAAAAATCGGAATAGTATTTCTCTGCTTTATCTCCAATAAGCCAACAAACATCCGTAACATGTTTATTCTTTAATTCCTCTAATAATGATTTCCGGTTCTCACTTGGAGCAATTTGGATAGGATTAGTAACTTTCTTCTCCAAACTTTGCTTAATTTTTTTACTAAGAACAAAAATAGTTGCTGTTGAATTTAGTGTTTTTAACTGATCGCAAAATACCCGCGCGCCAAAAAGACTGGTAATTGCCAGTACCTTACTATTTTGTAAAATTTTTTTACTTTTTGGCGTTAAATCAACCGCTTTCAAAATTCGGAATGGAAAATAAATCACGTCATCCTTTTGTTCTAACTTTATTCGCCAATATACCGGAACTTTATTTTTAGGATAAGTAATCAAAATTGCCATTTTATTATCTCCTTATATTGCTGTAAACATATTTTTTATTGGTTAAGATACCAATTCTGAACAATACCATTTTTTAGATTAATAACGCTGTAACAAGATGCCGGAAAGTTAAGCGAATAAAAGTCCGCTGTTGGATCAACTAATTCTTGATAAATAATTCTAATAGAGCCTAGATGAGCGACAACAAAAATAACATCATTTTCCATTGTATGATCTAATAACCATCGCAAACCGTAATTTACTCGCTCTTTAAAATCACTAAATGCTTCTATTGTGGGAGGATTATAAGTTAATGGCGCTGCTAACCACTTTTTCCATTCATCTGGATAGCGTTCTTCTATCTCGTCTGCATTTAACCCTTCCCAATCGCCAAATCCTTTTTCGGCAAAATTTGGTAATACGATTGTGGGAACTGTAGGATGCTGTTCCTTTAATGGTGCTAATGTTTGTGCTGTTCGTTTTAAATTAGTCACGACAAATAGTGTTGGATATAACTTATTTACTTTTGTTGCCAATAATTTTGCTTGTTCTTTTCCTTTTTCATCAATTTCCACATTGGCAGTGCCATAAAATTTTCGTAAACGATTAAATTCTGTTTCACCATGACGAGCTAAAATTAATTTCATAAGTCAAACCTCGTCAATATCGTAAGAATAAGCAAAAAGATTAATGGCGACAAACTTGCAAATGCGCCTAAAGTATCTCCCGGCGTTCCTCCTAATACTTTCGTGACCTTTCGTCGATAAAAAATTGCTATTATTGGAATTGCCAGATAGCTTATTAATCCCTGCCAAGAGAAACATAAACCTATTATTATAATAGAAAAAATTTGTGCAACAACAATTCGCCATGTGCTTATTCCTAGCCAAATATTCGAAAGCCCATGTTTATTTTCGGGATAAACCATTTTATAAAATAATAAAGACAAACCTGTTTTAGTTAACATTGTTAAACAAACGGTCAATAAAATCATGTGAAATAAATCAAAATACGAACTAATAATGATTCCTAATCCTATTACTAATCCATAATAATATAGTAATGCAAGGCTCCCCATTGTCCCAAGTCTACTATCTTTCATGATTGCATAAATTTTATCTGATGTTCGTGATGAAAAGAAACCATCTGCGGTATCCGCCAGTGCATCTAAATGAAATCCGCCAGTTAATAAGCCATCAGTAACCCAGTAAAGAATCCATGCAAACCATATAGGAAATAAGTATGTAAATCCCCAAAAAACTATTCCTTCGATACACCCTAATAAAAAGCTAAATAATGTAATATATTGAATACTAGTTTTAAATTTATTAGTAGCATCGTCAACTGGAATTGGAATATCTAACTTTGTAAAAAATTGGCCAAATAAAATCAATGAATCTAACATAACTTCACCTACTTTAACTTCTGCGCAATTCCACTAATAACAAAATAAACATTATCGGCTTCTTTAGCGATTAATTGATTAACTTCTCCATAAAGATCCCGTAATATGCGTGTCTGCTTTGTAGCCGGTACTACTCCTAACCCAACTTCATCACTAACAATCACCATTGATTGATTGTTTACTCGAACAGCAGCTAAGATCTTTTTCCAATTACTAAGTATTTTTTCCCGTATTGTCGCTATCTCTTGTGAAGAAGCACTTTCTAAATAATCATCGATTTTTTCCGGCGATGTTTTTGCTAAAACTAAGTCATAAAAAAGATTAGTAACTAACATAATGGCATCATCAAGTAAGTAACCATCTTGTTGACTATTATTAATAAGTTCATCGACGTGCTGATACTGCTCGCGAGTTATCCATTTATTTGAACGTCGAGCTTGGTGACGCTGAATTCGAAGTTGCATTTCGCCATCGGGATTTTTTACTACTCCGGTCGCAATATAACAGATCCGTTCTTTCCGTGAATACAAGTGCTCTGCAAATTCGGATTTACCACTTTTTGCCCCTCCTAAAACAAAGGTTAAACTGCTGTTATTCATTTTTAATAATCCTTTCAAAAAGGGCTGTGACAACCATTGCCACAGCCCTTTAAATATTCTATTTACTTGGTTGCCGCATTAAATGCTGCATCAAATGCTGCAATTGTCTTTTCAATGTCCTCATCGGTGTGTTTAGTTGAGATAAAGTTAGTTTCAAATTGCGATGGCGCTACATATACACCATGAGCTAATAATTCCCAGAAACACTTTTCAAATAACTTCTGATCACAAGCTTTAACATCATCAAAATTATTAATTGGATCACTGTTATAAAAGTAACTCCACATTGTACCAACATGGTGCACTGTCATTGGTACACCATATTGGTCAGCTGCCTGTTTAATGCCTTCTGTTAAAGCAGTAACTTTTTTATCCATTTCAACATAATCATCTGGTGTTAATTGTTCTAAGGTGCTAATTCCACCAGTCATTGCTAACGGATTACCTGACAACGTTCCGGCATGATAAACATCTCCAGCAGGCGTAATATTTTCCATAATCTCACGACGTCCACCAAAAGCACCAACTGGGAGTCCACCACCGATTACTTTGCCTAAAGTGGTTAAGTCCGGCGTGATATCAACTAGACTTTGAACACCATGATAAGCTGCCCTGAACCCTGACATAACCTCATCAAAGATCAATAATGCACCATGTTCATTGGTAACGTTACGTAAAGTTTGTAAGAACTCTTGGGTTCCCGGAATAACTCCCATATTGCCGGCAACTGGTTCAACAATCGCACAGGCAATTTCATTACCATGTTCAGCGAAAAGTTTCTTAACACCAGCAACATCATTATAGGCAACGGTAAGTGTATCATAAGCTAGATCATCTGGAACACCAGGCGAAGTATTAATTCCAAACGTTGCTAATCCTGAGCCAGCATCAACTAGCAATGAATCGCTATGACCATGATAGTTACCCACAAATTTAACGATTTTTTTTCGATGAGTATATCCACGTGCTAATCTGATCGCACTCATTGTTGCTTCAGTTCCAGATGAAACCATTCGAATCATTTCAATTGACGGCATAATCTTATTAACAATTTTTGCCAATTCAGTTTCTTGAAGGGTTGGCGCACCGTAGCTTGTTCCCTTAGCAACTGCTTTATCTAACTCTGCAACTACATGATCATCTGCATGTCCTAAAATTAGTGGCCCCCATGAAAGAACATAATCAATGTACTTATTGCCATCAATGTCATAAATATATTCGTCCTTACCATGGTCAATGAATAAAGGATCACCACCAACATTTTTAAATGCTCTGACAGGGCTATTGACCCCACCTGGCATATACTTTTGTGCTTCCTTAAAAGCTATCTTTGACTTTGTTGTATCTAATTTACTCAAAACAAACCCACCTAACAAATTAAAGTTTCTTAGCAACGTCCTTGGCAAAGTAAGTAATAATTAAGTCTGCTCCAGCTCGTTTCATTCCAACCAAACTTTCGTAAACAATTTGGTCTTCATTAATCCAACCATTAGCCGCAGCTGCTTTAATCATTGCATATTCACCAGAAACATTATATGCAACTAACGGCAGCAAAGTATGATTACGAACTTCACGCATAATATCCAAGAAGGCCATTGCTGGTTTAACCATCACAAAATCAGCACCTTCCTTTTCATCACTAGCTACTTCGCGCAATGCTTCTAAGCGATTAGCTGGATCCATTTGATATGTTTTACGATCTTTAGGCCCTTCTTTAGGCGAACCATCAGCAGCATCACGGAATGGGCCGTAAAATGATGAGGCAAATTTCACAGCATAGGACATAATCGGTGTATTTTTATACCCTGCTTTATCAAGTCCTTGGCGAATTGCTGCAACATACCCATCCATCGCATTAGACGGTGCAATTATGTCAGCTCCAGCTTTTACTTGACTTACAGCTGTCTCTGTTAAGTATTTTAATGATTCATCATTCAAAACGACCCCATCTTTAAGAATTCCACAGTGACCAGTACTTGTATATTCACATAAACAAGTATCAGCGATAACAATTAAATCTGGATAATTTTTCTTAATCAAACGAATTGCCTGTTGAACAATTCCATTCTCTTCCCATGCGCCAGTTCCAACTTCATCTTTTCTTTCTGGAACACCGAAAATAATAATTGATTTAATTCCTAACTTCACAATTTCTGTAATTTCATCAAGAATTGAATCTAAACTGTAACGGTAAATGCCTGGCATTGATGGAATTTCTTCTCGTCCATTAATAGTGGCATCCACAAAGACCGGCATAATTAGATCATCCTTATTGAGATGAGTCTCTCTTACTAAATCACGCATGGCAGTGCTAGTACGTAAACGACGATGACGATCAAATTGCAACATTATCCCTATTCTCCTTCAATAATTCCAAATTTATCCTTAGCCAATAACTGATCAGCAACTTTTTTACCAACTCCAGAATTATTGGCAGGTATTTTTGTTTCTTTTATAACGTGTTCACCATTAGGGGAAGCGATCAACCCATCAAATAGGATTTGACCATTTTTCGCGTAGGCATGGCCCCCAATCGGGAAATTACAACTTCCACCCAATTCACTCATAAATTCACGCTCAATTTGCACACAATAAGCTGATTCTTCATCATTAATTTGATCAAGCATTTTGCGAATTCTAGTGTCATTTTTTCGGCATTCAATCGCTAAGCAGCCTTGACCAACTGCCGGCATAATATAATTTTGCAAATCCAAAACATGATAACTACTTAAGTCAATATTTAATCTTGTTAATCCAGCCTCAGCTAAAATAATACCGTCAAGCGCTTCTGTGTATATTTTTCTTAACCTAGTATCTATATTACCCCTAATAGGTATAATTTTTAAGTCTGGTCGAATACTTAATAGTTGTCCCTGGCGACGTAAACTATTTGTCCCGATTCGTGCACCTTTAGGAAGATCATTCAACGATGAAAGATTTTTCCGGCTGACTAAACAATCATATGGAGATACTCGTTTAGGAAATGCTCCTAAAACTAATTCTTCTGGAAGAATCGGCATCACATCTTTTAGACTATGAACAGCAAAATCAATCGTGCCATCTTTTAGTTCGTCTTCAATCTCTTTAACGAAAACGCCTTTCCCACCGATTTTAGCAAGGCTGTCATGTCGGTTTCGATCCCCTTCAGTAATAACGTTTTTTATTTCAAATTTTATGTCGGGGAAAATCTTTTCCAAACTAGCGATTACCAATTCTGTTTGCGCCATTGCTAGTTTACTTTTCCGACTGCCAACAATTACTTTATTTGTCATTATTTTGATTCTCTACTTTCAAATTATCCATGCCAAAAATTTTACAGAAAAAGTCAATATCAGCCGTAGCCCCTGGTGTTACTGACAATTCTTTAATTTCTTTAATTGGTCCTTTAATCATTTGATTAACAATACTTTTCATATGCTTACTAATTACTTTTCGTTCATGCGAATCTAATTCAGGAAGCTTGCGAAGTAAACTATCGTAAGCTTCTCCTTCAATCCTCAACGAATGCTCACGTAATCCTCTAATTACCGGAACAATATGCAGTTGCTTTTCCCAAATATAAAAGTCATTAACTTCTTGGGGAATTTCATTAGCAATTTTTTGAATCATTAATCGTCGTTTTTCATCATTGGAGTTTAAAATCATATGAACATGATCAATATCATAATATTTTAATTTTGTACTGTTAATTGCTACATTTCGTGGCACACCAAGATCAACAATCATTGTGCTTATCTGTTCATCGGCCTTAAATAAGGGTTGCTTAACTGTAGCTGCAAAAATAGCTGCATCAACATTATGTACGACTGTTGCAAGCTGGTTAAATGGACGGGCCTCAACTACTCCTTGAAGTTCTGTCGCAATCTGCTCAGCCTTGCTATCTGTTCTATTAAGCAACAGCACCTTGCTAAAGCCCATATTGCTTGCATTATAAGCAGTATGTTTTCCAATCTGTCCCAACCCAACGACTGCTAAGGTTTTACCTTCAAGTGAACCAAACTGCATCTTAATTTGGTGTAGACCAGCTTGACCTGATGATTGTGCTAATTCACTAACACGGTATTTTGTATGCATTCTTTTAGAAAATGTAATTGCTTGGCGAAATAAGTGATTTAAGATTGCGCCAGTTGTTCCCTCTTTTGTTGCAATTTGAAAAGCATCCTTCATTTGACCTAATATTTGCGGCTCTCCCTTAATTAACGAGTCCAGGCCAGTGATCACCTTAAACAAATGCTCAGCAACAGCGTCCTTTGTCGTAACAGTAACAAATTTTGTAAAATCATCAATTGTATAATGGAACCATTCCGCTAAAAATCGTCGAATATAGTAACGACCTGTATGTATTTGGTCTACAACCGCATATACTTCTGTTCGATTACACGTTGAGATCAACAAATTTTCCAGAATACTCTTCTCATCATTTAATAGCTTATCTGCCTTGGGGACTTCTTCTTTTGTAAAAGAAAACTTTTCTCGTAAATCTAATGGTAATTGATGATAATTTAAGCTTACACACATCAAATACATTTTTATTCAAACTCCTTATGAAATTTTTGCTTTATCCATTCTTTAATCTCATTTTTCATTTTTTTAGCTGCACTTGGAGACTTTCCCATCGTTGAGACACTAATAAACATGTCATTGGCCTTAATCGTTGCTAGATTATAAAAGTCTGAATTAGTCTTATCACTAGTATTGTTCACTAGCTGAAAATGAGTCGCCTCTTTTTTTACCTGATCATTAACTGCTCTATCATCAGTACAAGTAATAATAATATCCATGTTTTCGACATACTTTCGCTGGTATTTATCCGGTATCCAATTAATTTGGGTAGGTTGTATGTTAGGTGATAGGAGAGGACTAATTACAGTTGGGCGAATCCCAGCTGCTAATAACTTATTTATTTTACGACATGCAACTTTTCCTCCGCCGACGACAGCTACATTTTTATCAGCTAAGTTTAAGATAATCGGATATGGCGATTGCATAATTTATTCATCCTTTATTCTTTCGTTGAGTCTTGCAAGATTTGATTAAACTTATCCATGTCAACATTCTGAGCAAATAGTTGGGCTAATTTCTCATATTGTTGGTCTTTATAACCACTAATCGAAACAGTAGTATCTACCAATGGTGCCATTCCCTTTGCTACGCGAAGCTGGTTTAACAAGTGTCGTGTCCAATAAGGGTTATCAAAGATTCCGTGAAGATAGGTACCAATCACTGTTCCATCAGTACTAACTGCTCCATCCTCACGATTTTCTGGTTGACCGTTTGTTTCCTGAATTGTTGAGAATGGTGTTGAGTTTAGACCACGTTTTGTTGTTCCCATATGGATTTCATAACCTTTTAAAATATAATTATTTCGCTTGGCAACTGCCTGAGTTGTTGTCTTTTTTTCATTAAAGGTTGTTTCTGTATCAAGTAACCCGAGACCTTTTTGTTCTTTAATTGGTGACTCAATCCCTGTTGGATCATACAGCATCTGTCCTAAAATCTGATATCCCCCACAAATACCAACGATCATACTTCCGTCCTTATGAGCACGTAAGATTCCCTCTGCAAGCCCATTTTTACGCAAAGCTACTAAATCTGCGTTCGTGTTTTTACTTCCTGGAATAATTAATAAGTCTGGAGTTCCAAGTTCCTCTGCCGTTAAAACATATCTTACCGAAACATCTGGTTGAATTTCCAAACTATGAATATCTGTAAAGTTAGAAATCTTATCAAGATCAATTACCGCTACATCCAGGTCTTTTTGCGTATCTTTTTGTCGTGGTTTCCGAATTAGCGATACGCTATCTTCTTCATCAATATCAATACTGCTCATTGGCAAAACACCAATCACAGGAATTCCTGTTAGTTTCTCAATCATCTTGTTCCCAGATTCTAGTAGGGACTTATCTCCTCGAAACTTATTAATAATTATTCCTTTAATGCGTTGCTGGTCTTCGCGAGGCATTAATTTAATCGTGCCATAAATTGAAGCAAAGACACCGCCCTTATCAATGTCTGCAACTAGGATTACTGGTGCATCAGCCATTCGCGCCATCCCCATATTAACAATGTCATTTTCATTTAAATTGATTTCTGCGGGACTTCCAGCTCCCTCTAAGACTATTACATCATTTTCATCTGCTAATGTATTATAGGCCATCATAATTTGTGGAATTAGTTCTCGCTTGAATTGATAATAACTAACAGCATCCATATTCTTCAGCACTTTTCCCATTACAATAACCTGAGAATCTTTGTCTGTGGATGGCTTTAATAAAATTGGATTCATTCGGACATCTGGTTTAATCTTAGCTGCTTCAGCTTGAAAAACCTGCGCCCGACCCATTTCATCCCCTTTCTCAGTAATAAATGAGTTCAAGGCCATGTTTTGCGACTTAAATGGCGCAACCTTTTGACCACGATTAGCCAAAATTCGACAAGCTGCTGCGGCCAACCAGCTTTTTCCAGCGTCAGATGCCGTTCCTTGAAACATTATTGACTGCACTGTCATGACATTTCATCCCCTAAGCTTAATCTATGTACCAAAAGCTGTTTTAAAAGTTCAGCCTTTGAGTTTTTATATGTTTACTTACCTTGTTCGGCAAATAATTCCTGTTCCGTTGTATATAAAGGCAATCCTAATTTTTGGTGAATCTTAACTAGCCACGGTTGTTCCAGGTTATTTTCCTTTAATAACTGTTCATCATTAAAAACGTTTTCTCTATTTCCCTCTTTAAGAATCCGATTATTTCCCAAAAGGTAAAAATAGTCACATACTTCATACATAAAGTCCATATCATGACTAGAGAGAATAATTTTTTGACCATTGGCAATTAACTTCTTTATCAATTTTTTCATTCTTAACCTACCATCTGGGTCCAAACCAGAAGTTGGTTCATCAAGTAAGATCCATTCAGAGCCAATCACCATAATACCCGCAATGGCAACCCGTTTTTTCTGACCACCACTAAGGTATTGAATAGGTTGATCCTTTAAGTTTGAAATATCTAATTCACGTAAAACCCTTTCGACACGTTGCTTAATGTCATCATTAGAAACTTTTAAATTTCTCAAAGCAAACGCAACGTCATCTTTCACTATTGAGTAGAAGATTTGCTGATCAGAATTTTGAAAAACAATTCCTATTTTTCGCCGTAAATTTCGAAGTCCTTTTTTAGAATATTCAACTTTGTGACCATCAACAAAAATCTCACCTGCTGTTGGTTTTAATTCACCAACCAAATTCAAGAAAAGCGTTGATTTCCCTGCACCATTATGACCGATAATGCCAATAACTGATTGATTATCTTGACCGAGCTTCATTGAAACATCGTCCAATATTTTATGCTTATCGTCATAGCTAAAGCTTACATGCCTCAATTCAATCATTATTGCTCCTCCTAAAGATAAAAATCACCATTATATAGCTTAGCATCGAGTGCTTTAGTCATCATTTGATAATTTATAATGACTTGTTCAAATAACATTTTTGCTAAAATTCCAGATGAATGAATCATTAAACTAAAAGAGTCATAGCCGAACCGTAATCGTTGAGCACGGTGAATCTGCTCAAAAGCATCAATAAAGATAAAGATGAAACGATACATTAGCATCGTTACTTCAATCATTACTCGTGGCAGATGCATAGCTTTTAGTACCTGTAAAATTTGAATAAATGGGGTTGTTAACGCAAACCAGTACGTACAGACAATTGCTGTCATACATTGCAATGCTACCTGCCCAGCTTTAGGCATCATTACTTTTGCCAATCCAAGATAAACATTTCCAAGTTTTATCGGTCCAATAAGGGTAGAGCGTTGAGAAGAAATAGTTACAACAATTCCAATGATACTTAAAACTACAAAAGGAATAATTGCATAAAACCAACTAATATAACGCTTAAATGAAACATTAGTTACGTAAATGGTGATACCTGCTACTGTAAATAGGACAATTACTTTAATCCATTGAATTGGCTGGAAAGCTAAAACCATTCCTACTAACCATAAAAAAGCTTTTAACTTTGGCGACCAATTAACAATTCGATTTTCATAAGCATATTTATCGATACTCAACATTAATAAGTCACCAGCCTTTACTATTGTTTTACAGTCTGTTTGGTTTTATTTTGTTGAGCTTTCTTTTTACCATGAGCAACCCCAATAAAATAACAAATAATTCCTGTCCCCAGTGAACCTTGCACAGTAAACAATAAACTTTCGATTTCTCCCGATGGTGGAGTCCAGACAGGATGCGCCCATGCTTTATAACTTGGATCAAATTTCTTTATTTGCTCTGTTCCTTGGTCATCACTCCCGCTATATTCTCCTTTAACAAAAATAAAAGGAATCAATACCAAAAGAATTACACAAATTGCTAGGATAATATTAGTTTTTGTTCGTTTTTTCATTGTAGGGCTGACTCCTTCCATAAATCGTTACTGATTACCAAGTTATAAACAATAACCGTAAGCAATCCTTCTGCTATTGCCAATGGAATTTGAGTAATAGCGTAAATACTTAGGAATTTGATTAGCGCTGCTGCAACTCCACCATTCGGATCAGGGAAAACAATTGCTAATTGAAAAGCGGTAGTTACATACGTAGACCAGTCAGCAAACATCGCACACAAAAATAGTGAAACTGAACGACTAACTTTCATTGCTCGACATAATTTCCAAACTGCATAACCAACAATTGGGCCAACAATTGTCATTGAAAATTCATTAGCACCAAGCGTTGTTATACCTCCATGTGCTAATAACAATGCTTGGAACAGCAACACAATAACGCCAAGAACTGACATTACTCCAGGGCCAAACAATACTGTTCCTAGACCAACTCCAGTAGGGTGCGAACAAGAACCAGTTACTGAAGGCAATTTCAATGAAGATAAAACAAAGACAAACGCACCACAAAGGGCCAACATTACCTTGGCATTAGGAACACCAGAATTTACAATCTTATACATTCGATAAAGACCATAAATGAAGAACGGAAGTGACACTGCATACCAGAAAATACACCAGCGTGGCGGAAGCATTCCTTCCATAATATGCATTGCATGAGCTGTGGCAGGATAAGCAAGGGTATAAACTAGTCCAATCATAAGGAAAGTAATAAACTTACGATATTTTTTAATTACTTTTAACATTTTTGTTTTCCTTCTTTAATAAAGCCGTAGAAAAATAAGGCAGTTTGTCATTAATTGAATAATCAATTAATCGTTGCTTCTTTTGTTTTTCCATTGAAGCATTTTCAACAACAATCGTTTTACTCAATAAGTCTCGCTGTTCCAATATCTTATAAACCTGAGCAAACCTAGTAGCAATTTTCATAATTACCACATTATCGTTAAGGTCGATTGCTTTTTCCAATTGTGTAATATCAGCAGTCGCTGGAATAATTTCAAGACTTTCTTCATCTAACATTAGGGGAACAGAGAGGCTGGCTGCAATTTGACTGAATGATGAGATCCCCGCAATCGTCTGGATATCAATCCGTTCTGCTAACATTTCCGCAATATAACTAAAAGTGCTATAAACAGATGGATCACCAAGGGTCAAAAAACCAACATTATTATCATTTTTAACATCTTTAGCAATCTCTTCAGCAATTTCTTGCCAGCTTTTTATCTTCTTTTCCCAATCATTAATCATTGGAAAATGTCGTCGCTTTATTTTTAAATTCGCTGGTAAATACGGTGCAGCGATATTTTCAGCTACACTTCTACCACCTTTATGAGCTTGGGGAGCATATAAAATATCAAGCTTTTTTATTGTATTAACTGCTTTTATCGTTAAAAGTTCACTATCTCCAGGGCCAACTCCAATCCCATAAAAACTAGCCATTTTAATCACCTTCTTCGACAACCGGCTTTAGCTTTGCAATAAACATATTTTGAATTTCTGGAAATTCGCCTAATCCCTTCAATACAGGATGGGCAGTTATTCCATTCTCTTTTAAGATGCTCTTCCAAGATTTCGAATCATCCGAAGCCATATCATTATGAGCATGGTTTCCTGCAACCATCATTAATGGCTGTAAATAAACCTTATTAATATGAGCATGGCGAAGACGCTTAATTTCGTTATTAATATCTGGATAACTTTCTACTGCACCTACATAACTTTTTGAACCATATAACATATGATCCAAGCAAGCATAAGTTGTAAAAGCACTATGCGCTGTTCCGTGGCCCATCCATAAAACGGCTTTCCCAGATGGTAAATATTCACTTTGCTTCTGTAGGAATACAACTAAGTGTTGAAAATCTTCAAACGTCTCTAATAAAGGCGCTGTTACTTTAATTTTCAAAAATTTTTCTTTATAACGATTAACCGCATCACATACTAAGTTATATTCAATCCCTGGAATAACATGTAAAGATTGGACATATACTTCTGTGTATCCCTGATCACGTAATTTTGACAGTGCTGTATCGACATCATCAATTCGAATTCCTTCATTTTTTTCAATTCGTTGCCGAACGATTCTAGATGTAAATGCCCTAAAGACGTCATAATCTGGAAACGCAGCCCCAATCGCTTTTTCTGTAGCTCCGATTGTTTTTTGTCGTGTTTCTGGAAATGTTGTTCCAAAACTTACTGCCAAAATTGCCTTTTTAGTCATGCATAAATTCCTCCTTGACCTGAATAACTGTCTTCTTTACGTCTGGTGGACATATAACCACATGACCAAAGCCAGCTTGAATTGCAGCTTGTTGAACTTTTTTCCCCATTGTAAATGCTTTTAACATTGATACTTGTGATAGCTGTTCTTTGCTTAATGAAGCTAAAAAGTCATTTATACTAGCAGTACTTGGAAAAATGACAGCACTGAATTCTTTAAGGTCAAACGGTAACACAAGCGACCGTTTCTTCTTTTCATATAAGCTAAGAAAAGTTCCAATACTATATGTTGGTTTACTGCCACCAATTTCAATGGTTCTTTTCACTGGTATATCTTGCGGCATATCTGTTATTGCTAAGATCCCTGTTTTCTGTAATACCTGAGCCACTCGATGATTACCAGTAATAATTTTTTTACCTATAAGTTGTCGAACATCAATACCATTCTTTATTAAGAGGGTAATAAATTGATGATAAGCAAGGACATCATCCACAATAATCGCATCGTATTCATCGACGGAAGGAAGAGTCACTTCTAATGGCTCGATTAAAGCACGCTGGTAAAAGTCAGCAGTTGCACCTAAATCTTCTAATGAATTAAAAAGGCGTTGATGTTCACTAAAAGGAATTAATAAATGCACACCGGTCAATGGTTTATTGATATTTAATTGCTTACTCAATTTAACAACTTGACCTACAACAATTAATGCTGGCGATGAAAGTTGATGTCGAGCAACCAATTCATTGATATTTTCCAAATTGCCAATAACCATCTTTTGTCGCCATTGAGTAGCCCACTGTATTATTGCTACAGGTGTTTGCGATGACCTACCATGTTCGACTAACTGTTGACAAATATTGGGGAGTTGTGCCATTCCCATCAAAAAGACGATTGTTCCTTCTTGGTGAGCAATATTTTCCCAGTCCAGTTGCTGACCATTCTTTTTATGATGACCAGTGATAATATGAAAGCTTGAAGCATAGTCACGGTGAGTTATGGGAATCCCTGCTGCAGCTAGCCCAGCAATTGCACTAGTAATCCCTGGAATAACTTCAAAGTTAACATCACACTGTTGTAATACCTGTGCCTCTTCACCACCTCGGCCAAAGACATAAGGATCCCCAGCTTTTAGTCGAACGACCTTTTTGCCTTGCTTAGCATAATCAACTAACATTTCATTGATTTTTGACTGCTTAACCTTATGATGTAGGGGTAATTTTCCAACATCGATCAATTCCGCCTCATTATTTGTAAATGCTAATAATGAAGGATCAATTAACCGGTCATACAAGACAACATCCGCTTCATTTAATCGCCGCTTGCCAATTAACGTTAATAATTCTGGATTACCCGGTCCAGCACCTAGAAGTGTTACTCTACCATTCATTGTTTTCCTCCAAGTACTTCTCCAATTCCTGTAAACTTGAAACCATGTGTGGATAGTTTATTTTTGGTCGACGAATAATTATGCAAGGAATTCCTAATTGTTGACAAGCACCTATCTTTTCTTGAACTCCACCTTGGCGACCACTCTCTTTTGTCACCACAATTTTTGCATTAGCATGTTTAAATAATTCTATATTTAAGGCTCTTGAAAACGGACCTTGGATGGCATCAATTTGCGAAGCGATGAAACCAGCATTAGTTAGTTTTTCCATTACTTTAGTTGTTGGCAAAACGCGGACATGCAAGCGATCAACTCCTAATTGCTCAGCATAGGCAGAGGCAGTTTTACTCCCAGTTGACAAATATATTTTTCCTTTTACCTTCTTTAATATCTGACACGCTTCTTCTAGTGAATTAACCAGTTTAAGATTTGCATCTTTACTGTAACTATTTGGGCGTTCAAATCTTAAATATGGAATCTTAAGGCTTTGCGCTTCATTAATTGCTAATTCTGAAATTACCCGGGCAAAGGGATGGGTTGCGTCTAAAATAAGTTTAATATGGTGGTCACGACAGAATGAGGAGAAATTCTCAGTAGTGAAGGTAATTTTAATAACATTTTCCCCATGTTTCGCCGCTAACTCAGCTCCATAATCACTAATAACCGAGATAATGAATGGAACTTTTGCATCACTTAATTTATCCGCTACCTCTAAGCTTTCAGTTGTGCCACCTAATAGTAAAATCATAGTGTATATCCTCGTGGGGTAATCATCCGTCCATCTTCAACATAAGTATTCTTATTACCGACAATAACAATTGAGGTCATATTAATTTCTGTTTCATCAAGATCAGCAATCGTCGTTATCTTGTCGATTTCTTTTGGTCGTGCAACATCTTTCCCAATTCCAACAATTGTATCTGGAGATTTATATTTCAAGATAATATCGAGGGCTTTTCGTAAATGATGCGGACGACCTTTACTTCGTGGATTATAGAGACAAATTACAAAATCTGCTTTAGCTGCAGCATCGACACGTTCAGTAATAACTTCCCACGGCGTCATCAAGTCGCTCAAACTGATATGACAAAAATCATTCATTAATGGCGCACCTAAATGAGCAGCAGCTGCAATACTTGCTGTCACACCAGGAATCACTTTAATATCAATATGTTGATCCATTTTACCGGCAAGTTCCAAAATCAAACCAGCCATCCCATAGATTCCAGCGTCCCCGCTAGAAATAATTGCAACATCTTTTCCGGTTGCGGCGATCTCAAGAGCTTTTTTACACCGTTCAATTTCGCCTCGCATCCCGGTAACAACAAGTTCTTTCCCATCAATCATATCTTCAATTAACCGCACATAAGTTGCATACCCGACAATTGTATGTGTCTTTTCGATTACTTCTCGTGCTTCTTCGGTCATCAATTCTTTTGATCCAGGTCCTAATCCAACTACATATAACATTTTCAATTCCTCCTAAACTTCATGTAAGCGGCTAAGCGCCAGTGTAATTTCATGATTTGCATACCGTTGTGTTACATTCCGTTCTCCACTAGCATAATCAGCAGCAGCACACGCAACATTACCAACTCCCACTGTCTTTTTTACAAAAGCAGATTCTGGATAATTTTGACTAGCTTCTTGTAACTCTGCAGCTGGATAAAATTCAGCTTCAATTCCTAAGGTTGTTGCTAAATATTGAATTGCTCCCTCATGCCTTTTAATATCAATTGATGCTACCTTAATGAATGATTTCCACAACAATTGATGTTGTTGGCAAAATTCTGTAAATGCTTGTTGCATCATTGCAGTTGTGATATCTTTTCTGCACCCAATTCCTAAGATATTTACCCGAGGGACTACATGAATCACATCAGAACTTTTAGAAAAACCAGTGTGATCTGAAACAATAATCAATGGTATTCCCGGTTCATGGTCTTTAATCCTAGTTAATACCTTAAATCCACTGAACTGGTTAATATATCGGGTTAAGTACGGCTCAATAAAGAGCTCCACAACTTTTCCTTCTGCTAAGCGACGATTGATTGCTTTTGTATTTTCTTTAAAGTTGGGGTACCATCCATTGACCTTTTTAGCCAAAATATCCAACGACTGAACTTTTTCTGTGTCAGTTGCGGTTGTAATTACTGGTTCTGATCCCATTAATCTAGCAATCAACCTTGTCCATTCATTAGCTCCACCGACATGTCCAGAAAGTAAACTAATAACATGCTGTGCCTTTTCGTCCATTACAATAACTGCTGGATCAATTGTTTTATCAATAATCACATCAGCCAATGCGCGAACTACAATTCCCGTTGCCATAATGCAAACGATACAATCATATTTTTTAAAAAGATGGTGGATTGTTGCAGTAAAAGCACCTCGTGAATAATAGTTTTCATCATCTTGAGCTAAGCGTTGAGGTAAAACAAGGTCTACTTTATATCCCTGCTTTTTTACCCGGCTTTGCAAACTTCTTGCCATCGAAGCACCACCCTGGGTTAAAGCAATCACAGCAAGATTTTTCATAATTACTTACTCTTTTTCCGGAACATTGTACTGAAACCTGCGTCATATAAATGAGAATAATTATATTCATCACCTAAGAACTTACCAACCATAATCAATGCTGTCCGTCGAATGTCAGTATCATGAACTTTTTCAGCGATATCACTTAATGTTCCTCTAACGATCTTTTCATCTGGCCAAGTTGCTTTATAGATAACGGCTGCTGGTGTGTCTTCCGGGTATCCTCCCTCTTCTAATTGCGAAACAACTTTCTTAATGCCTTGAACAGACAAGAAAATCACCATTGAAGTTTGATGTTGTGCTAAAGACTTTAAGGATTCTTTCTCTGGCACAGGTGTCCGTCCTGCCATACGCGTAATAATTACACTTTGCGCTACTTCGGGAACCGTATATTCTACGCCCATGCTTGACGCGGCACCGAGGAATGAACTAACACCAGGAACGCATTGGTACTTAATACCACGTTTTTTCATTTCTTCAATTTGCTCGCGAATCGAACCATAAATTGAGAAATCACCTGTTTGTAACCGGACAACTGATTTTCCATCTTTTACTGCTTCTTCCATCCGGTCCACAATATCGTCTAGCGTCATTTTGGCGCTATCATATTTTTCAGCATCTACTTTACAGTAATTCAATAGATCTTTATTAATTAGCGATCCAGCATAGATTACAACATCAGCTGCCGCCAATAACTTGTATCCCTTTAACGTAATAAGGTCTGTTTCACCCGGACCAGCTCCTACAAAACTAACAATTGCCATAATTAATCAATCCTTTCTATTTTTTAGCATTAACGATAATTGTTGGATTATTTGGTTTAAAGAAATGCCCTTTCCCTAATTGGTGCCAACGCAATATACCAACCTCAACCATTTCAATTTTCTTGAAGCCTGCTGCTGTTAACAACTTTTCGACTTGCATTGCGTTTTCAAACAAAATAAAGTTCAGGACTATTGTTCCGTTAACTGTTAAATGTGTGCTAGCAAACTTAATAATTCCATCTAATTGTGCTCCGCTACCACCAACAAAAATTGCATCATATTTCTGATTAGGAATATCTTGAGGAGCGATTCCCTTGATTAAGTTGATATTATGTAAGTTAAACTTATTAATATTTTGTTCGATAATGTCAATTCCCGCAGTGTTCATTTCAATTGCTGTTACATTTAAATTTGGAAATTCGCGAGCCGCTTGAATACTGACACTTCCTGTTCCAGCCCCAACATCAAGAAAAGTATTTTTATCACTAAGTTCCAATTTATCAATACTGATTGCTCGAACTTCTGATTTTGTCATTGGAACCTTATTTCTTAAAAATTCATCATCACGCATTTGTAATAACCACCACATTCATCTCATATTTTCGTTGCTCAACCGTTGTTTCATCATATTGCGTTATTTTTTCATCTGGATAGCTTAGTCGTTCCCCAACATAAATTTTGCGGTGCAATCCCCGTTTCCTAATCTCTTGCCCAATTTCAAATGGTCCCAGTTGCTGATCAGTAACCATGCCGACTTTAGAATGTTGTAATAAAAAGTCGAAATCAGGGTTTCGCCCGTGACTACTTGTTAAATAGCAATCATTCATTGACAATTTCAACTGGTGAAACATGTACTGAATAGAACTAATTCCGGGAACAATTTTTAGTTTTTGATTATGGATGTTAGACGTTATCCAGGTCCCAATCCCATATAACAGTGGGTCTCCTGATGCTAATAACACATTATTTTGGCCTGGATGTTCTTCAAAATAAGTCTTCAAGGCTGCTAACCTTGGTAAAGCCATTTTCTTACTAGCAGGAACTGCAGGAATTGTCATTAGTTGCCGTTTTGAACCAATCACAACATCGGCTTTAGACAAATATTTTGTCATCCCCTGCAAACGATAATTTTCATTACCAGGGCCAATTCCTAATACCACTATCATTGCCACTCATCCTTAATCTCTTGTACGGGTTTACTTGCCGCTAAAAAGCCAGTTTCTCGTGAAAAAATCACTGCATCAATTTCAATGTGTGGTTCCCGATGGGCTAAAAGTTTTTCTGTCCGTTTTTTAATTTTGTCAACAATAATTTGATAAACATCCTGATAGCCAGCTTGATTAATAAGTTTAATCATAGAAATAGTAGTTAAGCAGTTATTAATTTTTCGCAGAAATTCAGTCGGTACGCCACCCATTAATGCCAGATTTGCAACCATAACCTCTGCTCGTGCATCAGCATCTTTGCTATGCGTTGAAAAGATTCCTGCAGCAACTTTGATCATTTTGCCAAGATCACCAACGATTAAGACTTTATTGAACTTTAAGCGTTGTGTTTCATGAAGAACATAACCAACAAAGTTACTCATTTGGACAATCTTACCATCAACAATTCCTAGCTCATCTGTAGCAAAGTCTTCACCATAATTTCCTGGTACTAAAACAATTGCTTTATCACCTCGTTTACGGTGAATGTTCATTTCAATTGAAATTGAGTGCTTCCAACTTGATTCAGACATTGGAGTAACAACTCCACTGGTTCCTAGAATAGAAATTCCACCAACAATTCCAAGTCGCGGATTGTAGGTTAATTTGGCTATTTTTTCGCCCTCTGGTACAGAAATAACAATGTTTACACCAAGATCAGGCCCTAACTCTTTTCGGGCCGCTTCTTTAATCACGCGCCGTGGTGTAGGGTTAATCGCTGGCGTCCCCGGTTTATTTGCTAGTCCTTCTTTAGTTACGCGCCCGACTCCTTTTCCACCGTCTAAATGAATTTCATTATCGGAACGTAAACTGACTGTGGCAAAGATAAGCGCTCCATCTGTTGCATCTTGATCATCACCACCATCTTTTTTTATGGCGCAACTGGCTGTTTTTTTATCAAAGTCAGTTTGCTCGACATCAAAGATCGCAATCTTTCCATTAGCAGCATGAACAGTAACTGTTTCTTGTGGTTCTTGATTCAACAAAGTCCTGATAGCAGCTACAGTTGCCGCAGTAGCAGTGGTGCCGGTTGTAAAACCCTTTCGTAATTTTCGCCCATTGTAATAAACAAAATTATCCTCAGCGTTATTATTTGGTGTGGCGGCCATACTCATCACCTAAATTCTTAATATCCATGTTATACATCACCGCATTAATAAGGGCTGCAGCAAGATTACTCCCCCCTTTTCGCCCTAGAGCAGCAATTGCGGGTATATCTGATTCATACAAAGCTTGCTTACTCTCAGCAGCTTCAACAAAGCCAACTGGAACACCAATTACAGCAGCCACTTTAAGTTGTCCATCATTAACGAGTTCAATGATTTTACAAAGAGCAGTTGGTGCATTTCCAACAATAAATATCTTTTCTCGTGGATCGTTAGCAGCAATTTCAACAGCCGCCATTGAACGGGTAATTCCCTTTTCTTGGGCTAATTGAATTACCCGTGGATCCCGGATTAAGCAATGATAATCAACACCTAATTTATCAAGGCGCCGTTTGTTAATTCCTGATAAGGCCATTGTGGTATCGGTATAGATAACCCCGTGATTTAATAGGACATGTTTTAATTTATTTAATACATCATGCGTAAATTTCAAATTTTTCAAATAATCAAAATCTGCCGTCGTATGAATTGCCCTTTTGATTACTGCTTCTTGTAATGGACTATCAAATTTATAATGCGGATCAATTTTTTCGATCTCTTCTTGAATGATTTGAAAACTTCTGTCCGTTATTTTATGAGGTACTGTAATATAGCTTTCTTTTTCCATTTTCTTCACTTCCAAACTATTAAGAATCGTATAAGTTCAAATCCACATAATCCCAAGAATGATGTAAGGTACAACATTGTAATCGTTCTTTTTAAATGCCAATTGGCAGCAATTACAAGATGATCATTACCGATGTACGGTTTTTTTACTAATTCGCCAAAATAATAATGGGGACCACCTAATTGCAAATGTAAGGCGCCTGCAACAACCGCTTCACTAAAAGCACTATTAGGACTTAAATGTTTCTCGCAATCACGTTCACCTACAGCAATTGCCTCCCGAGTATCATCACGTAATAACCAGCTACTAATAATCAGTAATAACCATGTGATTCGTGCTGGAATATAATTTGCAATATCATCAATTTGGGCAGACACTTTCCCAAAAGCGCGGTATTTTTCATTCTGATAACCAATCATTGAATCTAAAGTATTTACGGCTTTATACATTATTCCTAAAACCGGACCACCAATTGCCAGAAAGAACAGTGGCGCGATTACACCATCACTAGTATTTTCAGCAACCGTTTCAATCGTTGCTTTTGTTACCTCTTCAGCACTTAATTGATTAGTATCACGTCCAACAATCATTCCCACTTGGTGACGAGCTTTCTTTAAGTTATTTTGCTTAAGGCTCTTCATAATTTTTTCTGCTTCAATCGCTAGTTGACGAGCGGAAATACAGGTATAACTCAGGTAAGTTCCAACGACCATGTACAAATAGTAATTAATTGATGCAATTTTCATGCCAACATACGTAATTAGTCCTGAGCCACCTACCGTTATTAACCAGGTTAATGCCCCAAGCCACTTTTTCTTTCTTGATGAGTAGTTGGGATGATTGAAACATTTTGTTAGCCATGCAATTAAGCACCCAATCGATTTAACTGGATGGGGCCATGAGTGGGGGTCTCCAAGTAAGAGGTCCAGGAAAAATGCAAGCAAAATCATAATGAAAATGTTCATTGGGAATCAGCTCCTAAATTACTTAGAAATTGAGTAAACAACTTGGCGTCTTGATAAAAATGAACATGTAAATAACTTGCAAATGTCCTTCTAACCTGATATCCGCCTAACCAGGTGTCAACGACTTGATCATCACGAACTTTCTTCATTATTAGAACTGGTTTTAATTGTTGATCTAATTGTTTAAACGTAGAATGATGGAATTCATGACCAACTATTTTTTGATCTTTATTTCCTAATAAACAATTTATCTGCGGATAGGCCTCACAATAGCCAAATTTTTTAAGCCGTGGTGTCATCTCACTTACACCATTAAAGATCCCGACCATAGGAAATTCATCTTCTCCTTGCTTTAATACCTTGCCGAGATACATTAACCCGCCACATTCTGCATAAATTGGCTTATCTGCTAATGAAAATTCACGAATTTCTCGTTTTAAAGGTTGGTTTGCTGCCAATTCCGAAGCAAATTCTTCGGGATAACCGCCACCGAAATATAAAGCATCCACCTTCGGTAAATGCTGGTCATTAATGGGACTGAATGGAACTAGCTTCACACCTGCTTTTTTCAGCAATCGTAAATTGTCAGCATAGTAAAAATTGAATGCTTCATCCTTAGCAATTCCTAGACGAAGGTTTACCCGCTGAATATCAAATGGATCTGCAAATATTTTAGGGGTTGGTGCGGCCAGTGATAACAGCTTATCTAGGTCAACATGTTTCTTTACGCTTTCAGCAATTTTTGCTATTTTTCTGTCAACGTCTGGTAACTCATCATCAGGAACAAGTCCTAGTTGCCGGGAAGGTAAACTTATTGTTGCGTCATGGGGCAAATATCCTAAAACAGGAAGATTGAGATAACGGTGAATTGCCCCAGCAACTAGCTTGTAATGATTTTCACTCATCACGTTGTTAACGATTACTCCCTTTATCGGTACTTTTTCATCAAAACCTATTAAACCCTTTAAAATTGCAGCCGCTGATGTTGATGTTGCTCTAGCATTAATAACTAAAATAACTGGGATATTTAATTGTTTAGCAATACTAGCTGTTGAATAAGCATCTTTATTCGTTCCTAAGCCATCATACAGTCCCATCACACCTTCAACGATTCCTAAATCAATATTTTCCGTATCAGCGGTAAAAAGATAGTTCAAAACTTGAGGATCAGGTACGAGATAGTTATCAAGGTTCCGTGTTGGACGGTTAGTTATTCTTGTATGAAATTTTGTATCGACATAATCCGGTCCAACCTTATACGACTGAATGTTATATTTTTCATTTAAAGCTTTTAAAATACCTAAAACAACAGTAGTTTTTCCAGATCCACTTGTTACACCAGCAATTAGAAATTTTTTCATCACGACTCACGCCCTAACACTTGCTTTAATGTCTTGACTAATAAAACGTTATCCTGTGGTCCCTTAACAGCCACTCGGTAATACTGTGGTCCCAGCCCAACGTAATCATCACATTGGCGAATCAGAATATGGTGCCTAATCATTTTTTCTCTTAATGCCAAATCATTACTTTTAAATAAAAAGAAGTTAGTAGTACTTGGAAAAACTTTTATTTCAGATATTTCTTGTAATGCCTGATATAACGCTGGTTGCTGAATGTTTAACCAGTCATGCGTTAATTTAATATATTTCTTCGCTCTAAACATATTCTGACCGAAAACGTCTGCAATACCGTTTACTGACCAAGTATTTTCTTGAACTTTAAGTAACTTTTTTAATTTTTCATTTTTGGTAATGCAATACCCTAGCCTTAAACCTGGAATTGCAAAAAATTTAGTAGCTGCTCGAATAATATAAACATTGTCCTTAGGTTCAAGCTTATTAATAAAGCTTTCTTGTTCATTAACGGTCAAGTCGATAAAAGCTTCATCTAAGATCAAAAGACGGTGATGTTGATTACAAAAGTTAACTAATTTACGAAGATCCTTTAGCGCTATTATTTGACCTGTCGGATTATTAGGGCTTGTTATGCAAACAATTGTAATTTCATGATGCGTTTTTAGTTGTTCAATCATAGTTGGAATATCACATAAAAAATTATTTTCTTCGTGTAATTGATAATGATGAACATTTATTCCGATACGATTAAATAGCCGTTCATATTCACCAAATGTAGGCGCTAAAACTAATGCATCCGTCGCTTTTTCAGCTCGAATCGTCTCATCTAATACTTCCGATGCCCCATTACCGACAAATACATCATCATTATTAACATTAAAATGATTAGCAATTGCTGCTTTCAATCCCGGATACTCTGGGTTGGGATAAACTTCAATATTAGCAAAAGATTGGACCAACACATTCCATAAATCTGATGGAAAACCCAGAGGATTAATATTTGCACTAAAATCTTTAACCTCTTCAACAGGAATATTTAGTTGCGTAGCAGCTTGCTCAATATTCCCACCATGATGGATACTATTTTCCAAAAAATCACCTACCAATTTAAAGAAACCGTTTTCTAACTTTTTTCACCTATAAAATTACGATTTTCAACTTAATAGTTCAATACTTAACAACATATAAGATGAATAAGCATCATTAGTGTTTGAATAAGTTAAAAAAACATTACCAATCTTTTCTTGCAGTCCATGTTTTGGCATTTTTTTGTTATATTATTTGTATTTTTTTATAATTTTCCTTTTAAATTAGTATTCAGCTCTTGTAATAGTTATTTTTTTGTTTAATTTTAAAAAAATTAGTATTATTTAATAGATTATTATGAAAGCGTTATTACAATTGCTCATTTTAGGATAGAATAAAACAAAATAATCGAGAGGACAGATAAACAGTGAAGATTTATACAAAAAATGGCGACAAGGGGCAAACTAGAATTATTGGCAAGCAGATTCTCTATAAAAGTGATCCACAGGTCGAAGCATATGGCGAAGTTGATGAATTAAATTCTTGGGTAGGCTATACAAAGTCGTTAATTAATTCACATACTCAAGCTTTAGCTGATGAATTAGAAGAAATCCAACAGTTATTATTTGATTGCGGGCATGATTTAGCAACGCCAGCAGAGGATGAACGCCATTCTTTTAAATTTAAACAAGAACAACCAACAGCTTGGCTAGAAGAAAAAATTGATAATTATACTCAAGCTGTTCCGGCAGTAAAGAAATTTATTCTTCCTGGTGGAACGCAGCTAGCATCTGCCTTTCATGTGGCACGAACCATTACGCGACGTGCTGAACGTCAAATTGTTCAATTAATGCAGGAGACCCAAATCAATCAAGACGTGCTAATCTTTATTAATCGTCTTTCAGATTACTTTTTTGCAGCAGCTCGGTATGCTAACTACTTAGAACAACAACCAGATATGCTATATCGAAACAGTAAAGATGTTTTCCATTAAAAAGAACCGAGATAAAAAAATCTCGGTTCTTTTTATTCCTCAACAATATTATTAAATTGTGGACGAGTTTCAAGATAACTTTTGGCAAATGGACAGTTAGCTTTCACCTTACTGTCAGCTCCTTCTACTAGCCACATTAGCAAGGTCATAATCTCATTGGCTAATCCTTGACCACGATAATTTTCATTAACTTGAACTTCTTCAATTGCAATAACCTTATTTTTTAAATTTCTTAACTCAATTGTAGCAATTTTCTCGCCTTTATCATTTAGTAAAGCTAATTCTCCAGGTTGATAGCTAAACTTATAAGTCATATCAACACATGATTGATGCGATAAGCTACTTTCATTGATAAATCGTTCAAAATCTTCAATATCCTCACGTAATCTTTTAGCTAATTTGGGATCATGATTATCACCGTTTTTAAAAACAGATTGAACATTACCAATTGCAATCGTACAATTCATTACTTTCATTCCCAGATAACGGAGTACTTGATGAAGATGGGCATTAGCTATTATTCCGCCTTTTTCTCCAGCTGAATCAGTAATTGCTAAAACAGGTTTTCCTATTAAATGCTGATTCGGTGAAGGAACCGAGAGAACATCTAATGCATTCTTTAATCCCCCGGGTAACGAATAATTATATTCCTGTGTCACTATTAGTAATGCATCCATACTATCAACTGCTTTACGAAAAGCTTGCCATTCAATCGGCGTATCTTGATGCTCAAAGTCAGGATTATAAAATGGCAACATAGAATACTTTAGTTCCACAAATTGTAAGGTACTTGGCAATGAAGTAAAATACTCTGCAACCTTTCTACTATAGGAATTAGTACTTAAACTACCGACCAATACACCAACCTTTGCCATTTTATCATCCCTTCTCTGCAGTTACTTCGAGGCGGTTTTTACTAGTTCTTCCGCAAACTTGTTCAAACGTTCTATATCTTCTTCATACGGTTCAAGATCAATCTTTACTTTCGCAGCACCTGGCGTAGCACCAGCTTTTTTAAAGGCATCATCAAAATGATCAACAGTAGTATTAAAATACTCACCATAAAATTTATCGCCAGAACCTGCAACACCATAGACTTTGTCAGTTAAATCTGTTGATTGTAAATCATCATAAAAATCAAGCCCCTCTTCTGGCATTGCTCCTTCATCATACGTATAAGCACAAACAACTAAAATGTCGGCCTTCATAAAATCCGCTACATCGGTTTGCGATATTTCAGACTCCGTAACTTTAACATTTAAATTGGTTAGACTATCACATACAATATTTGCTACTTCTTCATTATTACCAGTCATTGTGGCATAAACTACGTGTGCTGTTAGCATTTATAATTCCTCACTAATCTTTTTAATATCTATGGCTATGTGTAACCGCTTTTATTATAATACAGATGAATAGTACATTTTTGTAGAGTTGGTGGAGGTATTTAATTATGAAACGAACTATGTTTATTGGAGCAATCGCATGTGGCAAAACAACCCTTACGCAACGGTTAGAAAATCAACAAATCAAATATAATAAAACACAAGCAATTGAATTCTCGTCCAATATTATTGATACACCAGGTGAATACATGGAGCACCACAATATGATGAGTACGTTGCGTGTAACCTCAATGGATGCTGATATTGTTGTCTTATTACAAAGCGCTGTTGACAAACGACTTGTTTTCCCAGCCGGCTTCTGTTCAATGTTTTCTAAACCTACTTTAGGGGTAATTACAAAGATTGACCTTGTAAAAGATCCCGCCGATATTGAATATTCCAAGAACCTTCTGTTAAGCGCTGGTGTAAAAAAGGTAATTTCTGTTTCGGCAGTTGAAAATATTAACATTGATAAACTAGTTGCTGAACTTAATTAAAGATTCTAATAAGGTGACTAATTAAATGACTATTCCAAATAATATATAAACCCGCTAAAACATAAACAATTTTACTTCCATAATTGCCATATTTTTCCAGTAAGTGTGCCACAGGTTTTACGGAAACAAATAGTTTTCCTAATAGAATTAATAAGACAGAACAAATTTCAAAAATTACTCCTACGTATACAATCTGACTCCAGCTAAGGTTAACCACCCAAGGAATATAAACAGCAAGATTATCTCCACCAAGACTTAGGCAAAATAGAAATAATGAGAAAAAACCTGGATTAGTTGTCTTTTTTTCATCATCTTGTTCAAAGAGCGCTATAAAAATCAGAACAATACCCATAAATCCCGTAATCCAATCAGGAAAAAGAAAAGCTAGTCCTTTCCCTAAAACTACTCCCAGGATCCATAAAATAAGCGTTGCTGTTCCAAAGCCAAGAATTGGTAACCGATAATTGTAGTTTCTTAAAAGAAATAATAATGCAATAAATGTATCAATATTAAGTCCCGTAAATATTAACAGAATTGCAATAAGACTCATAACACCATCGTCCCTACAAATGGTCGATTATAATAACATATTCGTTGTTGCTTTAAGGCTGGGTTCAATTGAATCTTGCTAATGCTTAAATTATTGGGATTTTTGAATGCCGTCCCATCAATATTTTCCAAACATAATGAAATGATGTTCTTTATTATCCAACCATGGGTAATTATTAAAATATTTTTTTGTGGATATTTGTGAGATACATCCAATAAAAACGACCATATTCGCGTACGAGCATGTTCAAATGCCTCGCCTTGATTTATCAAAATTGAATGTGGGCGTACGTCATTCGTTTCAACATCAAAATATCTCGAATACTGTTGTTTTAATTTACTAATATCTGCTCCATTCCATTTACCATAAGATATTTCTGCTAAACGTTCATCTACTCGGAGCTTAATATTAGTCGTCGCACAAATGATCTCACCAGTTTTCACAGCTCGTCTTAATGGACTTGTGTAGACATAATCAATTTGATTATTATCAAATAATTTTTGATAATTTGTTGCCTCCAGCATTCCCCGTTTGGTTAAACTTGTTAACCCATCATTTAGTGTACCCTGAATATAGTTCAATCGATTAGCATAGGTTTCCCCGTGACGAATTAAAAAAAAGTTGTCATTAGTACCATCCACCCATAATAATTATGTATATAAAGAGGCTATTCAATTTTAGCCTCTTTTTTAGCCATTATTATATCAATGACTTTTAAATTTTACTAAGCCTAAATTCACTTTGTTAAATATAAGTATCTTAGTTGTTCAACCATTGAATTGCTAATTTGTAATACATCTTTCAAGTAGGAAGTTATTCCACCATATTTATTATTAATAAGAGAGATTGCCTGATTATAATAACACCTATTTGCTGTTGAAAGATCGTAAATTGAGTGAAGATAGTTATCACCCAAGTCATTCTTCACAGCATAGCGCAATCGTTCCTTTATCCTTTGTGTTGATGCTTTATTAGTTAAAATATAATCTTGATAAATTATATTCGCTGGAACTTGTAGAAGATTTAATAAATAAATTGCTCCCAAACCAGTACGGTCTTTCCCAGCAGAACAATGAAATAAAACGCCACCCTGTGCTGAATGTAGACATAATTTTTTAATAAAATTGTGAAATGCTTCTTGTGCTTTCTCGTCAGTAACAAATTGACAATATACTTCCATCATGCGATTAAAACCCGCTTGTGGATCCTTTGAAAAGTTTTTTCGTGCTTCGGTAATACTGATATTACTTTCAGTAAGATCATTCTCAAAGACTGGAATCCGGATATAATTCATTAATGATGTTAATCGGTCGGGATACAAAGCCACTTCGGAAGTTGAACGAAAATCAATAATTGTTCTAATACCATATCCATAAAGCTTTCTTTGCTCAGCATGCGTAAAATAGGAGAGATGCGCAGAACGAACAAGATTATTCCATTTCAAACTCTTGCCATCAATAGTTCTATAACCACCAAGATCTCGAAAATTAAAACCATTTTCAAATGTTAGGATTCGTTGATGATTCGCCAAATTGCATCTCCCTCCTTTCTAAAAAGTGTATTCACCTACTACACGTTAAAGTAAATGAATACACTTCTAATACTATGTTCGTGTAATTTCAGGAACATCGAATCCTAGTAACATTTGCAGTTTCTCAACAACGTGGCGTAAGGCAGACTCAACTTCGGAAACTTCTCCCACAATTACAACCGAACCACTAAAACGATCGATAAACCCTAACGTTACGTTGCTAGATTTTGTTGCAATATCACCAGCAATAATCGAGGCTTCACTAGGCGTTATTGTTAATATTCCTAGTGCATTTTTAGGGGTTTGAATCCCTAACTTTTCATAGATATCAGGTGTGGGATTGGCTACAATATGAGCCAATGTCACTTGTTTTCCAGGAACATATTCCTGAATTGTCCGTTTGATATCTTGCCTAGTCATAACACCATCCCCATCTTATTGTTGAGTTACCTTCATTACATCACGAGCAATGATAATTTCTTCATTAGTTGGAATAACTGCTACTTTAACCTTACTATCCGCAGTTTCAATACTTAATTCATTATTCTTGTTCTTCTCTTCATCAATTTTGACTCCAAGAAAGTCAAGATTCTTACAAATTTGACTTCGAATATATGGCGCATGTTCACCAATTCCGGCTGTAAATACCAATGTATCTAATCCATCAAGATCAGTTGTGTAGGCACCGATATATTGTTGAATTGAATGTACGAATACATCTAAGGCTAATTGTGCACGTTCGTTACCATTTTTTGCTGCACTTTCAATTTCTCGTTCATCATTTGAGATACCCGAAAGTCCCTTTAATCCAGAATTTTCATTCATTATTCGGCGCATTTCATGTGAATCAATATTGAGTTCTTCTTCAAGAAAGGGAATAATTTCTGGATCAATGTCTCCACATCGCGTTCCCATTACAACACCAGCTAATGGCGTAAATCCCATTGAAGAATTAACAGATTTACCATCCAAAATTGCTGAGATGCTTGAACCATTTCCTAGATGACATGTAATCATCCGGCGAGTTTTTTCTTTTCCAAAAAGTTCTCGGGCTTTTTCAGAAACATATTGATGAGAAGGGGCGTGAAAACCATAACGCCTGATTTGGTATTTCTCATAAAATTTATATGGCAAAGCATACATATAAGCTTTTTTCGGAATAGTATGATGAAATGAGTTATCAAAAGTCACAACTTCTTTTGCATTAGGAAGGAATTTTTCAAATGCTTTAATTCCTGCTAGACCATTAGGATTATGCAATGGAGATAGTACTTTTAATTCATCAATTCGTTTTTCTACTTCTGGAGTGACTGCTACTGCATGAGTATAGTAGCTCCCACCATGTGAAATTCGGTGTCCTACACCGTAAATTTCAGATTTATCCTTAACGACGCCACTGGACATTAAAATATCAATAATCTGATCAATTGCCTCTGAGTGATTTTTCAGCGGAATTTGTCTAGTTTCACTCGTTGTGTCAGTTTTATATGAAAGCTGACTTGTCGAAGAACCAAGATTTTCAGCAGAACCACTAATTAATAGTTTCTCTTCCGGCATCAAGTAAAGCTTAAACTTAATTGATGAACTACCAGAATTAATTGCAAGTATTTTTTTTGACATCAAATCACTCCAAATAAACTAAATTAACGAATTATTGCTTCGTAAACCATCTTTAAATCATCATCTGAAGGAACTACTGGATTACCAGGGAACGTTGCATCTTTCTTTGCATTTGCAACAATAGTATCAGCTAATTCTTCAGCTTTAGCAGGATCAACGCCAAACGCTTGAAGAGTCATTGGACAATTCATTTGACGTGCCATTTCCCGAATTTTGGCAATTAGTCGCTTTACCGCAAGACGATCACCTACTCCAGGAGCAGCAATCCCGGCTTTCTTAGCAGCAATTGCAAACTTATGCAATGCTTCTTCACTGTGTTCAGCATTATATGCAACAACATATGGTAATAGCATTGTATTAGCTAAACCATGTGGAACATGGAAATTAGCTCCTAATTGGTGTGCAATCGAGTGGCAAATTCCTAATCCAGCAATATTAAATGCTGTTCCGGCAATATTTGATGCTTCGTGAACAATCTTACGAGCATCTACATTATCGCCGTGACGATAACATTCAACTAAATGTTTAGTAATTGCATCAATTGCTTCTTCTGATAATGCAACTGTGAATAAGTTTGAATCCTTAGCAACCAAGGATTCAAGTGCATGGGTTAAAACATCCATTCCCGAATATGCAGTTACACTCTTAGGAGCAGTCATAACTAGTTTAGGATCTAGCAAAGCACAATCAGGTGTTAAATAATCTTCCAAAATAGGAATTTTACGATGTTCTTTTGTATCAGAAATAACCGCAGTATTTGTAACTTCAGAACCAGTACCACTTGTTGTTGGGATAGCAATGTATTCGTTGATCTTGCACTTACCCAACTTCTCACCAAAGAAACGAATTCCTTTACCAGTATCCATGGCTGACCCACCACCAATACCAATCACAATTGTTGGCTTAAGCTTAAGGAACTGTTGAACCCCTTCCATAATCTTATCTAGTGGTGGATCAGGGACAACATCAGAAAAAATTTCACACTTATTACTATTATTAATGTGACTCTCGATTTCTTTTAAGGTATCACTACCAGGTAAGAAAGAATCACAAACTAGTAAAATCCGTTCATTATTAAGTGTCTCTAGTTCTTTCAAACTATCTGTTCCCGAATAAATCCGGGTTGGCATACTATATTTTTCCATTGGAATTATGCCTCCCATTAATACCAGTTACGTACTGAAAATCCTTGTGGTGAATTCAAACGAACTCGACGAGTAAATGTTCGTGCAGTACATGTTCCTTCACCAGTTGGTGTAGCAATTGTTAATGCTGAAGCACCTGAGTGAGCACCATTATCAGCAACACCAGTACCAACATAGGATGGACCATTGACAACGAAAATTGAACACTGCATTCTGTGCGCAGCATTGTTAATGTGCTTAAGGTTGTTAGAGTGAATAGTAGCTGTGTGATGGTTACCCTTTTCAACTTCAACAGCAGTCTTCAAAACATCATCAAATGTTGGGCAAGAAACAACTGGTAAGATTGGCATTAGCATTTCGGTCATTACCAATGGGTGTTCCTTAGGAAGTTCACAAATAATTTCAACAGGATGACCGGTGTAAGGAATATTAGCTTGGTCTAAGATGTAAGTTGCGTCCTTACCAACAAATTTACGATCAGGAGTACCATTTTCTTGGATACACATATCAGCTAATTTATCGGCTTGTTCACGATTAACTACAAAGGCACCTTCATCTTGCATCTTACGGATTAATTCATCTTTAATGTTGCTTTCTGCAACTACTTCCTTTTCAGCAGTACATAAAATATCATTATCAAATGAAGCAGACTTAATGATATTATGAGCAGCTAAATCAATATCAGCAGTAGCATCAACCATTGCAGGAGGATTACCAGGGCCAGCACCAACCGCTTTCTTACCACTGGTCATTGCTTGATGAACAACCGCTGGACCACCAGTTACTGCTAACATTGCAATGTCAGGATGCTTCATCATTTGCTGAACTGATTCAATTGTTGGTGTTTCAATGCTTACAACCAAATTATGAAGACCTGTTGCATCGGCAATAAAGTCATTCATCTTTTCAATTGTCCAACGAGTAATATTCTTTGCCCCAGGGTGAGCACCAAAGTAAAGAGTATTACCACCAGCAAGCATCATAATTGCATTAGCGATTACAGTCTCTGAAGGATTTGTACTTGGACCAACCGCACCAATAACACCATATGGTAGTCGTTCATACATAACCATTCCACCGTCACCGTTTTCTACAACCGGCTCAAGGATCTCAGGCCCAGGAGTGTTGTATAAGGCATTATTTAACTTAGCAATTTTGGCCTCTACAGTTCCCATTCCTGTTTCTTCTTTAATATCCTTAGCCATCTTTTCAATATATGGACGGAACCCTTCCTTAATGGCATCAATTACTTGTTGACGAACAGCAATTGGCTTATCACGATATACTTCTTGAGCAGCCTTGGCAGCAGCAATTGCGTCATTGACATTAGTGAAAATCCCGCGATGACCATCATCAGTAGTAACTGCAGCATTTGCACTCGAAGAGCTGGCATTATCTAGTTCTTCAGCAAGGATTTTGCGTACAGCACTTTCAATATCATTAATCTGCATATCTACTTACTCTCCTTCAAAAATTCTGCAACAGCAGCTTCACAAATTGATTGATCTTCTTCAACCAATCCACCACTAACACCGATTGAACCGATAATTTCATCGTTAATCTTCAATGGAATACCACCTGCAAAAGATGCTAACTTACCATCAAGCATTGTTTCCATCTGGTACAATCCAGCACCTGGTTGAATATCCTTGCTAATATCCTTAGTAGGCTCCTTCATTGCCAATGCTGACCATGCCTTCTTAGGAGCTAAAGTACAGCTTACTAAGTTAGCATTTGGCATATGATAGCTCATCTGTAATACCTGATCAGCCTTCATAATAGCAATTGTTACACCAACACCCAATTCATTGGCACGAGCTACAGCCGCATCGATTACCTTTTCCATTTTGTGCCGATCAAATAGATTTTTAGAAGCATTATTATTGATCACGCTTTCAACAATCTTACTAATTTGTTCCTCATTCATTCTTAACGCACATCCTTTTCTTTTTGATAACGTTTATAAATTTTTAATACGTCATCAGTTACACTATTTAATAAATCTTCATAGTCTTCATCACGCGCTACAATATATAAGAAGTCCGATAAACGGTTAATATATCTTTCGAGCTCTGGACGAAATTTTATATCTTTTGATAGTCGTACAAATAGTCGCTCTGCTCGACGACAGATTGTTCGACAAACATGAAGTTGTGCACCCGCAGTACTTGAACCAGGTAAAATAAAACTATGAACAGGTGGCAGTTCCGATGTATATTTATCAATAACCTCTTCAAGTTTTCGAGTATCTTCATCGGTAATAATCTTACTTTTATCAGTAAAATACTGCCGTTTCTCTGTCGCTATCTCACCTTGAAGGAAAAACATTTTATATTCGATCTCTTGTAAAAGTTTCTTATTACGTTTACTTTCACAAAACTTATCTGCCAAACTAATATTAGCGTTTAATTCATCAAAGGTTCCATAAGTTTCAACTCGTAATGAATCCTTAGGTACCCTTGTTCCATCGAATAAACTTGTTTCTCCCTTGTCACCACCTTTTGTGTAAATAGCCATTTCGATGCCTCCAATGCACACTACTTATCAAAACGGTCAATTATTCCAACAATCGTACAGTCATTAACGTCTCTTACTTGGTCTTCATCACGCTCTTTATCAGCACGCCTTGCACCAGCACCACGAACTATTAATACATTATCGCCAATTCCAGCATTTACTGTATCAGCGGCAACTTGTTCAAATCGAACTGGTTGTTGGTCTGAATTAATCTGTTGAACTATCATCAGCTTTTTTCCAACCAAGGATGGATCCTTTTGGGTTGCGACAACACTACCTACTACTCTCGCCATATACAATTTTCTTCAGTCCTAATCTTTATTTTAATTTTTTTATAGTTACAGATATCAACTGCCTCATCTGTAATACGTTGCTTTTGATATCTAACAAGAATCGATTTATCTGGTTTAGCAGCGATCTCTTCTCTGGTAATAACCCGATTATAACTGGCAATCACTGGCGATTCGTTATTCACAACAAACAAGATCGGCCAGTCCAAAATCATCATCCGTGGAATAAAATTAACCATCTGTTCATTAACTAAAAAGTAAAACTTAACATCATAGCTAATTCCTTCTAATACCCATTTAATCCAAGCATTAGTCTTTTCCATTGAATATAAGTCCGTTATTAACTCAATCGAAACATTTTTTAGGATAACTTTCCCGTTTTTCAAAAAAATCTGTTCACTAGGCGGGGCAACTTGATGATTAAAAGTAACTTCTACACTTGTATGCTTCCGTTCTTCTAACCGTTGCATAACCTGCTGTACTAGGTTATCCATCTATTCACCCCCTTGGTAGTTTCTTAAAAAGTTAGTTTTTCTTCTTGATAATAACTTTTCCGAAAGAATTATTGCCTAGTCCGACATTAGCAGCATTGGCTTCATCAGTATCAATGTGCATTTCCAGAACAAAGTCTTTACGAGGACGGGCAACTACATCATCAAAAATAGTTTTACGTCCACCATCGCCATCTACTTCAACCTGCATTGAATCACCGAGCTTTACGCCAAAACGCTTAGCGTCCTCTAAGCTCATGTGGATGTGTCGTTTTGCAACAATTACACCTTGGATTTCAATTTCTGCATATGGTGAGCGAACCTTAATTGAAGGAGTACCATCAAGATCACCCGACATTCTAATCGGTGCATCGATTCCTAGTGTAAAGTTTTCTGAACGGGCAATTTCCACTTGTGAGTGTGAACGGAAAGGTCCCATTAGCCGGACATGTTCAATGGTGCCCTTAGGTCCGATCAGGTCAACTGTTTGCTTTGCAGCGAAATCCGCATGTTGACGAAGTTTCTTTAGCATTTCAATTTTCTGACCAGGGAATAACTTTTGAAAATCTTCTTCCGTCAAATGTACATGGTGGTTTGAAACGCCAATTGGAACTAGGTTAGGATTAAGTGTTTCTCTAACAATTGTCCGAATAAGTGTTCTTAATTGTTCTTCATCCATACGTAATCTTCCTTTTTATTAAAATTTTCTATTCAGCGTCTGAGTCTGATCCACCTGGTAAAATCTTTTCAACTTCTTCATGTGGACGAGGAATTACGTAAGACGATACAACTTCGCCGACACCTTCAGCAGCTTGTACACCAGCATCAACAGCAGCCTTTACAGCACCAACATCACCACGAATCATAACAGTTACCAATCCACTACCAATCTTTTCTTGACCAGTTAATGTTACATTTGCAGCCTTTACCATTTGATCAGCAGCTTCAATAGATGCAACTAATCCTCGTGTTTCAATCATTCCTAAAGCGTTATTCATAGTTATTTCCTCCTACTTTTTCTTTAATTCGTTGTAATGGATACACTTCTTATGCGGCTCTCCTAATTTCCGTGGACACTTCGGATCTCCGCACATATTGCATGTGACTTCATTTTCATCAGAGTTGATATCTTGTTTATCATTAGATGATCCTGGATCTTCAACTTCATCTTTCTCATCTAATGATTGCTCAGCTTGAACACTAGATTTATCAGGATTTTCATTCTTTTCTACTTCCTCTTTTTTAGATGAGGATAGTTCAGCAACCGTTTTCTTCTCAGTAAGCTCATTATTTTGCTTCTTTTCTGGATTTGATTGCAATAAATCTGTTTTACCCAAGGAGTTCAACCCTGTTGATGGACGACCAATTACCGTTGATGTTACATATACATCAGGTAAATAGTCTTTTACAGCTTGAACTGCAACTGTTATTGCTGAAAGTTCACCAGAAACTTGTAAGGTGACCCATCCATTACCTTTTGTATTTTGAATACTACTAAGTTCAACATCTGCAGTCTTTAGCATCCGGTCAGCAGCAACAATAGCGCCAGATAATCCATTACATTCTACATAGCCCAAAGACTTCATAGTTAAATCACCTGTTTGCTATTTCCTTAAAAGGAATTCCTTTTACTAATCTCGCTGCATTTGCTCCTAAAATCCGTAATTGCTTTCTATCATCAACTGTCATATCGAATAAAGGATGCTCTTCTTTTAAGTTCTTATAGTGAACAATAAAATGATCTCCTTCAAAAGCAATTCCGACAGATAGTCGTGACGCAAGAGCTGATTGATACGCTCTTTCAACAGTACCATCTACATTAATTTTGCGAACCGAGACTGGAATCTGTTCTTCTTCAATTCCATAGAAAAGTGGCTTAGCACTATCTGGAATAGTTGTTCCATTTTCTAGTCCAACGACAATCGAGGGACGTTGTGAATCATCGTTGTTCATAACGCTTCCTTCTTTCTTCGCTATATCTTAAAATCAATCCAGTTGCAACGGCATTTCGTGGTCCTTCAATTCCACGAACGTTTCCACGACCAGCAACTAAATTGAAGTATGCTAATTCATCGGTAACAAGTTGTGGAATTTCAAAATCTAAGGCTGACCCACCGACAATTACAACAAACGGAATATCACGAATATTTCCTGTTGGACTAACATACTTAAGTGCTCGTAATGCATTAGTAACGAAGACTCGTTTCTTTGCACTCTGACGAACCAGCTTAATTTTTTCAATACTTGGATTTCCTGTTACTGGCTCATACCCATCTGGTTTAATTACTACAACTTTAGCAAATAATGAAGACGGTAATGGATCTTCAAAGAATTGAACAGAACCATCTTCATGCCGGATCTGGAAAAGATTTTCTACTTTGGCTAATGGATAACGTTTAATATCTTCTGCTAGGTGAACATCATTCAACCCCAGTTCAGAATTAATAATCATTGTTACCATATCACCAGCACCGGCTAAATGGATTGCAACAGTCTCATCTTCTTTATTAATTATGGAAGCATCTGTTGAACCTGCTCCTAGATCAAGAATTGCAATAGGTTTATCCGTTCCCGGCGTCGTAAGTGCTCCGCGAATAGCAGATTCAACTTCAGCACCACCAATTTCAACCTTAGTATTAAATTCTTTTTCAATAAGCTTGGCAATAACTTCCATTTGAAGATGATCTGATTTAACCATCGCCGCAATTCCAACTGCTGACTCATTTGAAAATTCACCAGCTAGACCACCTTGGACCTCAACCGGTACTTGAGTATCAACAGCAAGTAAATCTTGAATCGCAATCTCGTTATTTTTCTTTCCCGTAAGGTCTGCCATTGTTTGACGAACATTTTCCAACATTCCTCCAACATTGGTTCCAGATTCACCAGTTATATTGTTAATATGGCGGAAACTAGAAACTTTTTTCATAATGGCGTTAGCACCTTCAGAAACTCCAACTTCTTCTTTTCCAGTATCGCCATTAATTATGATCTTACCTGCCGGAATTACACGTGCTTTAACATCCCCAGCTGGAGTTTTAATAACAACAGCTGATCGATTCCCAATAAGGGCCCGTGAAACCGGAACAATATTCTTAGTTTCTTCTGGAGTTAGTCCAAATAATGTAGCGATTCCATATGGGTTTGAAAGTTGTGAAATTACTTGCCCGGGACCAGCCACTTCTACAGCCGCCAGCATGTTTAGCGGCACTTTATCAATCATGGCAACTTCATCAACAATCGGAATTTTATGATTTAACCGATTATCAACTAAAACACCATCATCGTTCCTTAGAATTGCTGCTGTAATTTTATAACCAGAGGCAACATACGCATTGATAAGCTTAGCAACATCTTCAAAATCAATATCTTTAGGAACTACAACAATATAGTTTTTGCTCTTATCAGTTTTCTTTAAGAGGTCAAGTAAACGAACTGTTATCCCGGCCCCTGTTCCTATACCACCTGGTGTATCAGGATTATGTCCAATCATTGTTGATTCTGTTACAACTGTTTCTGTAATAGTTTCCATTGCAACATCACCAATAACTGGCGTAGCTTCATTGATTCGGATTAAATCAATATCATCGATTGTTAGATTAGACTTATTCAGAACTTGAGTAATCGAATCCCTAATTCCGACTAGATTTTGTTTAGTACCTTTAATCCCAGTAGTAGGAGCAATACCGGAGTTAATAAAGTGAACTTGCCCACTGTCGCTTACATCTGCCAATGCAACTTCAGTGGAAGAATTCCCAATATCAACACCAATTACTTTTTCAGTTGACATATATAAAACTCCCTACTCTGACTAAAAAGCTTAATTATCGCCCTTTAGCTTCTTTCGACTTTCGTAATAATCAGCAGCTTCTTCAAACCATGCGGCACAAACGTTAGCATTATATTTATCCCGTAATTCTTTAGCAATCTCCAAAAGTTCTTGCTTAGTTGAACGGAACGGACGTAATGCATCATACATTTCAAGAACTCGTTCGTCTGGTACGCGTGTCAATTCTGCGGCCCGTTGAAGGTTCTTTTGAATAGCTGGCCGTCCAGCACTTGCAGCAATTTCACCTTGGAGCTTCAAAGCTTCTGGTGTAATCCGTAGTTCTTTAGGATCAACTTGATTATTTACCACTTTTTGTAAATTAATATCATCAAGATTATGTCCTTTTGGTGTTTTTACTAAATTACGATGCTTTTGATAAAGTGGATAATCATCGGCTGTCATTTCTTTATTAGTACTTGTGGTAGAAGTACTTGTAGAGCTATCAGAAGATGAACTATTTCCCATTTGAGCCATGATCTTTGCTACTAAATCATCAACTTCACTCATCATTATGCCTCCTTAATCAAACGTAACTTTAATTTCTTCTTCAGGCTTACCAACAACAACTTGGTGAGTTTCACGAATATGCATAATTGCTGAAATAGCTTGATAGTGAATACGAGCAAGTTGATCGTTCTTAGCTGGAACAGGTTCTGGTGATTCACCTTTAGCATACATAGCTGCGTTCTTACCAATTGCACGATAAGTTTCAGGAGTAAGCACTGGAGCCTGTGGGAATAGTTCAAGGTTTCCAAGAGGGTCTTGATCCTTTTGGTGAATAACCGTAGTACCCTTGGATTGAATACCGATAGCGATTCCTGATCCTGAAAGATGATCACCTTGAACTGCACAAAAAGCAACATCTGAAGTCCGGTATACCTTAATTACTCTTGCCTTAAGTCCCTCTTCTTCAATCCCAGCAATAACTTGACGAAGGACTTCTTTGTGAGGAATACCAGTTTCCGTTTTATCAAGAACAGTTGCAAAGGCCGGACCAACAGCAATTACAACTTCATCTTTTGAATATCCTGGTTTAGCTTCACCAACTGGTTGGAACCAATCAAGTTTCTTTTCTGGAACAGCTTTACTATTTGGTTGTTGTACTTCCTCAGTAGCGGTTGCAGTATTATCGTCTTTATTAAAATCAATCTTTGTGTCAATTTGATTAGTCTCATTCAAGACTTCTTTAACGATTTTTCGTAATAAATTTTCATCAATATCAGCCATAACAGACTACCTCCTCTCTAAAGTTCCAAGTGTTCTGGATCAAGAGCGAATGGTAAGTCTTTAATCCGATCCCATTCTTCCTTGTCTTCATATAGACGATATCCAGTACCTGGACCTTGATAATCATTCCCGTCATTTACAGCAGAAGTGATATTCCAATCTTTATCAAAGATAGAGGAAGTTTGAAGGTAATCTCCAACAACCTTTTGCTTTTGAAGGTTCAAAATTGCTTCAGCGACATCCTTAAATCCGTGGTTGTACAATGCCTTAATAATGTCAATAGCAGTAATTCCACGATCCATCATATCCTGAGCAGCCTTCATATCTGCAACCATGTCACGCTTTGGCATGTCATCATGAGTGTTAGCATAAGTTGCTGCTTCAACTTCTTCATCAGTAATCTTTGGTAATCCCAGGTCTTCAAATACAGCTTGAAGGGCTTTAGCAGCTTTGTTACGAGCTTTAATAATGGTTTCTTCTTTAACAGGATGAATACCATAATATTGACCTAAGTCACGTTCCATAACATACATATCATCGTAGTCCATAGCATCAGTGTTTGAACCAGCGAAGGTATTATCGTAGTTAGGAGTTGAGGAGTAACCAGAATTGATGTAGTCAGTACCGGCAATAAATTGACCAATAAACCGTTCAGTCCGACGCATATCGGAGTGTGAATATGCTTGGTCACAACCAGAAGCACATTCGATATCGCACATCATACATAATAAGTTTTCACCGAGAACTTCACGAATACCATTAGGAACAGCACCAGGAATTTCAATACAACTTACTGCACCATTTTGAAGTCCTTGGACACCTGAAGCCTTAGTAAGTAAAATACAACGAGCTTCAAGGTAAAGCATTGACTTACCTTCTGGGTAACCCATCAGAACTTCTGAACCGGCACCTGAAGTAAAACGCATCTTCAAGCCACGTGATGCATAACATGATGCTAAGAATCCTTTAGACCATGGAGTATCGTCACCATCGGTAAATACACGGTCAGTACCGTAAACTGAAATAGTTTCAGCATATGCAGTAAAACCACGCATACCTAATTGCAATTCAGTAGCTTCTTCAACAGAACATTGTGTCAATACACCAGGACGACCTGTTTGTGCACCAATTAAAATTGAAATAGCATTGAACGGTGCATAACGTGCCACTGCTGTTGTGGTTTCTTGTTCTGGAAATCCCCGAAGAGCAGCATCTGCAGCATCTGCAGCAATTTGAACTGGGTTATCAACAGTGTTAGTAACGTGACATTGGTTATCAGGTTTACGACGTGGACGCATCTTCTTGATAGCCATAATCATTTCACCAAAATCAAGCTTACTGATGATCTCTTCAGCTTTAGCAGGAGTCAAAGCTGATGTAATTTCAATAATTTCATCACGAGATACATTGGGATCAACGAGCATCCGTGCAATCTTAGTAGAATCCATATTCATAACTTTTTCAACGTTGTCAATATTGATTCCATACTTAGCAATGTATAAGTCAATCAAGTCAAAATCTTCAAGCTTTTTACCATCCATCTCTACGATCTTGCCATTTTCAACTTTTACACTAGGCTTAGGGTCATTAGGCCCCATCATTGCAACGAAACCTTCTTCTGGCCATTCTTTAACAAATGTATCTTGATGAATTGGGCGTTTTTCTAGTTCTTCAAATCGTTTTTGACGTTTCATAATAAAGTAGTCCTCCTTTTAGATCTACTTAATGTATGATGGGAAATCATTAACTGGTTCTTCACCAAACTGTGACAATAATTTTAATCCTACTTCACGTCCAGCCATAACAGCTTGACGAACTGCCCCTGAGTCACCGGTAATAGTTAGGCAACCTTCGTTAGAGAAGCTTGTACCATGGCTTGGTGAAGTAAAGTTAAGCGGTTCAACACCAGCAGTCTTTAAAGCCTTATCTCCCATTACAACACCGATTCCAGAAGGACAACCACAAATCAACCCAAATGCTTTTCCTTCAACTGCACCTAATCCAAGATGTGCAGCCCCTGCAGCACGAGCCGTAAATTGCAACTCAAGGTGACCTGCTTTGGCGTTATAAACATCACCAAATGTACGATGAAGATTATCAAGTGCAACCCGAATAGCTTGGCGTGCATCTGCCGGATCATCACCACCAATGATAATTAAACATCCATGGCCTCCTCCACCTTTAGTATCACGTGGCCATTCAACATCAATACATTCCATGTTAGTAGCCTTAATTCCTTCATCCATTGCCATAATTTGTGGACCAGCACCAGTACGATCACTTAAAATACCTAAAGTCTTGTACTGTTTTGTAACATGTAATTTATCTAATAGTTGTTGATCGACTCTCGGAATTACCATTCCAATTGTATCTCCAATTTCACTAGCACCAACAAACTCTGGAACAGTACTAGTAGAATTCAGAAAATCATTCATTATTTTTCCTCCTGACTATAAAAGCTCTTAACAATAAAGCTCTTAATACAGATTCCTGTACCTAGCCGTCTGTATAAGGGCTTTAATTTTTTATAAATTATTCTCCATGATGTGGTAAGAGCTTATCAACTTCAGACTGAGGACGAGGAATTACGTAACTTGAAACAACTTCTCCAATGTTTTCGGCAGCTTGTACTCCGGCGTCAACAGAAGCCTTAACAGCTCCAACATCTCCACGAACCATTACTGTTACTAATCCATGACCGATCTTTTCTTGACCAATTAATTTAACATTAGCAGCTTTTACCATTGCGTCAGCAGCTTCAATTGAAGCTACGAGTCCTTCGGTTTCAATTAAACCAAGTGCTTCTTGTCCCATAAGAATGCCTCCTAAGTATAAAAACAAATAGCGATAATAAGAAATCGCTTACAATTCGGTACATGTTAATTTTATAACATGGGATTTATGATATATTATCTTAAAAAATGTATGATACTTAAAAAGAACAATAATTTATTATTATGTATCACAAAATTTACAGGAAAGCGTTTTTATGTGTAAATGTATGCTAATATATAGAGGTAAATAGCAACAATCCTTCAAAAATGGTAAAAAGCAGGCGAAATTAAAATGTACGAATATTCTTCAAAATTCTTAAATGACATTCAAAAAGTAACAAAAACATTTCAAGAAATAACTAATAATAATATAATTTTCACAAGCATTACCGGAGCAATTGTTGATTGTAATACCCTTCTTTTTGATCCAAATATTTCACTTGAACATTTACGAAAACTTGATTTTAAAAATTACTTTGTTTTCCCATTAGTTATAAGCTCATCTTTAAGTGGTTTTTTCGTTCTTGATGAATCACACATAGAATCAGACGTTATTGATTTATGTAGCAAATATATTGAAATTTCTTGCAAAAAGTTTATTGACAGTTCTAATGACCGTATAACTGTTCTTGCTCCATTTGAGGCTCCTAAGCTAAGTTCACTAATCAAAGTTCTTAATGGGATACTGAATATTTCTGAAGACGGTTCAATAGCTAACGTCGCTAATTCTCCTATTCTCAACAACAGAAATGATGGTGCTCTAAGTGATATTGAGAAAAATATAACCATGGCGCTTAAATATATTAATTCTAATTTAGAAAAATCACTTACTTTAGAAAATGTTTCTCAGAGGATTTATCTTTCACCATCATACTTAAGTCGAATCTTTAAAAATTACTTTAATGACAATTTCATTAACTATATAAATCTACAAAAGATTGCACTTGCTCAAGAAAAATTAATTTTTTCAAATACACCGATTAATAAATTGGCTCATCAAGTTGGTTTCTCACAGACAAGTTACTTTACTAAAATTTTCAAGCAAAAAGTAGGAATGACACCATCAAAGTATCGAAAATATAATTCTGCAATAAAGAAAATCTATACTATTCCAAGAGATTTACAATGGCGCTCAAATAAATCCGTTTACGAAATTTCAAAAGATTTTTTCAGTAAAAATGATATTTCCTTTAAGGCCCGTGATTTAAATGGATATCCATATATTTATTCAATAAATGATCTGAATGATATTAGTAATAAAGCAGGCTGGGTTTACACAGTAGATTGTTCTCAACCTATTATTCCAGCTAGTGAAATTAATGTATTTGATCGTTCAGTAATTCAATGGATTTATACTGAAAAAATTATTTAAAATTAAAAGAGTAGGCCTAAACTCGTTTGCGAGTTTTTAGGCCTACTCCTGCGAGGATATAAACATCTACTGCGATTTGGCAGTTTACACTTAAAACTGTAAAGAGGTTGAGGTATGCCCAGCCTCTTATTTATTTTAATTATCAAACATTGCAATTCCTAATGGCGTTACAAATTGAGGATAAAGTGGTTTATAAACTTTACGTTTTAAATCTTTACTAAAAGTTTTTGTGAATTCAGTAAAATTAGTTGCACCTCCTACAACTATAACTGGATCAATAATTTCGGCTCCCATATTCTGAACAATTGCTGCCATCTTTTCAACCACAGGTTTAACAACAGCATATACTTCGGATTCTTTCTCCTTATTACGCTTTAATTTTTCTGCTTCATCATTTTTTATTTTATATCTTCCTCCAAGAACAAGCGTCATATGAAATCCGCCCGTTGCCTCATCAATAACGTGAATAAGTTTATTGTCTTTAAAAATGCTGATCCCAGTTGTTCCTCCTCCAATATCTACGACTGTACCATTAGACAATCTTAAGAATTTTGCAGCGGCTGTCGGTTCATCTTCAACACCTGTACAAAGCAGACCTGTCTCTTCGATAACATTGGCAACCACTTTGGCACTCCTCTCTCCTGTCTTCGGTGGGATAGCACCACATGCCGTTTTAAGTTCACGTCCTAATACTTTTTCAGCCTTTTCTTTTAAGCGTCTTAAAATATTAACTGATTCTATGAAATTAACTACAATACCATCCTGAACTGCATGATCATATTCATATGCTCCGTATACAATCTTATCTTTAGAATCTAGCACTGTTAAGACAATTGAAGAAGTCCCTAAATCCACGCCGACCTTTAGCTTTTCATCACTCGTAACTTCACGTAAGGGTTTATCTCCATTAACAATCTCGGCAAACTTTGTTAATTGTTCATTACTACTTTTAAAAAATTCTTTTCTCATCAATTTTCTCCTACAAGGTATTTCATATTTTATTTAAACTAAATAAAGAGGCTATATTAATTAGCCTCCCTTTTTCTGGATTTACTAAACTAGCGCCGTTTGTAAAGCACACGCAAGAAGGCCTCCAACAATTGGGCCACACATTGGAACCCATGCGTACCACCATTCTGAAGCTCCCTTATTAGGAATTGGCAAAATGGTATACGCTAACCGTGGTGACCAATCACGGGCTGGATTCAAGGCAAAGCCAGTTGTTGTTCCAAGACATGTACCAACAACTGCAATAACCATTCCTACAATAAATGGCTTTAATCCTTGAGTAAAGTTACCAAGATTTAAGAGCACGAAAATAAATGCAAAGGTCGCAATCACTTCTGAGAGAAAGCTAAAAATTGGGCTATTTATTGCTGGACGAGTGGCAAAAATACCAACATTATTTCCTTCTTCTTCATTTGGAGTCGCTTTAAATTGTGGATAAAATTGAATAATTACTAATACTGCACCAACAAATGCACCTAAAAATTGGCCTAATAGGTAAGGGATAACATTACTCCATGGGAATAATCCAAATACTGCAAAGGGAATTGTCACAGCAGGATTCAAGTGTCCTAGTGAACCAAGAAATCCAGCTACATAAACTCCCATTGTAACTGCTAGCCCCCATGAAATACAGATAAACCACCAGCCGCTCTGTTTCCCATAAGTTTTATTTAAACTATTACCAGCACAACATCCTGCTCCTAATAGGATCAAAACCATGGTGCCAAAAAATTCGCCAATAAATCCATGCATGTTTAAACACCAACCTTTTTATATCATTCCCGAATTGTATGCGCTTTCTACATATAATAATGCTAACACACTAATTATGTATTTTATTGTCTTTATTGTGTTAACTGTTCAACAACGGCAATATTTTACAAGTTAATACGCAAAAAAATCATGTTCCTGACTAGAAATTATTAGTTTTTCTTCAAAATGAAACCTAATATCAAGAAAACAATCACCAGAAAAATCCCGCAGTAAATATATCTTTGTGGATGTCCTTTTACATGCCCGTATCGATAGTCATTATTGTAACGTTGCATCGCTCCTATTATTAATCCACTAATTCCATTTATCACTGGACTAAGAGCAAAGTAAGCTGCCACTATGCTTATTTCAGTATTACTAAAGTTAAAAATAATAAAAAGTACTCCACTCACCACTGTTGAAATTATTGTTGCAAGGTTAATTCCAACTAACAGTTCATAGATAATACTGTTATTAGCATGAACCTTAATAAGTATCCTAGGGATCTCTTGCCAACTTCTCGCAATAAAGAAAAGAAGTAAAATGCAATCACCAATAATGAACGGTAAAGTCCAACCATTATGTACTTCCAAACTTGGTGAAATTACAATCCCGGCAGTGTACAAAACTACTATCGGCCAATACATCGAAGCAAGTCTTCGGCGTGATCGAGAACGTTCTAGGAGCGCAAAAAATTGTCCCAAAAGAGCTTGTAAGAAATTTAAAACGATAAATATCATGACCCAAATATTTAAGTAGCTAGGAATTAGAACTACTTTGGGCTGTCCCCAGGCTAAGACAATCGAAATAATTAAAATAATAGCTAATAACAAAGCCCTTGGTGCATAAGTGGAAAGATTTCGATATTTTTCTGTTCGTTGATAAACTAATATTAAATTATAAATGTTTATCACTAAAATGACAGCTGAAATTAGTAAAACAGAGTCTTGCAACTGATTGGGGGATGGTGGTTGCCCACCTAATATAATATACGCTGACATTGTACAAAGCCATCCCACTGTCCACATCAATGGAATAGTTGGTGTCAAGATTAATGGCTGACGCAACAACCATTGTTCCATGTGAAACACCTCCTCAATATGGTATCTTACCATAAGAAATTGTTCAAAATCTGGTAAGATAAAATAGTAGTTAGTTTTTAGGAGGTAAGGTATATGTTTTTACCACAATTAGGATTAAAGGGAAGCAGTCAGCTAAAACAAATCAATGATCGCTTACAGTACAATCCTACTACTTATGAATTTTATACTGATACTCATGACTTTACTGATGAAGGTTATCGTCGCCTCTATGATACAATTCAATACGTTAAAGCTGCTGGTATTAAAAATGTGATTCTGCATCATCCAATGCAATTTCAGAATCATCATTCAGAAGTAGTTGCCCCCGAAAAGCAATATCCCGACTTATATCGTTTCATCGAGTTTACAACTGAAAAGCTACTTTATTTAGCCGATGACCTTAATGTTCAAGTTTTGATTCATGGTGGTTATGCCGGTCCTGAATCACGTTACTTTGTTTCTCTTTATCCTAGTGTAGAAGATGCCCGAGATGCTGTCTATCAGCGATTGGATCGTTTTGCAGACGCTGGTGGAGATCAGATCATGTTTGAAAACTCAATTGCGCCAGTTTTTGCTTATGGCGATCCCTTTCAAGAAGAAGAAATTCTTGCACATAATTATCGACTTGCCTTTGATACCTCCCATTGTTTTATTGAGCTTCATGGGAATAACCAGAAATTAGCAGCATCCCTAGAACACTTAAAAGATCGTACCGTTCACTATCACCTAGTTGATTCAATGGGCAAAACTCATGATAGCCTTACTCTCGGCACCGGTAAAATTGACTGGGCTAATGTTTTGCCTCACTTAAACCCAGTTGCTACTAGTATTTATGAAATTAACTTACATGATCAAAATAATTGTCGTGAACAAATCGACAGTCATAACTATTTACTTAAACTTTATCAAAAGCTTAATAATAGAGGAGAGTTATCGTGAAGCAATATATCAATCGCCGTCATCTTTCTTTAGTATTAGCCCTATTTGTCCTCTACTTAGCAATCACCTATTGGAAAATTGTCGCTAAATTTATCCAAACAATTTTTTCTGCAACCGTGCCGCTTTTAATAGGAGCAATCCTTGCCTATATTGTTAACTTACTATTAAAACAATATGAACACCTCTACCTATCTTTGTTCAAGAAACCAAGTGCGCAAAAATTCAAGCGGCCAGTTGGGATAGTGATGTCTTACTTAACAATCATCCTAATAATCGCCGTCGTTTTTGCCCTGGTAATTCCTGAACTTATTACGTGTGTAAAACTGCTTATTGCAAATCACAGTCACATTATTAACCATTTTATCGATTACTTTGAACATAGCAGTGATTTTAAAGGCTTCATCAATAGCTTTGATGCTAGTAAAATTCAATGGGATAAAATTGGTAAATATCTTACGTCTGGCGTTGGTGGGACTTTCCGTACGGTTATTTCAACAGCCTCATCTGTATTTTCGGCTGCCACAACTGCAATTATTGCGTTTTTCTTTTCAATCTACCTCTTGATTTATAAAGAAATGTTGCAACGCCAGTTTACTAAATTACTTTCAACATACTTTAGCCGATACCAGTCACAAATAATTAGAGTTCTGAAAGTTTTTGATGAAAGTTACAGCAACTATATTATTGGGCAATGTAAAGATGCTGCTATTCTTGGAATCTCGTGTTTTATCGGAATGACGATCTTACGAATGCCTTATGCCTCCATGATCGGAGTTGTAACTGCATTTGGTGCTTTAATTCCAATCATTGGGGCAATCCTTGGAGCGAGTGTCGGAGTAGTTATCATTTTCGCCGTTTCTCCACTTCAAGCCGGTATTTTCTTGATCTTTATTATTCTCCTTCAACAGTTAGATAACCGTATTACCTATCCACTAGTTGTTGGAAGATCAATTGGTCTCCCAAGTGTATGGGTATTTGCTGCAGTTATTATTGGTGGAGGAATTTCCGGAATTCTTGGAATGATGTTCACTGTTCCCTTATTTGCAGCCCTTTATAAATTATTAAGTGCTGATGCAAGAAACAGAATAACAATTCAAAAAAATGAGTGAAAAGCCGTAGCATTTTTCACTCATTTTTTCATTTTTTATAAATTATCTGGAACCTCTGCAACAGGCTGATCCTTAGTTAGTCGATAAACTTGCGAAGCATTTACACCAAAGTACTGGTTAATTAACTTGCTCAATTCTTCCATCGCTTCATTAGCGCGTTCAATTTGTTCTGGATTAATTGCTTCCATAACTGCAACTACATTTTGAGAATCTTCTGTCAACATTGTTCGTTGAGCTTCACGCCAGTTTAGACAACGACAAACAGCACCTTCATCATCATAATAAATAACTTCGCCCTCTAAAGCAGGTTCATCTTCTTCAGCACCGACTGGCCGAAATGCTTCGCCACCTTTTGCAACACCCAAATGAAGGTCGCCAGCAATCTTATTTCGGTCTTCGATACCTACTGGAACACCGTAGCTCAAGGAAATACTATTGTAGACATCAACAAGAGGTTCAATTGGTTCAAATTTCCGTCCTTGATTGGCACGCTTCAATAAGGCCTCAATTGATGAGCGCGCACCTTTCTTTTTCTTAAATTGTTGAAATGCTTGGCGCCATTGATCAACAACTGGATTCAAACGAAAAGTCTCATTGGTTAGAAACTTATCAGCCTCATGAGTAGCATTTGCTAATAGCTTCTTTCGTTCATCATAGTTGTCATCAGCATTATGGTTATCAATGCCATTTGCAAACAAGATGTTTACCTGTGCGTCTGGAAAAAGTTCCCAAAAACTTGAATCAATCGTCACTTGCTTCATAAAAATAATCTCCTCTTTATAAATTAATATTGACGTTTGCCTCCGTGCTTGACGGTATCCCAATCACCATCAATATTTTGACGGATACGAACTAGATAATCATGAACCTGCTGAGCCTCTTTTTTCGAGAAACCTTTCAATGCCTCACTATTTGAAAATTGGTTTTCACGAATAATAAAAGGATAAATCTCTTTTCCTTTTTGAGTAACATAAAGTCGTTTAATTTTCTTATTCGTTGGATCACTTTTTCTTTCAATAAAGCCATTTTTTTCAAGCTTTTTTACAGCACGGGCAATCGTTGTTCGGTCTACTTTTATCAAGTTTGATAATTGTTCTGAAATAATTCCTGGATGCTCATAAATACGAACAACATACAGGTATTGGCCACGTGCTAAATCGATTTTCTTGAACTCAATATTGGCAATCGAATCGAGCGCTCGATCAATCATCCCTATTTCACGTAAAATATCAATCATTGATAAAAATTCTCCTTAACTACAATATTAAATTCATTTTGTTGTAATTGCAACAAAATAATTGAAACTAATTATTTTCCAATGGAGCCGGCTGAGCAACTTTTTGCATTGCCATTAATAATTGAGCAGCATCCATTCGTGATAAGACTGACTTCAATGCCAATGTCATTAAGCGATCATTCTGTGGATTAATAACGTTATTACTCGGAATTTCTTCTCCGGCTAAAAGTGCATTTAAAATTTCAACAAAGCGATCATAGGCAGCTTGCGGGTAAGAATTCATAGTAACCTGAGCAATTCCTGCACGAATATCATCTAGTGAAAAATTCGATTTTAATAATCCAATAAGCAAAAGATCTACTAACTGGTTAACGGCATATTTTTTCTTGATTGGCGCTTGAATAACTTTCTTTTTCACATAATTATTTACCATTGATTTTGTAAGTGGCTCGATTCCTAAATGATTTAATTGTTCATTTACAATTGCCACCACTTGGTCAACATACAAGCCTAGTGTAGGTAATTCTTTCCACCGTGGAAACCGCACCCGTGCTAAATTATTTTGCCATCGTTGATATTCTTCTAATTTATCCATATCACAACCTGCTTTCTTATGGTGCAATTCCAATCGATTGATTCTGAAAATCATCGGTAGTAACTGCTTGTTCAATTATCTGTGCTACTTGTCCTAATCCAATCTCTTTACCTTCTAAAGTATTACCTTCACTAACAACCTTAAGGGAGGTTTCTTCATTAGTAATTGGCAAAGCTCTAATAATAGTATAGGGCAACTCAAATTCATCAATCATTTTAATCGCATATTGATGAGCAAGGACGGCCTGAGTTGCCTGTTGTCCATACCATTCCTGTAGTTGCTGATTTGTCGCATCATCGGCTGTTCCTGCAATTGAAAGCATTACTATTTTTGATGGTAAAAACAGTGAATGATCAATCAATTTAGCTAACTCCTGCACTTCATCATCTACATACTCATTAACGGTCGGGAGCCAACACAATGTATCCCCACGTTGCATTTCAAATTTAAAACTAGTAAGAGCAACTGCTTCTGGAACCCTTTTGATAATAGTCGGTACTAAATCGTCATGCCGGTGACTTATAAAAACTATCCGCCCCATCGCAACCTCCAAATTTATTAGTAAGCCATCAATTCATCTTCAATCGTTGCATCTTCAATTCTAATATCAGTAATGGTACTTTGTTCTAGTAATGGCAATAATGTTTGGATATTTCCAGTGAAAAGGAAACGGGTCTCATTACTTGCTTCTTCCAACATATGTGCCCCTAGTTTTACTGCATTGTCGATTGGTAAACCAGTTCCCATTACTGTCACAGTACAATCTACCCCATCATTCATCGATAAATCGCGGGCAGATGTCAAATGACTCCCATTGAAGTAGTAAAGAATATGAGCAAATCGCATTAATGTCGAAATATTTTCACTTGTGAAAAGAACTAAGGCATCGACCTTTTGAGCATAGTCTTTAACTAGCTGACCAATCATTTGCCGTTTATCCTCTTCTAAGTTATCAAAGGCATCACTCAAAATTACGATTGGACATTGCCAAGTAAGAAGAAGTGCTATCCGTAGTTCTAGTTGTTGAGCCTCGTTTAATGCGGCAATCATTTGATTAGGTTCAAATTTTAATGATTTAAGCATTTGGAGTGCTTGTTCTGGTTTCAAAGCATTTTTACGATGACGTAAGGCGTGGTTAACAGCTTTCTCCACTGTTTTTCCTTTTAAAACCACATCATCAATACGGCCAATTTCATTTTTGCTTTGGCGCTTATACTTTTTGAATGGAACCCCATTAATTGTTACATCCCCATTTAAAATTTTGCCGCGGACAGATAATAAATCTTCTAATGCAGTTGCTGCGCCCGTATCGTTACTGCAAATTCCGACTACTTGTGGTGACTTTAGTTCTAATGAAACGTTGTCTAATTGATCTCCTGATTTAGCATCATAGACTAAATCAGTAATTGTAATTCTACTCACTATATAACCTCTTTTCTTAAGCTATCTACCTTTACTAATCTTATCATTTTTTAGGTAGTGAACGAAATAAACATGTTTTTCTTTTTAATATGCTTATAATTTATAACAGCTTATTTGAATGGTAAAATAATATATACATAAATTGTACTTATCAATCGAAATGAGGAATGTTATTTTGAACGAGGGCCAGCTATTCACTAATTTTATAATCATAATCATTACCTTTATCTTTGCGGCATTCTTTGTAGCAGCTGAGTTCGCCTTAGTGCAGGCACGGGTAACGGCCTTAGAAGAAATGCAAGCAAAGCGGGATAAGCCATCTGCGAAAATAAACCGTGCAATCAAAATGGTCACCAATTTAACGGAATATCTTTCTACCACTCAAGTAGGGGTTTCAATTTGCGGAATTATTCTCGGCTGGGTCGGCGAAGGAACAATTGAAGCGCTCTTAACCGATGCTCTTTCGCTACCAAGTTGGTCACTAAACAATAGTGTGATCCACGTTATAAGTGCCATTGTGGGAGTTCTTCTTCTAACATATTTTGAAGTGGTCTTAACCGAGATTGTACCAAAAAATATTAGTATTGATATCCCAATTAAGACCTTGATGTTTGTTACTACCCCATTGCACTATTTTCACATTACTTTCTATCCTTTTGTCTGGTTGCTTAATAGTTCTGCCAATGGAATTGTTAAAATGTTGGGTATGGAACCAGCTGATGAGAGTCAAGACGTCCTTTCCCAAAGTGAGATCATTAGCCTATCTCGAAACGCTGTTAAAGGCGGTGAACTTGAACACAACGACTTATTGTACATGGAACGAGCCTTTGACTTTAACGATAAGGTTGCTAAAGATATTATGATTGATCGTACTCAATTAACAGTTATTGATATAAATAAAACTGTAAATGACGCGATTAAACTATATCTTAAGACGAAATACAGCCGCTTGCCGGTAGTTGCTGATAATGATAAGGATAAGATTTTAGGTTATGTTTTTAACTATGACTTAATTCGGCAAAAACAAATTAACGGAGATGTATCTTTAGCCAAAGTTCTCCGCCATATGCCTACTACTCCTGAGACCACCCCAATTACCGAAGTCCTTAAGTTAATGATTAGTACTCGGGTGCCAATGGTAGTCGTTGTTGATGAGTATGGGGGCACTAGCGGAATCATTACTGATAAAGATATTTATGAAGAACTATTTGGAACGGTGAGAGACGAAATCGACAATGTTTCAGATAACATGATTTCTAAGATTGGGGAAAATCAATACCGGGTTGATGGAAAAACAACTATTTATGATTTTGAACGCTTCTTCCATGTTGAACTTAAAGATTCTGAAGCTAGCGATGTGGTTACTTTATCGGGATATGTGTTAGATAATTATCATAATATTCATGAAGGAGAAACGATCAAACTAGCCAATCTGGATTTAAAAATTCAGGATTATCACCATTCATATATTGATAGTTTTATTGTTACCACTTTATCAAAGTAAAACTTTACATTTTGGCAACAATAAGAAAATTATTCTTTTATTTAGCACTTAATTCTACTAAAATAATTTTGTAATATTAAAATAAATTTAAACTAGAAGGAAGAAATTCACATGGCACCAATGAATATTATTTATATCTCGCTTGAGGGAAATACCCGTTCCTTCTTAACGCGGATGCAGGGATATGCTAAACAACAGCACAGCATTAGCGAAGATCGCCCACTTATTGAACTAAAAGAAGTCAGCGATCAAACTCTTCCTGCCGATGAAACTGACGCTTTTTTTGCTTTCGTACCCACATATTTAAATGGTGGTAACGGGATTGATTCTGGTTTCACTGAAATTATGACAAATGCATTAGGTGAATATATTGCCTACAACGATAACGCCAAACAATGCATCGGCGTCGTAGGTAGTGGTAATAAAAATTTTAACGAACAATATTGTTTAACTGCTCGTAAATACGCGCGCGACTTTGATGCACCATTTCTAGCAGATTATGAATTACGCGGCACTTCACAAGATATTGAACGAATTTATACTATCTTAACTAAACGTTGGAGCGAAATTAACGCCTAACCTCTAAAACAAAAGCGACTTGGAAAATCCAAGTCGCTTTTGTTTTATTTAGCTTTGTTTATTAGCACTTATCAGCCATGTGATCCCATACTTATCTACAATCTGCCCCATTACATTATTTAGGACCCAATCTCCAAACGGTACCGTTACACGTTGATTTTCGGATTTTGCTAAACGATTAAACAAATCACGTGCTTTATCTTCATCTTCTTCAAAATCAAGTAAAATTGAAATTAGTGTAGAAGTTTGGGGATTACCCATCGTTGCATCTGCACAAATAATTTTTTGTCCAGCGATCATAAATTCACCTCGCATTGTTGTCTGGTTCAATTGATCAACTGGTAATCCAAGACTTTCCGCCTGCTCTTTTGTCAAAGCCTCGTGATATGTAATTTGAGCGCCAAAGTCTTGTTCATAATAAGCCATTGCTTCCTTCGCATTCTCAAATGTTAGGTATGGGTATATAGCCGTCATAGTGTTCCTCCAAAAATATTCATTGTTGATTATATATTTTGAATCTCTTTCCGTCAAACTAACCTCCAATTGGATTAGCCACTTCTAACCGGATATTAATCATAACGAAGGACCTATTATGATATAATTGTCTAGTCTATTATCAAGCTAATTTTAAAATGAAAGGATGAATTTTTTGGAAAAAATCAAAAAGCATAGTCCACTTCTAATTCTCGGATTATTCTTCCTTGGGGTTTGTATGCGGATGCCGATTACAGCAATACCATCTGTCATTAAAGATATTGCACAAACTTTTAATGTTGAAACTACCAGCTTAGGAATTTTAACAACTATTCCGCTGCTTTGTTTTGGATTACTATCATCAATAGTTTCAGCACTCGCTCAACGAATTGGTAATGAATTAACGATTGAGTTAGCAATGATTTTAATGTTTATTGGTTCCTATTTACGGATTTTAAATTTCTCATCGTTAATGATCGGAACAATATTAGTTGGGGCTGCAATTACTTGTATTAACGTCTTATTACCTGCAATTATTGCTGACAAACTTCCTAATCAAATTGGGAGTGTAACCGGGATGTATAATGTCGCAATGACTTTATTTGCTGCAATTGGCGCTTACGCAATCACTCCAATTACCCATGCTACTAGTTGGCAAACTGCTGTTATCATTATTAGTATTGTTGCTTTAATCGCTGCAATTATCTGGGTGCCAAACTTACGCTACAATCAACGTGCAACTAAAGAAAGCAATTCTACTGATCGAGGAACTAACATGTGGAAAAATGCAAATGCATGGTGGTTACTCTTATTCTTTGGGGGACAATGTTTCGTATTCTATAGTATTGTTGCCTGGTTACCTACAATTGCTATGGATGCCGGATTAAGCAGTGATAACGCAAGTTTAGTTGCTGGATTATTACAGCTATTGTCAATGCCATTTGCCTTTGCAATCCCTGTAATTGCCACTAAGATGAAGAATCGGCAACCAATAATGCTATTTGCGGGAACCATTTCTTTAATCGGAACCGGAATGATGTTCTTCCCAGTAAATTCGCTTGTTTACTATATATTCGTTGCCCTATTTCTTGGTGCCGGCACAACTACTACTTTCGTTCTGGCAATGACTTTGTTCGGCCTAAAGACCAAGAGTTCCACTGATACCCGAAACCTTTCTGGAATGGTCCAATCAGTAGGATACTTAATTTCTGCATTAGGTCCTATTGTTGTCGGAAACCTTTATTCACAGACACATAACTGGTTTGCAAGTTTAATCGTGATTGCGATTGCAGCTATCTTCTTTACAGTCTGTGGCGTAATAGCAGAACGAAAACAATTTGTTTAAGATACGTTTCAAAGCTGAGGAATTTCCCCAGCTTTTTTATTTAGTTTAACTTTTGTAAGTTCTAATTTTTATCAATTACAAATTTCTTTTAAAAGTTTTTTGATCTAGACCATTAATTGACAAGCGCTTGCCAATGACTAATCAACAAGCCATTTATCGTTAATGGTCCATTTCCGTTTTCTAAGACATCTTCTCAGAAAACGTTTCCTTTGATAGTGCAGATTATGCTTTAAGAGTATATAATTGTCACGGTATAAGAATTTTCTGAAATTTCAGAAGGAGTGAACATTTTGGCTACAGAAAATAAGGCTGTCATTACATTATTTGGTGCTACTGGTGACCTTGCAAAGCGTAAACTTTATACTGCTTTGTTCAAGTTATATCAAAAGGGTTACCTAGCTGACCATTTTGCATTACTAGGAACTTCTCGTCGTCCACTAACTGACGAAGAATTCCAACAAATCGTTCGTGAATCTATTAGCAACATTCCAGAAACCGAGGATGGCCAAGCAGAAGCATTCTCAAAACACTTTTTCTACAAGTCACATGATGTTACTAAGCCAGAACATTACGAAATCCTTAAGCAACGCCTTGCCGAATTAGATGAACAATTCGGCGCTGAAGGCAACCGTCTTTTCTATATGTCAATGGCACCACAATTCTTTGGTACTATTGCATTGAATTTGAAGAAGCAAGGATTATTAACTGACAACGGCTTTAACCGTCTTGTTATTGAAAAGCCATTTGGTCGTGATTTTGAATCTGCTAAGAAGCTTAACGATGAATTATCACAAACATTTAGTGAAAATCAAATTTTCCGGATTGACCACTACCTTGGTAAGGAAATGGTTCAAAACATTCAAGCATTACGTTTTGGTAACACAATGATTGAATCACTCTGGAATAACCGTTACATTGACAACATTCAAGTAACATTGAGCGAAAAGCTCGGGGTTGAAGAACGTGCTGGTTACTATGACCAATCTGGTGCATTACGAGATATGGTACAAAACCACATCATGCAAATTGTTGCACAGTTAGCAATGGAACAACCCGTTGCATTTACTGATGCTGATGTTCGAGTTGAAAAGATTAAGGCTCTTCGCAGTCTTCGCCTCTACACGCCATCAGAAGCAGCTGCTAACTTTGTCCGTGGACAATATGATGCTGGTGATGAAACTAACGCTTACCGTCATGAAGATGGTGTTGATCCAGAATCTGGTACTGAAACCTTTGTTGCTGCTAAGTTAATGTTTGATAACTATCGTTGGTCTGGTGTGCCATTCTACGTTCGAACTGGTAAGAAGTTGGCAGATAAGTTTACTCGTATCGATGTCGTCTTCAAGAAGCCATTAATCGATATCTTTGCTAACCCACGTTCTGAAAGTGACCAATCTCTTAACTCAAACGTATTAACTATTTTTGTTGAACCTAACTCAGGTTTTGCAATCCAATTAAATGCTAAGCGTGCAGGTCAAGGTTTCACAACAGAACCTGTTGATTTACGCTTCTTACAAAGTGATTCTGATAAGAAGGAATCTCCAGAACCATATGAACGTCTTTTCCATGATGCACTTGAAGGCAACCACACAAACTTTGCCTCATGGGCTGAAATTGCCTATGCATGGAAGTTCGTCGACGTTATCCGTAAGCTTTGGGATATTGAAAAGCCTCAATTCCCTAACTATACTCCTGGTTCCATGGGTCCAGCAGCTTCTGACGAACTATTAGCTCGTGATGGACGTAAGTGGGTTTATCGTTTAAATCATTAGTTACTAAAAGTAATTTATAGCATTCTTGCTGTAAATTACTTTTTTATAATAAAAATTGATGTTTGGCGTTTGCACTATCTTTAATTTTTGTTATAATCGAGGTTGTGAATTATATTACATAAGTATTGAGGAGAGTGACTTTAATGTCTGATCAAAAAGCACAAATTGGTGTTGTTGGTTTAGCTGTTATGGGTAAGAACCTTGCACTAAACATCGAAAGTCGTGGCTTCACGGTTGGTGTATACAATCGTCACCGTAACCGTACTGACGAAATGATGCGTGACCACAGCGATAAGAAGTTAGTACCTAGCTACACTGTTAAGGAATTCGTAGACTCATTAGAAAAGCCTCGTCGAATTCTTATGATGGTTAAAGCAGGTAAGCCAACTGATGCTCTTATCGACGAATTATTGCCATTACTTGACAAGGGTGATGTTTTAATCGATGGTGGTAACACTAACTTCCACGATACTATGGCTCGTAACGCTAAGTTAGACAAGTCTGGTATTAACTTCATCGGAATGGGTGTTTCCGGTGGTGAATTAGGTGCCCTCCATGGTCCTTCCCTTATGCCAGGTGGTCAAAAAGAAGCTTATGACTTAGTTGCTCCAATCCTTACTAAGATTGCTGCTAAGGCTGAAGAAGATGGCAAGCCATGTGTTGCTTACATTGGACCAAATGGTGCTGGTCACTATGTTAAGATGGTTCACAACGGTATCGAATACGGTGATGAAGAATTAATCGACGAAAGTTACAACATCATGCGTAACGTATTAAAGATGCCTGTTGATGACATTGCTAAGACCTTTGCTGAATGGAACAAGGGTGAATTAAGCAGTTACCTTGTTGACATTACTGCTGATATCCTTACTCGTAAGGATGACCTTGGTGACGACAAGAACAAGCCTATTGTTGACATGATCCTTGACCGTGGTGCTAACAAGGGTACTGGTAAGTGGAGTTCAATGACTGCCCTTGATGGTGGTGCTCCTCAATCAGTTATTACAGAAGCTGTTTACGCTCGTTACATTTCAATGATGAAGGACGAACGTGTACAAGCAAGCAAGGAATTACCTGTTGAAACTGAAGCTATTTCAATTGACGACAAGAAGGAAATGATTGAAAAAGTACGTCAAGCTCTTTACTTCGGTAAGCTTATGAGTTACGCACAAGGTTTCGAACAAATGCGGATCGATTCCGAACGTTATGACTGGAACCTTAAGTATGGTGAATTAGCTCAAATCTGGCGTGCAGGATGCATTATTCGTGCACAATTCTTACAAAACATTACTGATGCCTTCACTAAGAACCCAGACTTGAAGAACTTACTTCTTGATGATTACTTCAAGGACATTGCTAAGAAGTACCAAAAGGCAACTCGTGACGTTGTTGCTCTTGCTGTTAAGGCTGGTATTCCTGTTCCTTCACTTAGTGCTGCTATTAGTTACTACGACTCATACCGTTCAGAAGTGCTTCCTGCTAACTTGCTTCAAGCTCAACGTGACTACTTCGGTGCTCACACTTACGAACGTACTGACCGTCCTGGTAACTTCCACTACAGCTGGTACGAAGAACAATAATCAAATAAATATTGATTTAACGACTGAGATCTATTCTCGGTCGTTTTTTATTTTAAATTTCTTAACAAGAAAATAAAAACGTGGTTTGATTAGAACAGAGGTGATTATGATGAATAAAACATTTATGAGCGGTTATTACCAAGGTGTTATTGAAACCGCCCCTGCTACTCTTTCGGCCGCTAAAACAGAACAGTTAGCAATTACAATGACGATTCTCCATTTACGCCATACTGGAATAAACATTACATCAATCCACGATTTTCTCGTCAGCGATCTTCATGCAAATGAACGCCTTGTAAATAAATATATTAATCTAAATGCTGATGAATTAGAAACTACTCAGGCTAAAGTTATGGCGCTCGCTTTCAATAAATAATTATTTTGATATTACTTCCTTTTTCGTAAAATTTTACTAAAATTGCATTGACTTTTTTCTTGAAAACGCTTACTATTGTTTGTGTAAGATATTATATGTTGTTGTAGAAAAGGGGAGTTAACATGGATATAAAAATTAATACTGCAAAAAGTAAACAGCATGTTGCCCGTTCCCGTTTTGCCTATTCAATGGGAGCCTTCGGGCATGATGTCTTTTATGCTTTACTTTCAACGTATTTCATTATGTATGTTACTGGACACTTATTCAATTCTAGTAACAAAGCATTCAACAATCACATGGTTCTATGGGTTACATCAATTATCGCTGTATTACGAATTATAGAGTTGTTAGTTGACCCACTAATTGGGAACGCAATTGATCGTACTAACACACGTTGGGGTAAATTTAAACCGTGGGTTGTCGGTGGTGGAATCATTTCAGCAATTATTTTAGCTATCTTATTCACACCAATGGGCGGTTTAAGTCTTTCTAATCCTTACCTGTACCTATTGATCTTTGCTATTTTATATATCATTATGGATATCTTTTATTCATTTAATGATGTTGCCTTTTGGTCAATGATTCCTGCGCTATCATTTGATTCACATGAACGTGATAAAATAGCTACTTTTGCGCGGGTTGGTTCTACTGTTGGAGGAAATATTGTTGGTTTTGTTATTATGCCAATGGTTTTATTCTTCTCAGCAAATCAAAATGGCGGTACCGGTGATGATCGTGGTTGGTTTATTTTTGCCGCAATTGCCGCCGCTGTTGCTGCTGTTACTGCTATTGGTGTCGGGCTTGGCACTCATGAAGAAAAGTCTCTGCTTCGTGAAAATAAAGAACAAACTAAACTAAAAGATGTTTATAAAATTCTTGTCAAAAATGACCAATTATTCGCTATCGCTCTCTCATACCTATTCTATACAACAGGAATCACATTAGTTAACAGTATGGAGCTTTACTACTTTACTTATATTTTAGGTAATTCAAAGGCTTTCTCTATTCTGGGTGGATTAAACACTGTTATTGGTGTTATTTCCGTTCTTACTTTCCCTCTCTTTACTGGTAAAATTAGTCGGCGTAAATTATTTTACGGGTCAGTTTCATTACTTTTCCTTGGCTTATTAATCTTTGCATTTGCTGGTAAATCACTCATTTTAGTTTTAGTTGGTGCAGAATTATTCTTCATTCCACAACCATTAGTATTTTTAGTTGTTTTAATGACTATTACTGATTCTGTTGAATATGGTCAACTAAAATTAGGACACCGTGACGAATCACTTACATTATCGGTTCGTCCACTGTTAGATAAGTTTGCTGGTGCTGTTTCTGGATGGATCATTGGACCAACTACTATTATTGCTGGAATGACTGCTGGTGCCACTGCAGCAACAGTTACTGCTACTGGTGCTGCGAAGTTTAAGCTAGTAATGTTCCTAGCTCCTGCTATCTTGATTCTCATTAGTGTATTTATCTTTGCAAAAAAGGTTAAACTTGATGAAAAGATGCATGCCAAGATCGTGGCTGAACTTGAAAAGACTTGGGGAAACCACCTTGAAGATGCTGACAGTAATAAATCACAAACAGCATCTGTTTCTACCCCACAACCTGGTGTTACTGATATCACATCACCAGTTACTGGTACACTTGTTAACTTAAAGGACGTTAACGATGAAAACTTTGCCTCTGGTAATATGGGTAAAGGATTCGCTATTAAACCATCTGATGGTAAAGTAATTGCTCCATTTAGTGGAACAGTACGAGCAACCTTCTCTACTCGCCACGCGATCGGACTCGAATCTGATAATGGTATTATGCTCCTGATTCACGTTGGTATTGATACGGTTAAACTTCGAGGTACTGGATTCATTAGTTACTTTGATAAAAATCAGCACTTTGACAAAGGTGACGAATTAATGGAATTCTGGGATCCCGCAATCAAGAAAGCCGGCCTTGATGATACTGTCATGGTAACAGTTACTAACAGTAAAGACTTTGATATTAAATTATTGAGAGATGCTGGTGAAAAGGTAACTACTACTGATATCGTTATGGAAGTTACTAAAAAGTAATTAAATATCTTCTCTGTCAAAAAAGGAATCACTCTAATTTGGGCGGTTCCTTTTTATTAATGTCTTTAAACTTAGTTGAAGAGCGAATGCATGAAACAAAAAAACCACCTGCTATGCGGGTGGACGATAAAAAGTATATAAAAAGAGTTAATGGTAATACTTACCACTAACCCCATTGATAATATTCAATGACTATTTAACTAGATCTACGTCAGTCCGTACAACCAAAACATCAACTGGAGCATTACGCTTTACATATGACGTAACTGAACCCATTACAGCTCGTTGCATCCGTGATAATCCACTAGCACCGATAATAATCATGTCGTTGTGGTGGTCCCGAGGGAAGTCAAACGCAATAATTGTCTTTGGATTACCAAGACGAATGTGGATATCAAGATTATCAAAGCCATCCTTATCCTTGGCATTTTTCAACAATTCATCAAGATATTGCTTTGATTTATCAACTAACTGGTAAGCAATACTTCCATCTGACATACCAGCAAAGTTATAAGCCATTGCTCGTGTATCAATTACATTTAAAATATCTATATGGGCACCATTACGCTTTGCGATTGCGATTGCACGATGCAATGCAAATTCTGATTCCTGAGAACCATCAACTGGAACTAGGATGTTTTGATATTCTTGATCCATAGATTTGAACCTCCAAACAAATTAGTAATGTCTTTAGTTAAATTATACCATTTTTTCGAAGAATAAAGCGAAGGAAACCAGAATAATACTGACCGCAGATAAAATTCAAAATTTCCTAAAATTTAGACTATACATTAATCTTTAATTAGAGTAATCTTAATGTATCCAATATACCTTTAATATTTGAAAGTGAGGCCGCATCTTATGGACAAGATCGATAGGAAGATTATTAACCTTCTTCAAAAAAACGCCCGTGCTTCTCTGAAAGAACTCTCTAAAGAATGTTTCATTTCATCACCAGCAATTGCGGCGCGAATCAATAAACTTGAACGAAATGGGATTATTACTGGTTACCATACAAGTGTTAACATGGAAAAAATTAACTTTCATGTTAAAGCTTTTATTCAGGTACAACTTGAGCCTCGCCAAAAACAAGAATTTTACCCTTACATTCAACAAATTCCCAATGTAATTGAATGTAACTGTGTAACTGGTGATTATTCAGAAATTATGGAAGTTGTTTTTCCTTCTACCACCGATTTAGATGACTTCATCAATACTATTCAACAACGTTTTGGGAAGACAAGTACACAAATCGTATTTAGTACAAGCGTTAACCACCGAGGAGTTAAGCTAGCTTCGGCAAAAGATACTGCCAATTCAGAAGAAGTATAAACATAAAAGCGAAGATGAGAAATACTCATCTTCGCTTTTATGTTTATTATTCAACTTCGGCATCAGTTTCTGTCGGTGCCTTCTCTTTTCCGTAATTATCTAAATATGCATTATATTTTTCACGGTCAAGAGCGCCTTCAGATTCACCGATAACAAGTGTGGCGATCGAATTACCAACCACGTTTACAGCAGTTCGTCCCATATCAACGAAACGATCAATTCCAGCAATGAAAGTCAAACCAGCCATTGGAACACCAATTGTAGAAACACTAGCGAGTAATACAACAAAAGAAGCTCCTGGAACTCCCGCCATTCCCTTACTAGTAATCATCAAAACTACTAGCAGAGTAATTTGGTGAGAAATACTAAGATGAAGTCCATATGCTTGTGCTAAGAAGATTGCTGCTAATGATTGATAAATTGCAGATCCATCAAGATTAAAAGTATAACCAGTTGGGATAACAAAAGCTGTAATCCCCTTGCTTACCCCCATCTCGTGCGTCTTTTTCATCAAACGAGGCAACGTAACTTCTGAACTAGCAGTAGTAAATGCTAAGACAATCTCATCAAGGATAGCGCGCATCGTCTTCCAATAACGTAAATGGAAAATATGAGCAGTTATACCGAGGACAACAATAATAAAGATTAACATTGTCACATACGCAATCACAATAAATAATCCTAATGGTAGCAGAGCACTAATACCCATTTCGGCGATTGTCATTCCAATTAAACCAAAGACCCCAATTGGTGCAAACTTCATGACCCAATTAGTAACTTTGAACATAACTTCTGAAACTGCATTTAATACATCAATTAAAATTTTAGCCTTTTCCCCAACAGCTGCAATTCCTAATCCGAAGAGAACAGAGAACAGGATAACAGGCATCATGTCACCATCAGACATGGATTTAAAAATATTCGTTGGAATAATCGACAAAATTAATGGCCAGAATCCGCTATTATGTTCTGCAGATTTTGCAGTAGACATATATTGCGAAATATCAGTTGCATGAAGTTTATGAATATCAATAAATGAACCTGGATGAGTAATGTTAGCCATTACAATCCCTAAAATCAACGCAATTGTGGTTAACACTTCAAAATAAATTAATGTTTTTCCACCAATCCGTCCTAACTTTTTAATATCACCAATATTAGCAATTCCGACAGTCAAGCAAGAAACAACAATTGGCATTACGATCATTTGAATCAGCCGGATAAAGATTGTTCCTAAGCTCTGCATAACAGTGATGGCACCCTTATTTTGATAGAAAATCAATCCACAAATAATACCAAGAGCCAGCCCAATCATAATTTGCCAGCCCATACTAAGGCGCCCGAAACGATATCGCTTCACTTTATATCAATCTCCCTTATGTAGTCTTATTATACTTTAGCACATTTTTAGTAAGATTTTAGCAATTTTTAAGATTTTATTTGATTAAATCCGAACACTTTTTACTCTCCCTAGGCATTTTATTCACTTCAATAAAATAATTCTAATTTATAATTCGTAATTTTAACTAAAGAAAAATAAGACCGCTACTAAGAATTTCTCTAATATGATAGAGTGTTTAGAGAAGATTTAATTGAACAGGAGTAATTTATGAACGCTTGGATAACGGAATTTATTAATCAGTTTGGTTATTTTGCAATTACCTTACTAATTGCCCTTGAAAATGTCTTTCCCCCGCTACCATCCGAAATTATCCTTACAATGAGCGGATTCATGACGACCACCACCTCATTATCAATTATTGGTGTAATTATCGCCGCAACAATTGGCTCGCTTATCGGGGCGCTTATCTTATATACTCTTGGTCGCCAGTTAACTGTTACACGCCTTGAACGTCTTCTTGCACACCGCTTCTTTAAGCTTTTAGGTTTTCATCAAGATGATGCTAAAAAAGCAGTCGATTGGTTTAATAAGCACGGCACAGGCGGAATTCTTTATGGACGTTGCATTCCTGTTATTCGCAGTTTGATCTCTATTCCTGCAGGGATTGCTCAAACCTCATTAGGAAAATTCTGCCTTCTCACTACTATCGGGAGTGCAATCTGGAATACACTGCTTGTTGTTCTCGGCGCGTGGGTCGGCCAATCGTGGAATAAAATTGTTATTATCTTTAATGATTATACAACCGTTGCTATTATCATCATGGCGATTACTTGCTTATACTTTGCTTATCGGTGGTATCAAAAAAGAATTAAAAAATAAAATGATTCAGTTTCTATTAGTAAATAGCACTAACGCCATTACTATCAAAACTGAACCATTTTTCATATACTATCGAGTTGTTTGCCGTTTGATCAAATGAGTTCCCACCACTGTCTTGCATGGATCATTATTCGGATTCTGCAGCCGTTTAATCATCATATCAACTGCGGCATGTGCCATTTCATCAGTGGCAACGTGTACTGCTGACATACTTGGATAAACGTACTTAACGATTGCTGTATCGTTAAAACTAATCAAGGCGATTCGATTTGGAACGTTGATTTTGGCTTCTTGAATTGCTTTAAGTGCGCCAACCGCCATCGGATCATTGGCTACAAAGATTCCATGCGGCATACGGTCACCAAGCGTCGCAATTGCCTTTTTCATCGCATTATATCCTGACATCGAGGTGTAGTTGCCAGCAAATATAAATTCTGGATGATATAGGTTTTGTTGACGCAGATTACTTTCAAAATAGAATCGCCGTAAATCAGGAACAATTTGTTGGTCCGTTGTTTTTTCAGTTCCTGCTAACATACCGATATCGTTAATCCCTTCGCTAACAAATTCTGAAATAACTGACCGCACTGCATTTTCAAAGTCCGGTACTAAGCAATCGTAACCAGCAGCCAAACTATCGTAATCAACAAAGACAATATTAGAAGTTACTAACCGCAATGCTTGAACTTGCGAATCACTAAATTTTCCAATCGCGATGATGCCCGTAACATCACGAGGAATCTCTTCCATATTGTTTTGGTAAACGGGAACAGTCTGGAGTCCCTGTTGTTGAGCTGCTCGTTCGATTCCCATCCGAATCGCCATGTAATATAGGTCATCTAATTCTTGTGTAAGAGAATACCATTGAACAACAGCTACTCGTTGTACTTGGTTATTACGTGCTCGCTTATGCTTAGTATAGTTAAACTCTTCGGCAGTGGCTAACACTCGCTGACGTGTCTTTTCATTTACAGAAAGCGTCACATCATTATTTAAAATTCGCGATACAGTCGCAATAGATACCCCTGCTTTATCCGCGATATCATGTAATGTTACTGCCATCCTGCTTCAGCGCCCCTTTCTTCATTTTAGGTTAAAACTATTTTAAAGCATCAACGAATCGTTGCCAACCTTCATTTCCAGCTGTGTTATCCTTAAAGACTCCTGCATTTTCCAAAACATTGGCAAAGACATTAGCAAGTTCTTGTTCCATAACCTCATCGACATTATCCTCGGTGATATTAATCCTTGACTGAACTTCTTTTGCCCATGGAAGATGACTATCTGCAATCTTATTTTCAGCACCAAGCCAAAACTTCTTGACTTCATTTAACTCATCCTTAAGCCGCGCTGGTAAGATAGCACGACCCATCACTTCAATCAAACCGATATTTTCCTTTTTAATGTGCCATAGCTTTTCATGTGGATGGAAGATTCCGAGTGGATATTCATCACTAGTATTATTATCCCGCAAAACTAAATCAAGAACAAACTTATCACCTTCCCGATGCATAATTGGGGTAACAGTATGATGACGAGTTTGCCCATCAAAAGCCTTAATATCAAGACTTTCATCACTGTATTGATCCCATACTTTAATAATATGCGTACCAAGGTCAATTAATTGCTCAGTATCTGTACTAGTTAAACGAATATCACTCATTGGCCAGTTAACGATTCCTGCATTAACAGCTGGATATTCATCAAAGTGCAATTCTTTCTTAATGGAGGCCTTCATCATTGGGAAAATATGCTTGCCACCTTGGTAGTGTTCATGAGCAAGCATTGAACCACCAACAATTGGTAAATCAGCGTTGCTTCCAACGAAATACGTCGGGAATTGCTTTTCAATTTCAACCAAGTTAATTAAAGTTTGCCGATTAATCTCCATTGGCTCATGCTTACTATCAAGGAAGATACAGTGTTCGTGGAAGTAAGCGTATGGCGAATACTGGAATCCCCATTGTTGGCCGCCTACTGTAATCCGAATAATACGGTGGTTGCTTCGGGCTGCTTGTCCAAGACGTCCCTTATAACCCTCATTTTCCATGCAAAGGGCACATTGCGGGTACTTCTTAGCGGTATCATGAGCAGCCGCGGCAATTGCTTTGGGATCCTTTTCCGGCTTTGAAAGATTGATGGTAATTTCAAGATTGCCGTACTTAGTTGGTTTATCAAAGACAACATTCTTCTTAATAGCAGCTACTTTAACATAGTCGTTACTAGTACATAGGTTATAGAACCAATCAGTCGCACTTGATGGAGATTGTTGGTACTTTTCCCAGAATTTATGATTAACTACTGATGGTGTTGGTGTCATCAAATCATAAAGTTGATCGTTTAAAATTTCCTTGGCAGTTTGACCATCATCAATTTTACCGCGTTGAACAGCTAAATCAACAAGTTGACTAACAAGAGATTCATCATCTTTAGCTTCAACATCTTCATCACCAACAAGGCCCCGAATCTTGTTTAAGATATAGATCCGGTCGAGTGGTTCATAAGTTCCACTAGCAATCACTTGGTCAGCAAACTTTTCCATTAACTTCATTTTCTCATTCCCCCACTAAAATACTATTAAAGCTTATGTGGTCCATCAACAACTTCAGCATCATAGAAACTGGCATCGTAACCAATCTTGTCACGATAGATCTTGCCAACGTTCTTCTTAAAGTCGTCTGCTGAAGCCTTCTTAACAATAGCAATCGCACTGCCAGCAAATCCACCGCCGACCATTCGGGCACCAAGGCAGCCTGGTTGATCCCATGCGTTTTCTGCTAGGGTGTCAAGTTCTTTACCAGTCACTTCATAATCGTATTTAAGTGATACATGAGAAGCATTGATCAAGCGGCCTAATTCTTCAAGATCACCCTTTTCCATTGCATCAATGGCTTTCTTTGTTCGTTCATTTTCACTAACTGCATGACGGGCACGACGAATTAATGTATCATCATCAATCAAATAAGTGTATTGATCAAATGTATCGGAATCTAATTCACCTAACTTATCTATATCTAGTTTCTTGTTAAGGCGTTTAACTGCTTCTTCACATTCTTGAACCCGTTCGTTGTATTTGGAACCCGCTAAGGAGTGGTTCTTATTAGTACTCATGATAACAATTTCATAGTCACCAAGTTCGAGTGGGAGGTACTTATATTCAAGAGTATTACAATCAAGATAAATTGCGTTATTCTCTTTACCCATCCCGACAGCAAACTGGTCCATGATTCCAGAATTAAGACCAACAAAATCATTTTCAGTCTTTTGTCCGAGTTTGACTAATTCAATTTCATCAATATCAAGGTTAAATTCATCTTTCAAGATATTTCCCATCAACATTTCAATTGATGCTGATGACGATAAGCCCGAACCATAAGGAAGAAAACCGTGGATGTATAAGTTAAATCCGTGATCAATCTTGAAGCCCTGTTGCTTTAGATAAACAAGCATCCCTTTAAAGTAATTAACCCACTTTTCATCTTTAGCACTTTGCGGTTCTGTATCATTAATGTCAAAAGTAATAACCTTACTGTCTTCTTCTTTTGCCGAATTAGCCGAGTAAATGGCTACTGTTGTGTCTTCACGCGGTCCATATACTCCATAGGTTCCAATACTGATTGCACACGGGAAAACATGACCGCCATTATAATCAGTATGTTCCCCGATCACATTAATCCGTCCTGGTGAGAAAAATACATCTTTCCCTGGTTCTTTAAACACATCTTGGTATTCAGCTAAAAATTGTTGCTTATCCATCAGAATAACCTCCATACATCAAGCAAACATTAGTAAACTTTTACTAAATATAATTTACTACTTTTTAACCACCTCGTCAATAAGCGCTTACAAATAATTCGACGCAACAAAGAAAACGATTACACGATAAAGAAGCTGATATACATAATTTCTTCTTTAATGCTACACTAGTCATAAATAATTGGAGGATTCAAATGAGGAACTACCAACCGACTGATCTAATTAAGCTTGCTTCACGTACGGGACGCTGGACTATTAAAAAGATTAATAATACGCCCACTTTATACACTACTAACCTTGGCAGCTACCTTCGTTTTAAGGCTTCAGGGGCTAAAAAGTGTCAAATTACTGTTTTGCCAAATCAAAATTTGCTATCTCCTAGCCAAGTGTTTGCTTTTCGAATTGATGATGGAAAGTGGCAACGGGTACAAGCTAGTTTAGCAAACATTGATATTCCACTTGATTCGGCATTACATACTATCGAAATAATGGCAGCCGGTAATACTGACATTGATGAAGTTTGGCGAGGTAATGAAGGCTTTGCGATTAAAAACATTTATCTCGACGGAGGTAAAATTACGGCAGCTCCTCAGCGTCCTTTGGTCAACTTTATCGGTGATTCAATTACGGCTGGTTGCTGGATAATTGGCAATCACCCTGCCGCTGACTACCGACCAGAGACTAACTATGCTGGAATTTGTGCAGACCTGCTTAACGTTGATAGTGTTCGAATAGCCTACTCTGCTGGGGGAGTGTTAAGACCTGCGACTGGCGGGGTACCAACAGCCGATGTCTTTTTAGGAAAAATTGATGATCAAACATCATGGACGCCTAATCACCCTAACCTCAACGTGATTAATTTAGGGGTTAATGACCGTCGTTTCCCCCTAGCTCAATTTATTGCCGCTTTTGACCTTTTTATTCAGCAAGTTAAGCTAACCTTTCCCCATGCTCCTTTAGCAATCATAATTCCTTTTAGTCAGACCTTTGCTTCTGAGATTCGAAAAATTGCCACTAAACATGACTGTTCGATAATTGAAACTAAAACTTGGCGCCATAGTTTCACTGATGGGCTCCATCCTGATCAAGCTGGCGCTATCACTGAAGGAAAAATGCTTGCTCAAGCTTTACAACCTCTTTTACCTCAATTCAGTGTACAATAGTAGTAAGAGTTAATACGAGGAGGATTCTCATGGCTAACCAACGCTTACTTCCAATAAAGAATGGCTATAATTTTCGTGATCTTGGAGGTTATCCAACAGCAGATGGGCATCAAACAAAATGGCATCGACTCATCCGTACAGGCTCACTTGCTCATTTAGATCAAACTGATCTGACTGTTTTAGATAATATTCCTATTTCTCTAGATATCGACCTCCGCGCTCCCGACGAAGTAAAGAAAAATCCTGATCGAGTGCCATCCCAAGCAAAGTATTATCATTTGCCTGTGTTTGAAGCCGACGAAACTGACGCCTCGCATAGTGATGAAGAAATCGCTGCTCAGATGCAACAACCAGGAAATGGCTATCACCATATGATTGATGTTTATCACCGAATGACCACGACTCCTTCAGCTAAGCAAGCTTATCAGAAATTATTTAATCTCTTACTGAATAATGAACACGGTGCCTTGCTATTTCATTGTACTGCTGGCAAAGATCGGACAGGGATGGCTGCTTATCTTATTCTCAGTGCCCTTGGCGTTGAACAAAAGATTATTATGGAAGATTACTTGCTAACGAATACTGTTACTCAAGATTTTCGTAATCACTGGCTGCAAGACATGCGGAATCATGGAGCCAGCGAGGAACTAGTGACAAACCGGGCTGCTCTTGCCTCAGTAGCTCCTGATTACCTAAATACAGCAATTAAAGGTATTACTCACAATTACGGAAACGTTAATCAATATCTTAATAATTACCTTGATATTACGCCTACCGAAATAAAAGATTTACGAAAATTGTATTTAGATTAGGCACGATTATAATTGTCTTATAAGGAGGAATTTTTATGCAAATCTCAGTACCATTAATTAATGGGATGTTAGCAGATGAATATGGTAAATATGCGCCAGCAGCTGATATGCTAGCTGACCATCCAATCAAGTCATTTCCAATTAAAATTATCAATGCACCAGCAGAGACAAAGACATTTGCAATCGTCTTTATTGATTATGACTCAACACCTGTCTGTGGTTTCACTTGGATTCACTGGTTAGCTGCCAACATTCCAGCAACGTTAACAGACATTCCTGCAAATGCTAGTCGAGAATTAGCAGATAAATTTGTTCAAGGAAATAATAGTAATGCCGGCTCGTTGGTTAACGGAAACCCATTGATAACTAGTGGTTATGTGGGTCCACAGCCTCCCGACAAAACTCATGATTATACTTTAATGGTGTTTGCGTTAGATGATACTTTACCCTTAAAAAATAAATACTGGCTTAATGACTTTATCCATGCAGCCAAGGGTCATATTCTAGCAAAAGCACAAATCGATTTGCCAAGTCGTGCATGAGGAGGAACTTATAATGGAAACAAGAATTTTCTTTAACCCAGGCGATTCAGTCGCTAATATTCATGATTATAATGAAGCTGTTCGGAAGGGACAAATTTTTAAACAAGCACGTCATAATGATGAACTTGTCATCGCTAAAGATCCTAATGATAAAGAATACGCAATTTTTTATGCTAAGGATGCCTTACCAGCTGAACACGGAAAGTCAAAGCCCTACGAAATTAAAAATCGTCTTTAAAATAAAAAGTGACTCGTGGCAATTTCCACGGGTCATTTTTTTATGATAATCAAAAGCTTAACGACCACCAACAATTTGGGCTGTCGAATTTTCAAGCCGTTCAATTAATGAATCAGCGTTGTTCTTAAAGTCATCAATAAACGAGCGCGATTGTGGTTGAATGCGTCCTACTTCATCACCCATAATATCCGTAACGACTAGGTCATCCCCATCCCACTTCACATCATCATAATGACCTTCAAGAGCTTCATCAAAAAATGCTTGGAGTATATCCCGAACAGCATTTTGAATAACAGCCTTTTCGTCAACTTGCTCACCACGTACCTGATGTTGAGCCAGCTGCATTGCTACTTCTTCCATATTTTCTGGAATTTCAACGCTCATTATGGATTCCTCCTCTAAAAAATTAATGGCGACGTAATTTCCGCCGAGCCTTTTTACTAAACTTGATTCCTTGAAGGGACTTCTTTTTCCGCTTTAATTGTGAATCAACTTGATTACCACTACGCTTAGCCACTTGTTGCTTTTGTTGCATTTCGCGTTGACGTTTGAGCAGGCGCTTACGTTCATATTCGCCCCATGGATTCAATAGGCCACGCATAAAGTCAGCAACTTCCTGCTTATGGTCGTCCATCCACGCTTCTGCCACATCTGCATCATCAGTATCGATACCATTACTATTGATGAACGATAAAACTAATTGGGTTTCCCGCTCATCACGATTTAGTGAGGCAAGCATGTCTTCTGATGGTTGCATATTAGCAATTGCTTTCAAGCCCAACTTATATTGATCCATGTTAATATAGTCATTTTGCTTCAAGTATTCAAACAAGGCCTGCGCACTTGGTACGATGTTATGAATTTGCTTAATTGAAATATGTGGATCTAATGGCATCATCATGCCTAATACACGTTGCAAGTTGCTGAAAGTCCATTGACCTGGATATTCATTGCATTCTTGAACCATTAATTCCAAGAACTCTTGCACAACATAGTTTAACTCAACATCATCTAATTCAAGATTATTGAATTGGGAAGCCGACTTAATAGCTTGTTGCACGTTTGCTAATAAGTCCTTGAACTTCTCCGGTGTCCATGTAATTTCTTTTTTAGCAGGACCTGCTTGAACCGGGGTTGCTTCTGTTTTGTCATTCTCCGCATTCCCATGTAATTGTGCCCATGTCTTATGTGCTTTCCGACACTCGTTCATCTTTGTCCGTTGTTCTTCCATTGCTTTTACAACTTCCGCAAGATTTTCAACTTTCAAAAATTCTTGATAAGCTCGCAAAACTGGAACAACCGCAATTCCAAATTGATTAGTTAGTGCTGGATCAGCGATGAATTCCCCGACCATGACCGCTTTTACTGCTTCTGGTGTCCAAGTAGTATCGGTCAAATGCTGATCATTTGCCATCTGGTTATTAAAACGCGTCAAAATATCCTGTGCATGCTTTTGCTGATTAGCAGATAACTGATGATAGTTGGACGAAGTAAGAAACTGGTCAATATGTTGTTCTTGTTCGTTCATTATCTATATATCCTCCGTCTCCAAATTGAATTTTCCTTTCTATCATATCATAATTATATCTAGTAAATATAACAAGATTGCTAATATACAAGGAGAAACTATACCAATGCAACGAAAAAAGATCCAAGAAGCAATGAAAAATGTCTATTTTCAAAAAATGACTGCAAATGGCTATCATGAAATTGAAGAACAAATTGCAAAATTACAACAGCAAAGGCCTGCAAAAATTGAACAATTAAAAGCAGCTCGTGCGCTTGGTGACTTATCCGAAAATACGGAATATAGTACTGCTAAGCGTGAGTTACGTCACCTTGAGAGCAGGCTTCGGTACCTCAATAAACAGCTTCAATATGCTGAAATTGTGACTCCCAAGAATGATCACACTATTGATTTAGGGACAACCGTGACAATTGAATTTGAGGATGACCATGAACAAGAAACTTATCATATTGTGGGAAAGCAGGAAGCTGATCTTGCCAAACAAAAAATCTCCTTTGATTCTCCCCTCGGTCAAGCGCTTCTTCACCAAACAATTGGGACAACCGTGACTGTTGAAGCTCCGCAATCTTCATATAAAGTTAAAATTGTTAAAGTTGAATTATAATGTTGATAAGTCATTCAATGCTCCCTAATCCGCTAAAGGAAATTTTTAAATTTATTATTTTCAACAATAGAGTTAATCTTCCGGCCTTTACTTAATTTAAGCGACCGATTAAATAAACTTTAGGGTATTGCATCCCTGATTTTGACCCGGTATACTATTAAACGTTGCTTTTTTGCATCCACAATATCTTGTGTTACTAGCCGGCAGCAACCACAAAATTACACAATATATAGTAGAGGGAGTCATATTAATGATTAGCGATTATTTTAAATTTCTTGCCCACCAATTAAAGGGCTGGCCACAACAAAATTATTACCTATTCTTTTTCAGTCTTGGCTGTCAGGTAATGACTTTAGTTAGTGCTCCAATAACGTGGGTAACTGTCATTACATTTATTGGAACCACCCTTGGAGTACTTTGCGTTTTAGCAATTAATGCTGCAAAGTCGGTAAATGGTTTCTTAGGTATTTTATCAGCATTATGTTTTATCATCGCTGGTTTTAGTGCTAAAAATTATTTAAGTATTGCCGAACAAATCGCCTATGTTATTACCCTCGATTTACCAGTATTACTTTCCGCAAACTGGAATGTTAACATGGCATCAAAGATCCGTAAATTCAATGCTCGTTCATGGACGGTTGCCATCATTGCAACAATTATCGTTTATTTTGTTTCTGGTTATTTAATCGGTCATCTTACCGACGATCCACGACCATGGATTGATGCAATCAGCTTTTCCATCAGTCTTTCCGCTGGTGTTATTTGCTTCTTGCGTTTTAACAACCAATATTTCTGGTGGCTTGCATCTGGTCTTGCCCAACTAGTACTTTGGTTTGTTTCTTACAAGCAAGGATCTGCTACTTTAGCAATGGCCGTTAATAGCTCGATTTACCTTATTAATGATGTTCTCGCCTTTACCATTTCACCATGGTACAACGAACGTGAACGTCAACGCCTTAGTAAAGAAGAAGCAGCTTATGCCAAAGAAATGGGCTTAGAATAAATATAAAAACAGCAAAGAGATTGAAATATTTTTTCAGTCAATTTGCTGTTTTTTTGTTTAATATTGTTTATTGTATTCATAAACTAATTCTGGTTCACGACCAGTACGATGATAAGCATTTAATGCATCTATCTGGGCCATCTCTTGGGCGCTAAGTTCGAAATCATAAATATCAGCGTTTTGGGTAATTCGTTCTTCGTGAACTGATTTAGGAATAAAAGAAACACCATTTTGGAGATGCCATCGCAATATAATTTGTGCGGTGGATTTATTATGAGCAGCAGCAATATCTTTTAATACTGGTTCGTTGAGGACTGCTCCTCGCCCTAAGGGACTCCAGGTTTGCGTTACTATTTGATGTTGATGATTAAATTGTAATAGTGGTTTTTGTGTTAATAGCGGATGTAACTCGATTTGATCAACAACCGGCATTTCATTTGCTTGGGTTGCTAAATATTGAAGGTGAATCATTTGGTAATTACTTACCCCAATCGATTTAGCAAGTCCTTCTTTTTTCATTTCTTCACAAGCCCGCCATGTATCAAAAAATGATCGTTCAATTGGCCAATGAACAAGCAACAAATCAACATAATCCATTTGTAATTTACGTAAGGATTCTTTGACAGAAGCAATGGCTTTATCGTAACCTTGATTTTCTTCTGCTACTTTAGTCGTCACAAAAAGATTATCGCGCGGAATGGCTAATTGCTTAAAAGCCGTCCCAACTTCTTGCTCGTTTCCGTATAATTGAGCCGTATCAAAAAGTCGGTACCCGTCTTCATATGCCTTTTTGACTGCTTGATTCATTGTCTCTTGTCCATCTACTTTATAAAGGCCAAAACCTTCTTGAGGCATTTTATTTCCATCAGCAAGAGTTAATAGGTTGTCCTTAATATCCATTAAAAATCACTTCCTTTCCTTATCTTTAATCAGCAATTTAGGATTGTCAATATTGAAGTTTTCTTTTCTAAACAAACTAATGTATGATGAGCTTATATCTATTTACGGAGAAATAATTATGGCTAAAATATTTATCGTTGAAGATAATCCTGATATTATCCATTCTACAGCTCAAGAATTAAATAAATGGCAACATGACGTTATCACAATTAACGATTGGCAAAATGTTGCAAATGAAATTATTGATGCAAATCCAGATCTTGTTTTATTTGATATCACCCTCCCAACCTTCGATGGTTTTTATTGGATTCAAGAGGTTCGTAAACATAGTCAAGTACCGATTATTGTTATTTCTGCAGCTGAAATTGATACCAACGTTATGCATGCAGTAGCCGCGGGTGCAGATGATTATATTATGAAGCCATTTGCAATGACGGTACTTTTAGCTAAAATTCAAGCTTTGTTACGGCGAAATAAGCAAACGACTGATGCAGAAAAAATAATGTGGGATCATAATTCATTCAATCCCCTTACTAATATTCTTACGAACGAAAATGGTACTGCCCAGCTCACCCCAACTGAAGGTGCTATGCTCCAAGTTTTACTCAGTCATCGTAATAAAATTGTTTCTAAGGAGCAATTACTTCAATGGTTATGGCAAGGTGGCAAGTACCTTAATGAAAACACCCTTAACGTTAATATTAGTCGTTTAAGAACTAAACTAAGCACAATTGGTTTACAGCAATGTATTCACACAGAACGTGGTCTCGGCTATCGATTGGTGGAAAACAATGAATAAACATTATTTCAAATTATTTTGGCGCTCAATCCTTTTTCCTACTATTGGCTATCTTTTTCTTTTAGGCCTGATTGGGCTTTTAGTAATTTTATATAATCTCCCAACTGTTTTTTGGGGCGATGTGATTCGCTTTTCTCTTCCTTTTTTTATAGTGTGGCTTATCGGGAGTGGTGCAATTAAATATTATCGATTGCGCCATTTAAATAGTTCTCAGCTTGATAAATTCATTCCTGCCAATATGACCGAGGGAAAACTTGTTGAACTATTGCAAGATGAACAAGCAAAAAACATTGACACAATTCGTCAGTTACAAGCAACTCAACATGAACAACTTGATCACCTTGAATTATTTACTCATGAAATTAAAAACTATTTGACAAGTCTTAATGCCGCGGCAGAAAATGCACCGACTGTCGCAAGCGCAGAAGTAAAAAAGAATATCCATCAAGCTAACTATTATCTCAATTTGTTGTTAAATGACGAACGACTAGCAATTAATAATCATGATTACGATTTTCAATGGATTGATATTGCCAACTTAATTAATAATATTTTGCAACAAAATTCTGCTGTCTTCATTCATAAACAATTGATTCCAGAATTAGCAGGCCTGGATGGAATTAAAGTTCTCACTGATCGTAAATGGTTGCATTTTTGCATTGAACAACTACTTTCAAACGCAATTAAATACTCATCCCCTAATAGTACAATTAATATTTCCTGGGAAATGAACTCTTTGCAGATCGCTGACCATGGATGCGGTATCTCAATGAATGATCTTCCGCGAGTCTTTGACAATGGCTTTACTGGGAAAAACGGGCACCAAACAACTGCTGCTACCGGGATGGGATTGTACCTTGTTAAAAAAGTTACTGAGCACTTGAATTTCAAGGTTAGCATTTCATCAGTTCAATCTCAGGGGACGACAGCTATTCTATCTTTCTTACCAGATAATATCAGGTCATCAAACTAATTCTTACAAAACTGTAAGGTTCTGTACACTTCCGTAAGTAGGAAGTTGCACAGGACCTTTTTATAATTAAGACATAATCAAAACAAGTTCTCTACCAGAAAGGAAAATTACTATGACATTATTAAATCTTCAACACGTTCAATGCGTCTATAACCATAACTCCGCTAATCCAGTAATGGCCTTAAAAGATATTACCTTTAAAGTTGAAGAAGGAGAGTACGTTGCAATTATGGGAGAATCTGGTGCTGGTAAAAGTACCTTATTAAATATAATTGCAACTTTAGAACAAGCAACTAACGGACAGGCAATCCTTAATGGTCAAGATCTCCGTCAACTCTCCAAAGACGATGCAGCTCGTTATCGGCGAGAACACCTCGGCTTTGTTTTCCAACATTTCAACTTACTTGATAGTCTCTCAAATCGCGACAACATCTACTTACCACTTGTTCTAGCAAAAACTCCGGTAGCAACAATGGAAAAACGGATTAAGCCCTTAATTGATCGCTTACGTATTAATAAAATCATTGATCGTTTTCCAAGTGAAATTTCTGGCGGTCAGCAACAGCGAATTGCTATTGCACGGGCGTTAATCACCCACCCAGATCTCCTTCTCGCTGACGAACCTACTGGAGCTTTAGATTCAAACACCAGTAACGAAATTCTTGAAATCTTTGATGAAGTTAATGCTAACGGTCAAACAATTATTATGGTTACGCACAGTACCGCTGCTGCTAGTCATGCTAAACGCACACTCTTCATCAAGGATGGACGAATCTATCATGAACTCTATCGTGGTGATCTTTCACTTAAAGACTACCAACAACAAATTAGTCAGACAATGATGACCTTAACGAATGGCGGTGAATAACGATGCTCTTTTTCAAACTGATTAATTCGAGCTTTAAGCGAAATCTTAAAGTTTACATTCCTTACCTCATATCAATGACAATGCTAGTTGCTATTAACTATATTTTTAAGGCGGTCGAAATTAATCGCAGCCTTAAAGATTTGCCAACCGCGGCGGTTACTAAAGCATTAATGCAGACAGGATCAACTTTTATTATCCTTGTAACACTTGCGTTTATGGTCTACGTCAATCGGTTCTTGTGGCAACAACGTCAACAAGAAATGGGTCTTTATAGTATGCTGGGGATGACAAGACGAAACTTACAAGTACTAACAGTCATTGAAAAGTGCTATCTTTTAGTAATCAGCCTTTTTCTGGGAATTTTATTTGGGGTTATTTTTGATCGACTCGCTTTTCTTGGCTTTGCTCATCTCTTGCAAATCGATCATTTATCGCAACCTTGGATAGAATGGGGCGCGATAATAAATACAATCATCATCATTGGCGGCTTTTTCTTAATCTTAATGGTTATTGATCTGATCAAACTTCTCCGGTTAAATCCGAATGAATTATGGCATCCCCAACAAACTAAAATCGCGCGTCATGGTAAGTTCTTTACCTTTGCCGGACTTTTGGGCATTGCGGCGCTTGCCTACGCCTATTATCTCACAATTACGGTTAAACCACGGATATCAGCTTTAACAACATTCATGACTGCTGTCTTTTTAGTTGTGATTGGAACGTACCTTATTTTTATCGCTGGGAGCATCATTGTCCTTAAACTCCTGCAAAAAAACAAAGGATATTACTATCGTCCTCGCCACTTTATTGCGGTTTCTGGAATGTTACAACGGATGGAACAAAATGGCGCTAGTCTTGCAACAATTTGTTTACTCTGTAGTTCTGTCCTGGTAATTTTATTTACATCCTTAACTATGTATGCTGGTATTAATGATACGGTTAATTCTTTTGCCCCACGTGATCTTACAATTATCACCTCGCAGAAACTCACTGCACAACAAGAATCGACCATCAATTCTGTTGCTAAAAAGCACCATGCTCACCTTAATAAGCACGTTACCTTTACAACGAGCGCTCCGCAATACGGCTACTGGAAAAAGAATCGTTTCATCAACCAGGGTAATTTACAGGATATGACTAATCGAACTACCAATACGGTCATTACCATGTCGACGGCAACTTATAATCGGATTGCGGATAAACATGTTAAATTAGCAGCAAATAAGGCTTTGATTTATTCCCCTGCTAAAGAACATCGTGGTACTTTACAGATTGGTGCGCAAAAATACCAAGCTACTCCTATCCATGACTTTAACTACTACTTCAATCCAAGTCACGCTATTTATTCACCAATTTTTATAATCACAAATAAACTTCCGGCAAACACTGCCACAATTAACTTCACAGGAATTAATTATCACTTAAACGGCAGCAAGAAAGCTCATCTTAATTTTGAAAATGATCTTCAAGCACAGCTTCACTTGCCAAATCAAGCATATTCTTCGCGGACAAACCTTCGCAGTCAATTGACCAGTCTCTATGGTGGAATTGTCTTTTTAGGAATTCTCATTAGCTTTGCCTTGGGAATCACGACAACTGTTGTCATTTACTTTAAACAAATTACTGAAGGTTATGAAGATCAATATCGGTTCAAGACTATGCAACAAGTTGGTTTAAGCCAGAAAGAAACAACCAAGAGTATTCACAGTCAAGTACTGATGGTCTTCATGTTGCCAGTAGTTGGTGCAATAATTAATCTTTGCTTTGCGATCCCTGCAATTCGGCAAATTCTAATTCAATTTAATTTCTATAATGTTCGATTGATGGCGATAATTGCCGTATCAATTACTCTTATCCTCCTATGCCTTTACTTTGCTATTTACGGACTTACTACCAGAATGTACCGTAAAATCGTTGAGCAAGGTTAAGCACTATAAATTGACATTTCTTATTTTAGCGGTTACACTTTAGTTACTATAAATAAGTACGACCGATAAAATGAGGAGATGTCGTTCATGATTCTTATTAACACCACCGTCATAAAAAAACTTACAAGCTGTTGCTAAACTACTCACGACAGATTAAACTGCCTTTATTTAGGCGTAATTAATCTATGTTATTGTTTAGTGACAGTTTTTAGTTTAATTTAGATTATATCGAGGTGATTTCATGGCAGCAGATCCATTAAGAATAGGAATTCTTAACTTAATGCATGACAAAGTAGATACTCAACTGCGATTTACAAAAGTACTTTCTGAGGGACCCTACAATGTTGATGTCCAATACTTTTACCCTCAAACCCACTATACTTCTCGCCCTGTCCCTAACCTTGTTCAAGAGATTTCCCAGCCTTTAGATTTAAAACAAGCTGCCACAATGGATGCTTTTATTATCACCGGTGCCCCAATCGAACAACTTACATTTGAAGAAATTACGTATCTTGATGAGATTCATCAACTGATTGACGTATTAGTTGCCAATAACATTCCGCAACTTTACGTGTGCTGGGGAGCGATGGCGGCTGCTAACTACCTTTATGATATTCCCAAATTTCAATTACCTGAAAAAATTTTTGGAGTCTTCCACAATTATTTGCGCGCGCAAGACCCCTTCTTAAAAGGATTACCTGATGGCTTTCTTGCTCCCCATGCTCGTTATGCCGAACTTAATCTTGCCAAGATTATGAAAGATCCCCGATTAGTGATTAATGCTGTGACCAAAAATAACTTCCTATTCTCGTTCCGCGCTCGAGAAAAGAACCAATACTTTCTTTTCTCTCATCTTGAATACGGGAAGGATGCCCTTTTAAAGGAATACTTACGAGAACGAAATGCTAATCCCGGCGTTGAGTATATCAAGCCGCAAAACTACTTTCGCGATCCGCTTCATATGAAAGATCCCGAATTCAGCTGGGCAACTACCCAACGAGTATTCTTTGATAATTGGCTTCATTCAGTTGCGGACCACATCGCTACACAACAATTTGTAAAGTCATGTGGTAATAAGTCAAGATAAAATTATCACTGACAAACTTGTTTTGACCAGATTTTTGACGCACTTAAATAAGCCTTGATCCCAAGGTGTTTTAAAAGCTAAGCGTCGAGAATCAGTTTATCTTCCTATACCAATTACCTCTTTTCCTGATAGATTTGATGATTTTTGAGTAGGAAGAAAATCACCCTAATAAGTTTACGTGCGGTAAGGACGAGAGCGCGTTTTGATGGGGTATGCTTTACTTCTTGATATTTACGCCGATAATATTCACCAAAAACTGGATCTTGGATTCTAATTCTGTTGGCAGCTTCAACCAAATAGTATCTAAGATAAGCATTACCAGTTCTCTTGAGCGGAGTATTATCACTAGCGTAAGTTCCGGACTGCTTTTCTCGCCAGGAAAGCCCAGCATATTTAGCCAATTTAGCTTCATTATCAAATCGTTCGATTTGACCAATTTCAGCTAAAATACCAGCAGCGTATACTGGGCCAATTCCGGGAATGGAGCGCAAAATCTGTTCTTCATCAGTTACTTGAACTACTTTCTCAATTGCTTTGTCGAGGTCTTTAATCATCTTCTGAAAAGCTTTAATTTCCTCGGCATAAACGGAGAGAACTGTATCAACTGAATTAGCAATTACTTTGTCTAAACGATAAGAAGCACGAACTGCCTTTTGAATTGTTTTCGCCAAGGCTTCAGGGTTCGCGAAGCGACCCCGGCCGTGTTCATTCAGATAATCGGCTAAATCAGTAATCGAAAGATTAAGTAAGTCATCAGTAGTCATATCTTCAGTTAGTAGACTCATCATCGTTGAACCGAAGATGGAAGTATTCAGTTCATCAGAAATTCCTAATTTATTGAGCTTGTAGTATAGGTTCTCAATAAAGTGTTGCTTAGCCCGAGCTAAGCTTTGAACAAGCTCATATCGGGAACGCGTTAAGCGTTGCAGGGCAATGTAGTTCTCTTGACGAACAATCCCTACTGAATAGCGTCCAACACGTAGGAAGTCAGCAATGTAAAAAGCGTCGATTTGATCATTTTTATCTTCAGCGAAGACATCATGATAGCGCTTAGTTTTCTTAGGATCGATAACCACGGATTGTGTATTGAACTTTTTAAGGTCCGAGTCTTCTTGGAAAAACATTGCTGGGTGAAAGCTGTAAATGGAAGTGGCTTCCATGCCAATCACAACTTGGTCGAGATGATTTGAATTCGCCGTATCAATAATCATGTTTTTTAATTCTGTTGCGCCTTTCAAATCATTAACAAAGTTACCATGGAAAACAACTTCAGTTGTTTCTTCAGAAATCATTGAAGTTACTAAATCTTTTGAGCTAACGTCAATACCGACAAAAAGTTTCATTGGAATGGCCTCCTTTCATTAAAATTTACTGGTCTTAATCTGATCACTGCATGATAGCCCCTAATTACAATCACTAAAAACATCCTCGCAAGTATCAGTATTCATTGGTTAGAGAGTTAAAGCTGCACCTAATCCTACTCTGAATTAGTAAACTATCTAATCGATACAGCATGTGAGTTCGAAAATCAGTAGATTGGCTGGGCGGCAGACTTCATAAGTAGTTAAAAACTACAGGAGGTATTAACCTATACCAGTTGACCAAAGCCAATGATAATTAGAGGTTATCATGCGGTGACCAGAAAACAAGGTGTAATGTAGCAAAATCCGTAAGGATATATTTATAGAATACGAGGAGTAATTAATATGACAGAAATCACAAATTCAATCGTAAATTTAATCGGTAATACTCCGATTGTTAAGTTAAATCACGTTGTTCCTGAAGATGCAGCAGATGTCTATGTAAAGCTTGAATTCTTTAATCCCGGCGGTTCAATTAAGGATCGGATTGCCCTCGCGATGATTGAAGAAGCGGAAAAAAACGGTAAATTACAAGCAGGGGGAACAATCGTTGAACCAACCTCTGGAAACACCGGTGTTGGATTAGCCATGGTTGCGGCTGCTAAGAGATATCATCTTATCATCACCATGCCAGAAACAATGAGTATTGAACGCCGTAAACTTATGCAAGGTTATGGGGCCGAACTCATTCTTACTCCCGGTGCCGACGGAATGAAAGGTGCAATTGCAAAAGCAGAAGAATTAGTTAAAGAAAAAGACTACTTTATGCCAATGCAATTTGATAATCCAGCAAATCCAGCAATTCATGAAGAAACTACGGGAAAAGAAATTCTTGAAGCATTTGGCGATGATATTCCGGACGCATTTGTTGCTGGTGTTGGGACTGGAGGAACGCTTACTGGGGTTGGTCATGCACTGAAAAAAGTTAATTCTAATGTTCAGGTTTATGCTCTTGAACCAGCAGAATCTCCAGTATTAAAAGAAGGGAAAGGTGGCAAGCACAAGATTCAAGGTATCAGTGCCGGCTTTATCCCAAAAGTTCTTGATACTGATGTTTACGACGGAATCATTGAAATTAAGAGCAATGACGCAATTGCAATGGCACGCGAAGTCGGTCACCAAGAAGGAATTCTTGTTGGTATCTCGGCTGGTGCTAATATCAAGGGTGCAATTGAAGTTGCCAAAAAGCTTGGTAAGGGTAAGCAAGTTATTACTGTTGCTCCCGATGGCGGTGACCGTTACCTTTCAACAGAATTATTTGATTATTAAAAATTAAAACGTAAAGAAAGACAGCAGTCACTTGTGATTTCATTTTTTGACGCGTAGCCATCCTTGTGGGGGTGGGACTAAAAACTCGCAAGCGAGTTTTTAGTCCCACTCTCTTTTCTTTTTTCTATTGACCACGACCTTACGTCATTAGCTACACTTAATAGTATGAAAGGAGTGGTTAACATGTATACGACTGGTCAATTAGCAAAAAAATGTAATGTTTCAATCAGAACAATCCAATACTATGATCGCCGGGGGTTGCTTCATGCTAAACGAACAGAAAATGGATTGCGCCATTATGACGATCATGATCTTAAACAACTTCAAGAAATTCTAATTTATAAACAACTAGGATTCAGCTTAAAGGATATTCAACAGATTATTAATGACACTGACAATAATACCCTACAAAGCCTAATTATTAACCAACGAAGTAAGCTCCAGCAAGAAATTAAGGATGCTTCAGCGCAATTAGCAAGTCTATCTCAACTAGAAACTTTTTTAAATAAACATTCTGATTTCCCAGGAAATATCAGTCAAAGCATTTTTGATAAGATCAAAAAGATAAAGAAGTTAAAACAGCTACGAATTAAATTGTTGCTTATTGGTATCAGTATCGACTTCATTCTTTGGGGCAGTATTCTTTACTTTCTTTTTTATCAAGGAAATTTGATATGGTTATTATTAGGAATCCTTATTACAGTTGCTTTAACTTGGTATATTACCATAAATTATTACCATCATACTTGCTATATCTGTCCTCATTGTTCTCATCAGTTTAGAGTATCGTTTAGTAATTGGCTTTTTGCACGTCATACCCCTAATACAAGGTATCTTACATGCAATAAGTGCCATCAAAAAAATTATTGTATTGAAGAATATTATTAATCATAACCACCCGTCAAACGGGTGGTTTGCACATCGGCTATAAGCCGATAATAAAAGCCGGCGTCTCAAGGCGCTGGCTTTCGCTTTGCTCAAGCCAAAATGCTCTGACTACTTTGCCACCGCTTTAAGCGGTGTTTGTACTACTTCACTTACCCTTAAAAGGGTCCGAATATTCCACACTTGTTAGCTTATCCATTGCTATATCATGTTTCTCTTGATCTCGGATATACTTCTTTATCGTGGATTCATTCAATCCAACTGTACTTACGTAGTAGCCTTCAGCCCAAAAATGTCGGTTCCCATATTTGTATTTTAAGTTTGCATGTCGATCAAACATCATTAATGCACTTTTCCCTTTTAAGTATCCCATAAACTGCGATACACTTAGCTTCGGCGGAATACTTACTAACAAGTGCACATGATCTGGCATCATATGACC
>NZ_JAJGTZ010000024.1 GCF_020784725.1 Limosilactobacillus reuteri
GGATAAACATTTTGAACATCATTTCGTCCAAGGTCCTTATCTGTAATCTCTTGGCGGTAAAGTTCTTGACCATTATTATCAAGAACGATCAACCATTCATATGGTTTATTACCCGCTTGCGTACTTGCATGCCAGCCACTCAAACTAACCTGACTAGCTGTTACGTGAATATTATCAAAATTACCAGCATTCGTTGGATAATCTTGACTATACTGATCGCTGTAATTTTGGTTAGCATCATCACCAGCAAACCGCATAATTACTTTAAGGGTGCCGTTTGCCTTAGCTGGATCCACCTTAAATTCACCGTTAAAGCCACTCTTTTGCGAGTTGTAAATGCTTGGATAAACTTTAGCTACATCAGGACGGTCAGTTAGTTCGACCTTCGTCCTAGCAATTTCTTGACCATCATTCAATAAAATAAGGTAAGCATTAGGCTTGTTAATTGATTGATCGCTGACCATCCAGCCTTTCACATTGTAGCCATTATCAGTCTTGGTAAAGCTATCAACATAAGAAGCTTGTTGATCCAACGTTACAGGATTAAACCAATAATCAGTAGTCTTACTTTGACCATTATCCCCATTACCACCATCTAACGTCGAGTAACGACTAACAAGACTATAGCTATGACCTGGGGTAAGATTTACTGTACCAAAATTAGCATTAAAGCCAGATTGCCCAGCTGTTGCTACTGTAGGATAAGCCTTTGCCACATCGGGACGGGCACCATTAGTTACCTTAATAGACTTAACTTGCGTCTTATTTGTATTATCAAATAGGATCAAGTAGTGACTATTTTCAACTTGAGAATAATCCGTTGCGTGCCAGCCACTAACGATTAATTGACCGTTACTAAGATTAAATGAATCAAGACTCCCTTGATTACTAGTGTTAGCTGGCGCAAACTTCTTAGGGGCATACCAGTAACTAACATAGTTTCCTTCACCATTAGCAGCATCGCTATAGCGACTGATAATTTGCAGTTCATGGTTTAAGTCAATGCCAGCCAGTGAAAAGGCTGTATTAAAACCAGAATCTTTGGCATTAATCACTTGGGAGTAAGCTTTCGCTACATCAGGACGGACCGTAGGTTCTACTTTTACCCGAGTAATTTCATGACCAGCGGTGCGGTCATATAAAATCACATAGTGATTAGCTTTCCCTAATGCCTTATTAGTCGCATTCCAACCAGAAACTTGAAGCTGATTATCTTTAACACCAAAATTATCAAGATAAGCATAATTTCCCTTATCAAGATTAATTGGTTGCGACCAATTATCAACATGATTCCCTTCACCATTAGCGGCATCACTATAGCGACTAACAATGTGAATCTGGTCATCAACACTCTTAACCTTACTCCAGTCCAGATTATTCATCGTTGCTTGGTAACCGGAATCCTTAGCGTTAACCACATCCGGATAAGCCTTGGCAACATCAGGACGCGCTACATTTTCGGTTACCGATGTACGACCTAATTCGGTATTAGTAGTACTATCATAAGCCACTAAATAACGATTATCCTTGCCAGCGGCTTGATTGGTTGCTTGCCAGCCACTAACATGCAAGTCATTATTATTAACAACTTGAGCAACATCAAGGTAGCCATAGTTTCCGTTATCCTTTGCTTGAGCAGCCTTTTCTTGACTAGCTAGCTCTGCAGTGGCTCCCCCAGTAGTAGGATTAGTAGTTTTAACTACCGGTACATTATCAGCCGGCGTATCAGCTTTTACATTCGTATTTCCCAATACTAATCCCGCTGAAACTGCCGCAACAGCTAACGCCATTGCGCACCAATTTTTACCATCTTTGTATAATTTATAGTGTTTCTTTATTTCCATTGTTATCTCCCTATAAGTTAGAAATATCACTATTAAAGATACCACAAAAATGATTACAAATTTATTAAGATTTAAATTAATTCCATAAATTTATTAAGGGCCGTTTGCCAATCCATAATCTCAAACCCAGTGTCTTCTGCCTTCTTCAAGCTCATAACTGAATGGCGAGGGCGGTAAGCTTTGGCTGGATATGCTGATGAATCAACGGGAGCGACTTCAACATTTTTATCCTTTAAGATCTCGGTGGCGAATTCGTACCAGGAACAACTCTTCTCGTTAGATAGCTGGTAGGTACCGAATGGTTGACTATGATCGACTAAGTAAGTCATAAATTCAGCCAGGGTTCTAGTCCACGTTGGGCGGCCAAATTGATCGTTGACGACGGTGAGCTGATCATGGTCTTTGGCAAGACGAAGCATGGTGTAGACAAAATTCTTACCGTATTTACCAAAGACCCAGGATGTGCGAATGATGTAGTAATCAGCGAAGGTTTCTTGGATTGCTTTTTCACCGGCAAGTTTCGCTTTACCATATTCATTTCGTGGATTAGTGGGCGCATCAACTTCATACTCGCTTTCATTGGTCCCATCAAAGACATAATCGGTACTGATGTAAACCATCTTAGCACCAACACTTTTAGCGGCCTCGGCAACGTTGCGCGTACCATCGGCGTTTACTTGCCAATTGAGGTCTTTGGCAACATCTTCAGCATTATCAACGGCGGTATAAGCGGCACAATGATAGATTACTTCCGGCTTAAGCGCACTAATCTTTTCATTTACAACGGCTTGATCAGTAATATCCATTTGTTTAGAATCAAAGGCGTCATATGTAATCCCGCGTTCATCCAATAAATTACGTAATTCGGAGCCAAGTTGACCATTAGCACCAGTAATCAAAATTTTTGTCATTTGTTTTCTCCTTACATTAAAGCTACTTAATGATATAATCAGTTTGACAACAGCTCTCAATATTCTTTCCATGTCATCCATCTGTTGTCCTTAAAATAAGAGTCGTGCATTCCTTAAACTTCGGGAATAACACGACTCTTTTTATCTTTTATTGACCATTTTTTGCATATTTTGCTTCAACCGCGGCTTTTTCATCTTTCCACCAATCTTGGTGTTCCGTATACCAATCAATTGTGTGTTGCAAACCGGTCTTGAAGTCAGTGAATTCAGGCTCCCATCCTAATTCTGTCCGGAGCTTTGTTGCATCAATGGCATACCGCAAATCGTGGCCGGGACGATCCTTCACATGGTCATAAGCATCTTTAGGTTGCCCCATTAGCTCTAAGATCATTTCCAGAACTTCCTTATTATTCTTTTCACCATCGGCTCCGATCAGGTAAGTTTCACCGATCTTACCCTTGGTCAAAATATCCCAAACGGCGCGGGAATGATCATTAGTGTGAATCCAGTCGCGAACATTTTTACCGGATCCATAAAGCTTAGGCCGAATGCCACTTAAGATATTAGTAATCTGACGAGGAATGAACTTTTCAATGTGTTGGTAAGGCCCATAATTGTTAGAACAATTGGAAATCGTCGCCCGTAAGCCAAATGACCGAACCCAAGCCCGCACTAATAAGTCAGAGCTAGCCTTTGACGAAGAATAAGGACTTGATGGCCGGTATGGTGATTCGGGAGTAAACTTTTCTCCTTTTCCTTCACCATGACCGGGTAAGTCTTCCCGTAATGGTAAATCCCCATAGACTTCATCTGTGGAAATATGGTGGTAACGGACGTCATATTTGCGACAAGCATTAATTAAAACCGAAGTCCCAACGATATTAGTTTGGATAAACGGAGTGGGATCAATCAAGGAGTTGTCATTGTGACTTTCCGCCGCGTAATGCACAACGGCATCGGCTTTGCTTGCCAACTTATCAACTAAGTCTTTATCACAAATATCCCCGACGACGAGTTCAACTTTATCCTTTGGCAAGCCATCAAGATTAGCGGGATTACCAGCATAAGTCAGTTTATCTAAAACCGTAATGTGTTCAACTTCCGGGTGGTAGTTAACAACATAGTGAACAAAGTTGGAGCCAATAAAACCAGCTCCCCCCGTAACAATAATATTCTTAAACTCTTCCATAACGACCTCGCTTAAATTTCACCATAAACAAATGGGTTGTCTTTTTCAAATTCAGTTAAGGTTGGTTGTGCGGCATCCTTTTCGGAAGTAATGGCCTTATCAAATTCAATTGGCCAGTCAATGTTTAATTCCGGCGTCTTAAAGGAAATTCCCCCATCTGCTTCTGCATCGTAATAGTTATCGCACTTGTAAACAAAGTTAACGTTATCAGTTAGAGTCAAGAAGCCATGGGCAAATCCACGTGGGACTAAGAGTTGACGGTGGTTACTTGCGGATAAGATATAACCTTCCCATTGCTTGTATGTTGGTGAACCCTTCCGTAAGTCAACAATCACATCAAGGACGGCACCAGTAACTACCCGGATTAACTTTGTTTGGGCTGCTTTTCCCCGTTGAAAGTGTAATCCACGGAGAACACCCGCCTGCGTTGAAAGTGATTGGTTATCTTGAATAAAATTAAAGTCAATCCCCGCTGCCTTGAAGTCACGATCAGAGTAAGTTTCTTCAAAGAAACCCCGGTGATCACCAAAGACGGCGGGAGTAATAATTTTGACGTCTTGTAGTTTGGTTGTTTGAACGTTTAATTTTCCCATTATCTGTTCACTCCTAGTCCTGTTGTGCTAACCGTAATAAGTATTGACCATAGTCATTCTTCTTTAAAGGTTGAGCAAGTTCAACTAATTGGTCCTTATTAAGGTAACCCATCCGATAAGCAATTTCTTCTAAGGAAGCCACTTTTAAGTTTTGGCGTTTTTCAATCGTGGCGATGAAATTGGCTGCTTCGAGCATTGAATCGTGCGTACCGGTATCTAACCAGGCATAGCCACGACCCATTAACTTAACATCGAGCTTGCCTTGACGCAGGTATTCCTTGTTAACATCAGTAATCTCAAGTTCGCCACGATCCGATGGCTTGATGTTTTTAGCAATATCAACTACTTGATTATCATAGAAGTAAAGACCAGTCACCGCATAATTACTCTTAGGATGAGCCGGCTTTTCTTCAATCGATAAGGCATGCATCTGGTCATCAAAATCAACCACCCCAAAACGTTCAGGATCATTAACATGGTAGCCAAAGACTGTAGCACCATCAGTTTTTTTCGCTGCTGATTGAACTAAGTCGGACAAACCAGCCCCATAATAGATATTGTCTCCTAAAATCAAACAAACACTATCGTCACCAATAAAATCTTCGCCGAGAATAAAAGCTTCGGCGAGTCCATTTGGGTGATCTTGCACCTTGTAGGAGAAGTTCAAGCCCAGACTGGACCCGTCACCCAATAATTCTTCAAATAGTGGCAAATATTCCGGTGTCGAGATCACCAAGATGTCTCGAATTCCTGCCAGCATCAAAGTCGATAGCGGATAATAAATCATCGGCTTATCATAAACCGGAATCAATTGTTTTGAAATACCACGCGTAATTGGATAGAGGCGGGTTCCTGACCCACCGGCTAAAATTATTCCTTTCATAGTGGCCTCCTTATGATTAACAAAAATCCTTTCTTATTTTAACACAAGTAATTAAACAATGTTTTTATATTAAAAATTCGCTCTAAGTTTCTATATAAAATAAGCAGCACCTACATTTAAGGTACTGCTTAGCTATAAACGATAAATTAATATAGATTTTGTGGTAACTTGATAGCATCAAACCAGAAATCAGTACGATTACCCTCACCATTGTTTGCATCACTATAGCGAGAAACCACTTGGATCTCATGTCCAATTAAACTACTATCTAATTTAAAGGCTGCTTTGAAACCAGATTTAGCAGAGTTATAGATTGACGGATATGCTTTTTGAACATCAGGTCGATCTAAGTTAGTTACTTGTTGACGTGCAATTTCACGGTGAGTTGTAGCATCATAAAGGATAACAAAGTGATTCTTTTGGTTATAACTTTGATCAGCGGCTTGCCATCCAGTTACCGTTACTCCACCATTTTTTACAACAAAGCTGTCAAGAAATCCTTGATTGTTGCTTGGGACAATGGTAGGAGCAAACCATGCATCAGTACGATTACCTTCACCATTATTTGCATCACTATAACGGGAAATCACTTGTAACTGATGTCCCGCGTAAGCTGCTCTATTAAAGTCAAAGGTAACATCAAAGCCAGACTTACCAGCATTAGCAATGTTTGGATAAGCTCGTTGAACATCAAGGCGACTGACATTGCTTACTTGTTTACGAGTGATTTCGCGATGAGTAGTGGCATCATAAAGAATTACGAAATGATTTTGCTGTTTAACACTAGCATCAGCAGCTTGCCAACCACTAACATGAACTTGGTTATCTGAAATCTCGACCTGATCTAAATATGATTGGTTAGCATTAAACGTTTTTGGTGCAAACCAATAATCAACATAATTACCTTCACCGTTAGCAGCATTACTGTAACGAGAAATTACTTGAATATTATCACCAATCAACGCCGGACTAATGTTTACTTGAAGGTTAAATCCAGATTTACCAGCATTGTAAACATTGTAGACCTTGGCAACATCATTACGAATTGCGGAATTAACTTCATATCGACCTAACTCCCGGTTTTTAGTGGCATCATAAAGGATAATAAAATGATGATCCTTGCCCGCGGATTGATCGGTTGCATGCCAACCACTAATATTAAGAGTATTAGTAGCAGCATCAATATTGAAATTGTCAAGATAACCAGCATTGGTATTAAGATTTACCGAATTAAACCATAAATCGTCTCCACCATTTGGTTCCCCATTAGTATTCTTAGTATAACGAGAAACAACTTGAATTGCCTTGCCTGCAAAATTAGCAGCGTTTGAAACCGTTAAACTAAAACCACCCCAACCAGAAATCTTGGCATTTGGATAAACATTTTGGACATCTTGACGGTAAGTACCAGGAACTTCTTGACGATATAATTCTTGCTTAGTATTACCATCAAGAAGGATAATAAAGTGATGCATACTTTGATCATAATTATTAGTAGCATGCCAGCCTTCCACTTTAAGATTGTTTCCTTGAACAGAGACATTATCAATATGACCAGTATTGATGTTGTCATTAAAGGCTTCTTGGTCCCAAGCAGTCAAATTATATTGACGGATTACACGATTAAGCGTATTTGTATATTGTGGATCAGTAGCGTATCCGTCTTGTCGAATTAAGCGAGTAACGGTTTGATAATCTTTTTGACCGATCAAATTACTGTAGCGACTATTTTCTTTTAAGAAACGGCCGTGATCAACAATACTTTCATAATTTGACGGATATGCGCGGAAAGCATCATTAATTTGAACATACCGACCACCATAATACTCATAAGTCGGCATTGTAACTGATTGTCCATTGTAAGAACCCTTGATTCCAAACAAGTTATGGCCTTGAGTAGTTAAAGCAGATTGACCCCAACCACTTTCAATAATAGCTTGAGCACCAGTCAATGATGGTAAAACTCCAAATTGTTTCCAGCCATCAACGGCTCCTTGGTGGATACTTTCTAAAAATTGTACGTTACGAGCAGAAAGCCCATTAGTGTTAATGTTACCAGTCCCACTAACGGTCGTTGAAGCAGTTCCATTTTCTGGATCAGCTTGGGTATTACTTATTTGATTCGTTGACACATTAGGCTGGGTATCAACTGCTGGTGCATTAGCGACATTTTGTGCATTCTCGGCGCTAATATCAACAGCCCCTTTATTAGGATCTGTATTAGCAGTCTGCTCAGCGGCATGAGTCTGAACAGCTTGGGCAGTCATCAAAGCAACATTAGCATTTTGATAATTACTACTTTGTTGATTGTCACTGGTTTGTGTAGTAGTGACCGCTGTATTAGCAGTGGCATTGGTATCATCAGCTTGAGCATTTCCCTGGAAGAAAACTAATGATGCTCCAAACGTAAAGATTACTGGTAATACAACACGAAACTGATTGTTTTTTGAGTTACTATCACTTGCCATAATTTAAGATATACCTTCCCCTTTTATTTAATCGCTTCTTAGTTTACCACTCTTAAATTACAAAAAGATTACAAGTAAGTTTTAAGTGGGTTACTTGTAATCTTAAAATATTAGCTTATTGATTTCATTAATAGTTTGTCATATTTATTAAAAAATACCACCATTGTAAAGCAAGTATAATTTAATACTGCCGTAAAAGAAAGTAATTGTATATTAATATCTATTCCAAAAAGTCCACTAACATATACCAGCCAACTTTCTAGAATTGAAAAAGTAGTATTAATCCAAAGAATTGGGTACTTAAAAGAAAGTAAAACTAATAAAACATCCACTAAATATCCATACCTGTCATGCATACTTGGTAAAAACATAACACATGTCCAAATAATCCATAATCCATAAACTACTATCTGATCTTTTGTCCATACTTTATCTTTCACAAATAAGTAATATGAACCGATTAATAAAATAGCTAATGTTAAAAAGATCAAAAATGACTTCATGATTTGGTAGTTATATATATTTCCGTTATTTATTTGAGTCATCATTCCCGAAAGATTCGGATACAACAAATTAATCCTAGTTTCATCAATTTGACCCAGATAGATACGAATAGGATCTAACCAATTTCTTCCCATAATAATTCCTGGGAGACAACACAAATAAAAACTTATAAACGAAACTCCAAAGTACAGAATACTAAAACTCTTATTTCTTAAATAAAGCAAAATGTATAGCGGTAAAATAAAAATTGTCTGAAATTTAAATGCAAAAGCAACACCCAAGAAAATAAATGATGGTATTTTTTTATTCTTTACTAAGCTCAATAGAGAAAGAATTATGAATGAACAATAAATTGAGTCACATTGCCCCCACAAACCTGAATTCATTACTACTGTTGGAACAAAAAGAATCACAGAATAAACAAGTAAAAAAAGTGATTTACTTTGTGAATCATATAGGGCCTGTACCAATAAAGCACTTCCAACTGCTAAAACATAATCAAAACATACCGATAAGAACTTATACATTACAATTGGCTTAAATGGTAGGTATGTGAAAAGTGCAATTAAAGTTTGATAAGTAATACCATAATTCCCCACCTGCATATCAAGGGCCTTTATTCCACCTAATTTTTCAATGGTCTCGTACCACGGAAGTAAGAAAATTCTAAAATCATATGATTGAAAGCTGAATAACTTAAGGCGCATTATTAATGCAATTACAGATACCAAGATTAAAAAAATAAAATTTCTGTACTTTAAAATAGCATTAACAACTTTTTCTTCCCTAGCAGACATATTTCAACTACTCCTAACTTATTTATCTTGTTTTGTCATCTTTTCAGTATATGTTTCAGCCTCAATCACAAAACGTGGTCTATGCTTGACCTCAGAGAAAATCTTACCTACATATTCTCCAATGATACTAATCGAGATAAGCTGTACTCCGCCTAAGAACCAAATAGAAATCATTAAGGACGCCCATCCAGAGACAATATGTCCATTAATTTTTTCTACTAGAGTGTAAATCATCATAATAATACTAAAGATCACCGTCAACACGCCTAAATACAAGATTAGGTGAATTGGAGCAATCGAAAATGATGTAATTCCGTCTAATGCAAAGTGAAGCATTTTACTCAATGGATACTTCGACTTTCCTGCAAACCGTTCTTTCCGGGCATAGTAAACCTTAGCTGAATCATAACCGACTAGCGGAACCATCCCTCGCAAGAAAAGATTACGTTCCTTAAAGTCAAGTAAGCTTTCTGTAGCACGTTTACTTAATAAACGGTAATCTGCCGAATCAGGAACAAGTTTTACTCCAAGTTTGCCCATTAAGCCATAAAAAGCCAGCGCAGTACGCCGCTTAAAGAAAGTATCAGTTTCTCGACTATTACGAACACCGTAAACAACATCGTAACCTTCGTTGTATTTTTCAACCATTTTCGGAATTGCATAAATGTCATCTTGTAAATCCGCATCAATTGTAATAATCATATCTGAATATTTTACAGCCACCGACATTCCCGCCAATAATGCATTTTGATGCCCATAGTTACGGCTAAACTTAATTCCTGTAACATATTCATACTCTTTAGTATATTTTGAGATTAATTCCCACGTCTTATCTTTACTACCATCGTTAACGAACAGAATTTTACTTTTAGGTGATACATTTCCATCCTTAATGAGTTTTTCTAATACTCCGCCCAATTCTTTAACTGTTTCTGGCAACACTTCTTGCTCGTTATAACATGGTACTACAATGGTTAATATGCTATTATTCATCTTTTGTTCCTCCATAAATGTAGTGTACTTTACCGCCAGATTCTCATCCTATTAATATTGAATTTAAGACAACATAATGTATCACACAAGTCAAACTTATAATTGCATATACTGTTATTAATGTAGTATATAGAAAGACTGAATATTTGGGCCTAGATAATTTCCGTAACTTATTCATTCCTGTCGTCCACCAAATAATAAATATTGGAAGAACAGTCAACACATATCTTCCTTGGGGTTGGTAATCGGTTGTCACAGAACGGTACATACTTAGAAAAAGTGTAAGTAACACGCCTATAAGCATTAGGCAATTAAATATCTTTGTTTTAGTATCCTTGGATTTTTCTTTGCTTAGCAATACTATGCTAAATAAAAGTCCAGTATAGAAAAACAAGAGATAAAAGATATAGTATCCTAATTTAGGGAAAACATTCATATACCCAAACAAGCTAACCATACTCTTAAATGTCGTTACTATCCAGTCAGTATTAAAAATAAGCTTTATAATTCCACTTGAGTACGGGTGCATTGTTGGTTTTCCACCACCATCTAACCAGCGTTGATATGCGGCGCTAAATACTCTTGCTCCCGTAAAGTCATGATATAAGTAATAGTTGCGAATATATAATGGTGCTACACAAACTATAACGACTATTACTACTACTACTAAAATCCATATTCCGTACTTGAAAAGCAATTTCTTATTTCTTATTTGTTCTACTAACAAGAAAATTGCATATCCTATCCCCACCAGTACAAACGGTACTGAGTTAAGATATCCTAATAAGCAAATAATTATCCCTAGTGATAAGACAAGAGAATTTTTATAATTCCAATTGCTTTTTGTAGCTAAAGTTAAAGCATAAATCATTATGCTTACTCCAGCAATTGCGACAATATCATTGTTTACATATGCTGACAGATAAACAAACTGTGGTAATAAGCCAACAACTACTGCCGACATATTACTTAAAAAGTTGTTTTTAGTAAATAACCTACAAGTTTGAACAACACAATAAACAGTAACAATTCCCATTAATGCGCTAGTCCAACGAGCAGCAAAAAGTAATAATTTAGGATCTGTTGAAAAAAGAGACATTACTTTCATAAATAATGCACTTAGTACTCCACCTAATAGTTGCGGATAATAAGCATACGAATAATTCCCATATGGTAACATCACCGCTTTATTTGTTCCAACCGGAAGTGTTCCATGTTGATAGATGTATAACGGAATTTCATAACGAAGTAGTTCATCTGGACTAACATTAAGCTTAAGTTTATAAGCCACTATTAAATAATAAACTAATAGTATTGCTATACTTAAAAAAGTGATATTGAGTGTTAATTTCTTGTATTTTTTCATGAACCTTAATTATCCTATTCTAATGGTGCAAATGATTGCTCATTTTTATTTTCATAAAATCTAGCATTTACTGCTTTATCTGGCTTAAACACAATATGCATCCTTGTACGGATGATACCATGAGAATACAAAGTGTTTTGTAACCATACTGCCATGTCATAGGAATGAGGCCAATTAGAAGTTGTAACTTTGGACGAATAATTTTTTTGATCTACTGGAACTTTCACTATAACTTCTGATTCGCCTTTTTCATCAGCATGTTTAATCTGCTTAATAATATAATTATCTACACGTTTGGCTGTAACGGCCGAATAAGGAGCATTGGTAGGCTGCACTTGCCGATAATTTAAATTAAATGCAACCAACGAGGCCAAAACAATTACTAATGGGAGTAGTGGCTGTATACTATCAATAACTGTAATTAAAAACGCAAAGCTAAGATTAGATATAAATAACAAGAAGAAAATTATTGGCCACATTGCATCAGGCCTTGATGCGTACATACTACCTGCCTTAGTATATGCAATAAATAAATACATAAACGAGCTAATTAAACACAAAGTACTAATTATCCACAGATTCATGAAACTTTTTCTCGCAATGCCTTTACTCGTTTTTGTGCCGGCAATAATTGCTAGAACACTAACACATATAAAAGCAACAAGAATTTTGACGTTAAAAGCTTGAAAAAGCACTTTAGATTGCTCTAAAGTGTCATGCATTGCAATAAATAATGAGGTATTATTCTGGCCTTGGACAGCTTTAGCGCGTTGTCCGTTCAAATCAAAAATTACTGAACAAAGCCAAATAAATAAGATTAATAAATATACGAACACAGCTTTAAAATAAGAAATATCAATTTTCCTTTGATTCTCAAGAAAAACTTGAATTATCTTAAAAAAACTATAAGTCGCAATAATTATTGTTAACTGTGTATTAGAAAATAAAGTGAAATATAAGGTGAGGATAAAGATTCCTTTACCCAAGTTACTCATTGCCTTGTAAGTTTTCGAAAAATCACTAGTACCTTCCATATACATCATTACTGAAGCATTTAATAAACCTGGAATTAAATAAAAAAACACACATGACAAATCGACAGTCCAAAAGCCACTGTAACTTGGTTGATTTAAATGTTTGAAAAGTAGAAAAAAAGATATAAAGAATAATAATTCACTTGCAATGGCAGAGAATCTATTAAAATGTAATCTTTTTACAAGTAGCCGGTAATATGCAATGCAAGCTCCCATTATAAATACAGAAAAGATTACTGCTTCTACAAATGTTAAAGAATTAATATAGTCATGAGTAAATGGATATATAACGAAAGAAGCAATATAGCCCCCAACCCCCATTAAAGTTTCTGGCAATACTCTAGTTGGATTCCAAACTCCCCATAATGGAAAAGGAGGTCGAATACCACCTATGTATCTCCAATCATCACCATCAAAAGGTACAAGCGGTGAAATTTGGGTAAAATATATTAGAATAAAAATAAATAATAGTAGATTAATTATGAATACGGATTTTTTCCTCATTATTCTTCTCCTCCCATTACATTATGGCATCAACCATCTTAAATACTTCATTTTACGAATCAGAAATGTGATAACCCCACTTAACAAATACACAAAAATAGGATCAATAACCATCTTAATAAGTAGTGGTAACGTAGTTAAATAATTATTAAATGGCACTAACAACCAAGTAATTATGAATGGATGAAGAAGATAGATACCAAATGTTAGCCCAGCTCCTTGAGCAAGATATTTCCTAAAACTATCAGATTTTTGCAACTTGGGCTCAGTTTGTTTAAAAATTAAAAATAAGGCACACATTACACAAAACGAAGGAAGCATTGCAATATCGAAGAATGTTTTGACAATCCCTCCTGGATAATTTAAGCCCGGAAGCTGTTTTACATAAAACGAAAAATAAATTGTCGCAATTATTTCAAAAAATAACATAGTTATTCCAAGAATATAGATTTGTTTGTGTGTTCTTCTTGAAATATCATTATGCGCAAAATACCAGCCAGCTATAAAATATTGAGCATAGGGACCAATAAATGGAAAAGAAGTACTAAATAAGCTTTGACTCTTTGTAAGAATATTAATAATTGGGATACCAGTGTTCACTACTAGTAATACCAAAATTGTGTATTTTATAATATTTCGGCTCGCATATTTAATAATCAAAGAAATAAACGGCACACATAAATAAAAGCCAATTATATTATAGAAAAACCAATAAGGTCCTACGATGCTTCCAGAAAGGAATGTAGTAATAAAAGACTTCAAAGTGAGAGAAAAACCACTTTTCCCATAAATGAAAAAGAAGCCGAATATGCTCCAAATTATAAATGGAATGACAACCTTGTGAATTCTTTTTATAAAAAAAGTCTTTGTGTCATATCGTTCACGGTAATTTAGAATATTGGCTCCCGATTGCATAAAGAAGATCGGAACCCCAAAAGAAAAAGCTATCCCTAATACAATACAAAGAATTACATAAAACGTTGGTCCAATTTTTGTAATTCCCAATTGTGCTGGATTAGTAATAGTGTGTGCAACAACAACAGCAAACGAAGATGCTATTGCATTCAGATACATAAAATAATATTTTTTACTTTTAGTCATTTTCGCCTACTTCATCTTATCTGAACTTTATAAAAGCTAATTTTCCCCATCATCAGTTCTTAAATGCTCAATTGTCGGTTTAAAAGAAAGCCCCTCTTTTGTAGCATTCCAGATAATTTGAATTCTCCTCTTTTTATTATCTTTTGATTTTATAATAACCTTAGTTAAATGCAATATAGTTTTTAAGCCTAGATGAACCCAGCCAGCAATCCCTTCTCTACGATAAACGTAGACTTCATTACGATAAGCAAATTCATACCGTTTAAATCTATCAGGAGAGTCATTAACAATATTGCTCCCATTATTTGACTTACATTTATGAATAACTACACTTTCTGGCACAAAGTAAGCTGGATATTTTCGTGAAATTCTGCGTGAATACTCAAAATCATCAGCCCAAATGAAGAATTCTTTAATTGGTAATCCAACTTCTTTGACAACCTTCATCGGCACGAAAAATGATACGAACGTTCCCATAATAATCTTTTTAGGATTGCCATCATAATCTTGTAATTTACGATTCAAAGTTACCTTAGGAACATTCATATTACACATAGACTTATCTTTCCATAACACTTTACTGGCTAAAAAGCCGAATTCTCCGATGTTTTCAGCTACTTCTATTAATTTTTCCAAAGCATTAGGTGTTGGAATTGAATCGTCATCCATCAACCATAAATAATCTGGTTTCAATTTAGCACTTGCTTTTACCCCAAATTGAAAACCACCAGCACCACCAAGATTTTCTCCGGTATTAACATAGGAGACACGTGGATTATCGATTTTTTTTACAAAATCCTCTGTACCGTCCGTACTTGCATTATCAATCACTAAAATGTCTAAGTTTTTATATGTCTGAGCCAGTAGCGATTCAATACATTCTTTCAGCAATGTTTTACGATTATAAGTTACTACCACTGCTGTTACTTTTTTATCCATAGTTAACCACCCTTAGTTATTTAGCCAAATTGAATTTACGCCAAATTTTGTGTTTTAAAAGCTTAACTGGTGGTACGACCAACAAGTTAATTTTACTCTTTGTATTCCACGTTGTAATTGTGGTGTTAATAGAAGAAAATTGTTTCCCATAGCGACGAACAATTTCCCGACCAGTTTGAATATATTGCCAATTTTCTGAAAATCCAGTTGAATAATGCCACATTCTAGCAGGAATAACATAATTCATTTTATGATCCAGCAAAGCCATTAAGCACTGCTCAACAGCATACATATGCCATCCTTTGATATCTGAAAATGGATGCTGCTTATAAAAATCCTTAGTCATCACAAAAAGACATTCATCCACCGTCTGTGCCTTAGTCGTTTCTTGAATTAATTGGCCAAAATGGTGTGCCGGATCACCGTGAACAATACTTGTCACTAGTGTTGATTTATGATGATGAAGTTCAAATAGACATCCCGAAACACCAGCTATTCCAAGGTCCCGAATTTGAATAACTTGATTCAAAAAGTCACGCAATGCATATTGATCAAGGAATCGCATATCTGGATGAGAAAACACGAGATAATCTCCATGCGCTTTCTTTATAGCATCATTATATGCTTCACGAGCTGAAAAAAACTGATTATGAGTATTATCAATCTTCACTAACTCATAGTTAACTTCTTTTTGACTTTCTAAACTTTTTTTGAAATCTTCATAAACTTTTTCTTTATTAACAATTGTGATAATTGAAAAAAGTGGACTGTCTTTGCTCATGATTGCTCCCTATAACTTTATTAAACTAGCCAAGTCTACTTAACTTTTGATAGTCTCGAACAACGATACCACCGAAAACAAGATTCCCAGTAGTTGTTGCCCTTGCTGGTGGATATTTTAGTACAATCCTTAAATTCCATAATGGATTCCGATGTTGAACTAGACTTGCATAATTTTTAACATAATTCTTATTCTGCCCTGTTAATTTACTTCCGTAAGCTTGCCAAAAATCGCTAGTAATTTTTACCATCCGAATTACTCGACCATTAAAGGGCTCATTCTTATTAAAAAGTGTGGTCTTCTTATTACTACCGATTACATTACCTTGATGTTGCCGATAAAGAATCGTGGAACGATCTAGATAGACAACTTTACCAAACGCAGCTGCTACTAGAGCGATCCACCAATCATGCACATATAGTTTATTACTCTTCACTTTATCAAAATCGAGTAAATTTTTAAGCTCTTGATTAATCATCATTGTGCATCCTGTTACGCAATTTGCAAAAAGCATTGATTTAAAATCTGACCAATGTTCTTCCGAGGAGTTCATTAGTGAATCCCCATGAAGATTTGTATCTACTACTGTTAAGTTCGAATGAACACAAATAGGCATATGGTCAATTTCAGAGGCTTGCATTTTCCTTAATGTTGCTGATATTTTATCTTCCATCCAATAATCATCTTGATCAGAAAACATATAATACTGAGCTTTAGTATTCGCCAATAAATCCATAAACGAGCCAGTAACTCCTAAATTTTTCGGTTTATTTTCATTTAAAAATGTAATTTTTTCGTTGTCTCTGGCAATTTTCTTAATTAGGTTAACTGTACTATCGGTGGAGCCATCATCTCGTATGTAAAGATGCCAATCAGTATAATCTTGGGAAATAATTGATTTTACTTGTTCTTCTAAATATTTCTCACCATTGTAAGTCGACATCAATATTGCAACATTCTCATTTGACATACTTTTCTCCTCAATCCTTAAATACTTTTCCAAGTAGTAATACTAAATGAAAGAATCATCCCAACTAAAAGCCCTAAAGCAGCTCCAAGCACAACATACTTTTTAACGGAAGGAGTAGTCTTAGCACTCACGTTATCTCGTGTAGCTCTTGTTAAAATTCTTACATTACTATTATTTGGACTATATTTAGGAAGTTGAGTTTGTGCGGCTTCAGCAACTGCATTGGCAATTTTTACCGAATCATTTTCCTGAGTAGTTCGTGCTGTAATCTTAAGGACCAATGAATCTGGTGCTGAATTAATACTAACTGCCGAGGCTAGTTGTCCATCTGAATAGTTTTTGCGTAAGTTAGCTGGTAGATATTTTTCTGCTTTTTTCATCGTTTCTTGATTATTAAGGATTTCTTCATATGAATGCATCATTCCTTTTTCAGCCATCATCGCTGCATTTTTATAGTCAGTTTGCGTAACCTTAATATTTAAGATTACACTCGATTCTGCGGTAAAAAAGGTTATTCGTTTGTGTCTTGCATATAAGCCAGCACTTAGAGCACCAATTAACGTTAATACTAAAATAATTACTATATTTCTAATAATTATTTGATTAAAGTTACCAATCGTTATTTTCTTTGACTTTGCCATTTTTTAAACCTCCGCTGATTGTTTGTGGAACACATGATAAGAGTGCCAGCATAAAGGGATTATACGTAATTTCCAACATATGCTGGTCAATCAAACTACTCGAAACAACTAAAAATAAAATAGCCGGTAACAAGTACTCATGTTTGACCGTTTCTCTAAGTGAAATACCTACTAAAATTAAAAGAGCAATTATACCAAGAATAAGGCCATTAATTACTAATAATCTTACAAAAGAAGAATCGATAAAAAAGTATTTACCAGGGTTATTTTTCATCATGTGCAAGCCGTCGCTTCCACCCCACCCTCGTTCTATAACTCGTTTTCCAAGCAATGTAATACCGTATTTATCAAACCCTTCTTTTCCTAAAGCTAACCTTCCAGATAAAGCTTGATCCAGTTTTACCATTACTGGATTAGAAAATGTAAAGTAATAAGTTATTAATACATAGCTATAAGGTAAGACGATGCTTAAGTACCAATATGATGATGCAATAAACTTCTTTAGTTTGGTATTAAGTTTACGACTAACACTTAACATTACTAGGACCATTAAGATCATTAATAAGGCATCAACACGCGTATCAGTTACTAAATATGTTAAATAGTCTATTACTAATATTCCAAGCCATTGAAGCCACCCCATTTTTTTATAGTTTAAATAACAATAAGCTAAACATAAATAAAAAATATGAGCTGAAAAATCAGTTGGATAATCAGTTCCTAAACTATATCTAAAAGTTGTTCCCCTAAAAAATGCTAAATTTTTTATTATTCCTGCTAAAGAATACAACATCGTAAGTAACATCAACATCAAATTAATATTAAAATATTGCCGAACTATTTTATTAAAACTAATTCCTCTCGCAGCAAAAATAAAGCTAAACATTATCATCACGTTACTGAGTTGAGTCCTTCGCCATGATAAAAATGCAAGTCCTAAAATGACAGTTATGCCAATATATTCATACCATTTAAAATTATCAAAAATATAAATCTTTACTATTAGCAAAGCAAAGGCAAGATAATTAACTAAATTGACATAATTGACATTTAGATAATCCATAAACGTTGTATTAAATACAAATGAAGCAATTAGACTTAAAGCAAAGGCTGCAAAAAAAAGTTGTTCACCACTAATAGTCTTATTATTGAACCATCTGAGTTTATCCCTCGAAAAGGTAATCATCTTGTTTAAAATCTCCTACTCGTTCATGTTTAGCTTAGTTAAAGCATGCTTTGTATAGTAGCCCTCTCGAAGTTTCTTCCCTAATTTTTCTGCGTTTCTCTTCATTAATTGATATTGTTCATTCGTAAGAGATAAAAGCACATTATCTAGTTCGGTTAAACTGCTTATACAAATACCTGCTCCATTTTCCTTAATTAACGGTGCCAATGCTGCTTGATCCCAAATAATAACAGGAATACCTGTGCTAAGGTAGAGCGATGTCTTGTGAGGATTATTATATTTTAAATATTCCCCGAATGTACCACTACAAGTTTCAATACTATTTCCATCCCAAATAAGCCCAAAATCCTCAGTTAAATGCTTGGGTAGTTCTTCTGGGGTGTATTGTCCACAATATCTTATACCTTCTGGATAGGAATCCAATTTATTGGGACCGTAAATATTAAGCCGGTAGCTTAAATTCACTTTAGTTAAAAAAGTTGATTTAGCTAAATTTCCCGGAAAACAAATTGTAAAATTAGCTGGGTCATATTCTTGTTTCTTTTGCATTGGCTGTTCATTATCATAATCAAATAAACCCAGTTCAATCATATTGGTTTTAACATCATTATCTGTCAACCACTTTTTCATTGCTTGATTATGGACAATTAGATTATCTACTTGATTAAACAATACTAATTCTCTTTCCTTATCCTCCATTGACAATTGTAAGGCAGGAAGATCATGAATAAAAAGATCAATTTTTGCATTAGTATATTTATGAATCACTTCAATGAATTGTCTTAAAACATAAGGAGTAGATATCGGAAATTGTAAAATATAACGATCAGCTGGATGTGTTTTAACTAATCTTATTATACTTAAACGCGTTAAAAGATATCTTTGAAGCCTCGTATAATATATTTTGACATGAATTACTCCAGTATCATTCAATTGAGATGCAAAAAAATCTATATCTTTTTTTGCCTTATTTCCACCAGAGTTTTTAATAGGGTCAATAGCAGAAATTAAATATTGCATAATTCCTTTTTCCTTTCACTATATAATAGGTTAGAAGATATACTTTAATTCTATCTTTTTTCTAAACGTCGATTTTGAATTAGTTTAATTGCCTGATTAACAATTGGAGCCTTTAGTAAAATAATTCCAAGTAAATAAACAATTATACCAACTATTACTTCAACAATTAAATTCACTACAGTCATATTAATTATTAGTGCTAAGCGATAAACAACAATAAACATTATTGCACCACTAAGAATGTATTTCCACACGTTTCCAAAAAGTTTTCTTCTGCTAATTGTATTCTTAATATAATAAAGCTGCACTGCCGTTACTGTTAATTCTGAAATATCTGTAGCAATTGTTGCCCCCTTGGCTCCCCATAACGCAATTAGGAAAAGGTTTGCAATAATATTAACAACAGCCCCTAATGTAACTGAAACCGTATATTCTTTCGTGCGATTAATCGGCATTAAATATTGCGTTCCTGTAACATTACTCCAAGCAATAAATAAGATAACTGGCGCTTCAAACATCATTAAAGTTCCAGCTGCATCATATTGACGTCCTAAAAACCATGGAGCAAACGGCTTAGCAATTGCCATGATACCAAATGACATTGGAACTGCAATAGCCGTAATAAAATCAAAAGAATTATAAAGGCTATCACGAATTCCTTTAACATCACCCTTAGAAAATTTATTGGCAATATGTGGCAACATTACTTGTCCAGAAGCAGTTGCAACTGCTAAAACAACCTTAATAATTTGGTCAGTGTTCTGAAATTGCCCTAGTTGATTTTGCGTTGACATACGCCCAAGCATAAGTCGGTTAACAACTAAGTATACTTGAGTAGTAATTGTTGGAATAAAAAGTAATAGTGCAGGATAAAAATGTTTAAACGGATGCCATGTGCTAATTGGAACCCATTTAATTTCATCCTTTAAATATGGCCATAGAGTTAAATTACCAACAAGATTTGATAATCCAAGTAAAGCAATATATTTGCCCAAATCGCCTTGATTTTTTACTAGAAGAAAAATTAAGGCGACTGAAGCCAATTTTACTAACATATTTCGAAAAACAATCCGCTGGAAGTTTTCCATTCCCATAAAATACCAAGAAACATCCAGTCCAGCTGCAATAATCCAAAAAGATTGAAGTAAAAAATAACGTTTAAAAGTAGTACTAAATAGGAGTACGGCTGCAAGATAAGCTATTAATGCTAGTAAAATCGTAATTCCTTGAAGCATCTCAATTCCCCAAAAGATTTTTGAACGATCTACTACATTATCGCGATGATAGGCCACTTCACGATTACCATAAAGTGCAATTCCCATCTGCCCTACAAGCATAAAAAAGATCATCCAGCTATTTGTATAAGAATTGATACCAACAAGATCAGGCCCCAATACCCGAGATATATAAGGAACAGTGATTAGGGGTACTAATAACACTAAAACTTGATAGACAACATTATACAAATAATTCTTAATAACCTTCATGGCTACTAATCAAACTCCTTGTTAACAGCTGTCAATGCTGCGTGTAATACTTGATCCATATTATAGTAACGATATTGACCTAAACGACCACCAAAAATCACATTATTGGCCTGTTCACTCGCTAACTTTGCATATTGCTTATAAAGTTCATTATTCCGTTGATTATTAATTGGGTAGTATGGCTCATCGCCACGATGCCAATCAGCTGGATATTCACGAGTAATCACTGTCTTATCCTTATCACCTTTACCGAATTCAAAGTGCTTATGTTCAATGATTCGGGTATATGGTGTTTCTGCATCAGTATAATTAATTACTGCGTTACCTTGATAGTTACCTACGTTCTTTTCTTCAGTTTCAAAACGAAGACTACGATATTGCAATTCACCTAACTGGTAATCAAAGAATTGGTCAATCATCCCGGTAAAGACAATCTTTGGATAATCTTTAAGGTATTCATCCTTCTTATCAAAGAAGTCGACTCCAGTTTCAACATCAATCAAATCACTGTTTAACATTTTTTCAACAATCTGGGTGTAACCACCAACCGGAATTCCTTGATAGGTGTCATTAAAGTAGTTGTTATCGTAAACTAATCGGACTGGCAGACGCCGAATAATAAAGGCTGGCAATTCAGTTGCCTTTTGTCCCCATTGTTTTTCAGTGTAACCTTTGATGAGCTTTTCATAGATATCGCGACCAATTAAAGAAATAGCTTGTTCTTCCAAATTCTGTGGCTCTTTACCTGCCATCTCTTGGCGTTGTTCATTGATCTTTGCCATTGCTTCTGCTGGTGTCCGTACACCCCACATCTGGCTAAAAGTATTCATATTAAATGGAAGGTTGTACATTTCGCCCTTGTAGTTAGCCACTGGACTATTTGTATATCGGTTAAATTCTGCAAACTGGTTTACATAATCCCACACTTCCTTATTAGATGTATGGAAAATATGGGCCCCATATTGATGAACCTGAATGCCATCTACTTCCTTAGTGTAGATGTTACCAGCGATGTGGCCTCGTTTTTCAATCACCTTTACGCGCTTACCACGTTTAGCAGCTTCATAGGCAAAAGTCGCCCCAAAAAGGCCTGCGCCTACTACTAGATAATCATATTTTTTCATTGTTCTCTCCATATCATAACTTTTACATACTTTTGTATAATACTACATTACTACAGTGTTTGTGAAGCTTTGAAATATTTATCATAATTTAAGACTATTTAAGTATTTTTGTAATCTTTTAGTAAAACTTCTGTAATAAAAAAGCAGTTCTAAGATTTTTTCTTTGAACCACTTTTTCTCTAATCAATTATTTATTTGATGGATCAATCCATTTTAATGAGGCTGAATACGTAAGATTAATTGGATCCCCATATTTAGCGCCTTGGTTAGCAGCTTGTAAACTGGCAGTCGTTAACCAATATTCATAATGATATTGATTACCATCCTTTAATGTGTAGATTTTTTGTCCAGAAAGCGCCCCAGTTGTCCCATATGTTCCTGGAAGTACTTTTGCGAGATTATTAAATGACTGTGCGTTTATTACTGTGCCTTTCTCACCAGTTAGAGCAGCAGCAACGGTTTTCTGAAGAGTCGCTAAATCCTCTGCTGGTAATGAATCGCCTGTTTTAAGTGGATGATCAATCGATACTCCATCAATTCCCCATACTTCAGAAACAGTTGCATTTACTGGGGATGTGGCTGTTTCAACCTGCCTGTCAGCAACAAGCGTCGCACTATAATTAACTGTTAATGGAACACCATATTTAGCATTTTGATTAGCTTTAAGAAAATTACTAAGTTTTTCCGCAGTATTGTTACCATCTAACCAAAATTCATAATGATACTTATTACCAGCTTCATCAACATAATTCTCACTCTTAAAGCCATCTTGAAGATCATTGAAAATAGCCTTTAAGGATGATTCACTAACACTAGTATTCTGAGTCCCATTTAATAACTGTTGGCCTTCTTTATTCAACACATTATTTAAATCTAAAGCGTCGCCAATCTTTAATGGATTTGTTAAATTAACCCCATCTGCTTTATACACGGCGTTAATCTTAGCGTTGAGGGAACTTGTAACATTTGCAGGAGAAACATAACCATTTAAAAATCCTTTATACATCATTAATGATTGAAGTGGGTAACCATGATCATCAAAGAGAGTATTATTATCCCAAGAAGTTCCACCTGAAGCTGGTTTTCCTTCATACATGATCTTTGAATCAGGGTAATAGCCACGCGCATTAATTGATGCCCAGCCAGTGCCTTGGACATCCCCCATCAGCTTATTATATTCCCAGTTATTCCAACCAGCTTTTACCGGAATCCAAGCTGGTTCCCAGTAAAATGCTCCTAGACCATTATCGTTGCTTAAAATCGCTTTATACATTGCGCCAATTTCATCAACTTGACCTTGAGGACTTACAGCATAATGACCAGGATCCCAGCTAACATTATTAGGAGTTCCATCAGCATTTTGCAAGGTAAATGGCCAACCGCTTTCCGCAATCATAAACTTTTTGCCATACTTGTCTTTAACCATTTTCTCTACATTAGCAATATTATCAGGATTATTGCCACCCCATCCCCAAAATGGATAGTAAGAAGACCCAAGAACATCATAATCAACATTATGTGTTTGCAAGGCATTCATGATCATATCATAATTGTGCATATCCGGTGTCTCAATATGAATTGCTAATTGAGTATCTGGACTGCTTTCTCGGAATGCCCGAGAAGCAGAACTAATGTAACTTGTCATCCGACTAACTTGTGGTTCTGTTTGCCAAACATTGACATCTTCGGCTTCATTGCGAACACCGAGAATTCCCTTTGTAATTTCATTACCAAGTTGAGCCATGTCAATATTAACCCCAGCCTTTGTAAAATCATTTACTAATTTCTTAGTATAGAGGTATATTTCATCATTAAGATCTTTATCATCAAGGTTTTTCCATTGCTTTGGAACTAATTGTGTAGCGGGATCGGCCCAGAAATCAGAATAATGTAATCCTAAAAGTACCTTCATTCCATACTTTTTAGCATTTTCTGCAATCTGTAAAACAGTTGCTTCATCATCAATTCCACCACCATACGATTCCCCAGCAGCATTATATGGGTCAACCCACATCCGGATACGAATGTAGTTAACACCCGCATCAGCAAGGACCTTTATTAAGTCAGCTGGTTGTCCATCAAAGTCATAGAATTGAACCCCATTTTTAACTAAAGCTACGTAGCTTGAAACGTCTACTCCACGAATCGTATCTTGTTTCATGTTTGGGATTGGATCCACTTTAACTGTTTCATAGCGTGCACCAGTCTCTGTTCCATTTTGATAAGCTAATGCAACCTCGTCAGCAGTTTTTTTACTCGTTGGTGTCATATTAACATTTTCTGGCTGCGAACCAGTTTCAGAACCATAGACAAGCGTAGCAGTATACGCAACTTTTAATTGATCACCATATTTAGCATTCTTATTGAGTGCTAGGAAATTGTTGAGTTTATCATCAGCAGTTTGGCCAGCAAGCCAGAATTTGTAATGGTAAGCATCGTTATTATTGTAGTAATTCTTGCTTCCTTCAAGAGCAGTTGCATTTCCAGGAAGTGCCGCAAAAATCGTCTTAAGGGTATCATAACTGATCACTGTTCCCTTTTCACCAGTTAATAACATCGGGCTTACTTGCTTAAACGCTTCGCCTAAATCAATTGTGCTGATTTCTGCTCCCGTTTGAAGTCCGTTCTCTACGTCAACTGTTACACCAGCATTTTTGTATGTTTCAGCGACTTGCCCAATTAAATTAGAAGTAACCTTTTCAGTTAGTGTTTGTTCACCTGGTTTAAATAAAACAATCGCTAATTTATTATTTGCTACTCCCACTCCTACTACACTATTGTTTAGTGTCATGTTAGTCGGTAAATTATTGATAAAATTATCAGCAAGTTGATTATAATCCATCGTTTGTGGTAAATCATAGATTGCTGTTAAAATAACATTACCATCAAGCAAAGCATTATTATGAAGCTTTTCATTAATTACTTTACTATCATTATTTACATCACCTTGAGCAAGTTCTTGGGCAATGTCATGGATGGTTAATTCTTGATAATTATTATTTTGATTAGTCCAATCGTAGAGAACACTAATCCCTTGTTGTTGCATCAATTTTTGAGCAATTCGCTGAGCGGTTAAATCACGCTTAGCACGCATAGAATCACTATTAAAGCTTCCACTTGTTTGATAGCTATCCTTTACAACATATACTGGTGAATTAATATCAATGTAATTACCATTTCCTACCGGATCATCAGTAAAACGATGAATCAATTGAATAGCAGTATTTCTTAAGTTTGTATTTAGCACTACTGAACTTTGGAATCCAGATTGTCCACTATTCAAAATACCTGGAAATACACGTTCTACATCTGGACGAACTAAATTACCTTCTGAACCCATTACAATGGAACGACCAATTTCTCTTCCATTTTGAAGAACTATAATATATTGATACGGTTTCCCATATGATAAGTTGCTGGCATGCCACCCCTGGACTTCAACTGTATTACCATTAACCTTAACATAATCAAAGCTTCCTTGATTAGCAGTCAGATCATATTTATTACTCCATTGATCTGTTACCGGTAATGTAGCAGTAGGATTACCATCATCGGCCGCACTAAATCTTAAAAGAATTTGAACGTCTTTAAGTTGAGATAGATCAATTTCTTTAGGTAAATTAATTGTTGTGTTAAATCCACTGTTCTCACTATTAAAGATTGAAGGATAAACTTTAGCAACATCTGACCGAGTACTTAGTTGAACGGCTTTACGCGTAATTTCTTTTCCATTATTCATTACTAAGATATATGGATGATTTTGGGTGGCTGAGGCATCACTAGCCATCCATCCAGTAACATGAATACCATTATTAGTTAAATAAAGTTGATCAATAGCATTAGCAGATTGATTAAGAACAATTGATGGAGACCAAAAATCTGTTCTTTTTCCATCATTTCCATTACCATTTGGATCTGTAGAATAACGGCTAACGATAGAATATTGGTGTCCAAAAACAATATCTGCTGGATTAACATCAAACGTTACATTAAAGCCTGAATCTAACGCATCTTTAATATTAGGATATGCTTGGGCAACGTCTGGACGAGTAACATTACTTATTTTAGTTGAAGCAATTTGATGCCCTGCCGTTTGATCAAAAAGAATTAAGAAACGATTATTTTCAACAGCAGCAACATCACTAGCATGCCACCCTGTAACAGTTACTTTCCCATTTTTGCTTATATTAAATTGATCAATATATCCTTGATTAGCTGCTTCCTGTGGTAACAAACGTTGAGGTGCAAGCCAATAGCTAACATAATTTCCTTCTCCGTTATCTGCGTCACTGTAACGGCTAATAATTTGCAATTCATGAGTTAAGTCAAGATTATCTAAAGAAAAATCAGCCGTAAACCCAGATTGCTCAGCATTAATAACTTGAGGATACGCTTCCGCAACATCAATCCGAGAAATATTATTTACTTTTTTACGAGTAATTTCATGGCCAAGAGTCCGATCAAACAAAATAATATAATGATTATCTTTACCTAATGCTTTATTAGTAGCATTCCATCCTGTTACATGAAGTTGATTATTAACAACTCCCATTTCATCTAGCCAAGCATAATTTTGGCGATCAAAAATGACTGGGGCGGAGACATAATCTACAAACTGACTGTTACCATCAGCAGACCCGCTATAACGACTAACAATTTGAATTACATTTCGATAGGTATTTAGTTTATTAGTATCTAATTGTATTTTTGCATCAAAGCCAGAATTTTCAGCATTATAGACATTATGAACATTTTTAACATCTGGACGTTGAACAATAGTTTGATTGTTCAATTTTGTCCGGCCTAGTTCGGCCTGCTCACCTTTATCATTATGACCAATTACAATTAAAAATCGGTTTTGATTACCATATGCAGCCGCCTGATTCGTAGCTTGCCATCCAGTAACATGTAATTGATTATTATTCACTTCGATAGAATCAAAATTTCCATAACTACCATTATCATTTTGATCATAGCTTTGAGTTTGACTAAGGTTAGCTTCTAAAGTTGCTGGTTCTTTAGAAGGGGTATCGTTATTACTAACAGATTCTTGGGGATGATTTATTTCTGCAACAGACTCAGTAGTAAAAGTTTTTAAGGTTTGTGTTTGTTTATTGTTATTACTATTATTATTGTTTTCTTGTTGGTCAGAAATAGGTTGAGTAGCAACTGACTGATTATCAGCAGAGTCTGTAGTATCAGCTTGTGCCACACCTCCTAAAATTATTCCAGTGGATACTGCAACCGTTGCAATTGCAGCTGTTATCCATTGCTTTCCACTTTTATATAATTTAAAATGTTTTTTCTGTTCCATTTGTTAATCTCCTATAATTTTTGTGAACCAATTCATTTTAGCATGCAATTATATAAATTAAAATTCTAGACAATAAAAAAGAATGCAATGAATTTAATAACTTTTTCATTACATTCTTTTTTGATAGATTAGTGAGCTTGAACAACCTTTGCATTGCTTGGTAAACTACCTGACCAATCATTATAAGTAATTTGATCACTACCGCTCGTTGTTTGTCGATCCATTCCATCACTATCTACATGATGAGTAACGCCATTTTCGTCTGTCCAAACGGCAACGTCACTTAAGCCAAGTTGAATTTCGCTGCTTTGATTAGCCTTATTACTTGAAGATTGTTGACTAGAAGTAGATGACTTTGTCGTACTTGTAGCAGAAGATTGTGATGAACTCGTTGCCTTAGATGAGTTTGCATTTTGAGAAGTAGTATTTGAACTACTATTAGAATCAATCTTGGCTACATCATCATCACTAACTTTAGATGAAGCGGCATTCTTTTTGCTACTTAATTTAGTTGAATCTTTAGCTTTTGCAGAATTTTTGCGACTCTCAGTAACTTTTGAGGTCGTCTCTTTAGACGAACTGTCACTAGAAGCAGATTTATTTGTACTGCTTGCACACCCAGCTAAGCCTAAAGTGGTCATTAATAATACAGAACTGCTTAGTAAAAGTCGTTTAATTTTCATTTAATTAATTCCTCCGTTTAGGATCATGTATCTTATGCACTTATTGTAAACCATCTTGATTATTTGCGCCACTAATTAAAGTTAATCTTAATAACTAATTGCTCGTTGTTTATCAGCATTCCAGTGTTGGTAAAATTCACCATACGTCATGCTTTCTTTTCTTCCCGTCCAAGGATTATTGTAGAACAAGCGACTTGCATCATAACCAGTTAATGCCAATGCATGATTTACAAATCCATTGACATTTGCAACCCATGCAACTACTAGATGTCCTTGCTTTAATTTATCTTGAATACGTTGCATCGATGCACCTGTCATAATTTCATGATGACCAACGAAACGGTCAACTACTGGTGCAATTCCAGTTGGGAAAATCCACCATCCACTCGGGCTAAACGGATTACCTACAAATCCATAGTCTCCATTATTGCTTCGTGGCATGATATTAGCAAGCTGTACCTTATTAACATCATAGCCTGCGTAACGTAACATCATTGTTACTGCTGTAATTTCACAACCAGTTGGTAATTCCGGAAGTTGACTAATAACCTCCGCATCATTATAAACCGCAACAATTTGTCCATTATCATTGTAGGTAGTCGTTTTACGGCCTTCAGTTTGAGCTCCTGAAAGAAGAGAAACCGGTCCAGATACAATATCAATATAATTACCATTGCCAGCTGGATCATCCGTTAATCGGTTAATAATTTTAACTACTTTGTGGAGTATATTTTCTTGAGTCGGAATCACAATTTGAAAGCCTGACTTATTTGCTCCTTCAATATATGGATAAACATTTTGAACATCATTTCGTCCAAGGTCCTTATCTGTAATCTCTTGGCGGTAAAGTTCTTGACCATTATTATCAAGAACGATCAACCATTCATATGGTTTATTACCCGCTTGCGTACTTGCATGCCAGCCACTCAAACTAACCTGACTAGCTGTTACGTGAATATTATCAAAATTACCAGCATTCGTTGGATAATCTTGACTATACTGATCGCTGTAATTTTGGTTAGCATCATCACCAGCAAACCGCATAATTACTTTAAGGGTGCCGTTTGCCTTAGCTGGATCCACCTTAAATTCACCGTTAAAGCCACTCTTTTGCGAGTTGTAAATGCTTGGATAAACTTTAGCTACATCAGGACGGTCAGTTAGTTCGACCTTCGTCCTAGCAATTTCTTGACCATCATTCAATAAAATAAGGTAAGCATTAGGCTTGTTAATTGATTGATCGCTGACCATCCAGCCTTTCACATTGTAGCCATTATCAGTCTTGGTAAAGCTATCAACATAAGAAGCTTGTTGATCCAACGTTACAGGATTAAACCAATAATCAGTAGTCTTACTTTGACCATTATCCCCATTACCACCATCTAACGTCGAGTAACGACTAACAAGACTATAGCTATGACCTGGGGTAAGATTTACTGTACCAAAATTAGCATTAAAGCCAGATTGCCCAGCTGTTGCTACTGTAGGATAAGCCTTTGCCACATCGGGACGGGCACCATTAGTTACCTTAATAGACTTAACTTGCGTCTTATTTGTATTATCAAATAGGATCAAGTAGTGACTATTTTCAACTTGAGAATAATCCGTTGCGTGCCAGCCACTAACGATTAATTGACCGTTACTAAGATTAAATGAATCAAGACTCCCTTGATTACTAGTGTTAGCTGGCGCAAACTTCTTAGGGGCATACCAGTAACTAACATAGTTTCCTTCACCATTAGCAGCATCGCTATAGCGACTGATAATTTGCAGTTCATGGTTTAAGTCAATGCCAGCCAGTGAAAAGGCTGTATTAAAACCAGAATCTTTGGCATTAATCACTTGGGAGTAAGCTTTCGCTACATCAGGACGGACCGTAGGTTCTACTTTTACCCGAGTAATTTCATGACCAGCGGTGCGGTCATATAAAATCACATAGTGATTAGCTTTCCCTAATGCCTTATTAGTCGCATTCCAACCAGAAACTTGAAGCTGATTATCTTTAACACCAAAATTATCAAGATAAGCATAATTTCCCTTATCAAGATTAATTGGTTGCGACCAATTATCAACATGATTCCCTTCACCATTAGCGGCATCACTATAGCGACTAACAATGTGAATCTGGTCATCAACACTCTTAACCTTACTCCAGTCCAGATTATTCATCGTTGCTTGGTAACCGGAATCCTTAGCGTTAACCACATCCGGATAAGCCTTGGCAACATCAGGACGCGCTACATTTTCGGTTACCGATGTACGACCTAATTCGGTATTAGTAGTACTATCATAAGCCACTAAATAACGATT
>NZ_JAJGTZ010000025.1 GCF_020784725.1 Limosilactobacillus reuteri
ACATGAGTTTTGCGAAAGCCATCCTTATTAACTGTGGGAAAGCCACAGTTACGACAACGATTAATCGGATAAGAAAGAGTAGCTGTTATTAGCGTTATATACTCTTTAACAGAATCATCGTTATGTTCAGCTTCTTCAACAGAAATGATTTTAATATTTTTATCTTTAATTCCAAGAATATTTAAGATAGAATCATTATGGGACATTTGTTTAACCTTCTTTCATGATTTTTGTGGTGAATTGATTGTATAACGAGGGAACAGCAAATGTCCTCTTTTTTGTATAAAAAAATCTGGCATGGAATCTCTATCCATACCAGAAAGTGTATACCCTTTTTACCGAGTGTTGGAGGCCTATTGTTGTACTGCGCTGTTTATCTTTTCTGAAAGTAACCTAACTTATGTCACGGTCCTATTTTATTTTAAAATTAATTTCGTCTCACTAAGCTCATGTAGTACAATGACATGTAGAATTTTAATAAATTGGAGAAGGCTAATGGAGAGTAGAAAAGAGGCATTTCATCGATATAGTCAGTTTAACCAACTAATTCGAGCGATCATTATTGGAATCTTGACGGGTTTAGTAGTTAGTGTATTTAGACTCATAATTCAACACTTTTTACGATTAGTAACAACAAGTTTTGCATATTTTCATTCTCATCCATTATGGTTAATACCATGGACGATTGGATCGATTATTTTAGCATTATTGCTGGGATGGTTAGCCCAATCTTATCCTGATATAAAAGGATCGGGAATTCCGCAGGTTGAAGGTCAGTTAACTAACCAGTTTGATGAAAAATGGTGGCCAGTGTTATGGCGGAAATTTCTCGGCGGGATTTTCGCTATTGGATCCGGATTATATCTCGGACGTGAGGGACCGTCAATTCAGCTTGGCGCAACAATTGGTCAAGGAGTAGAGGAAAAGGCCAAAGTGGGGCATCTTAATCGCCAAATAGGGATCGCAAGTGGAGCAGCAGCAGGACTATCCGCAGCCTTTAATGCGCCGATCGCTGCGACTATCTTTATTTTAGAAGAAGTGTATCATAATTTTTCACCAGTAATTTGGTTGGCAACATTTGTGAGTTCACTTTGTTCTAATATGGTTTCAATGCAGTTTTTTGGTTTACGACCAGTTTTGAATGTTCCTTATAATCATATGCTTCCTAATAATCTTTATTGGCACCTAATTGCACTTGGTATTTTATTAGGTATTTTAGGGCGTCTTTATCAAATTATTATTTTGCATTTGAATAGTTGGACGGCACGAATTCCTAAACTATCTCCTATTGCTTATCCAATTATTCCATTTTTGCTGGTTATTCCCATTGCTTGGTATTTTCCAATCACATTGGGTGGAGGAAATGAATTAATTATTATTTTACGTTCCTTACCATTTTCTTTAGCACTTTTTGTTGGGCTTTTTATCCTTCGTTTTGTATTTTCAATGATTAGTTATGGTTCGCAATTACCAGGTGGGATATTCTTGCCAATTTTAACTCTTGGTGCTATTTTAGGCGCAGTCTATTGTGCATTAATGGTTTGTTTGGGATTAATGCCAGTTCGATATTTACCTAATTTTATTATCTATGGAATGGCAGGTTACTTTGCATGTATTAGCAAAGCGCCGTTTACTGCTATTTTATTAATTACTGAAATGGTTGGCTCACTTGCACATTTAATGCCATTAGCCTTGGTAGCAGTAGTAGCTTATCTTGTTGTGGACGCGTTACACGGTGAACCGGTATATACAGCAATGTTTAACGCCTTTATTGGAAATAATCCGCAACCAGCACGCCATAAAGAGGATGTTACGATGTCGATTACCATTTATGCTGGCGCCCAGTTGGATGGTTGTAAAATTAAAGATTTCCCATGGCCAACTGATTGTATTGTGATGGTTGTCTATCGGGGGGAAGAAAAGATCATTCCGAATGGTCAAACAAAGCTGCAAGCGGGTGATACGTTAATCTTACGGGCTAATTCAGCAACTACTAGACAAGCTTACCATGAGATAAGTCGGGCTGCGCATTATGCACAAGGATAGCAATAGAACAATAAATATGATATGATAATTAAGATAAAAGCGTGAAAGTATTAGGAGGAAAAATCCTTGTATAACACATTAATGACTTTATTCTTAATTGATTGCGTTGTATTAATTGCTTGTGTAATGATGCAGCCAGCAAAAAACGATAATGATGCAATGTCAGCTTTGACAGGTGGTGCGGGTGACTTATTCTCACGTCGTAAAGCGCGGGGATTTGAAGCTGTTATGCAGATTGTTACAACAATTTGTGGAGCACTCTTCTTTATTCTGGCATTAGCGATGATTTACGTTTCGTCACATTAAATTTAAAGTGCCTCCTGAAATTATTGTGATTCCAGGGGGCTTTTTTGACGCTACGGTTGGAGTGCAGGGGATGATGTAGTGATAACGTATACTGGTGAGTCTTTTTTCTTTCCCCATAGTGGACGTCGTGGAGTTATTTTGCTTCATGCATATACAGGAAATACGAATGATGTTCGAATGCTGGGACGTCAACTCAATTGGCAAGGATATACAGTCTTCGCACCGCTTTTGCATGGTCATGGTGGTGATCCGCAAAAGGTGCTGGAAAGCAATGGTCCAGATGATTGGTGGGATGATACCCGGATGGCAATTTTTCGTTTACGAGATGCTGGAGTTGATCAAATTGCAATTTTTGGTTTATCGCTCGGCGGTTTACTTGCAACAAGAGCTCTTGAGAATGATCCGCAATTATTAGGCGGTGGTGTTTTTGCATCCCCAATTACCACCTGGGGACAATCGAATGTTCCGGAATACTTCCCTAAGATTGCGGCAAAGTATTATCGTCAGCAAAAAATCAACCCATTAATTACTAAGGAAAAGGTTGCTAAATTGACTGAACGACTCCCCAAACAACTAGCACAAATTCAAACAATGGCGCATCAAATTTGTGACCAATTAGATCAGATTCATCAGCCATTCTTTATTGCACAAGGAGGCGCAGATGAAATGATTGATCCAGCGTCTGGACTGCAATTAAAAACAAAATTACAGGAGAATGGGGTTGCAGTTGATTATCATTACTACCCAACCGCTACTCACTTATTAACAGTTAATACCGCTCATCGTCAACTATTTGCCGATGTAGAAAAATATTTACAAAATTTATTCGAGGTGTCTTCTAATGACAACAAATAATTTAAAAGAAAAAATATTAACACATTTAACAGATAATGCAGGTGTGAGTTACTCAGCAGAAAAACTTGCTCATCAATTAGGGATGGACGATGCTGAGCAGTTTACACCGATTGTTCAATCTCTTGCTCAATTGGAAAGAGAGAAAAAGGTTCAAGTAACTGATCGTGGTGAATTCGAAGCAGTTATTAAACAGCAACCACTTATTGGAACTTTCCATGGTAATGATAAGGGATTTGGTTTTGTAGACTATGACCCGGATCTTCCAGACATGTATATTAATCCTGATCACACTTTGCATGCATTAAATGGGGACCAGGTAGAAGTTAAAGTATTACGTCCAGCAAAAGCAGGTAGTGATCAGGGTCCAGAAGGTCAAGTAACCCGGATTGTTGAACATAAATATGAAAATGTAGTTGGTGAATTTAAGCAAGCGACTATCGGCGATGATTACATTGGTGAAATTTTGCTTAAAGATAAGAAATTATCGCAGTATCATTTCTATGTAACGGACAAGGGATTAAAACCACTTGACGGCCAAGTAGTAACAGCTACTGTTGAGACTTATCCTAGTGATGAGGCACCGGAAGTAATGACGGGTGCCGTTACTGAAGTGATTGGTGATAAGGATGAGCCGGGTATTGATATTATGTCAGTAATCTATGCTCACGACGTCCCTCATGAATTCCCTAAAGAAGTGATGGAACAAGCTAATAAGATTCCGCTTCATGTTCTCCCAGAAGAAAAAAAGGGTCGGGTGGATATTACTGACCAACCACTTGTTACCATTGATGCAATTGAATCAAAAGACTTGGATGATGCGGTGGTAGCTTGGAAGATGGATAATGGGCACTACCACCTTGGGGTTCATATTGCTGATGTTACTCACTATGTAAAGCCAGGTACACCGCTTGATCAAGAAGCATTTAAGCGTGGTACATCTGTTTATCTAACTGATCGGGTAGTTCCAATGCTTCCTAAGCGGCTTTCTAATGGAATTTGCTCTTTAAATCCGAATGAAGAACGTCTTGCTATGAGTTGCGAAATGGAAATTGATGAACAAGGGAAAATTGTTAATCACCGAATCTTCCAAAGTGTTATGAAATCACATGCTCGAATGACTTATAAAGCAGTTAATAAGATTCTAGAGTCTCATGATGCTAAAACGATGAAGCAATACGAAGATCTCGTTCCAATGTTTGAAACAATGGGTGAGATTCACAAATTACTGCTTAAGAATCGGAAAAAACGTGGTGCTATTGACTTTGAAGCTCCTGAAGCAAAGATTATTGTGGATGAAAAGGGGCACCCAACAGATATTCAACTACGGGATCGGGGACTTTCGGAACGGATGATTGAATCCTTTATGTTAGCTGCTAATGAAACGGTTGCTGAACACTACTTTAAGGAACATGTCCCATTCCTTTACCGGATCCATGAAACACCAGATAGTGAACGGATTAAGTCATTTGTGGACTTTTTAGCTGTGTTTGGAATTGATGTTCATGGTGATATTAAGAATGTTAAACCAGGGATGCTTCAAAAAGTATTAAAGGATGTGGCTGGTACTCCTGAAGAGCAAATGGTTCAAGTGATGATGTTACGTAGTATGCAACAAGCTAAATATTCTGATGAAGAACTAGGTCACTTTGGTTTGGGCGCTAAATACTATACCCACTTTACTTCACCAATTCGGCGATACCCAGATGATACAGTTCACCGTTTGATTAAGTGGTACGAAGAACATGGTAAAAACGAACCAGCTAAGGATCATTGGCGTGACAAGCTTCCAGAAATTGCTGAACATACTTCGGTTACCGAACGTCGGGGAATTGATACAGAGCGTGATGTTGATAGTATGAAGAAAGCCGAATACATGGAAGACCATGTTGGCGAAACATTTGATGCTGTCGTAAGTTCAGTAATGAAGTTTGGTTTGTTTGTCGAATTGCCAAATACAGTTGAAGGGTTAGTTCATATTAGCGTCATGAATGATGATTATTATGAATATTCAGAAAAACACATGGCCTTGATTGGGCGAAAATCTCATCGAATTTTCCAAATGGGACAACCTATTAAGGTTAAGTTAGTTCGGGCAGATAAAGATCTTCGTGAAGTTGATTTTGAAATTGTTAACCCTGAGGAAGCACCAAAGACAAAGATTCGGGTTCCGCGTAATGATGAGTATCGGGGTCGAGGTCGTGGTCGCAAGGGACGTGCCAATAATAAGTCCCGTCATGAGAATACTAGCGGTAACCATTACCGTAATACTCAAGGAAAATGGCGTCGAACTCACCAAGAAAATGGACATCAAAATAATCGTCAAATAAATCGAGGACAAACTCGTCACCACAATAATTCACGTGATCATGAAGGCGTTCGTCGCCACCATTAAGAGCGGGGAGGGATATTATGACAAAAAAATCCCATCAAGAAAATAATGACAATTTAATTGCACAAAATAAAAAAGCACGTCATGATTATTTTGTAACGGATACTGTTGAAGCAGGGTTAGTCTTAACAGGAACCGAGATAAAATCAGTTCGTGCTCACCGGGTTAATTTGAAAGACGGATTTGCCCAAGTTCGTAATGGTGAAGCTTGGTTAATGAATGTGCATATTAGTGAGTATGATAATGGGACTTACTTCAATCAAGATCCATTAAGAAATCGTAAGTTGCTATTGCACAAAAAGGAAATTAATAAGCTTGTAGGAGCCTTACAGGATAAGGGAGTTACGCTTATTCCATTAAAAATGTATATTAAACATGGCTATGCAAAAGTTTTATTAGGACTAGCTAAAGGTAAACACCAATACGATAAACGTGAAGCAATTAAGCGTCGTGAACAAAACCGTGAAATTGAACGAGTTATGAAACATTATTAAAACGAAAAAGCCTAGGAGAAAATTTATGGTTTTCTCCTAGGCTTTCTCTTTAAAATCTATTTGTTTCTGCGTCCTTTACAGTTAAAGTTTAACTGATTGCTAATGGAAAATGACATACTGGTATTAAGAGTAGGGAAACGTTTCATCAACCGTGCTAGTAATGGTTCTTGTTCGCTTCGTCGAGCCCAATGGTTGAGAATGCTAGCGATTAGAATTGCTAAAGGTTCATCTTCTTTTTTATTTATCTTTAATTCATGACAATATCCGCTTGACAGTTTAACAGGCTGGATTGAAAAAACTAAGTGACTACCGGAAAAAACACGGTATCGGCTTGTTAATGGCGAACCAACAACGATCCAGTTAATACCGCGAATATAAATAACCTGTTGAACAAAACCAAGACCCTTCCCGATTGTTCCAACGCGTTGCCGATTAACATATAATGCAAATTTGGGTAATAATCCAAGAGTTAATTGCTTTACTTCAGCTAATAAGGCTCCATCAATTGCATATAATGATAGGGCATCGTACCTCATTCCCCACTTACCGACAAGAAGATAGCACGATTTACCATTCTTATCGCGAATGACGGTCGTTCCATGTAAATCACTTGAACGATCGCGAATATATAATTGTCGCACTTTGCCACCACCATTCTTTGATAATCTACCTTTTATTTTACCAGCTTCTTAGCAAATTTGGTGAAGAAACTTCTAAGTTAAAAAACGCTTCCAATTTATCCCATGATGATGTTTAATTATGCTAAAATAGTAGGCGAGGTGCTAATAATCGTGAAACAATTAATTCATAACGACTGGTGGGAAGTTTTAAAGCCCCAGTTTGAAAGTGCGTATTATGCGCAATTGCATAATTTCCTAAAAGAAGAATATACCCATCAAACGATCTATCCAGAAATGCATCATATTTTCGAGGCATTTGAATGGACTCCTTTTAGTAAGGTTAAAGTTGTTATCCTTGGTCAAGATCCTTACCATGGACCAAACCAAGCTCATGGGTGTAGTTTTTCAGTACTGCCTGGGGTCCCAGTCCCACCTTCATTACAGAATATTTACAAAGAATTGCAAAGTGATTTAGGTTGTACACCGGTAAATCATGGCTATTTGAAGAAGTGGGCTGATCAAGGTGTTCTTTTATTAAATTCAGTTTTGACAGTGCGAGCAGGTCAAGCATATTCTCACCGTGGACATGGCTGGGAACAATTAACAGATGCGGCGATCCATGCTTTATCTGAACGTCCTAAACCAGTTGTGTTCATCTTATGGGGACGGGCTGCTCGAAATAAAAAACAATTAATTAATACAAAGACAAATATCGTTCTTGAATCTGCTCACCCAAGTCCATTATCTGCTAATCGTGGATTCTTTGGGTCTCGACCATTTTCTAAAACAAACGAAGCACTTCAGGCAATGGGAGAACAGCCAATTGATTGGCAACTGCCAGCCGAACCAAATTATCGTTAAAGATGTGATTAGCAGTCACAACTTTAAAATGTTTAGTGACCATAAGGAGGTACTTGCATTATGGAATTATTTGATGAGATTGCTGCAAAGATTAAGGGTCAAAACAAGACAATTGTTTTCCCTGAAGGTGAAGATAAGCGGATTTTAGGAGCTGCTGTCCGCTTAAAGAAAGATAATTTAGTAGAGCCAATTTTACTTGGTGATGAAGAAGCGATTAAAGAAGTTGCAAGTAAAAATGATTTCGATCTCGCTGGCCTTCAAATTATCGATCCAGCAACTTATCCAGAAGACGATAAGCAAGCAATGTTTGACTCATTAATGGAACGGCGTAAGGGAAAGAATACTCCTGAAGAAATTCAAAAGATGCTTGAAGATGTTAGCTACTTTGGGACAATGCTTGTTTATATGGGAAAGGCTGATGGAATGGTTTCTGGTGCTATTCATTCAACTGGGGCAACTGTTCGACCTGCATTACAGATCATTAAGACTAAGCCCGGTGCCCATCGAATTAGTGGAGCTTTCCTTATGATTAAAGGAGATCAACGCTACATCTTCGCTGATTGTGCAATTAATATTGAATTGGATGCTCCAACAATGGCTGAAGTGGCAATTCAAAGTGCAGAAACAGCTCGCCTATTTGAAATTGATCCTAAGGTTGCACTTCTTAGTTTTTCAACCAAGGGTTCTGCTAAGGGCGAAATGGTTACCAAAGTTGCGGATGCTGCTAAGCTAGTTCATGAATTGGACCCTGACTTACCAGCTGATGGTGAACTACAATTTGATGCTGCTGTTGTTCCATCAGTAGGTGAACTTAAAGCCCCCGATTCAAAAGTTGCTGGTCATGCCAATGTCTTTATTTTCCCAAGTCTAGAAGCAGGTAATATTGGCTACAAGATTGCACAACGATTTGGCGGTTTTACAGCAGTTGGTCCTATCCTTCAAGGACTTAACGCACCGATTGCAGATCTTTCACGGGGATGCAGTGAGGATGATGCTTATAAGGTTGCAATGATTACCGCAGCACAAGCATTATAGACATTGATGAGTAGAGGCTGGAAATTAATCCAACCTCTTTACTATTTTAAAGTGTAAACTGTCAAAACGATGCCTAGTCACTCCCTTTGCTTTTTAAACACGAGATGGGTACAATAGGGCTAGTATTTTAAACTTGGAGAGAGTACTATGGAGAGCTTAACGTTAACGAATCGTGACGCAACAATTGCCCTTGGAAAGAAAATTGGTCAGCAATTAGTTGCCGGGGATGTATTAGTCTTAGACGGTGATTTAGGAGCAGGCAAGACTACTTTTACTAAGGGATTAGCTGCAGGGTTAGAAATTCCTGATATCATTAAAAGTCCTACTTTTACAATTATTCATGAATACCAAGATGGCCGTCTCCCCTTATATCATATGGATGCATATCGCTTAGAAAATGGGGGAGCAGAAGATCTCGGACTTGAAGAATACTTTGATGGGGATGGAGTTTCAGTTGTTGAATGGGCTGAATTTGTTGCAGATGAATTGCCAGCTGACTTTTTAGCTATTCACTTTAAGCGAACAGATGATGATAATACTCGGATTCTGGAATTTGAACCCCATGGACAGCATTTTGAACAGATTGTAAAAAGCGTGGTGGAATAATGGCAGATGATATTTCGATAAAGTTAGCAACGAGTGAGGATGCTGGAGCTATTTTGCAATTTTTACGGGCAACTGCAACTGAAAGTGATGCGGTATTAGTTCCGCATCTAAATGAGATTAGTGAAAAGACAGAAGCCAAAAATATCGATTTAATAAATCAATTTGATGATTGTGTTATTTTACTTGCTATGCTTGACGAAGAGATTGTGGGGATGGTTACTGTAATGGTATTAGATCACCAACCGACAACCGGTGAATTAGGAGTCGTGGTACGGAAAAAGTATTGGCGAAACGGAATCGGTCGTTTATTAGTTGATGAAGCAGAATATTGGTTTGATACTTATAGTAGTTTAGAAAATTTGGTCCTGACAGTTTTTGAGGATAATATTCCAGCAATTAAGCTTTATCAGCAATTACACTTTGTTACAACAGGAAAAACGGTTGAGCAGGGCCGTAATGTTCTGCAAATGCAATACGATAATAAAAAAGAGGAAACAATGGAAAAGTAAGCCATTATTTCCTCTTTTCTTTGTACATAATTGATGATTATTTTTTATGTAGTACTTGCATGATGTTTCGCCAGAGGGATCCCTTTGTTTGCTGTTTACTAACGTCTTGTGTTACCTCTACACATCCGAGGTATTTATTTTGATCATCACGTAAGGCGTAAAAGGCAATATTTACAGGTTGACCATGATACTTGATCATAATGCTAATTGAATCACGGTCTCCGCTATGCATATCGTGCAGTACTTGCTTAACATGGCCTTGACTATGCCCGGGATGAACCTCAAGCACATGTTTACCTAGGTCTGTATCCGTTCGCTGGAATAAACGATGCCGATTAGCTGATGACCAGCGAATGATATCATTTTCATCAATAAAATCGAATTCTACGGGGATGGTTTCAAAAATAGTATTAAGTTGTTCAATACTTAGTTTTCCACCTTTAAGATTAATATCTGTCATGATTTTCTCCTTTAGCCGATTAAATTAATAAAGGGCTGAATCTGTTGCGGGGTAAAATGCTTGCTTTGATAAAGCAGAATATTAGCGCAAGCCTGAGCATCATCAAGAGCATTATGGTGGTGATGAAGGTCAATATTTAACGCGTTACAAACAGTATTAAGTTTATAATTTGTTAATCCTGGAATCAACTGGCGACTTGAAGCAACGGTATCGAGCGTCTGGTAGGCAGGGACTTCGATATTGTAATGTTCTAGCGTATTCTTTAAAACACTATTATCAAACCGATTATTATGGGCAATAACCAGTTTATCAGGCGTGTAGAATTGGTTGATATGCTCCCATACGGCTGGAAAATCAGGCGCATTTTGGACGTCACGTTCATGGATGCCATGGATCTGTGTATTGCGCCAAAAGAATTTAGTATGAGGATTAATTAGGGTGTAAAATTCATCGGCAATTTGTCCATTCCGAACGATTGTGAGTGCAAGTGAACATGCACTGTAACGCTTACCATTAGCAGTCTCAAAGTCCATTGCTATAAAATTCATCATACATCCTCCTTGCAAAGGTCGATAATTTTATTTTACAATCAACTAATCATTTTTCAAAACTTTTACTTTTGAAAAATGATACAATAGCTCTTGAAAGTAAATATAAAAAAGGAAGAAATAGAGAATGGCTAATTTGATGAACGAATTTCCTGATATTGAAATTAAACAAGATGAACCATTAATGAATTACACCTATACTAAAACAGGAGGTCCAGCTGACTGGTTGGCTTTTCCCGAAACGATTGACCAGGTAAAAGAATTGGTTGATTATGTTCGTAAGCATGAAATGGGCTTAACGGTTTTAGGAAACGCTAGTAATTTAATTGTTGGCGATGGCGGTATAGACGATTTAACTATTATTCTTACAAGACTTAATAAAATTGAAGTTCATGATAATAAGGTAACGGCGCAGGCAGGGGCATCTTATATTGCAACAACCGAGGCGGCTCGTGATGGTGAGCTTACTGGATTAGAATTTGCTGCTGGTATTCCGGGTAGTATTGGCGGAGCTGTCTTCATGAATGCCGGAGCATATGGTGGTGAAACTAAAAATGTTGTTTCTGAGGCAACCGTAATGCTTCCTGATGGGACAATCAAACACCTCACCAATGAAGAATTGGACTTTGGTTATCGGCATAGCAGTATTCAAGATAATAATGGTGTCGTGTTAGATGCTACATTTGCTTTGAAACCAGGCAAGTATGATGATATCAAAGCAAGGATGGATGACCTGAATGAACGACGAGAAGCTAAGCAACCGTTAGATCTACCATCTTGTGGAAGTGTTTTTAAACGGCCAGAAGGATATTATGCCGGAAAGTTGATTCATGATGCTGGATTGCAAGGATATACTTCAGGGGGGGCGCAAGTTTCGACTAAGCATGCTGGATTTATCGTTAATATTAACCATGGAACCGCAGCAGACTACGTAAATGTTATCCACCATGTTCAAAAGACGGTTAAAGAAAAATTTGGCGTTGATCTTGAAACCGAAGTAAGGATCATCGGTCGGCAAGATTAATATTATAAAGTGCGAGTTTATTAAAAGATTATTAATGAACTTGCATTTTTATTATTTTAAAGATAGTGAAGTAATGAATGAATTTAGTTTAATAGTTAGGTGCCGCCAAAAAGGAGAAAAGTAATTTGATTGATCTTATTATTTGTTAATTATGAAAAAATCTCACAAAATGCTCATTGAAAAATTATTATTCTGGACAAAAAGCGATTTCAAAGGGTTTTGGAGTATACCGATTCACTGGCTGATAAAAACAGCTTTGTAATCACTTTCAAAATGTGATAGGATGTTTAAGTCTCATTCTTGAAAAAATTCACAAAGTAAGGAGTATATTTATGAGCAATAATGTAGTTGTTTTAGGAAGTATTAACGTTGATACTACTTATCATGTTGATCGCTTCCCTCAACCTGGTGAAACCATTTCAGCAGTAAGTAAGAGTTCTGCTCCTGGTGGTAAAGGTGCCAATCAAGCAGTTGCAGCAGCCCGCTCTGGTGCAAGGACTGCCTTTATTGGGGCAGTTGGCTCTGATAAAGAAGGAGCCTACATGCTTGAATCATTGGCTGATGATCATATTGATACACATCACATCATGACTGATGAGTTACATGGTACTGGTAGTGCTGCGATTACTTTAGATGCTAATGGCCAAAATGACATTATGGTATATGGCGGTGCCAATCAAGCAATGACCACTGATGTTCTTGCAGGTATTGATGATGTTTTAGAAAATGCTGACTTTTTAATTAGTCAATTTGAAACACCACAAGAAGTTGCTTTAGATGCATTTAAGCAAGCTAAAAAACACGGTGTTACTACTCTTTTAAATCCAGCACCAGCTCATGAGATTTTACCAGAGTTATTAAAATATACAGATGTTATCACGCCTAATGAAAGTGAATGCGCCTTACTAACTGGCATTGAAATTACTGATGAAGAATCAATGTTAAAGAGTGCTGATTACTTCCGTGAACGGGGAGTTAAGCACCTTTTGATTACTTTAGGCTCAAAAGGAGTATTTTACTCCACACCTACAGCTCATGGATTAGTTCCAGCATTTAAGGTTAAGGCAGTTGATACTACTGCAGCTGGTGATACATTCCTTGGTGCATTAAGTTCACAATTAGAAAAAGACTTATCAAATGTTGACAAGGCACTTGTCTACGCACAACGAGCATCTAGTTTGACTGTTCAACAAATGGGCGCAATGCCTTCTATTCCAAACCATGATGCGGTTATAAAAGCATTAGCAGAAAATTAAGGAGTATTGTCATGAAGAAAACAGGGATTATTAATTCAGAAGTTTCAGCTGTCGTAGCTAATATGGGACATATGGATTGGTTATCAATTGGTGATGCAGGAATGCCCGTTCCATTTGGTACTAAGAAGATTGATTTGGCTGTTGATAAGGAATTGCCAAGCTTTATGGATGTATTAAATAATGTTCTCAAGGAAATGAAGGTTCAAAAGATTTACTTAGCTGAAGAAATCAAGGATCAAAATCCAGAACAACTTGAAAATATTCAGAAGGCATTACCAGATGTTGAGGTTGCATTTATGCCTCATAGTGAGCTTAAGAAGAGTCTTGCTAAGACGCATGCCTTTATTCGGACAGGGGAAATGACGCCATACTCAAACATTATCCTTGAATCAGGCGTAACATTTTAATATTAGGGGTTAGTTTTTTATGGAAAATGAAGTAAAAAAAGAAAATGGACAAAGTTGGGTTCAACTTTCAGACGGTTATTTAAGTCGGACACCAATGTTCCAGTTTGTTATTTTATGTTTGATCTTCCCATTATGGGGAGCAGCGGCCAGTCTTAATGATATTTTGATTACACAATTTAAGACGGTTTTTACCTTAAATGATACTGCGACGGCCTTTGTGCAAAGTGCCTTTTACGGTGGCTATTTCTTAATGGCAATTCCAGCATCAATTCTTATTAAGAAGACCTCATATAAGTTAGCAATTCTTATTGGGCTATTATTTTATATTATTGGTTGTGGAATGTTTTTCCCAGCTTCACATGTTGCTACTTATAGTATGTTTTTAGTTGCTATTTTTGCTATTGCTATTGGTTTGAGTTTTCTTGAGACTAGTTGTGATACATATGCAACGATGTTTGGACCCAAAGAAACTGCTAACAAACGGTTGAACGTTGCTAATGTTTTGATTCCTCTTGGTGATATCATGGGAATCGTTCTTGGTAAGTACCTTATTTTTGGTGAAGGTGGAAATATTGCGGACAAAGTTGCTAAGATGTCAAAATCTGAAGCAGAAGCCTACAATGAACACTTGCTTCAATTAACCTTGCAGCCTTATAAGTACATCTTGATTGTTTTAATCATTATCTTTATTGTTTTAGCAGTTACTAAGATGCCTCGTGCTAAGGCATTCTCAACTGGCTCTGAAACTAAGGAAGATCAACCATCTCTTGGTGAAACTTTCAACTACTTATTCCACAATAAGCGGTATATGAAAGGGGTTCTCTGTCAGTTTATTTATGCTGGTATGCAAACGACTGTATGGTCATTTACTATTCGGTTAGCATTGCGGCTCGATTCTCATATTTCTGATGCAGCCGCTTCAACTTTCATGATTTACAGTTACATTGCTTGGTTCTTTGGTAAATTAGTTGCAAACTGGTTCCTTGACCGCTATTCAATTACTAAGGTATTGACTTGGTTCTCATTACTTGGAACAATTTCATTGGTAATTACCTTTACTGTTCCTAACATTACAGCGGTAATTGCGGCAATCGCAACTAGTTTCTTCTTTGGACCAGAATGGCCAACGATCTATGCTCATACTCTTGATCAAATTCACGAAAAGAAGTACACCGAAACTGGTGGTGCATTTATCGTTATGTCCTTAATTGGTGGTGCAATTGTTCCAACGATTCAAGGACGGGTATCAGACTTAACTGGTTCAATGCAGTTATCATTCATCGTTCCAGCAATCTGTTTTGCACTTATCACTATTTACTTCTGGACAGAGCATCGTTGGGAAAAGGCGCATCCAAATGAAGTTCAAGAACACTAAAATTTCCCGGGAAATAATTTAATATTAAGGGCCCAGCAGTTATTTAATCAGCTGAGCCTTTATTTATTTCCAAAACTTTAAAGTAATTTTTTCTAGATTAAGCTAAACACGAAATGAAATGATATAATATGAACGTGATTTAGAGGATGGTGAATGCGATGCAATTTATAATTTCGCTTCTAACATGGCAGAATCTGATTCACTTAATTGATATCTTAGTAATTTGGTTCTTAATCTACGAGTTATTAATGTTAATTCGTGGTACAAGAGCTGTCCAACTATTTCGTGGTATTCTGATCATTATCTTGGTTAAGATTGTCAGTTGGTATGTTGGCTTGAGTACTGTTTCGTGGGTAATGGACCAGATTATCAACTGGGGTGTTATTGCAATTGTTATTATCTTCCAGCCTGAAATTCGGCGCGGATTGGAACACCTTGGTCGAGGAACATTCTTCACTCATAATCAAACAGCAAATGAGAAAGAAGAAGATATGATTAAGCAATTAGACCAAGCGATTCAGTACATGTCAAAGCGAAGAATTGGTGCTTTAATGAGTATTCAAATGAAAACTGGTCTAGAAGAGTATATTGAAACTGGTATTCCTCTCGATGCTGATATTTCGGGTGCGTTGCTTATTAATACTTTTATTCCTAATACGCCTTTACATGATGGAGCAGTGATTATAAAAAATAATCGAATTGCAGTAGCGGCTGCCTATCTTCCTTTGTCTGATAGTAAATTGATTCCTAAAGAATTAGGAACACGTCATCGGGCGGCAGTTGGAATTAGTGAAGTGACAGATGCATTGACGATTGTTATCTCAGAAGAAACCGGTGAAGTTTCAATTACGAAGGATAATGAATTAATTCGAAACATGTCGCGTGATGAATACCTAAAGTTCTTGCGTGCTCAATTGTATACGCATGAGCCTCAACACGAAAACTTGGTAACAGAACTTTATGCTAAGTTTCAACGTAAAGGAGGTGGCCGACATGGGCAAAGACACTAAAGGCTTCTTTCGCCGGAAATGGTTTTTGCGAATTATTTCATTAATCTTAGCACTCTTTTTATTCATGTATGTAAATGGGAGCAAAAGCGGCTTCCTTCGTCAAAATACTCGGAATAATAACCAGAGTAGTGCATTAATGTCAAATAAATCAATTACCCTTCGAATGCCTCTTGATGTAACAATTGATAATAATAAGTATATTGTCAGCGGGTATCCTCAATATGTTAAGGTTAAGGTAACCGGGCCTTCCGCATTGGTTACAACCACCTCTAATACTCAAAATTTTAAGGTGTATGCGGATTTGTCTGACTTGACTCCTGGTAAACACCGAGTAAAGTTAAAAACGAGTGGGTTAAACTCAGAATTAACTTCTAAAATTGATCCACAATATATTAATGTTAATATTCAGCCACGCAAGACAATTACAATGAAAGTAACTATTCGTTTGAGCACTAGAGATTTGGATAATGGCAATAAACTTGGACGTCCACATAGCGATATTCAGACTGTCCAAGTTACTGGTTCACGAGATGAAGTTAATAAAGTAAACCGAATTGTTGCTTTTGTAGCAATTCCGCACAATGCAAAGGATAATATTGCACGACAGGTAACGTTACAAGCAATTGATCGAAATGGTCAGACGCTTAATGTTGTGATTTCACCAACTACTACTAATGTTTCTATTCCTATTTCTGCGGGCTCACAGAGCAGTAGTTCGAGTGATAGTTCATCAAGTAGCAGTGGTAGTGAGGAGAGTGAAGAAGTAAAGAGCAGTTCGAGAGCAACATCGCGAAATGACTCTTCAGATTCTTCATCTGAAACATCTCAATCTTCAAGTAGCATAAGCAATGAAGATTCAAGTTCAAATAGTCGAAATCAATAATAAAGATAATACATAGAGGAGAAGTGAAATGAAGTTAAAATATTTTGGAACTGATGGAGTTCGTGGTGTTGCAAATCAAGATTTAAGTCCAGAATTGGCATTCCGTGTTGGTCGTGCAGGCGGATATGTTCTTACTCGGCATTCAGAACGGAAACAACCTCAAGTATTAGTTGCTCGTGATACACGAATTTCAGGTGAAATGCTCGAAAATGCATTGATTGCTGGATTATTATCCGTTGGTATTGAAGTTTTACGGCTAGGTATAGTCACTACTCCTGGGGTTGCTTACCTTGTTCGGGCACAAGAAGCTGATGCTGGAGTTATGATTACTGCTAGTCATAACCCAATTAAATACAATGGGATTAAATATTTTGGTGGTAATGGATTTAAATTGTCCGATGAACTGGAATATGAAATTGAACAATTACTAGATGCTAAAGAAGATACGTTGCCACGACCATCTGATACTGGCTTAGGAACAGTTGCTGATTATCATGAGGGAGCATTAAAATACACTTCCTTCTTGGAACAAACTGTTTCAAATGATCTTGAAGGATTAAAAGTAGTAGTTGATGCTGCTAATGGTGCAACAAGTGGTTTTATCTCTAATCTTTTTGCTGATATGAATGTGGACTTTATTCCAATTAATGATCAACCAGATGGCTTAAATACTAACCTAAAGTGTGGATCAACTCACCCAGAGAGCCTCCAAAAAGCAGTTGTGGAAAATAATGCTGATCTTGGAGTAGCATTTGATGGTGATGGTGACCGTTGTATTGCTGTTGATAATGAGGGAAATATTGTTGACGGTGATAAGATTATGTATATCTGTGGTAAGTACATGGATAAGAAAGGATTACTTAAGAAAGATACAGTGGTTACCACTGTGATGAGTAATTTGGGAATGTACAAAGCCTTAGAAGCACACAACTTAAAGAGTGTTAAGACTAAGGTTGGTGACCGTTACGTTGTTGAAGAAATGCTGAAAAATGGTTATAACCTTGGTGGTGAACAATCGGGACATATTATTTTCTTAGATCACAATACCACTGGGGATGGAATGCTTACCGCACTTCAACTTTTGTCTGTAGTTAAAGACTCTGGGAAGACACTCGCTGAATTAGCAAATGATGTAACAACTTATCCACAAGAGTTGTTGAATATTAAAGTAGCAGATAAAACTACTGCAATGGAGAATCAAAAATTAAAGGGAATCATTGCGCAAGTCGAAAAAGAAATGAATGGGGATGGACGGGTGCTTGTTCGTCCTAGTGGGACAGAACCTCTTTTGCGAATTATGGCTGAAGCAGCTACACCAGAATTAGTTCATGAATACGTTGAACGGATCGGTGATGTTGCCCGCGCGGAACTAGAAGTAGAATAACGTGATGAATTAAAAAGTGGGGATAGAAGAAATTTATTCTTCTATCCCCACTTTTTAATCTTTTAACAAATTTTAAACCATATAGACCAATCTAATAAAATAATTGACAAGATAATCTAAAAACTGTACTATACAATACAGTTGATTAGATTTAGTGATAATCACTAGTTATCTATACCAATTTTATTTAAAGGATGGAATTTAATTATGTGTGGAATTGTTGGAGTTACAGGAACTGACAAGAGTTTGTCAATTCTAATTGATGGATTAAAGCGTCTTGAATATCGTGGATATGACTCTGCAGGAGTTTATGTTAATGATCAACAAGGACATGATTACCTTGTAAAGCGACCAGGGCGGATTGCCAATCTAGAAGCGGCCCTCGGGGAAGAAGTTCATGGTTTAGCCGGAATTGGTCATACCCGGTGGGCTACTCATGGTGAACCAAATGAAGCTAATGCTCACCCTCAATACTCTCAAGACGAACGGTTCTACTTAGTTCACAACGGTGTAATTGAAAATTATGCTGATTTAAAGAAAGAATACTTATCTGACGTTAAATTTGTTAGTCAAACTGATACAGAAGTAATTGTTCAATTAGTTGATAAATTTGTAGTTGAATCTGGAATGTCAACAGAAGCAGCTCTCCTTAAGGTTCTTCGTTTAATCAGCCCTGATTCCTCATATGCGTTTGTATTGATGGATAAAGAACAACCAGATACATTATTTGTTGCTAAAAATAAGAGTCCATTACTAGTCGGTATTGCTGATGGTTATAACATGGTTGGTTCTGATGCAATGTCAATGATTAAGGAAACTAATACCTTTATGGAAATCGGTGACCACGAATTGGTAATTGTTAAGCCAGATCATGTTACTGTTAAAAACTTTGATGGTAATGAGATTGACCGGTCAACATTTAAGGTTGATATGGATGCTAATGCCGCAGATAAAGGCGCCTACCCATACTACATGTTAAAGGAAATTGATGAACAACCAGCTGTTATGCGGAAGTTAGTTCAAGAATACTTTGGTGATAATGATGTAGCACAAATTAATGAAGAGATGCTAAAAGATATGGCAAATGCCGACCACCTTTACATTGTTGGTGCCGGTACAAGCTATCACGCTGGCTTAGTAGGTGCGCGCATTTTTGAAAAACTTTGTGGAATTCCTACATCTGTTCATATTTCATCAGAATTTGCTTACGAGCAACCACTTCTTTCTAAGAAGCCGTTCTTTATCTTCTTAAGTCAAAGTGGGGAAACGGCTGATAGTCGGGAAGTACTTGTTAATGTTAATAAGCATAACTGGCCAAGCTTAACAATTACTAATGTTGACAAGTCAACGCTTTCTCGTGAAGCAACTTATACGGAATTACTTTACGCTGGGCCAGAGATTGCCGTGGCTTCAACAAAAGCCTACACTGCCCAAATTGCTGTAGAAGCTATTCTTGCTCAAGCATTAGGTGTCTACATGGATAAGCAAGCAGCTAAAGACTTTGATGTTAAGCACCAATTAGGATTAGTTGCTAATGGTATGCAATCAATTACTGACAGCAAGAAGAAAGTAGAAGAAATTGCCTCTCGTTATCTCTCTAAATCTCCAAGTGCCTTCTACATTGGCCGGGGAATGGATTGGTCAGTTTCACTTGAAGCTGCTTTGAAGTTAAAGGAAATTTCATATGTTCAAGCGGAAGGTTTTGCATCTGGTGAATTGAAGCATGGAACAATTGCTTTAATTGAAGATCAGACTCCAGTAATTGGAATTATTACCCAAGATCGGACTGCTGGCTTAACACGGAGCAATCTTGAAGAAACGCAGGCTCGTGGCGCCAATGCAATTACAATTGTTTCACGGCACCTTGCAAAAGAAGACGATACATTCGTTCTTCCAGATGTAGATGAGGTGTTGACGCCACTTCTTAGCGTAATTCCAGCCCAATTGTTGGCTTACTACACTAGTCTTGGTAAGGGACTCGATGTTGATAAGCCACGTAATCTCGCAAAATCTGTTACAGTTCAATAAAATTATAAAAGAAGTTAGAAATGCTTTAGTTGGTTTCTCAACTTCTTTTTATTTTTAAAAGTAATTTGATGTTTTATTTGAATTTGTTTAATAAAAGGGTTGACTTACATTTATGGAAACGCTATCATAATAGTTGCAAGGTATAAAGTAATTACCTTCTAATCAATTCTCTTTCTCTCTTATGCCGATCATCGTCTTTTAGGCGGTGATTTTTTTATTTAAACTCGCTATAATAATAAGGATTGAAAGGGGAAGAACAACGTGGAAGAACAACACGAAACGTTAACATTAATTGAAGAAATTACCCGTAATGACGGCTCGAAATATTATGAAATTGGTAATATGGTTCAAAATGGCCGTGCAGAATTAGCAGCTGAACGGAATTTTATTAAAGAGGTTCGTATTTTAGAATTAAATATTCCTCATTCTAAAAATGTTATTAAATATGAACACTTTATAAATACTCACTATAAGATGCAAACCGAAGCAATGGATCATTGGGAAGAATGGAAACGTCCCGCAGAGATTGAAGAGGTTGTTCAAACGATATTAAAAGAAAATCATATTGGATAAACCAGGAAGCTGAGTTATTTGGTAGTACTAAAAATGTGGAGGGTAGGCAATGAAGCCAAATTTTAATCCATCACAGGGGATGAAGTCGCACTATTTTGTTACAGGGATAGACGGCTTACGAACATTAGCTGTCTTAGGAGTTATTATTTACCACCTATTGCCCAATATTTTGATGGGTGGTTATTTAGGAGTGCCGCTTTTTCTATTAGTCTCTGGATATTTTGTAACCTATCAGTTTAGTCGGCAACTTAAATATGGCGGTCATATTAGTTTAGGACATTTCTATCTAAAGAGATTTCGGAGACTATATCCGACATTAATTGCGATGTTAATTTTAACGACAGCGTATATTACATTATTTGCACGAGAATTACTCCATAATATTCGGGCGGTAATTGTTACTAATTTAACGTGGGTATATAATTGGTGGGAAATAAGTCATGGGCAGTCCTACTTTGATCAATTTGGTGGCGTTTCACCTTTTACCCATCTTTGGACATTAGGGGTTGAAGCACAATTTTATCTTCTGTGGCCCCTGATTATTACGTTGTTATTTGTGGTTTTTAAGAAGCTACAGAATGTACGGCGGGTAGTTTTTATATTGGCTGTATTGTCAGCAATAGAAATGGCTGTTCTTTACGACCCGGCGAATATCAATCGGGTTTATTATGGAACTGATACACGGGCCTTTTCACTTTTGCTTGGATCGTGGTTAGGGCTTGCGTGGCCATTAAATCGACTTCGGCCTAACTTACAGGCAAATAGTCGCCGTTTACTTAATACTATAGGAATTATTGCAACAGTATTGACCATTGTTGGCTTTTTTTCTTTGAATGGACAGTCATCTTTTACTTACCGCGGGGGAATGTTTCTCTATAGCTTTATTGGAATGATATTAATGGCTACTATTATTCACCCAGGTGCGGGGATGAATAAATGGTTTACAAATCCTGTCTTTCATTGGGTTGGTCAGCGTTCTTATGGAATTTATGTTTATCAATATCCCGTTATGGTCTTTTATGAACGATTAATCAAAGTCGGCAATCATCCACTTCTCAATGCATTAGTAGAAATCATTATTATTTTAGTAGTAAGTGAAGTTTCTTACCGGTTAATTGAACGCCCATTTGCTCAGTATCAGTGGTCAAAATTACCGGCTGATCTTCAACATGTGTTAGAAACGCATCACTTTAGTTGGCAAAGCGGGGCTAAAATGATGGTAAGTGTATTAGTTGTTGTTATTGCATTTATCGGTTTGTGCCAACCAAACCGTGCACCAAAGAAAACAGCGGTTCAACAACGGATAGAGCAAAACCACCAGGCTGCTGAAGAACACAATAAGAAGATTGCAAAGGGGGATAATGTTGCGGAAGCTAGTGGTAATACTTCTAAGCTTCAGAAACAGTATGATTTAACCCCTGCACAAATAAAGGCTGCCCAAAAGTTAAAAGTGACTGCTATTGGTGATTCGGTAATGGCCGATGCTGCAGATAGTATTCAGAAATTAATGCCGAATGCCTATGTTGATGCACAAGTTGGACGTCAAGGTTCTGCCGCTCCTGATGTTATCAAACAATTAAAGGCAGATGGGCATTTAAATAAGATTGTTGTCTTGAATTTGGGAACGAACGGCCCTATGACGCAAGATACGTTAGACGATATTTTAAGTGCGATTGGCTCTGGGCACCAGATCTATTGGGTAACTGCCCATGTCCCAACAAAGCCATGGCAGCAAACGGTAAATAACGAAATTAAAGATTTAGCAAAGAAACATAAGAATATCCATGTGGTCGATTGGAATAAGGCAAGTCAAGGGCACCCTGATTGGTTTGCAAGTGACAATGTGCATATGGGACCAAGTGGAAATGATCATTTTGCACGGTTAATTGCAAAAGAGATTTTGACAAAAAAATAGGAGATTAGTAATGACACACGAAGATCAATTATTAGACAAAGCTATCAATATTTACTTAACAGGCTTAAAGGGCATCGAAAGCTTTATTTCCGAACCGGCTAGTGAATATAATTTATCTTTTGAACAATTCTTGATTTTACGAAAAATCATTAACCATCCTAATATCAAACTAATGGATATCGCCGAGCAACGGCAAGTAACAAGGAGTGCCGTCTCTCGCCAATTAAAGGTCCTTTTTCAGCAAAAATATGTTGAACAAAAAGCTGATCCAGCTGATCGACGCCGGATGTTTTTGGTTGCAACAAAAAAAGGTAAAAATGCTGAAAGTGAGATTTGGCAAAGGATTAATCACCGCTTTGCCAATTGGGTTCAAATTTATGGTGAGGATCGTGCTGATAAGTTTTTAACACTTTTTGAAGACTTTAATCAACAAATAATTCAGGGAAAAATCCGAAAGAGGGAATAAAAAATGATTAAAATGGTTGCGTTAGACCTAGATAATACGCTATTAAATAGTAATAAAGAAATTAGTCAACGTAATGAATGTGTTCTAAAGCAATTACATCAAGAGGGAATTAAGGTAGTGCTTTGTACGGGTCGGCCTATCAATGCAATTTGGCCATATATTGAACAGCTTGGCTTAACTGATCCAGACGATTACACAATTACATTTAATGGCGGACTAGTTATTAACAATGAATCGCGCGAACATCTTTTTGAATTAGGAATGAAGAAGAGTGATTTACTGCCATTATTTTCTTATGTTAAAAGGAAAAAGATTCCCCTCAATATTTTAGACTTTGAACGAGTATACGAATTGAATGATTATTCAGGCTCCATTTATCGGACAGTGTTAAAGAATATTGAATTCCAATCTTTGTCAATGAGCGATGTGCCGGAAACAACTTATAGTAAAGCTGTAATGGCGATTACACCTGAAAAATTATCCCCTCTTATAAAAGAACTTCCAGCTGAGCTTAAAGCACATTATCACGCAGTTCAATCCCAACCAATGATAATGGAATTCTTACCTAAAAAATTAAATAAGGCGGTTGGATTGAAGGCCTTACTGGATCATTTTGGTGATGACTTTAGTAATTTAATGACATTTGGGGATGCTGATAATGATCTTGAAATGATCGAAGCCGCGGCTCAAGGAATTGTAATGGAAAATGGTCTTCCTAACGTTAAGGCAGTGGCGACAGCAATCACAGATACAAATGATAATGATGGAGTTGCAAGGTATTGTGAACGTTATTTTGCAACACTTTTGTAATAAAGATTGTTATAAAAAGTAAAATAAAGAGTATTTTTGGTGCAAATATGAATTTTTTGCTAAAAAAATACTCTTTTTTATTTATTATTTAATGAATTTTCGATAAAAGTTATGGCTCCCTAAAAGCTAACTAGCACAAGGGATTGCAAATTTTATAATCATATTAATTGACAACTTATATTACAAAATATTACAAAAAGCCAACGGAGAGTAGTAAATAGAAATGGTGCTGTTACAGCTTAGTAATATTAAGAGTGTAATATATAGGGTGTTGAAACGGAAAAGATAATTTGCTAAATAATAAAGGATGGTTGTTTAATTTATGATTTCTAAGAAAAACTTTGCTAAAGTATCTGCTACTCTTGGTGCAGTGGCCTTAGGTGTTAGTGCAACGGCTACTGCTGCTAATGCCGACACTATCTACACCGTACAAAGTGGTGACACACTTTCAGGTATTTCTTACAAATTCGCAAAAGACAACAGTATGGTCAATGATCTTGCTAAGAAGAATAATATTCAAGATATTAACAAGATTTACGTTGGTCAAAAGTTAATCATCAAGAGCGATGGTGAAATTCAAGAATACAACGCTCAAAACGCAGCTAATGCAAATGTAGCTGACAACAATACTCAAGCTACTCAACAACAAGCTGCACAAGCACAACCTCAACAAGCTCAAAGTCAAGCTAGCCAAAGCTATACTTCAAATGCTTCAGGTTCAGAAGCTGCTGCTAAGGCTTGGATTGCTGCTCGTGAATCTGGTGGTAACTACGGTGCTACTAACGGTCAATACATTGGTAAGTACCAATTATCAGCATCATACCTTAACGGTGACTACTCAGCAGCTAATCAAGAACGGGTTGCTGACCAATATGTTGCAAGTCGTTACGGTTCATGGCAAAATGCTCAGGCTCACTGGCAAGCAAATGGTTGGTACTAAAATTTAAATTGAATTATTAGGACAAAGCAAAAGCGAGACTAAGAAGGTAATCTTCATAGTCTCGCTTTTTTGTACAAATGTGGTATAATAAGGATATCTCTTATGGGGATGTTTATGGATTCGACAGGTATAGGTCGAGTTTCAATTGCGTTTCGAAGGTTGCGTCTTCGTAAAAACGCTCAGTTTTAAATTATAACTGCAAACAATAATTCAAACTCTTACGCATACGCTGCCTAACAAGTAGCGCGCGTAGATCCATTCCGGGTTCGTCCATGATGCGGCAATGGGTTTTATAATTAGTGGACTACGCTTGTTACTCCCGTTTGAAGTAATAAGAAGAGATTAATCAAGCTAGCTAACCATGTTTGCCCTGATCAACGGCGTTTTGGTTAGTGAAATCTAAATAGTTGAGATACGAACGTAGAGATTGAAATGGCGATATGCTTGGACACGGGTTCGACTCCCGTCATCTCCACTATATGCCTATAAGGACTGCCATTGGTTTATGGCAGTCTTTTTTAATGCTAAGAATATTAGGATAATTAGTGGGGGTTCATAAGAAGGGATTCCCATGTAAAAATTAGTAAATAGTGTTCAGATAAAATATAAAGGAATGAATTAAATGGAAATATTAATGATTGAGGATAACCATTCTGTCTGTGAAATGATGGCAATGTTTTTCAAGAAAGAAAAATGGCAATATGAATTTGCTTATGATGGCGTTGAAGCAGAAGAAAAGTTTAATGCTGATCCTCATAAATGGGATATTATTTTGCTAGACCTTAATCTTCCTAAGAAGGATGGGATGCAAGTAGCAGCTGATATTCGGCGCGTATCACCAACAGTTCCTTTAATTATGTTAACAGCTCGTGATACTGAAAGTGATCAGGTATTAGGATTAGAAATTGGTGCTGATGATTATGTAACCAAACCATTTAGTACAATTACTTTGATTGCGCGGATCAAGGCTCTTTATCGGCGAACACATTTAAACAAGCTTGAGGATGTTCAAGATACCGATAGTGATGATACATTCGATATTCAAACAAAGAACTTTAAGATGAATACTAAGACAAGAGAAGTATTCTTATACGGAAAACTTGTCGGCGACTTGACACCTAAAGAATTTGACTTATTAAAGACACTTGCTTCTAAACCACGTCAAGTATTCACCCGTTCACAACTTTTACAATTAGTATGGGATTATGAATATTATGGTGATGAACGAACTGTTGATGCTCATATTAAAAAGTTACGGCAAAAGTTAGAAAATATTGGACCTCAAGTAATTAAGACTGTATGGGGGGTCGGCTATAAGTTTGATGACGAGGGTAACGACTAATGAAATTAATGTATCGGTTGATGCTTTCATTTTTTGCGATTATTCTGACGCTAATGGTGATTGTTAGTATTTCATTTATAAATGTAACTAATAACACTATGTATCATAATACGTGGCAACAATTGAAAAGTTATTCTGATAGTTTAATTCAGGATTCTATTCGTTACAATATGGCAACCCAAAGTTTTGAAGGGTTTGCTACAGAATCGTTAAATAGCAATGCCAATCTTTTAACACGTCAAAATGTTCACTTTGCAATTTATGATACAACTCACCGGAAAATCTTTGCCAGTAACGGCTTTGCTCCGAGTATGAGTAAAAGTGATTGGAAAAAGTTAAAAAAGGGAGAAACCGTTTGTACTAAACTAATTACTCCTAAAATTAATTCACGAGTATCAAAGGGTGTCTCTCCAAGAATGACCGAAGTTTCACGACCATATTTCTATAAAGGGAAGATGATTGCGGTAGTTTCAATTGCAACCTTTGTCTCGACGATTGAGCAAAATATGCATCAAATAAAGATTAACTTAATAATGGCATTACTGACTGCTAGCCTTGTAACACTTGCGGTTAGCTACTTCTTGGCACGGTCGATTACCAAACGAATTGATCGATTGCGAATGGCCACTCACCAAATTGCGCAAGGAAATTACAATGTTGAAGTGGACGATAATGGGCGTGATGAAGTGGCCGATCTTGGTCGAAGTTTTAACCAAATGACCGCTTCATTACGTGAATCACAACAAGAAATTCGCCGGCAAGAAGAGCGAAGACGCCAATTTATGGCCAATGCAGCTCATGAAATGCGGACGCCATTAACAACTATTAATGGAATTCTTGAAGGGTTACAGTATGATGCGATTCCAGAAGAGGATAAAAAGCATAGTATTCAATTAATGCAGAACGATACTCGTCGTTTAATTCGTTTAGTTAATGATAATTTGGATTATGAAAAGATTCGCACTAACCAAATTGCGATGGAACGGAAAGTATTTGATGCATCAGCAGTACTCGAAAACTTACGAGAGCAGTTAGCGAAAAAGGCAAAAGAAAAGAAGGATATTTTGCACTTGGATGTAGAAAAGAATTTACGAGTATATGCAGACTATGATCGGTTTGTGCAGATTATGTTCAATATTATTCAAAACGCTATCCAATTCACTGATAACGGAATTATTGATATTCGAGGAAGACGTGTGGAAAAGGGAAGTAAATTTGAAGTTCAAGATAACGGGATTGGGATGACTCCCGAACAGCTTGAAAATATCTGGGAACGATACTATAAGGCTGATCGTTCACGGATGAATACTAAGTACGGGGAATCCGGCTTAGGGCTAGCGATTGTGCGGCAGTTAGTTCTCCTTCATGGAGGAAAAATTGACGTAAAAAGTCAGTATGGCAAGGGGACGACATTTACAATCTTTTTCCCTGATCGGGAATATGCTCCTCACAATATTCAACCTACAAATAGTAAAGATAAAAAGTAAACCAATGTTTTAAGTGAAACGCTTTAACTGTGATAGTGAAGCGTTTCTTTTTTGTAGATCAATTTTTATAATCCAAATAAATTTAAAGAAAGCGCTTGTGGAAGCGTTTACCATATGATACACTTATATCTCGTAATAATATTACGGATTGATAGGAGAGAATTTTTTATGAACTACTTACTTGCTTTAATCCCTGCGATTGGTTGGGGAATTATGCCACTGATCACTGGTAAGATTGGTGGTTCAACGATTAACCAAATGTTTGGTATTGGTGCCGGTGCTACGATTGTTGGGTTGGTTGCATTTATTATTGGTCATCCAACTGTTACAACGACTGGATTCTGGTTCTCTGTATTGTGTGGTGCTTTATGGACAATTGGTCAAATTGGACAATTTGTTTCATTTAAGCGGATGGGTGTTTCAAATACGATTCCCCTATCAACAGTACTTCAATTAGTTGGTAATTCTTTGATTGGGGTTATTATCTTTGGAGAATGGCGTGGAGCACGTGCTCTTACTATTGGTTTCATCGCCTTAGCAATTGTTATTGTTGGTGCTTTGATGACCTCTGTTACTGATCAGAGCAGCGGAAAGAAAATTACTGTTCAGAATTTCCTTTTTCTATTAATTACTTCTATTGGTTACTGGGTTTACTCAGCGTTCCCAAAGATGCCAATGGTTGCTAATGATAGTTCTTTAGGTATCTTCCTTCCAGAAATGCTTGGTATTTTACTTGGATCTGTTATTTATGCTATTTGTTCAGGAAATATTGACTCCTTTAAGCAAAAGAAGCAATACCTCAATATCTGGGGTGGTATTTCTTGGGGGATTGCTGCTTTAGCTTATATCTTTGCTGGACGAGCATTAGGAATTAATACAGCCTTTGTCTTCACGCAAATGAACGTTATTATTGCAACAATTGGTGGTATCTTAGTTCTTCATGAACACAAGACTCGGCGGGAAATGTCATTTACAATTGCCGGAATCATCTTTATTGTTGCCGGAAGTATTTTAACTATTTTTGCTTAAATTATATTAAAACTAAAAAAGACCTTCATCGGATTTTTGATGAAGGTCTTTTAATGTATGAATTATTATTTAATAAGGGAAATTTTCCAAGCGGTCTTTTTCAGTAATAGGACGAATTACTTTGCCTGGGACACCAAGAACAAGGGAGTTATCAGGAATATCTTTAGTAACGACAGTACCTGCTCCGATAACGCAACCATTGCCGATTGTTACGCCTGGACAAACTGTTACATTGCTTGCAAGCCAACAGTTATCGCCAATTGTAACTGGTTTGCCATATTCAACGTCATCGAACTGACCGTCTGCTTGTTGACGAATATTACGTTGCTGATACATGAGAGGATGCATGGCTGTAATGATCGAGACGTTTGGGCCGCACATTACATTATCTCCAATAGTAACAGGACATGTATCTAAAATGGTAAAGTTAAAATTAGCATAGAAATTCTTACCTATTTTAGTAAACCGACCGTAATCAATATGAATAGGTCCTTGAAGATATATTCCGTCAGCATGATGAGGAAATAGGCGATCAATAATCATTCCTCGTTCAACAGTATCTTCATCAGTTGTTAAGTTATAGTCACGACAAAGACGATGAGCAAGGTGAGAAAACTTATTCAGTTCCGGTGTTCCAGGACGATAAGACTTTCCAGCTAACATATTTTCAGTATTTTTATCCATGAATAATTCTTCCTTTCAAATTATGTAAGCGGATACGCTGCGTGTTTCCAGTATGCTTAATTAACCTTAAATTGTCAATTTTCATTAATGAGAAAAATTTGCTAGTTCTGATTGAAACCGACTTCATTATCCGCTATCATTTAAATGTCTAAAAAATAAAAATAGAAAGAAGCTATTGGAATGACACACATTAAATTTGACAGTAGCGCATTAAAGCAATTTGTTCATGAAAACGAACTTGGCGAAATGCAAGCAATGGTTAACGCCGCTAATGATGAATTACGGAATGGAACTGGTGCTGGTGCCGACTTCCGTGATTGGCTCCATTTACCAACCGAATATGACAAAGAAGAATTTACTCGTATTAAAAAGGCCGCTGATAAGATTCAACGTGATTCAGATGTCTTAGTTGTTATTGGAATTGGTGGTTCTTACCTTGGTGCCCAAATGGCGATCGACTTCTTACACAATACTTTCTATCAAGCTCAAAAGGCAAAAGACCGGAAAGCTCCATTGGTCGTCTTTGCTGGTAACTCCTTGAGTTCAACCTATGTTCACGACTTGATCCAATTAATTGGTGATAAAGACTTTTCCATCAATGTTGTTTCAAAGTCAGGAACAACCACTGAACCATCAATTGCCTTCCGAATCTTTAAGGACCTTTTAATTAAGAAGTATGGTGAAAATGAAGCTAATAAGCGGATTTATGCTACTACTGATAAGGCTAAGGGTGCCTTAAAGACTGAAGCAGATGCTCATGGCTATGAAACCTTTGTTATTCCTGATGGGGTTGGAGGACGTTATTCAGTTCTTTCTGCGGTAGGTCTTTTGCCAATCGCTGCTTCTGGTGCGGACATTGATAAGCTGATGGAAGGAGCTGCACAAGCGGAAAAGGATTATGTTGATCCTGATCTAACCAAGAACGAAGCCTACCAATACGCTGCTTACCGGAACATTCTTTATCGTAAGGGCTATGAAACAGAATTACTCGAAAACTACGAGCCTAACATGCGGATGTTTGCGGAATGGTGGAAACAATTAGCTGGGGAATCAGAAGGAAAAGATCAAAAAGGAATATATCCTTCTTCAGCTAACTTCACAACCGACCTTCACTCACTTGGTCAATACATCCAAGAAGGTCGCCGTTTCTTAATGGAAACCGTTGTTAAGCTTGATAAGCCAAATTATGACATGGAAATTCCAACTGAGCCAGATAATCTTGATGGTTTAGGCTACTTGGAAGGTAAGACAATGGATTACGTTAACACCAAGGCTTATGAAGCAGTGGTTGCTGCTCATACTGATGGTGGAGTACCAGTGATGACTGTTCATATCCCACAAGAAGATGAATATACGTTAGGTTACCTTATTTACTTCTTTGAGGTTGCGATGGGAATTTCAGGTTACTTAAACGGTATTAATCCATTTAACCAACCGGGTGTTGAAGCTTATAAGACTAACATGTTTGGATTGCTTGGTAAGCCAGGCTATGAAGAAATTGGTAAAGAATTACGAGCTAAGATGGATAAGAATGATTAGTATAAATTAAATATAATCAAGAAGGGGAATAGCTGTTACGACATAGCTATTCTCTCCTTTTATCTGGAGTATTTTTATGAAAAAAGAAGAATTAATTGAACATCGGGATCGGGTAAAAGATCATTTAGTAGTATGGATTGTTTTAACGATTTGTCTGCAAATATTAACTGTTTTTCATATCTTGGCATTTTTAAAATATGTAGTATGGCTTTCTGCCGCTTATAGTATTTTACTAATTATCTTGTGGTGTTATTTAGAATTTAAAATTTTACATTTAAAATAATTTAATAAAAAAGAAGGACCGATGCCTTCTTCCTTTTTATTAAATAAGACCAAAACGATTTCTTACAGCTGTATTAATACAGTTTGCTAATTTCTCTTTAACCTTTTTATTTATATCTAAATTATTAGTATCATCTTTAAGATAGGCATTAATTATGATTGAAGCCATTACATGTTTAGGAACAGAAAATATTTTAATGTTCATATATTTAGGATTTTTGGCGGGAACATCTTTAAAAGTGAGAACAATATCCTTACCATTAACACGAATTGTTGTTTTACCACCCTTACCAACTGTGTAGTCAAGGTCGTTAGGAATACAATTTTTATATGCAATCATAATGGTCATCCTTTCTTATTATTAATATTATTGTTAGTATAACATAATTTAAGTTATACTCGATGATTGTAAATTATGAAGAGAAGAATGGTAAGAAAAAAGATACTTAAAAATAAAATTGGTTAAGAAGGGAATGAAATTATAATGAACGAATATGTAATTGGGGTCGACCTAGGGACAAGTGCAGTTAAGGTTTCAGCGATGGATCGTGATGGCAAGATTGTTGCGCAACAAAGCTAGGGCTATGATCTCCATCAGCCTCGTCCTGGCTACAGCGAACAAGACCCGCGAGATTGGCTTTGTGGAACAACGATTACAGCGGATACCTACATTGGCGAAGTTTGGAATAGTAATAATCCTAAAATTCAAGAAGCACTTAAACAATCTGGCTTATATGATGCTTTAAAACCAATGATGGCTGATGCCGCATGGGTAGTGATTTCTGCGAATATGCCATTGCGATCGCTAACTGCTGCAGGGGTAGATGAAGAGAAGTGTGAAGCCTTTTTACAAGAACTTAGATAATGTAAATAACGGAGAAAACAACCGTCTTAAGGTCATTTTCTCCGTTATTTTATTGTTAATTTATTTCTTGAATCAATCCATTAAAGAAGTGTTTTAGTGACACTTGACCACCATTAGTACGTTCGCCTTTGAGAAATGAAATTTCATTGTGGACATTTTTATATTCATATAAGTTATTTGCATATTCCAGAATAATATCGTTTTCTGGATAATCCATACACATATGGGCGAGATTATTAAGACCAGTTTTTATATCGCGCCGAATTCGTTGGAAAATTATCTTTTTACCATGTTCATCACATTGGAAAAATTCTTCAAAATTAACTTCATCAAAACTAATCTCTCGTTCAATCATTGTATTAATAAGTTTGTTAATTGCAGGGGCGCCATTTCCAGCTGTAATACCGAGAAAACGTAAGATAGATTGGGCGTTTTCTTTTTTCTTGTTTTTTCCACTAATCGTAACCGTATTATTGTTCGTAGCAGCACCACTCACAAGGTCCAAAACTTGAAGAAGGCGGTTAGACATATTAATATTTTGTGCTGCTAGTTTAATAACGGACTTAACTTCTGCAATGTTTAATGGTTTTTCAATAAAAAAATCAATCCCATGTTGATATGCACTTGTTTTTACAGAAGGCAGAATTGCTTGAGCAGTCATAATGAAGTGTGGATAATGATGACTGTCCTGAATTTTTTGAATAAGTTGAACTCCATCCATTGCTGGCATTGCATAATCAATAAACATGATGTCAATTCCTAGGCGCATTGCATCATCATAGGCCTGTTGCGGATTAGAGGTTGTTCCGACGACGGTATTGTTGAAATCATTTTCAATAATATTGGATAATAAATGAATAATTTTACTATCATTATCTAAAATATAAAAATTCATGTATTTTCACCGATTTCTTGATGTTGTTTGAAGTATCTTGAAACACTATTTAATTTTACTCTTTGTGAAGATAATAGACAATAGAGCTGCTGTTTTACAAATGTGTAGCTGTTTCCGCTTACATCCTTGTGAATAAAGAAATTGTTGCAAAAAAAATAGTTGAATTTTTTTCTGTTATTTATGGAATTTATTTGAAGTATTGTGAAACTTCATCCTATTATAGTACTTGTATTAAGACCTTAGGAGGAAATAAAAATGGCTTTTAATTTACGTAATCGTAGTTTCTTAACTCTTGCCGATTTTAACACTCGGGAAATGGAATATATGCTTGATCTTGCTGAAGATTTAAAGAAGGCAAAATATGCTGGTTATGAAGGTAAGAATCTTGAAGGTAAGAACATTGCTTTAATTTTTGAAAAGAGTTCTACTCGTACTCGTTGTTCTTTTGAAGTTGGTGCTAAGGATGAAGGAGCTCATGTAACTTACCTTGGCCCATCAGGTTCACACATCGGTCACAAAGAATCTGTTAAGGATACTGCACGAGTTCTTGGTGGAATGTTTGATGGTATCGAATACCGTGGATTCTCACAACGCAATGTTGAAATTTTAGCTAAGTACTCTGGTGTACCGGTTTGGAATGGTTTGACTGACGAAGACCACCCAACACAAGTACTTGCTGACTTCTTAACAGCTCACGAAGTATTGAAGAAGCCTTACAAGGATATCAAGTTTGCCTTTGTCGGTGACGGTCAAGACAATGTTTCAAATGCATTAATGCTTGGTGCCGCTGTAATGGGGATGGAATACCACGTTGTTACTCCTAAGGAATTGGAACCAACTAAGGAAACCCTAGATAAGGCTAATGAAATTGCTGCCAAGACTGGTGCTAAGATTGTTGTTACTAATGACATCAAAGAAGGTGTCAAAGGTATGGACGTAATCTATGCTGATGTTTGGGTATCAATGGGTGAATCTGATGATATGTGGGAAAAGCGGATTAACCTTCTTAAGCCTTACCAAGTAACAATGGATGTTATGAAGGCTACTGAAAACCCTAATGTTCTCTTTGAACACTGTCTTCCTGCATTCCACAACCTCGATACTGAAGTTGGTAAGGAAATTGAAAAGAAGTTTGGCTTAAAGGAAATGGAAGTTACTGACGAAGTATTCGAAAGTGAACATTCAGTTGTCTTCCGTGAAGCCGAAAACCGGATGCACACTATCAAGGCTGTAATGGTTGCAACTTTGGGTGAACAAAACTAATTAGGAGGCATTTGCCATGGCTAAAGTAGTCGTTGCTTTAGGGGGAAATGCATTAGGCAAATCACCTGAAGAACAATTAAAGTTAGTAAAAAATACTGCTTCCTCATTAATTGGGTTAATTGCTGCAGGAAACCAAGTGGTTATTAGTCACGGTAATGGTCCACAAGTGGGTGCCATTAATTTAGGGATGAATTTTGCTGCTGAACACGGCAAAACTGCTGCTTTTCCTTTCCCAGAGTGTGGTGCAATGAGTCAAGGTTATATTGGCTACCATTTACAACAAAGTTTAGAAAATGAATTACACCACCGTTGGATGAATAAGAGTGTGGCAACAATTGTAACGCAAATTGCAGTTGACCCTAACGATCCAGCTTTTGAAAATCCATCAAAGCCAGTTGGTGACTTCTACACTAAAGAACAAGCTGATGAAATTGCCAAAGAAAAGGGCTACACTTTTAAAGAAGATGCGGGACGTGGATATCGTCAAGTCGTTCCTTCTCCACTACCAATGAAGATTATGGAACTTGATAGCATTAAAACATTGATTGATGCTGACAAGCTTGTTATTGCCGGTGGTGGTGGTGGTGTACCTGTAATCATCACTGATAAGGGACTTGAAGGAGTTCCAGCGGTTATTGATAAGGACCGTTCAAGTGCATTGTTAGCCGACAAGATTGATGCCGATAAGTTGATTATTTTAACTGCCGTTGATCATGTTTATGTTAACTATGGAAAGCCAGATGAAAAAGCCCTTAAGACATTAAACGTTACAGAAGCTCAGAAATACATGAAAGAAGGGCAATTTGCTGCTGGTAGTATGCTACCTAAGATTGAAGCATGTCTTTCCTTTGTTGAAGGTCATCCAGAACGAGAAGCATTAATTACTTCTTTAGATGGTCTTGATGACGCTCTCGCTGGTAAAGTCGGGACAGTTATTCGTGATAACTAAAAAGAAGAGGGAGCGAGACAGAAGTCGCTTGTGACTTCGTTTTCGAGCCCCCGCAAGCAACAATAGGCCTCCAATGTTCGGTTTTGCCGGACGTTGGAGGCCATTGTTGTACTGCGTATTTGCTTTTTATGAAAGTAACTTAACTTATGTCACAGTCCCTACCTTCTTTTTTTAGTTACTCTTTAATTTTTTTCTGTGGAATGCGAATATTAATCGCAAGCACCGCAACGATAACTAAAATCGACCCAAGAATGTCTGCCCCCGTCATTTGTAAATGAAAAATCAAGACTGAACCAATTGTCGCTGATAAAGGTTCAAATGCGTCCATTAAACTAAATGTAGTTGCATCGATATATTTTAATGAATTATTAGCTAGTTGAAAGGGAATTAGGGTCCCAATTACTAGAATACCTAACACATATAACCAAACTGAGGGAACATTTGGAATATGTGGCTGACTAGGATGAATAAGCACTAAGGTTAATCCGGCAAATAATAGACCCCACCCCGTAATAATTAACGAGGGAACTCGACCCTCGCGAAGCATATTTTGTGGAATTAATGTATTCGTTGCAACGCCAATCGCAGAAATTAGTCCCCATATTAAAACACTAAGCGTCATTGCTAAATGATTAAATTGACCATGAGTTGCGATAATAAAAACCCCTAAAAAGGCGATAATTGCACTAATAATTTCAATTCGTCGTGGTGGCAAGTGTCGAAACATAGCTTGATAAGCAATGATAAAAAAGGGACCGATGAATTGAAGAATGGTTGCGATCGAAGCATTCCCATATTGGACAGCCATAAAATAAGCATACTGAACTGGAACTAACCCAAAAACACCATATGCAAAGATAATCCATGCAGAATGAAGGTCCTTAAAAATTTGAAAGGGATGCTCGCCACGAATTTGACTTAATAAGACTAAAATAATTCCAGCTGAAACCATTCGAACCTGCGTTAACCACATCGATGTAATCGAACTACTAACATTAAAAAGAGCTTTCGCAAAAAGCCCTGAAATACCCCAAAAGGTACAGGCGGTAATAATCATCGCTGTACCTAAAACTTTTTTATTTGACATAAAAATACTCTTTCCAATTAGATTTGCTACTTTATTTTACCATACCAATTTTGTGAAGCGTGAGCTCGTCCTTTTAATTATGACTATCTGTTGGAATTATCTTCAGTGATGATTGGTTGTGGAGTTCGTGAATATAAAGCCTTCACAGCCTGTATGTCTCGTGATTGAATGGGATAATATGATCCAGCTGGCTGCATCACAGAAATCTTGTTCGTGTGCTGTAGACCAATTGCATGCCCTAATTCATGCTCAGCAGTATTTACGATTCGTTCTTGTGAGTAGCCAAAGGCAGGATTTAATAGGTAATAAGAATTTAGCTCTACTGTTGCGTGCAGATAATATCCAGTTGCGGAATTCATACTTGTATTGGTGAGCCCTGCTGCCCCGTTGTTTGGATCGTTAACAGCGGAAACACTAATATTTGCATTCTTATCATTAACGATTTTAAATGTGAATGCCTTCGTGCTATTCCATTGGGTAATTGCGGTTTCTGTTGCATTCTTTAATACTGGATTGCTGATATTAATATAGATCGTTGCAGAGTTTTGTTCCCAGCGTGCATCAGCAGGTGTATCTCGTGTTCCAGTTTGCTGGTCAGCGTTTTGTTTAGTTGGGGTTGTAATCTCTTTACCGGTTATTCGGTGTAGCCACGATTGAGTAAGCACCTGAGCATTATGAATGCCAATATTAAATTGTTCTTGAAAGGTAGAATTATTTTGATAAAACCAAATAATTCCGCCAAAGAGTAATAAATAAAATAAGGTTAATAAGAAATTGGACTTCTTAATCGGTCACACCCCCTAATATTCAAATTCTAATTAAAAAAGAGTAAAACGTCCATTATTTAATATTTTTCTTTATTGTTGACAACTGTAAACTTTGATAGTATGCTGTACCTATAATATGATTACAGTTGTAAACTAAAAGAAGGTGGAAATATTGAGAATTGCCGTTATAATTATTGCCCTGCTTTTGATTGCATTTATTGTTTGGTGGTTCTTCGGAAAGCATACAGAGGCGGCGGGAAAATCAACTATTGTTAATGATGAACAAACTGCAACGATTGTCGTTAATGGTGGTTATTCTCCATCAACAGTTATCTTGAAAAAGGGAATTCCGGCTCAAGTTAACTTTGATATGCATGACTCGACGGCTTGTTTATCACATGTAGTATTTGAACAGCTAGGAGTTAATAAGGACTTAACAAAGCAAAAGATTACGACGATTAATATTCCAACAGATAAAGCCCAGACTTTTAATTTTGCTTGTGGAATGGATATGTTTCATGGAAAGGTGATTGTTAAATAATGAGTATTTTTTCAAAAGATCAAACTAAAAAAGTTGTTGTTAATGCAGAAAATCATGGCTACAAACCAGAAATGGTTACTTTCAAACAAGGAAAGCCAGCGCAATTAAAATTTATCCCCTCTGATAATATGGGGTGTATGAATGAAGTCGTATTTAAGGAACTTGGTATTGATGAGAAGCTAGACGGTAAAAAAGAAGTTACTGTTGATATTCCAACTGACAAGCCGGGAACTTATAACTATGCTTGTGGAATGGATATGTTTCATGGAAAGGTTGTTGTAAAGTAATGAAGCTTACAAACATTCAGCGATTTTGGATTTCATTTGTATTATCAGTTCCGATGTTAATACAAATGTTTGCGATGCCTTTTCACTGGATGATGCCTGCCTATAATTGGATAGCATTAATTACTACTACTATTATTATGGCAATTTCAGCATTTCCATATTGGAAAAGTGCGATCGCTGCATTTAAAAAACATAGTGCAAATATGAATACCCTAGTCGCTACAGGAACAGCTGTCGCTTATTTTTATAGTATTTTTGCAATGATAACTGATAGGGCAGTTTATTTTGAAAGTGCTGCCTTTGTTACTGTCTTTGTTTTACTGGGGGATGCGATGGAAGAGAAAATGCATAACAATGCTTCCAATGCTCTTGGTAAGTTGATGGGACTTCAAGCAAAAGATGCTGAAGTCTTAAAAGATGGCAAATTTGTCAAAGTACCACTCGATCAAGTTCAAGTTGGCGACCTTATTCGGGTCAAGCCGGGTGAAAAAGTACCTGTAGACGGAACAATTCTGGAAGGGGTAACTTCTCTGGATGAGTCGATGGTTACTGGTGAAAGTATGCCGGTAATGAAAAAAGTTGGCGATACTGTTGTTGGTTCAACAATTAATAATAATGGGACGATTACTTTTAAAGCCACAAAGGTTGGAGCGGATACAATGCTTGCCCAAATTGTTGACCTAGTAAAAAAAGCGCAAACCAGTCATGCTCCTATCCAGAACTTAACAGATAAGATTTCAAATGTGTTTGTCCCAGCAGTAATGATTATTGCTATTTTGACATTTATGATTTGGTATTCCTTTGTTGGCGCAACATTTGTTCAAGCATTATTATTTGCTGTTTCAGTAATTGTTATTGCTTGTCCGTGCGCATTAGGTTTAGCAACTCCAACAGCATTAATGGTTGGTACTGCAAGAAGTGCTAAGATGGGTGTCCTTATTAAGAATGGTGAAGTCCTTCAAGAAGTAAGTAATATTGATACTGTTGTGTTTGATAAAACAGGGACAATTACGGTCGGCAAACCAGTTGTAACTGATATTGTTGGCGATGCTAAAAAAGTATTAACAATAGCTGCTAGTCTTGAGGAATCGTCTGAGCATCCATTGGCATCCGCAATCCTTCAAAAGGCGAAAGATAAAGGGACCTCACCAGTAAAGGTAGATAAATTTAAAGCAATTGAAGGTAAGGGTGTGCGTGCAGATTATAATGGGCAAGTAGCATTTGTTGGTAGCAATCGGCTTCTGGTTGATGTAAATATTTCCCGGGAAATGGCATCACGTGCGGAAAAATTACAGAATGAAGCTAAAACAGTTGTTTATGTTGGTCTTGATGGGGAAGTAATCGGCTTAGTTGCCATTCAAGATGTTCCGAAGTCGAGTTCCAAAGATGCAATTACGGAGTTAAAAGCACGTGGATTAATGACTGTGATGTTAACTGGTGATAATAAACGGGTAGCTCAAGCAATAGCTGATGAAGTCGGTATCGATAGGGTAATTGCTGAAGTGATGCCAAATGACAAAGCTCAACAAATTAAAAAACTTCAAGACAATGGTAAGAAAGTTGCCTTTGTTGGTGATGGAATTAATGATGCCCCTGCTTTGTCGACAGCTGATGTTGGAATTGCGATGGGATCTGGAACCGATATCGCAATTGACTCTGGTGGAATTGTTCTCGTTCAAAATGATTTGCGAGGAGTTGTCCGGGCACTTGATATTTCTAAGAAGACCTTTAACAGGATTAAATTAAATCTTTTCTGGGCGCTCATTTACAATGTCATTGGTATTCCAATCGCTGCAGGATTATTTGCATTTGTGGGCTTTACTCTTAGTCCTGAGCTTGCCGGCCTAGCAATGGCCTTTAGTTCTGTCTCTGTTGTTAGTTCTTCTTTGCTGTTAAATAAAACTAAGATTGCGGGAGAGCATGTTGTTCAAGTTTAAATAAGATGATAAGGAGTTAAGAAATATAATCCTTAGCTTCTTTTTTGTTATATTTTGCACAAAGTGAAAGGGTTTTGCGGTAAAATATTAATAAAAATGATGGAGGAGTATTTAAAATGGCAACAGCATTTTTAGTTCATACTCAACTAAGCTGGGGAAAAACGTGCGATTATTTAATCGCTAATGATGTTGAGCAGGGGTTAATGCATCGTTATGAGACACGAGAAGATTGGCAAGAAGTCATTCTTGATGCATTGATCAATGTTCCCTTAGCTCCATATTTGCCAAGTGGTCAGCCCATTCCGCCAATTGGAACGGCAAAAGTACTAGGGGTGGAAGCAGTTGATCCGGCACAGGTTAAAAAAACTGTGCAACGGACACGAAGTCAATTTATAATGGCAACCATCTGGAAAAAGCAGTCAGTCTTAAAAAACTATAATTTCTTACATCATGATTATGACAAATGGACGCAAAAGCAAATTTGGGCCGATGTTGATTATTGGTGTGACTCTAAAAAACATCCTGTTATCGATTTGATTACAAAATGGCGTTGCGCCCGTCAATACCAACGATTACGTGCTGAAGAGAAATGATAAAAAAGAGTTGACTATTAAGTCACTTCCATGTATAGTATATATCGTTGTAAGTTTATTTTATTGGGCATTCGCCAAACTGGTAAGGCAGTGGACTCTGAATCCATAATTTACTGGTTCGAGACCAGTATGCCCAACTTCTAACAAAAGACCTGCTAGCTAATCTAGCAGGTCTTTTGTTGATAAGAAAGTTATTTGTTATAATTACAGTCAAGTGAGGGGACGAATATGGCTAGTAATTCTGATTCAATTTATTATGTTTTAACAAAACTAAAGCATCATCCATCGTTAATCAAAAGTATTAGACCACGTTATACTAATACGGTTCTGATTCTTTTTGCTGACTCCTTAAAAATAGCTGATGCTTCATTTTATTTTCCGGTTGATCGTTTTATGGTCAATCGTTTGTCAAATGATTTTGTGGCAAAGAATGGTGATCTTCTTGATAGTTATTTTTTAATGACCAATGGAACGAAGAAAAATTACCATGATGTTTGGGCAACGACCTGTCATATTCCAGAAAAGAAAGTATATTTATTAGAATTATCATTTGAATAACACAATTTAAGCTGCGACAAAAGGTGCCAAAGCTTATTTGCTATAAAGGAAGAGTTTTGGAGTGCTGGTTTCAACGATTACTTTAATGGTAGCGGCAGTTTTAAGTAGTATTCTTTCCAGCTTCTTTCTGCACTTCTGAATTGATTATGTTAGGCTTTTCGTCGGCTTAATTATTGGCTTAGTTCCTTTTTTTGAATGGTCATATTGCTCCCTTCCACACAGAGATATTTATGTATATAGTAGCTCCGTTGATTTATTTTGAGGGGCAAGCAACGAGAATTAATCTGATTGGAAAAAGATTACGACAAATCCTTGAAATGGCTGTTCTTTTAGTAATTGTCGGAACGGTATTTGCAGATTTTAGTGTATCGCTTTTGGTAATTCCACTAGCCCTGGCATTTCTGATGGACGCTTTAAGCACACCAACTGATGCTACTGCAACTGAGTCAATTTTACTTGACATTGAAAATGAATATTAAATTAATTTGATTTTAAGTTGACGAAAAATTGAAATTAACGTATACTTTTACTTGTACGTTATTGCCCGCTGGTCAAATTGGTTAAGACGTCGCCCTCTCAAGGCGGAGTTACGGGTTCGATCCCCGTGCGGGTGAATATGATTGAGTCTGTTACTCATTTAGTAACAGACTTTTTTATTTATATTACAAATTTAGTAAAAGCGTTAAGAAAAGGCTTAATTGATGCTATGATGGATTTATGTAGATAGAAAAAGAATAGGATGGATTTGGTGAGTTAATTATGCGAGTAATGAATTTAATGATAGTATTAGCAGTTATTGTGATTATTATTTTAGCTGCTCAATATTTTTCTCAGTTACGGAAAAACCGCAACGGTAATAATTTCGTAAGTGGGGGCCGTGTCTTTTTTAACTGGACGTTGGTCGCTATCTTGGTAATTTGTGTTGGGGGAATAATTTTTGGTAGCATTCATTCACATCGCCAAGAAGCAAAGCCAGCCCAAACTGATAAGACCGAAAATGTTGAATATACTGCTTCTGACAGTGATAATTTGGGAAAAGTCTCAGTTCAGTTTGATCGGAAAGTTACTTTAAATGATAATGGAGAAGCGAAAGTTAAGTTTAAGGTTTCTCCACAAACTACTTTGACAATCCGGGGACATAAGAGCAAAGAGATTGTTAAGATGTTCAAAGCAAGTAAGGGCGAATCATTAGTTAACCATACTTATACATTTGATGTAGCGGGCACTTATGATATTATTGCAGAACGTGGTGATCAAAAGGTAACTAAGCAGTTAAAGGTTAAGGACAATGATAATACCCAAGAAAGTTCATCAAGTAGCAGTTCAGTAAGTTCTAGTTCTTCTTCAGTCGCTTCCTCAGCAAGTAGTAGTACAGTTTCCTCGTCTTCAAGCTCGACTGCTTCCACGGTGCAAAGTAACAGCGCAAGTTCAAGCAGCACGACAGCAGCTTCATCGAATAATGGAGGAAGCTCAAGAAACTACAATACTTCTCGTCCACGATATAGTGGCAATGGCGGTGGAAATAGGACCTCTGGTAGCAGTACGCCAACTGCTCCTGCGCAAGAACCAAGTACTCCTGCCTATAGTCAAGAAAACGATGGTGATAGTCCGCAATATTAATTTCTAATCATAATCAAATATCTAATGATAAAAGAATAAACTATTTTTAAAGGAACAAAAGATAATTTTTTCATATGAAAAATTATTCTTTTGTTCTTTTTCTATTATCATCAACGGCGAAAAATTATTGATATATCAAGGATGAAAAGCGAAAAATATTAAAAAAGATATTACTAAATAATTTATCAGTATTGAAATAAGAATGAAGTATATTATACTCATTACTAAATAATAGTTATCGAATTATAAAAGTCTTTAAGGGGGAGAAAAAAAGATGCTTGATACAGATGAGATCAAAAAAAATGAGGTACTTGGTGTTGAGCTTGCCCCAGTTGAAACTGTTGGCGGACAAGTAAAATTAGGGGGGGAATCTGCTTCAAGCGTTGCTTCACTCAATAGAACGCCATTATTGGAAAAAATGCTTAAAGCAGCGCCCAATTTTGCGGCTCAACAACAAAAATTGAACGGCCAAGAACCGGTAATAAAAAATAATCCAGCATTAGGTGAATATCAACTAATTGATGATTTAGGTGGCTTAATGCATGGGACTTACTTACAGGCAACTAATAGTGATAGTCAGGATAAAGGTCGTTCGATTGTAAGTCGTAATTCAATGAGTGAAACGGCATCATTAGTTAATTATCGCGCAGCTACTGACTTTAGTGGATATGGTCATTTGAAAAATAATACAGAAACTACCAAATCAGTTGAAGTTGTCTATACGCTGCCTACATTTGAAGTGAAGCAAGGTACAGCACAAATTGTACTTGATGGGGCGCGGATTAATGAATTTGACGGCCTTGAATATAAGGATGAAAAGGGAAATGTAATTCCTGGATTTGATATTACCTATAGTTATCAAGGACACGAAGGAGAGTATTCGACGATTGATACTCTTAAGCAGCGTGATGATTTTAGTTGGGAAAAGGTAACAGCGGTTATGGTATTTGGTTCTTTATTGCCAAACAGTTCTTACCGTGTTGAATTTCCTTTTAAGATTACAAATCTAGAAAACATTAATACTCAAGAGCAATTTAATTTAAATGAATATGCCTTTTACGATTTAACAGTTAATAAGCACACAACGTCACAATTAAACTTCCGCTTAAGTACGCCTATTTTTGCTCATGATGCCTATCAAAATATCCCATTTATGGCACTTAACCGGACTGAAGATGGTGATCAAGTATTTTCAGAAGATGTTCAAGCAATGATGCCAACGTTGGGTGAAGTACCGTATGCAATCAGTAACTTTAATAATGATGTTTCATTTGACGTTGATGGGGATAAGGTAATGTGGCAGGGCGGTCAATACTTCTTTAAGCTGGCCACTATTCAAAGTGCAATTCAGGAAAAGGGCTTTTCAGTAAATGTTGATATAACAGGACGAAAGTTAATGGGTGCTTCCGCATTCATGGTTCAACCTACTTATCTTGATTTTGAAAGCTTTGACTTTGTTCCCTATGTCGTTATTCATCAACTCCTTATTACTAAATCATTTACTCTTAAGGCAGAGGCAAAAGATGATTGGACTTCATTTGGCGGAATTGAAAAAGTTTGTGGTCTCTCTTCAACTAATGAGGAGCTTCCGGTTAGTCCTGAGCAAACATTTATTGTTGATGATTCTGAATTAGTAGGTGCAACACCTGGTGATTATAATGTTATTATTGGTTATTTTCTTAACGGGAGTGAGGATAATGATATGTTAATCACCTCACCAGCAAAGGTAAGGATAGTTGAAAATAAACAGACAATTAATGTTTACTATGTTGACTTGATTAATATCCCCGATAAAGCCAAAGATGATTTACAACCAAGTGACGGAAAAATTCTCGAAAATCAAACCCAAACTTTTACCGGTAAAGGTGATGAAGATTATCATAACCAACTCTGGGGTGAAGAAAATGGTTTTGAGATTTATAAATATGAACAAGGCGCTAAATTAGGAACATATGTGGGTGGACAGCCAACTAAAGATTACTATGTTTATCTTATTCATAAAATTGAAAAAATCGATGAAGATCACCAAGTAACCAGAACTATTACTTTTAATATGCCAGATGGCTCTAAGCAGGTCATTAAGCAAACTGGAAAAATTCAGCGTTTTGGAATTATAGATAACACAACCGATGAAAAAACATGGAGTGATTGGAGTAAAGCTACTCTCCCCGCAGTTGCCGCACCACGTATTCCCGGATATACGGGTAAAAATGTTGATGCTGAAGCAATTTCATTAACTTCAAAAGATAGCAATATTAACGTTATCTACCATCCCAAGCAAGTTAGTGTCAAGATTAAATACGTCGATGAAGCTGGAAATGAAATTGATGAACAAATAATTTCTGGACTTGCTGGCGATTTGATCAGTCATAAACCAACGGTTGAAACGGATCGGCTTGCTGATGAAGGTTATGTGATTATTGACAATGAACTACCGCAAAATGCCCGCTTAATGGCTGAAGACGGTGATCAAGAAAAAGAATACAAGATTATTGTTAGTAAACAAGATCTACAAACCCAACAAATTACTGTTTTTTATGTTGATGTCCCTGATAATCGATTACCAATTGTCAAACCTTCTTCTGGGCGGATTATTGATAATCAGACCCAAAGATTAAATGTTACAGAAGGACAAACGTATAGTAATGAACTATGGGATTTTGCAGATGCCGGGTATGAATTGTTTAAGGCTGACAAAGGGGCATTAAAGGGGGAGTACTTTGCTGGTAGTCCAGAACAACAATATTATGTTTATCTTACACACCAAACTACTCCTCTAAAGAAGGAGCATCATGTAACGCGAACTATTCAGATTACTATGCCTGATAAAACCCAACAAGTTGTAACTCAAGAAGCAATTGTTACTCGTTTTGGTGTTCATGACGAGGTGCTTGGGAGCGATATTTGGCAAGCATGGAGCAAGGGAGTGATCCCTGAATATATTCCAGCACCCATCGCGGGGTATGATGCACCTGCTATTCCTGCTGAACAGGTTGATGAAAATGCGAGCGCTCGAAATGAAAAGATCAGTTACACTCCACAACCAGCTAAAATTCTAGTTAAATTTATTGACCAAACTGGTGCAGAATTAACATCCGAGGAGCTTACTGGGGTAACCGGTGAAGAATTTAACTATGATCCAACTCTTCAAATTAAATCATTTGAGGATGAGGGCTATGTCCTTGATGAGAATAGTTTTCCAGCTGATCATCATTTTGCAGCCGGGACACAAACCTATACTATTACCTTAAAGAAATTAATGGCAGTGACTCCTCATGGTAATAGTAAGACGGAATCATCAATTGAACAAATTAAGTCGATCGATGATGATACAACTGGAGATAAAAGGGGAATCTTTGCTGCATTTAAAGGCTATTTTAAATAAATGAAATTAATAAAGGAGTACAGAAGGAATAAACCACTAATGGTAAATTTCTTCTGTACTCCTTTTTGAGTTAAAAATATTAATTATCATAATTGCCAGTGATTGGGTTCATTTCATGGATTTGATTTGTAGCGGGATCATATTGATAGGTACCAGTAAGATGAGCTACATTTGGATCGCCGCCTTGATTATTGCGAACTTCAATTTGATAATTATTATTTTGATTATTCTTAGTCATGTAATAATGATTGCCATCTTGTTGAACGCCACTTGTCTTGACAAAACTCGTTAGGACTTGTTGATCGTTTTGTGATGAGGAAGTGGAATTAGTAGTTGCTAATTGGCTGCTAGAACTACTAGTTATGGATGAACTAGGAGCTTTTATCGTTTGATTAGTTGGCTTTTCTGAACTGTTAGCTGCTGTGGCCTTTGAACTTGCAATTGTTGGGTTTGTATTTATTGAAGAAGTAGATTGTACACTAGTAGATGTGGAGGCTTGATCCTTTGCTTTTTCGCTACTAGTAGAGGAGACTGCCTTCTTGCCTGTTTGTTGACTTACTTTTGTCGCGGAAGTAGATGTTTTTGTTGGAGCTGCTGCACTATTCGTACACCCGGCTAGTCCTAGGGCGGCTAAAATTACTAACGAACTTGCTAAAACTTTATTTGTCATCTTCATCATTTTAATGACCCCCTCAACTTCTCTTTTTTATAAAATTCTTATAACTATATTATACCGTCTTTTGAAATGATTTTGTAATATTTTTAACTTATTTGTCATAATCAACCAATTATGTTTAATAATTTCTTAGATATTTTTCCTTTGCCTGAGTTACGTTAAAATAAACTTTATTGAGGAAGTGAATTAAACGATGAATAAATACGATTTAACAATTACCAAATTACATCAAATGGTTAAAGAAGGGATTGTTCCGGGAGTTAGCTATTTGATTTTTGACCGTCAACATACAATTAAAGAAGTAACAGGGATGGCTCAAGTGTACCCTGAAACTGAAAGATTAAAACCCGACATGCTCTATGATGTTGCTTCATTAACAAAAGTAATAGGAACAGTTCCAGTTATTGCCATGCTTATTCAGAAAGGAGCATTGGCTTTAGATGATCCGATAAAGAAGTTTTTGCCAAAATTTAATGATGACCGACCAACTATTCGCAATCTTCTTACCCATACTTCTGGGATTGCTGGTTATATTCCACATCGTAATGAGTTGGATGCCGTTGAGCTAAAGAAGGCTTTTTTGACGAAAATGCATGTGGAGGATAGTTTGAATCGTCAAATCAAATATGCGGATGTAAACTATTTATATTTAGGATGGATTATCGAACGAATTTATAATCAACCAGTTCAAAAGGTTATTGCAGAACAGGTTCTTAAACCATTAAAAATGCCAACTGCGACATTTAGGCCTCAACCAGCTAACTGTGTCCCAACAGAAGTACAAGAAAAACGGGGCTTAATTAGAGGAGAAACTCACGATCCTAAAGGGTATATTTTGGGAGAAAATTGTGGATGTGCTGGCCTCTTTGCATCATTAAAAGATTTAGAGATTTTTAGTCATGCGCTTATTGAAAATAATTTAAATGGCCTTCTTACTTCTGAAACAACTAAGCTTCTTTTTACAGACCAAACACGAATTTCTGGTCCACATAGTCGCTCTCTTGGATGGAAACTGTTTCACGCTAAAGATCGTCATCTTTTGATTAGTCACACTGGGTTTACAGGAACTTGGATGGTGTTAGATCGTCAAACTGACCAAGGTTTTATTGTATTGACAAATCGTGTTCATCCCAGTGCTAAAAATCAAGAATATTTAGATGCTCGTGATCAACTTTTTGCAATTTATTTAAAAGAAAAAGAAAAAACTTTGTGAAATTTATATGCAATTAATTGAATAACCGCTTTCACAGAATATGCGCTTTATGGGTGAAAAATGTATAAAAACTGTTGATAATTTATATTAATAACTTCTTTTTATATAATTCACTAAATATTGATTTGACGGCATTTGACAACGTTTACATAAACTAATATGATGTAGTTGTAGTCAAGTGATACTTCAAAAAGGAGTGATATTGTATGCAAAGTCCAATTCACGTTACATCAGAAATTGGAAAGCTTAAGACAGTTATGTTGCATCGACCAGGTAAGGAAATTGAAAATGTTTATCCTGAAATTCTTCACCGGATGCTCGTAGATGACATTCCATACTTACCGATCGCTCAAGAAGAACATGACCTTTTCGCCCAAACGTTACGCGATAACGGCGCTGAGGTATTGTATCTTGAAGATTTATTAACAGACGCACTAGCAGATGATAATATCAAAGATGAATTCCTTGAAAAGATCATTGCTGAATCTGGTTATGCTGCTGGAGCAATCCATGACGGCTTAAAGGAATTCTTGCTTAGTTTCAGTACTAAGGACATGGTTAATAAGATTATTGCCGGTGTACGTAAAGATGAGATTAAAACTAAGTATGCTTCTCTTGCAGAATTAGCAGAAGACAAGGATTACCCGTTCTATATGGATCCAATGCCAAATGCATACTTTACTCGTGACCAACAAGCATGTATCGGGGATGGAATTACCATTAATCGCATGACTTTTAAGGCACGTCAACGTGAATCTCTCTTTACTGAGTACATCATTAAGCACAATAAGCGTTTTGCTGACAAGGGTGTTGAAGTATGGCGAAACCGTTATCCTGAAGGCCGGATTGAAGGTGGAGACGAATTAGTTCTCAGTGATCATGTATTAGCAATTGGTATTTCTCAACGAACATCTGCAAAGGCTATTACAGAATTAGCTGAAAGTCTCTTCGAAAAGTCTGATTATGATACAGTAATTGCTATCCATATTCCTCACAATCACGCAATGATGCACCTTGATACTGTATTTACAATGATTAACTATGATCAATTTACAGTTCATCCAGCAATCTTACGTGATGGTGGACATGTTGATGCATATATTATGCACCCAGGTAATAATGGTGAAATTTCAATTACCCATGAAACAAATCTTAAAGAAATTTTGAAGAAGGCACTTGATAAGCCGGAAATTGATTTGATTCCTACTGGTGGCGGTGACCCAATTATTGCCCCACGTGAACAGTGGAATGACGGTTCTAACACGCTAGCAATTGCCCCTGGTGTAGTTGTAACTTATGATCGGAACTATGTCTCAAACGATTTGCTGCGTAAGCATGGTATTCTCGTTCACGAGGTTCGTTCAAGCGAATTATCACGGGGTCGTGGTGGTCCACGGTGCATGTCATGTCCAATTGTTCGTGAAGATCTCAAGAAATAAATAAGCTAATAAAAGCAGCAAATTTATCTGAGTAATCTAGAAAGGGTATAATTTTGCTGCTTTTTCTTGTATCATTTTAGTGTAATTAACATGATAAGAAGGGAACACGAATGGATCGAAAGGCAAGAAGAAAATATATTGAGCAAGTGGTTAATGATCGTAAAATTGAGACACAAGAAGAATTGCTTAAGTTGTTAACTGAGGCGGGTTTCGAAACAACACAAGCAACAATTTCAAGAGATATTCATGCGTTGAATATTGTTAAAGCAAATGATGGCGATGGTCATACCCATTATGTTCAACTTCATGTGACACCCGAACATAATTTTGAGCGATTATATCAGGGGATTCATGATAATGTGCGAACAATTGAAACTGTTCAATTTATGAACGTAATTAAAACTGCACTAAATTCTAGTTATGCGACGATTTTAGCTGGAATGTTTGATGAACTTGATATTCCGGAAGTTGTGGGCACACTTGCTGGAAACGACACCTTGATTATCATTAGTAAAGATAATGATGATGCTAAAATGATCTATGATTTAATCATTCAACACATGCATTCATAAACTGCATAGGAGGGATATTTATGGATGAACAAAAGAAAGGTATCGGTAGAGGCGAATTAATCGCCTTAATTGTAAGTTCATGTATCGGTACCGGGATATTTGGTATTACTAGTGATGTAGCAGCGGCAGCGGCCCCAGGTCCTGCACTATTAGCCTGGATCTTTGTTGGAATCGGCTTTTTAATGCTGGTTCTCTCACTAAATAATCTATCTGAAAAGCGACCAGATCTTACTTCAGGTATTTTTGCTTATGCAGAAGCTGGTTTTGGGCCATTAGGTGAATTTATTTCTGGCTGGTCTTACTGGCTATCGGCCTGGTTAGGGAATATTGCCTTTGCTACAATGTTAATGAGTTCGATTGGTACCTTTTTCCCGACATTTAAAGGGGGACAAAATTTACCATCAATTCTAGTTGCGGTTGTCTTTTGTTGGCTATTAACAATCCTAGTTAATAATGGTGTTGAAAGCGCATCTTTTGTTAACATGATTGGAACAATTTGCAAGGTCTTACCATTAGTTATCTTTATTATTATGATGATTGTATGCTTTAAGGCCGGCATGTTCACTGCAGATTTCTGGGGCCGGGTTGCTAATAATGCCTCTCGCGGTACTGCAACTGGTTCTGTCTGGGAACAAATGAAAGGTACCCTTATGACACTAATTTGGGTATTTATCGGTGTTGAAGGTGCTTCAGTTATGGCAAGTCGGGCAAAGTCACTTACAGCCGCTCGGGAAGCTTCTCTTATTAGTTTTGGCCTTTTAGTAGTTATTTATGTATTAATTTCGATTTTGCCTTATGGTGCATTAACTCGGGCAGAATTAGCTAGCATGGGTCAACCAGCTATTGGTCATGTTCTTCAAGCAACAGTTGGTAATTGGGGCTCAATTTTAATCAATGTTGGTTTAATCATTTCAACCATTGTTTCCTGGCTTTCTTGGACAATGCTTCCAGCCGAAACAACAATGTTAGTTGCCGATGATAAAGCAATGCCAAAGATCTGGGGAAAAGTTAATGCTAAAAAGGCTCCAACTGCTTCCTTGATGATTACGGCCGTATTGCAAACCATCTTCTTGTTCTCATTGCTTTTCACTGATAAAGCCTATGAATTTGCATATTCCTTATGTAGTGCAGCAATTTTATTCTCATACTTATTTGTTGGACTTTACCAAATGAAATACAGTTCTGCACACCAAGAATGGGGACAATTTACAATTGGTTTGCTTTCTGCTGCATTCATGTTCGCATGTATGTTCCTTGCTGGATGGCAAGAAGTATTATTAGTTTCAATTAGTTTTATTCCTGGATTCTACATTTACTACTTAGCATGTAAAGAAAATGATCGTAAAGTTACAACTGCTGAAAAGTGGACAATGGCGTTGATTTTAATCTTAAGTATCATTGCAATTTGGCTTGTTGTTAATGGAACTATTGCCATTGGCTAGGTAAATAATGTATAATTATTCCACATTTTAAGAATATTTATAAGTGAGGTGATTAAGGTGAAGGAAAAGAAGTTAAATCTCTTCCTCTTAATCACCTTAATTGTAGGAACGATTATTGGTGGTGGGATTTTTAATAGTCCAACCGATTTGATTTTGAAAGCAAATCCAATGGCTGCATTAATTGCATGGTTAATTGGTGGATTCGGAATTTTGATGTTAGTATTAGTCTTTTACAAGCTCTCTATTATCAAACCGGAGATGAACGGTGGGATTTATACTTATGCAAAGGAAGGCTTTGGCAACTATATTGGTTTTAATTCCTTTTGGGGATATTGGATGGGAGCAGTCTTTGGTAATATTGCCTTTATCTCGCTCTTCTTTAAGACCTTAAATAGTATGCTTGGGACGCATCAACTTTCGCCATTAATGTGCTTTATTGGAGGTTCAATTATTCTGTGGGGATACACCGCAATTACATGGTTTGGTGTCCGTGAGGCAAGTATTCTTAATGCCGTCATTACGATTATTAAGATCTTACCGCTTCTATTAGTTGTTATTGTTGGTGTTTTTGCATTTCAGCCACATATTTTTAATGTTCCTGATTGGACAAGCATTCTTGCTGTTAATCAAACGCACGTAGCCTTTAAAGACCAAATTAGTGGTGCAATGAGTACTATTGTGTGGTGCTTTGTTGGAATTGAAGCAGCTGTTTCTATGTCACGCCGGGCAAAGCAACCACGTGATGTTGGATTAGCAACGATTATTAGCTTTGTAATTGTATTAGTTCTCTATATTTCAATCTCTATTATTCCAATGGGGATTCTACCTGCTAAAGAACTTAGTCTGACTTCGGTTCCGCTGGCAGCAGCTCTTAGTCATACGGCATTAGGAATAGTAGGAAGTCTTATTATTAAAATTGGTCTACTGATCTCTCTATTAGGGGCGTTATTGAGTTGGTTTATGATTGGGCCAGAAATTGCATACGTAACCGGTTATGATCGGGATATGCCGCGAGCATTTAAAATCGTTAACCGCCATGGTGTTCCTGGTTTTGCATTAATTGTATATACAATTATTATGCAAGTATGTTTACTTGTTTTACTGCTTCCACAGCTTCAAATGGCCTATACAATTGCATATACTTTGGCTGCGACGATGACCTTAGTTGCTTATTTGCTCTCTGCGTTATATGGATTAAAATTAGCAATTAGTGAAAAAATGGGCCTTGGCTTTAAGATTATTGCTACGTTAGCCTCCCTTTATTCTGTCTATATGTTAGTTGCTTCGGGCCTTGAATATGTATTTGCCAGTGCGATTATTTTTGCACTAGGAATACCATTATTTGCCGGAGCTCCTAATAAAATGAGTAAGAAAGAGAAATGGTTAGCAAAGATTATCGCCTTAGCAGCTGTAATTGCGCTTGTGTTGATTATTACTGGCAAGATTAATTTTTAAAAATTAAAAGGGATGAGGTTAGAAGGAATTTACTTTCCTTCAATCTCATCCCTTTTTACATCCTAGTCTTCACTAGTCATTTTGCTTTTCATGTTATCCATTCGCCAGACAACATAGGTTTCAATCAACGTGATTAGACTTACCCATAAAATCGTGAAATTCGATGAGGTAAGAAACAATAAGATGATTAAGATCCAGGATATCCAGTTCCAACGACGCTCCAGACGGATAACTTTTACAAAGCGTGGTGGGATCCTAGTTGGATTTTGAATGGCTAGTGCTTGAAGTTGGGAGAACAGACGAACTTCCCAAAAACTTTCCAGTAAAAAAATAATGGTAAATACAAATGTTATAGTTTGATCCACTGTTTGTCACCTTAATTAAAATGTAGGCTTAATTTTTAGTGCTTTTTGACTGCTTAAGTCGGCATCGGGATACTTATGTTCAAGAGCTGCTAAAAGAATCTTTTTAGCAATCTCACCATTTCTTGTAAGAATGGGACCGTGGAAATAAGAGCAATAAGTGTTTTTATAGATTGCTCCTTCAGTATGGTCTTCACCGTTATTCCCATTACCAGAAATCACTTTACCAAGCGGACGCTCACCTTTTCCTAAGAATGTGCGGCCATTGTGGTTTTCAAAGCCATGATACTCTTGATTGCTTTCTTCATTTTTGATGGTAATATCCCCAATGAAGCGGTGATTATCCTGACTTAAAGTATAGTGATCAAGGATTCCAAGTCCCGGAATCTTTTCACCATCAGCACCAATATAGTAGTGACCAAGAAGCTGGTATCCTCCACAAATAGCAAGAAGCGGTTTGCCATCGTTAATAAATTGGTCAATCCCCGCTTTTTTGTTTGGAAGATCTTTGGAAACGACAAGTTGTTCGTAATCTTGACCACCGCCAAAAAGAGCTAAGTCAAACTCTTGTGGATTAAAGTCGTTGTCGATACTAATGACTTTTACATCAATATCGGCATCCATTTGCTTAGCGTAATATTGGAGGGCAATAATATTACCGACATCACTGTAAGTATTTAATAAATCGCCGTAGAGGTGGGCGAGGTGTAAGTGATATTTTGCCATTAGTCCATTCCTCCTTTAATATAGCCCTTTTCTGCTAGTTGTTTCCGCAATTGCAGAACGGCTGTATATGTTGCCAGAATATAGACATGTTCAGTTGGCATTTCCTTAATTTTATCAATTACCTGAGTAAGGTCTGGTTCATGCCACATATCTTTTACGCCGGCCATTGTTAATCTGGTGGTAATATCTTTATAGCGTTCTCCTCCAGTCATATATTGTGGAATTTGATGTTGGGTAAGTTTTTCAAAGTCACCGTCCCAGATCCAGCTGGTATCAATTCCATCAGCATAGTTAGCATTTAGCAAAAAGGCAAAGCTAAAGGGCTTGTCATCCGTCTCAATCATATCTAAAACTTGATTAAGGCCAACTGGATTTTTAACTAAGATCAAAGTAACCTGTTTTCCATCGATACTAATGACTTCTTGGCGACCAAATACTCGTTCGTCTGATTCAAAAGCATCTTTAATTTGTGCTTGGCTCACGCCGAGAAAACGGCCAAGAGAGTATGCAGCAAGAGCATTATAGATGTTATATAACCCACCAATTCCGATGGTGTATTTTTGCCCATCAATTTCAAAAGTTGAGTGTGTTGGGGTAAGTTTATCAATTTTAGTAACAGCATACGTTAATTCTGGACGATGGAAACCACAATTTGGACAGAAGTAGTTACCTAAACCTGCATAAGTTCGCATTCGATACTTTAGAATGTGTTGACATTTAGGACAAAGGAGACCATCAGTGTTAGCTGGGGCATTAAATGGTTCATTTTCTTCGTGATTAAAGCCATAATAGATAATTGGATTAGGCAAGTCTTTGCTATTAAATAGCTGTTCATCTCCGTTCGCAATGATGGTTGCTTTCGGCGCTAATTTAATTCCCTTTAAGATCTTGTTATAGGTGGTGTAAATTTCACCATAACGATCCATTTGGTCACGGAAAATGTTGGTGAAGACAAAGGCAATTGGTGTGATGTATTTACATACTTTAACTACATTTGCTTCATCGACTTCGAGGACGGCCAGCCCTTTTTTCTTTGGACGGGGAGCCGTAATAAAGGTGGTTACGATTCCCTGCTCCATGTTGGAACCAGTTGGATTAGTAAGAACTTGGTCATACTTTTCCCGTAAAACTCGTACGCTTAATGCGGTGGTTAATGTTTTCCCATTAGTCCCTGTTACAATAACAAGGTCGTACTTTTTGCTAAAGGCTTGGAGAATATTTGGATCAAGCTTTAAGGTTAATTTTCCTGGAAGGGAACTTCCTCCGTTCATAAAAGTATGGAGGAACCAATAACTTGATCGCCCGGCAAATTCGGCAAATGAACTTCGAACTGTCATGAATATATGTATTCCTTTCGTGTCAATTGTAAGTGATACAATAGTGATGATTAAAATTACCGTTTAATTCTAAACTTTACGGTAACAAAAAGAAAGTTATTAAACTGAAATTATTATAAGATTAAAATTATTCAATGTAAAAAACTCTTTCCTAATGTGGAAGTATTTAAATGACACAAATTTTTGGATATAATGAAGAGTACTATGCAAACAAAAAGGAGCAATTGTAGTGGCACAACTATTCTTTAAATATGGCGCGATGAATTCTGGTAAGTCAATCGATATTTTGAAGGTTGCTCATAACTATGAAGAACAAGGGAAACCGGTTGTCTTAATGACGAGTGGTGTTGACGATCGTTCTGGTCGAGGCATCATTGCTAGTCGGATCGGCCTAGAGCGTAAGGTAAAACCAATTATGGATGATACCAACATTTACGATTACGTTAATAAGATGGACCGTAAGATATATTGTGTATTGATCGACGAAGCACAGTTTTTAAAGAAAGAGCATGTCTTACAATTAATCAAAATTGTTGATGAGCTAAATATTCCGGTAATGGCTTTTGGCCTAAAAAATGATTTTCGGAATGAATTATTTGAAGGTTCAAAGTATTTACTAATCTATGCTGACAAAATTGAAGAAATGAAGACAATTTGTTGGTTCTGCCCTCATAAAGCTACGATGAATTTACGGATTCATAATGGCAAGCCAGTATATGAGGGAGAACAAGTCCAGATAGGGGGAAATGAATCATATTACCCAGTATGCCGGAAGCACTATTTTCATCCCAAATTAAAACAATAGGAGGAATAATTAAGAATGGAAATGGAAGAAATTTTCGATAAACTTCAAGCAGTTGCTGATCGTTACGATGAATTAAACGAATTAATCAGTGATCCAGAAGTAATTGCCGACTCGCAACGTTTTATGAAGCTTTCAAAAGAAGAAGGAAGCTTACGTGAAACAGTTGAAAAATATAATCAATATAAAAAAGTCACACAAACGATTAGCGATGATGAAGAACTATTACGGGAAACGAATGATGATGACTTAACAGCCTTAACTAAGGAAGAGTTAGCGGAAGCGCGGGAAGAACAAGCGCAGTTAGAAAAAGAGCTTGAAGTTCTATTAATTCCTAAAGACCCTAATGATGATAAAAATATTATCATGGAAATCCGTGGAGCTGCCGGAGGGGATGAAGCAAGCCTATTTGCTGCTGATCTGTATAACATGTACCTTCGCTATGCTGAAAAGCAAGGCTGGAAAGTAGAAGTTGTGGATCGAAATGAAACTGAAGTTGGTGGCTTTAAGGAAATTGCCTTAATGATTACTGGGGATAAAGTTTATTCCAAGCTTAAGTTTGAGAACGGTGCGCATCGTGTTCAACGGGTTCCTGTTACTGAATCTGCTGGCCGTGTTCATACGTCAACAGCGACTGTTGGGGTAATGCCAGAAGCTGAAGATGTAGATGTAGATATCGATCCTAAAGATATCCGGGTTGATGTTTACCGTTCAAGTGGTGCTGGTGGTCAGCACGTTAACAAGACTTCATCAGCTGTTCGAATGACCCACTTACCAACAGGAATTGTTGTTGCAATGCAAGATGAACGGTCACAACAGCAGAACCGGGCTAAGGCAATGCGGATTTTGAAGTCACGGGTTTATGATTATTACCAACAACAAGAACAGAGCGCGTATGACCAAAAGCGGAAAGATGCGATTGGGACAGGTGATCGGTCAGAACGGATTCGTACCTACAATTACCCACAAAACCGGGTAACAGATCACCGAATTGGGTTAACATTAAATAAGCTTGATAAGATTATGGCTGGTGACCTTGATGAAATTATTGAAGCATTGATTGTTGCCGACCAAACACAAAAGTTGGAGCAATTACGGAATGAGTAGTTTCGTACCGACCAATTATTTTATGGCACAGCGATGGGCAAAAGAACAATTACAAGGAACAGATATTGATCCAAGTGCCCCTCAGTTTTTACTTCAGCAAACACATGGTTGGGATGCGACTCACTTACTTTTACATAATCGTGATGAGATGCCAACTGACGAAGTAGACTGGTGGAAGGATGCCATAACAAGATTGCTTAATCATGAGCCTGCTCAATATATTGTTGGGCAGGCCCCATTTTATGGACGAACTTTTAAGGTTAATAAAAATGTTTTGATTCCAGAAGCTGAGACAGCAGAGTTAATTGATTGGGTATTGCAAGAAATGCCAGCTCGCCCATTAAAGGTCCTTGATTTAGGAACGGGGAGTGGGGTAATAGGCATTACACTTGCACTTGAACGGCCAGCCTGGAATGTAAGTTTAAGTGACATTTCAACCACTGCGCTTGCTGTTGCTCAGGAAAATATGGCTAAGTTTAATCTGGAGTTACCGTTAATTAAAAGTGATTTATTTGAAAAGATTGATCAGCAATATGATTTAATTGTGACTAATCCGCCTTATATTGACCCAGACGATACTGATAAAATTGATCAAGCAGTCCTTGAAAATGAACCATCCCAGGCTTTATTTGCTAGTGAACATGGTTTAGGATTCTATCATCGTTTATTTAAGCAAGCAGGGCAGTATCTAACTACGACTGGTCAAATATTTGGAGAAACTGGCTATGATCAAGAAGAGTCAATTCAAGAATTACTACATCAAACCGATAAACACGCACAGATATGCCCACGACATGATGTGGCAGGAAAAATGAGGATGATACACGCATGGGATTTTTCAAACGCAGGAGGAAGATAGTAAGAATGGATACGAAGATTTTTCGACATGGTGAGATTGCCCAAGCAGCAGCTGCGATTAAGCGCGGTGAATTAGTGGCTTTTCCAACCGAAACTGTTTATGGATTAGGGGCTGATGCAACCAATGAAAAAGCCGTTAAGAATGTTTATTTAGCAAAAGGACGGCCAAGTGATAATCCATTAATTGTTCATGTTAATTCTATCGCAATGGTTGAAAAATATGCTGCCGAGATTCCTGATAATGCCCGAAAGTTGATGGATGCATTTTGGCCTGGTTCTTTAACTATTATCTTGAAGATTAAGAAGAATGCACTTTCCAAAACCGTTACAGGTGGTTTGAAAACTGTCGCCTTTCGTTATCCAGACTGTCAACCAACTCTTAATTTAATTGAAGAAGCTGGTGTTCCGATGGTGGGACCATCTGCTAATACTTCTGGAAAACCGAGTCCGACTACTGCTCAACACGTTTATCATGACTTGCATGGTAAGATTGCTGGAATTATAGATAATGGTCCAACCCGAGTAGGAGTTGAATCAACTGTCCTTGACATGTCAACAGATCACCCTGTAATTTTACGTCCTGGTGCTGTTACGAAGAAAGACATTGAAGGGGTAATTGGGTCAATTGACCTTAATCATCATAAAGTAGGCAAAAATGAAACTCCTAAAGCTCCTGGAATGAAATACAAGCACTATGCACCTAAGGCCCAAGTATATATTGTTGATGAAGATACGGATTGGGATAAAGTTGTTGAATGGATACGGCAACAGCCATTTGATGTTGGAATGATGGCTGAAGAAAAGGTCCTCCAACGAGAAGTATTGCCAATGAACGCTATTCAATTTTCATTAGGAAAAAATGTTCAAGATGCCAGTGCTCGCCTATTTGATGGCTTGCGACAATTTGATGATCAGCCTAATGTTAAAGCAATTGTCACTCAAGCGTTTCCAGCTCATGATTTAGGGGGCGCATACATGAATCGGTTAAATAAGTCGGCCGGTGGTATGCACTTTGATAGTAATGCGGTAAAATAATAAGGGAACGTAGTGGATGAGGTACCACTCCCTAATTAAAATCTCAATAAAATAATAAAGAGACTGAGTAGATTCCCAGCCTCTTTATTTATAACCAGAGGAGATGTTGTAAATGAACTATGGTAAAAAATCACCCCAATTATGGGCAGCCATTGAAAATGAAGAGCAACGCCAACAAGATACGATTGAGCTAATTGCCTCCGAGAATATCGTTTCTGATGCTGTTCGTGAAGCTCAAGGGTCAGTTCTAACAAATAAATATGCTGAAGGATATCCAGATAAGCGGTATTACGGTGGGTGTGAGTTTATAGATCAAGTTGAACAATTGGCAATTGATTATGCTAAAAAGTTATTTAATGCAGCATATGTTAATGTTCAACCTCATTCTGGATCGCAGGCGAACATGGCAGTTTATCAAGCACTCCTCAAACCTGGAGATGTAATTTTAGGAATGGGGATGGATGCTGGAGGGCACCTAACTCACGGAGCAACAGTTAATTTTAGCGGAAAATTATATAAGACGTATGGCTATGGCCTAAGTCCAGATACTGAAGAGCTTGATTATGATGAAATTATGGCTCTAGCTAAAAAAGTAAAACCGCAATTAATCGTTGCGGGAGCTTCTGCTTATAGTCGGATTATTGATTGGCAGGCATTTCGTAAGATTGCTGATGAAGTTGGAGCTTACTTGATGGTTGATATGGCCCATATTGCCGGATTAGTAGCAACTGGTGCCCATCCAAGTCCCCTTCCAATTGCTGATGTCGTTACTACTACTACTCATAAAACTCTTCGGGGCCCACGGGGAGGAATGATCCTCTCTAAATCAACTGAGTTAGGGCGGAAAATTAATTCAGCAGTTTTCCCTGGAATCCAAGGTGGACCACTGGAACATGTAATTGCGGGGAAAGCTCAAGCATTTTATGAAGATTTGCAACCAGAATATTCGGAATATATCCAACAAGTTGTAAAAAATGCTCAAGCAATGGAAAAAGTATTTAATACTAGTAAACAAATTCGGGTGGTTTCAGGAAAGACCGAAAATCACCTTCTTGTTCTGGACCTTACTAAGACTGGTTTAACAGGAAAAGATGCGCAAAATCTCCTTGACCGTGTCCACATTACAACCAATAAGGAGGCCATTCCAAATGACCCACGAAGTCCATTTATCACAAGTGGTTTACGGATTGGAACTCCTGCTATTACCAGCCGAGGATTTAAGGAAGAGGATGCGCAAAAAGTTGCGGAATTAATCAGGACAGCTTTAATTAATCCAACTGATGAAAAGTGTCTACAAGAAGTAGCAAAAGGTGTGCATGAACTAACTACAAAATATCCGATTAACTAAAAAATTAGAACATAAAAAGTTGTTAAGATCCTTTGTCATGACTTGATTTTTTTGGTAGAATAGTGAAGAAATTTAAAGGAGTGTATATAGGCATGGGTAAATTTGAAGTGTTAGATCATCCATTGATTCAGCACAAGCTAACAATGATTCGGGACAAAAATGTTGGGACAAAGTTTTTCCGGGAAACCGTCAAGGAAATTTCAACTTTAATGGCTTATGAAGTTGCACGTGATATGCCATTAAAGGATGTTGAAATTGAAACGCCGATTGCTAAAACGACCCAGAAAGAATTGGCTGGTAAAAAGGTAGCGATTATTCCAATTCTTCGGGCAGGAATTGGAATGGTTGATGGGATGACTGATCTTATCCCAGCAGCTAAAATTGGTTTTATCGGAATGTACCGGGATGAAGAAACCTTAAAGCCACATGAATACTTTGTTAAGTTACCTAATGATATTACAGAACGGCAATTATTCATCGTTGATCCAATGCTGGCCACTGGTGGTTCAGCAATGATGGCAATCGAAGCCTTAAAGAAGCGTGGTTGCTCAGAAAAGAATATGAAATTTGCTTGCTTAGTTGCAGCCCCTGAAGGAGTTAAAGCTGTGCGCGACGCTTATCCAGATGTCGATATTTATACAGCAGGACTTGATGATCATCTTAATGAAGATGGATACATTGTTCCTGGATTAGGTGATGCTGGTGACCGTCTTTTTGGTACTAAGTAGGTTATTAAAAAATAAAAGCATGATCTGCAGAACTTTTTAGCTTTCGCAAATCTTGCTTTTATTTTTTTTGTTTGTGTTGAAAAGGCTTTCGCTTATAATAGGTACTATACCAGAAAAGGGGAATTGATTAATGGAGACCCAAATTAATGGAATCGCAGCTAGTGATGGAGTGGGAATTGCACCTGCTTACTTATTAACGAAGCCTAATCTTAGTTTTGAAAAGTATCATATTAGTGACCCCGATAGTGAAAAAGCAAGATTACACCGTGCTTTTGAGAAGATCATTCAGAAACTAAAGGAGACCCAAAAGAAGCTTGTTGATAAACTTAATGCAGAAGATTTGGCAATTTTTGATACTCACATTGCAATCTTAAATGATCCTGAAATGATTAAACAAGTTGAAAACCGGATTACTAATCAACGCTTAAATGCAGAATCGGCTTTTGCAGAAGTAATTACTAAGATGATCAAAACTCTTCAGGCGATGACCGGAAATGAATATATGCAAGAGCGAGCAACTGATTTTCAAAATATTCAAGATCAGGTTTTAGCGGAGTTAGAAGGGAAGAAGCTCCCTAATTTGCGTGAATTAGATCACCCTGTCATTGTGGTTGCCCATTCGATTGGCCCAGCCGATACTTCACAGATGGATGGCCGCTTTGTTAAGGGAATTATTACCGATTTGGGTGGGCGAACTAGTCACGCAGCGATTATGGCTCGTTCTTTACAGATTCCAGCAATTGTTGGGTGTAACGACATAACCAAAAAGGTGCAGAATGGCCAACGAGTAATTGTTGATGGTTTTGAAGGCAGTGCAATTGTTAAACCGTCAACAATTGATGTTAAACAATACCAAAAAATTGCTGATAAGTTTATGAATGTTCGTCAGCAATGGAAAAAAATGATTAATCAGCCCTCAGTAACCGCTGATGGTCAGCGGTATAAGATTTCAGCTAATATTGGTTCTTCAGTGGATCTTTCGTCAGCAATAGAAAATGGTGCTGATGGTGTTGGTCTATTTCGAACTGAATTTCTTTATATGAAAAGCGACCATCTCCCAACCGAAGAAGAGCAGTTTAATGCTTATCGCCGAGCTGTTGAACAGTTAAATGGGGAACGATTAGTAGTTCGGACCTTAGATATAGGTGGAGATAAACCACTTCAATTTATGCCTTTACCTAAAGAAATGAATCCATTCCTTGGGTATCGGGCTATTCGGATTGCTCTTGATCGGCCAGAAATGTTTAGGACTCAATTGCGAGCCTTACTCCGAGCATCCGAGTTTGGGAAGATTAATATTATGTTTCCAATGATTACCACGCTTGAAGAATTACAAGCAGCTAAGAAAATTTATTATGAGGAGCAACAAAAATTAGCTGTTGATCATCCAGAAATTGGCAGCGATGTCCATCTTGGGATAATGATTGAAGTTCCATTAGCTGCGTTAAATGCTGATCGCTTAGCTGCAGAAGTTGATTTCTTTAGCATTGGAACTAATGACCTAATTCAATATTGTTTTGCGGCTGACCGTGGTAATGATTCAGTTTCGTACCTTTACCAGCCGCTAAATCCAACTTTTTTAAAATTAATTAAGCACATTATCGATGCTGGGCATGCTCATGACACAACTGTGGCGATGTGTGGAGAAATGGCAGGGGATCGTTATGCCTTGCCACTATTAATCGGGATGGGATTAGATGTCTATTCGATGAGTGCCAGTTCTATTTTACGGACACGTTTAATGATGAAGCAATTAGACAGTAAGAAATGTCAGGAACTTTATCAACAGGCTGTTACAGCTTGTGATTCAATGATTGATGTGCAAAAGTTAGTTCAAGATTGGCTAGTAGCAAATTAAAAAGGATTTAGGAAAAGTAAAGATTTTTCTTAAATCCTTTTTTTGTCTCTTGTTAAGAGTAAAATGGCAATAGTTTTGTTGTACTAAGGGGATGTAAAGTTGTGATTAAGCAATACTGGACAAAGCAAAGAATCTGGTTGTTAATTTTTTTAGTAGTCGTCGGGATTGGTGTTCTATTGTTTACTAGCCACAATGAACATTTCTATCAACAACCAATCGCTAAAGTAATCAGCGAAAAAACGGTGAATAAGCAAAGAGTGAAAGACCAGTTTGATAATATTGACCATCAATATTATCAACAACTCCAAGTAAAACTAATGAATGGTAAATATCGCGGGCAAGAATTAACAGTCCAAAATACATATAGTGATTCGCAACCGATGGATCAACGTTATCGGGTAGGAAATGAGGTCTTTTTAACCCAACTTCGTAAACGAGGCGGAAAACTAACCGCCAATGTTAACGGTTATAAGCGGGACACAGTAATCGTCTTTTTACTTTGGCTTGTTGTCTTGATGTTGCTTCTCCTGATGGGACGTTCAGGGCTGTTGGCATTCTTGAGCGTAGTTATTAATGCTCTTTTGTTTATAATTGCAATTGAAATCGACTTAAAACAAAATGGTCAGCATATCATGCTGCTTTTTAGTATTCTTGCCATAATTTTTACGTTTATTAGCCTATTATTAGTTCTTGGTTTTAGTAAAAAGATGCTGGCCACTTTTGCAGCAACAGTTATTGGGACATTTGTTGCCTTGGGAGTAAGTATGCTTGTATTTATGTGGACGCATGAACGGGGGATTTACTATGAATCAATGGAATATGTTACGCAAGTTCCTCGAGCGCTTTTTTTAGCCGAAACGTTGTTAGGGTCTTTAGGAGCAGTAATGGATGAATCAAGCGATATTATTGCCACTCTTTTTGAGCTAAAACAATTGAATCCAGCTGTTACCCGCAAACAGTTATTTATCTCGGGACGCAATGTTGGTAAATCAATTATGGGACCATTAATAAATGTTTTGTTTTTAATTTTTATGGTAGATACTTTTACCGGTAGTCTTTTGTATATCAAAAATGGTAACTCGTGGGGTTATACCTATGCAATGAATATGAGCTTGGGGACCATTCAAAGCCTGATTAGTGGGATTGGGATTGTCCTTTCAATTCCCCTTGTAAGTCTCTTTGGAGCGTTACTGTTAGGAAAGAAGGTGCAGAGATGACGACAATTACAGGTCTTGGCTTGGTATTGCTAATTTTGATGGTTCTTGTGGGAGGAAAACAGGGGTGGACAGCTTTTTTAAGCTTGCTTCTTAACTTTGGCTTTTTATATTTTGCAATTATTTTAGTCGCGTTTCATGTTCCCCCGTTATTTGTAACGGTGACTATTGGAATTACAATTTTGGCAATAACTATTTTCATGGGAGAAGATGATTTGCGGACAACCGTGACGGCATTTTATGCTTCACTCATCGTGTTATGCTTAATTTTAGTGCTGATCTTTATTGTTGAGCACTGGGCAATGGTGCAGGGCTTTGGAACAGAAGATAGCGATGAGTTAGAAGGAATGTCAATTTTAATTGGAATTAGTTATTTCAAAGTTTCTGTTACTACTACTATTTTGAGTTCGCTCGGAGCAATTGCAGAAGCAGCGATGGCGATCTCCTCTGGCCTTACGGAAATCCTTGAGAATCATCCCGAAAGAACTAATCGGCAATTGGTTCATAGTGGGATGGCAATCGGGCAACAAATTATTGGAACAACATTTAATACGCTTTTCTTTGGCTTCTTTGGAGGATTCTTAGCGCTGTTTATTTGGTTCTTAGGCCTTCATTATTCCTTTGGTACAATTATGAATAATAAAATTTTTGTGGCAGAAATGATTGAAATTCTGATCTCTTTCATTGGGGTGCTGATCACTGTCCCCATGACTGCTTGGGTGATGACAAAGCGTCGTAAATCAGTTATTGACAATTACCCTAAAACAAAGTAACATACGAATAACTTATAAATAGACCTTTAATCGGAGTCCTGTGAGGCTTCAAAGGTGCGGATAAATTCTCAATGCTCTTTCCATCGTTAGGATTGAGTAGGGAAGAGACGACTTTGGAGCAGGGATTCCAAGGTCGTTTTTCTTTAGGAGGATCTATATGGCGCACCGTGATAATGTTGTTTTAGACGTAGATGAACGACCAGCTCCCTGGCAGTGGTTTGGCTTATCTTTGCAGCATATGTTTTCTATGTTTGGCTCCACTGTCTTGGTCCCAATCTTGGTAGGATTAAATCCAGGAATTGCTTTATTTAGTTCAGGGGTAGGTACCTTGATGTACTTACTCATTACTAAACATAAGATTCCGGCTTACATGGGATCTAGTTTCTCATTTGTTGTCCCGATGATGGCCTTAATGAAAACTACTGGTTATCCCGGAATTGCACAGGGTACCATTGCAGTGGGATGTGTATATTTAATCGTGTCAGTAATTGTAACGTTGATTGGCTCGCAATGGATTGACCGCATTCTGCCACCAATTGTTGTCGGTCCGATTGTTGTTGTAATCGGATTGTCATTAGCAGGAACAGCCGCTAAAGACGCTACCATCAATTCGGCTACTGGCCATTATGATTTGCGCTTTTTTGCGGTCGCAATGCTTACGATGGCAATAACAGTTATCTTCAATATGTATTTTAAGGGATTCCTCGGTTTAATTCCGATTTTGATGGGGATTGTCGCTGGGTATGTCATTGCGGTCTTATTTGGCATTGTGGATTTTTCTCCAGTTGCGCATGCATACTGGTTTAGTTTACCAGATTTTCAGATTCCGTTTGTTGACTATCATCCCCAATTATACTGGGGTGCGATTTTGAGTATGGCACCCATTGCTTTTGTTACCATGACAGAACACTTAGGTCATATTATGGTTCTAAATGAGTTGACTGAGCGCAATTACTTCAAGGAACCAGGATTGAATCATACGCTTGCGGGAGATGGGACTGCTTCAATTATTGCTGGATTCGTTGGTGGACCTCCCGTAACTAGTTATGGTGAAAATATTGGGGTAATGGCAATTACGCGTGTCCATTCAGTTTACGTTATTGCTGGAGCAGCTGTATTTGCTATCTTCTTTAGCTTTATTGGTAAATTAAGCGCCTTGATTGAATCGATTCCTTCACCAGTTATCGGCGGGATTTCATTCCTATTATTTGGGGTGATTGCTTCTAGTGGATTGCGCGTAATGATTGAAAACAAAATTGACTTTAATGAAAAAAGAAATTTGATGATTTCATCGGTTATTTTAGTAATTGGGATTGGAAATGCCTATCTTCAATTAGGGAAATATCAATTCTCTGGATTAGCAGTTGCAGCTGTTCTCGGAATAATAATGAATTTAATTCTTCCACAACAAGCCAAAAGTGAAATGTAGTTGGAATTTTTTTAGTTTATTTAAGCAGAGTGAGATAGGGCATCCGACCTCTTACTCTGCTTTTTCGTATGATAACAAAACAAAAAAATTAAGAGGTCGTGGAAAAAAACAGATTGTAAGAAAAAGTTTATCAAAGTTGCGAAAGCGTTTTCTTTCCGTGCTTATCAATTGCTTAGTAGGTCTATATAAACCTAATGTTTTTTTGAATTTTAACGAAATTAATGATATATTAACATTCGTAACTTGGGGTAGTTCGTTTTATTTGCAACGTTCATCCAATTTACAAGCCAAATTATTGTTATAAGGAAAGAGGTGGAATATGAATGGGCGGTGATGCTTTAACTTTTAAGCTTTTCGGACTCACGTTCAATACTACGAACATTGTTTCTGGACTGATTATCTACGCAATCGTGTTCTTCACTCTTTACGGGATGTCACGAAAGATCCAAATGAAGCCTACTGGTGCACAAAATGTATTTGAGTGGCTAGTTGATTTCACTAATGGAATTGTGCGAAGTCAGATGCCAGCATCCGAACAAGGTCACTATAGTTTCTTTGCCTTTGTTTTGTTTGTTTTCATCTTCTTTGCAAACCAATTCGGTTTAATTTTCCAATTCCATTGGAACGGAGCTGAAGTACTTAGAAGTCCAACGGCAGATCCAGTTGTTACGTTAACACTTTCTTTAATGGTAATGGTATTAGCATTCGCTGCTGGAGTAGCACATAATGGCCTTGGTGGATACCTGAAAGGATACACTAAACCATTTACGTTAATGCTTCCTGTTAACATTATCGAAGACTTTGCTAACTTCTTAACTCTTGGTCTCCGTATTTTTGGTAACATTTTTGCCGGTGAACTTTTAATGAGTTTGATTGCTAATATGGCATTCTCACATGGAATCCTAACCATTATTCCAGGACTATTTTTGGAACTAGCATGGCAAGGGTTCTCCGTATTTATCGGTTCGATTCAGGCATATGTCTTTGTAACATTAACGACGGTTTATATTTCTCGGAAGATTTCCGAATAATAATCCCTAAGGAGGAATTTTAAAATGGCATTAGGAGCAATTGCTGCAGGACTCGCGGCTATGGGTGCCGCTATCGGTGGTGGTATCGGTGACGGTATCTTAATCGGACACACAGTTGACAGTATCGCACGTCAACCAGAATTACAAAGTAGATTACAAGCAACGATGTTTATTGGTGTTGGTTTGATTGAAGCCATGCCTATTATTGCCATCGTTATTGGCTTCCTTGTTATGAACAAGTAATTATTTTAAGTTTTTTATTTTAAGATAAGGAGGTGTCAATAGATGTTTGTAAACAGTGTGTTAGCTGAATCAAACAGTTTATACATTGGTGACTTGGTATTCTACATCGTTACTTTTATCATCTTAATGCTATTAGTTAAGCATTTTGCTTGGAAACCAGTAACAGATATGATGAAGAAACGTGCAGATAAGATTGCTAATGACATTGATAATGCTGCTCGTTCACGTGAAAGTGCTGAAAAGATGGCTGCAAAGCGACAAGCTGAGTTACAAAGCTCACGGCAAGAAGCTGCTGAGATTGTAAGTAATGCTAAAAAGTCTGGGGAAACTCAACGAGCACAGATTGTTGAAACAGCGCAAAAAGATGCCCAAGCTCTCAAGCAACAAGCACAAAAAGATGCTGAGCAAGCACGTCGCGATGCATTAAACAGTGCTAAGGATGACGTTGCAAACTTATCTATTGAGATTGCTTCCAAACTCATCCAAAAAGAATTAAAGGCAGACGATCAAAAAGAATTGATCGATTCTTATATCGAAGGGTTGGTAGAACATGAGTCTTGATAAGAAGACAGTTGCTGATCGCTATGCGAAAGCGCTGTTTGAATTGGTCGATGCTGATAACGAACTCGATCAAACTTATCAAGAATTGATTGCTTTACGCCAAGTCTTTGAGGACAACGAGGGATTGGACGCCGCACTTGCGGGAGTTCAACTGTCACTTGATGAAAAGAAATCATTGATTAAAGATTTACAGCAAGGTGCTTCAAAGTATGTTGCTAACTTAATTCAAATGGTTTTCGATTACGGCCGTATTGACTGCATGGTCGCAATTATTGATGAGTTTGAACGGCGGTATGACCGTAAAATGAAGCGGATGCATGCTGACGTTACCACAGCGATCCAACTCGATAAACAACAAGAGGATCAACTGAAGGCTAATCTTGCAAAACGTTTTGGTGCTAATGAAGTTACCTTAACAGAACATGTTGATCCAGAAATTTTAGGTGGGGTTATTGTCCATGTTGATAATAAAACATTAGATGGTAGTCTCAGCTCAAAGATTAAGCAAATTCGTCGTTTACTAGTTAGATAAATATATCTTTTTTCAAAGAGGTGAGACCTTTATGAGCATTAAAACTGAGGAAATCAGTTCACTCATCAAAAAACAACTCGCCAACTACCAAGACAAAGTATCTGTCGAAGAAACCGGTACTGTTACCTATGTTGGTGATGGGGTTGCTCGTGCCGATGGCTTAGATAATGCTATGGCTGGTGAGTTGCTCGAATTTAGTAACGGGGTCTACGGAATGGCTCAAAACCTCGAAAGTAATGATGTAGGTATTGTTATTTTAGGGGATTACACAGGCATTCGTGAAGGAGACACCGTTAAGCGGACGGGTCGAATCATGGAAGTACCCGTTGGCGATGCATTATTAGGACGGGTTGTTGACTCATTAGGTCGTCCAATTGACGGTCTTGGTGAGATTAAGACAGACAAAACTCGTCCAATTGAACGTAAAGCTCCAGGTGTTATGGAGCGTAAGAGTGTTAGTGTACCACTTCAAACTGGTATTAAGGTTATTGATGCCTTAGTTCCAATTGGACGTGGTCAGCGTGAATTGATTATTGGTGACCGTAAGACAGGTAAAACTGCCATTGCGTTAGACACTATTATTAACCAAAAGAACCAAGACGTAATTTGTATTTACGTTGCTATTGGTCAAAAGGAATCAACTGTTCGGGCTAGTGTTGAAACCCTTCGTAAGTATGGAGCATTAGATTACACAATTGTTGTTTCAGCTAGTGCTTCAAATCCTGCTCCAATGTTATACATTGCGCCATATGCAGGGGCTGCGATGGGTGAAGAATTTATGTTCAACGGTAAAGATGTTCTTATTGTTTATGATGATTTATCAAAACAAGCGGATGCATACCGTGAACTTTCATTAATTCTTCGTCGTCCTCCTGGTCGTGAAGCTTACCCTGGTGATATTTTCTATACTCACTCACGGTTGCTAGAACGTGCTGCTCGTTTGTCTGATGATCTTGGTGGTGGTTCAATGACCGCTTTACCAATCATTCAGACGCAAGCTGGTGATGTTTCTGCATATATTCCTACTAACGTTATTTCTATTACTGATGGTCAGATCTTCTTAGATTCAGATGAATTCTATGCAGGTCAACGTCCAGCTATCGATGCTGGTACTTCAGTTTCTCGTGTTGGTGGTGACGCTCAGATCAAAGCAATGAAGAAAGTTGCTGGTACTTTGCGTTTGGATATTGCTTCATACAACGAATTAGCATCCTTTGCTCAATTCGGTTCCGACCTTGATGCAGCTACTCAGGCTAAATTGGCTCGTGGTCAACGGACTATGGAAGTCTTAAAGCAGGGATTGCATGACCCGCTCCCAGTAGAAGAACAAGTTGTAACATTATTTGCTCTTTCACGTGGCTATATCGATAAAGTCGAAATTGAAGATGTTCAACGTTACGAAAGTGAATTGGCTGCTTACATGCATGCTAACCACCAAGACCTCTACGACACCATCAAGAAGACTGGTAAGCTACCAGAAGGCGATGACTTGCAAAATGCTGTTGCTAAGTTCTCTGAAACATTTCAAGGGACTAAAAAGCAAGTCGCTGAAGAAAAATAGTTAATGATGATTAGTCGAAAGGACGGTGAGATTTAGTGCCAGCTTCACTCGCTGCAGTTAAACATAAGATTGATTCCACTAAAAGTACGCGTCAGATTACTTCGGCGATGCAAATGGTTTCAACCGCAAAACTGAATCAAATTCAACACCACACTCAGACCTACGAAGTATATGCTGAGAAGGTTAAGCAAATGTTGTCTGATCTGGTTAAATCTCACAGCGCAACATCTGCAGCTTCGCAAGATGATGTTTACGCTGCACTGTTTAAAAAGCGCGCAGTTAAAAAGACTGGGGTGCTTGTGATTACGTCTGACCGAGGTTTGGTTGGTAGTTACAACAGTAATATTATCAAGCAAACGTTAGATATGATGGCTAAGCACAATCTTGATAAAGACAACACAGTATTCCTGACGGTCGGTAAAACAGGGACAGAATTCTTTAAGAAGAGGGGAATGAATGTCGTTTACGAATATTCAGGCGTTAGCGATGTTCCTACCTATCGTGAAGTTCATAGTATTGTGAAAACCGCTGTTCAAATGTACAGTGACCAAGTATTTGATGAAATGTATATGGTTTATAGTCATTACGTTAACCGGATCACATCAAATGTTATTGTTCACGATGTACTCCCGATTACTGAAAAGTCATTACTCAATGACGAAAATGAAGCACAAGAAAAGACAGAATTAAATAATTCTGATGTAAGTACTGCGCACGTTTCAGCCGAGTATGAATTTGAACCGTCAGATACAGAAATCATTTCTGCATTGGTTGCCCAATATGCAGAAAGTTTGATTTATGGAGCGATTCTTGATGCTAAGACATCAGAACACTCTTCAAGTGCGAATGCAATGCGCTCAGCTACAGATAATGCTGATGACATTATCTCTACTCTCGAATTGCAATATAACCGAGCACGGCAAGCAGCAATTACCACTGAAATTACAGAAATTACTGGTGGTATGACTGCTCAAGAATAATTTTTTCTAACGTAGGAGGAAACAACATGAGTTCTGGTAAAGTTTTACAAGTTATCGGACCGGTTGTTGATGTTGAATTTCCCTTAGACGAAAAACTTCCTGAAATTAATGACGCTTTGAAGATTAAGGAAAGCGATGGTAAGACTTTAACAACTGAAGTTGCCTTGGAATTAGGTGATGGTGTTGTTCGAACAATTGCCATGGACGGTACTGATGGTCTTCAACGTGGTATGGAAGTTGAAAACACTGGCGCATCAATTAGTGTACCAGTTGGTGATGATACTCTGGGACGAGTATTTAACGTCTTAGGGGAACCTGTTGACAACGGACCGAAATTTGGTCCTGATGCAAAGCGGATGCCTATTCACCGTGATGCACCAAAGTATGATGACTTAAATAATGCTACCGAAATTTTGGAAACTGGGATCAAGGTTATTGATTTACTAGCTCCATATGTTCGTGGTGGTAAGATTGGTCTATTTGGTGGTGCCGGTGTTGGTAAAACCGTTTTGATTCAGGAATTGATTCATAACATTGCTCAAGGTCATAATGGTATTTCTGTCTTCACAGGGGTTGGTGAACGTACCCGTGAAGGTAATGATATGTACTATGAAATGAAGGCCTCTGGAGTTCTTGAAAAGACGGCCATGGTTTATGGTCAGATGAACGAACCACCTGGTGCCCGTATGCGGGTTGCCTTAACTGGTTTAACAATTGCGGAATACTTCCGTGATGTAAAGGGACAAGATGTTTTGCTCTTTATTGATAACATCTTCCGGTTTACACAAGCTGGTTCAGAAGTTTCTGCCCTCTTGGGTCGGATTCCTTCTGCCGTTGGTTACCAGCCAACATTAGCTACTGAAATGGGTCAGTTACAGGAACGGATTACTTCAACTAAGAAGGGATCTATTACGTCTATTCAAGCCGTTTATGTTCCAGCCGATGACTATACCGACCCTGCACCAGCTACGACATTTGCCCACTTGGATGCAACTACTAACTTGGAACGTCGATTAACTCAAATTGGTATTTATCCAGCCGTTGACCCATTAGCTTCAACTTCTACTGCTCTTACCCCAGAAATTGTTGGTAAAGAACACTATGAAGTTGCTACACAGGTTCAACACGTTCTTCAACGATACCATGAACTTCAAGATATCATCTCTATTTTAGGTATGGATGAATTATCTGACGAAGAAAAGACAATCGTTGCTCGTGCCCGGCGGATTCAAAACTTCCTTTCCCAAAGCTTTAGTGTTGCTTCCCAATTTACAGGTTTACCTGGTAAATATGTTCCATTAAAGGAAACAATTAAAGGCTTTAAGGAAATTCTTGCTGGTAAGTATGATGATCTTCCAGAAGAAGCTTTCCGGTTAGTTGGACCAATTGAAGACGTTGTTGAAAAGGCAAAGAAAATGAAGGCTGATACTGACGAAGATAGCTCAGAAGACTAGGAGGGATAATTATGGCTGAAAATACTTTTAAGGTCACTATTATTACTCCAGATGGCACCGTCTATGATAATGATAAGGTTACCATGCTCGTTATGAACACTGCTGGTGGACAAATGGGAATCATGGCTAACCACGTACCATTAATTGCTGCGCTTGAAATCAGTACAGTTCGAATTAAACATTCTGAAGGCACTGATGAAGTTGCAGCGGTTAACGGTGGGATCATTCAATTTGATGGTCAAAATGCTACAATCGCAGCTGATAGTGCTGAAATGCCTGAAACAATTGACGTTGAGCGGGCACAGAGAGCTAAAAAGCGTTCTGAGTCTGCAATCGAAGAAGCAAAGAAGAAGCATAACCAAAGCGATTTATCACGTGCAGAAGTTCACCTTAAGCGTGCAATTAACCGTTTGAATGCTGCTTCTAAGCAACGCAATATCTAAGGTATAATATCAAAAGTGAGTGGGATTCTTGACAAGGCGGTGGGCTGAGGATAGAACGGTGATTAGCACGGCACGGGCTGATTATCGTTCGGACTTACTCCCAAGCCTTGGGGTTAATTTCCACGATCTCTTAAATAAAGTTCGTATAAATAAAGAGGCTATTGAAAAAACTTCGTTTTTTCAATAGCCTCTTTATTTTTTTAAAGTGTAAACTGCTAAAACGCAGTAGATACCAGCCATCTTTACGGGGATGAGAATAAAAATTCGCAAGCAAGTTTAGTCTCATTTCTTTTTCATTTAAAAGATCATTAAGCTTTTTTACGAATTAATAATTTAATCATGTGATATGATATGATTAAATTTAGTTTAAAAGAGGGTGATCGATTGCAAATTACAGGATTACGAGCGCTAATAGAAATAATAGTGCAACTGGCATTTGTCTGGTTAGCGTTTTTTGCTATTCAAGGGATACATTTTGAGCATTTTTTTAACCGACCACCACGTACATTGCCTCTACTTATTGTTTTGATGGCAACTGGACTAGGATATTTATGTGCGACATTTTTCTTAAATATTCTAAGTGCAATTGGTAATTTGACATATTTAATTCGATAGTATTTACTGGAGGATCTTATGGAAAAAATTGTTGTTAAGGGCGGTCAGAGGTTAACCGGTCGAGTTAGAGTTGAAGGAGCAAAAAATGCAGTCTTACCAATTCAAGCAGCATCTATTTTGGCTTCTAGCGGAAACATTAAATTATCAAATGTTCCCATTTTATCAGATGTAACGACAATGAATCAGTTATTACGGTTCTTAAATATAAAAGTAGATTTTGATAAAAATAAGCATGTTTTGACGATTGACGCAGCTGACCCTGTATCATCTGAAGCACCATTAGAATATGTTAGCCGGATGCGGGCATCGATGGTAGTCTTAGGACCTTTACTAGCTCGGACAGGTCATGCGCAAATTGCGCTTCCTGGTGGCTGTGCGATTGGATCCCGGCCAATTGACTTACATCTTAAGGGATTACGTCAATTAGGAGCGGTTATTGAGCAACACGATGGATACTTAGAAGCGCGGGCTGAACACTTAATTGGTGATCATATTTATCTAGATTTTCCTAGTGTCGGTGCAACGCAAAATCTGATGATGGCAGCAACACTTGCGCAGGGAATTACAACAATTGAAAATGCCGCCAGTGAACCTGAAATTGTTGATTTAGCAAACATGCTGAATAAAATGGGTGCACGTGTTCATGGTGCTGGAACAGACATTATTCGCATTCAAGGGGTTAATTTCCTTCATGGTTGTGAACATACAGTAATGCCAGATAGAATTGAGGCAGGAACATTTATGATTGCGACAGCCATTACTAATGGTGATGTCGTGGTGGAAGGAGCAATTGCTGAGCATAACACCTCACTAATTGCTAAATTGGAAGAAATGGGTGTGACAGTTATCGTTCAAGAAGATGGAATCCGTGTTCTTGGGACTTCTGTTCTAATTCCCACAAATATTAAGACCCTTCCATATCCGGGGTTCCCTACTGATCTTCAACCACAAATGTCCGTTCTTCAGCTTTTGGCAAATGGGACCAGTACCTTAGACGAAACGATCTTTGAGAAGCGTTTTATGCATTTAGAAGAATTACGACGAATGAATGCCGATTTTCAAATTAATGGTCCCGTTGCGGTTTTAAACGGTCCCACGCGCTTTAGTGGCGCTGAAGTAGCTGCCTCTGATTTACGAGCAGGGGCTGCTTTAGTGCTGGCCGGGTTAGTTGCTGATGGAATTACCCAGGTTCGTAACCTAAAATATATTGATCGGGGATATTACCATTTTCACCAAAAGTTACAACAATTAGGGGCCAAGATTGATCGAATTGATGTCGAGGATAAAATTAAATTGGCAATAAAGCCCTCTAAGAATAAAACAAATCAAGATTAAAGATTCGTAAGCGACGTCTATCTGGATCCCTATTTTGTGGTATAATTACGAACGATATTAACGAGTTTAGCGTTAAAACTTAACTAGCTAAAAGGAGAAGAAATTAATGGCAAAGGATATTGGAATTGATTTGGGAACTGCCAATGTTTTGATTTATGTTCAAGGCAAGGGTATTGTTCTAAATGAACCGTCAGTTGTGGCGGTTGATACAAAAACCAATAAAGTATTGGCTGTTGGTTCAGAAGCATACCGAATGGTTGGACGCACTCCTAGTAACATTCGGGCCATTCGTCCATTAAAGGATGGTGTTATTTCTGATTTTGATGTTACTCAAGAAATGCTTTCCTACTTTATTGGTAAACTAAGCGTTAAAGGGTTTATGTCAAAGCCAAACATCATGATCTGCGCACCAACAAATATTACTGAGATTGAACGGAAGGCAATTATTCAAGCCGCTGAACAATCTGGTGGTGGTAAAGTTTACCTTGAATACGAGCCAAAAGTAGCAGCAATTGGTGCTGGATTAGATATTTTTAAACCTCGTGGAAACATGGTCATTGATATGGGTGGTGGTACCAGTGATATCGCCATTCTTTCATTAGGAGATATTGTCTCAAGCCAGTCAATTCGAATGGCCGGTGATAAGATGAATAGTGATATTGCTTCTTACATTAAGAATAAGCACGGCTTAGTAATTGGTGAACATACTGCCGAAAAGATTAAAATGGAACTTGGGACTGCATTACGGACTGATGATCCTGAAACAATGGATGTTCGTGGTCGTGATGTAGCTACTGGAATGCCAAAGCAAATCACAGTTAATGAAAATGAAATTGAAGAAGCATTGCATGATACGCTTGAACAGATTGTTTCAGCCGCTGTAAATGTATTAGAAACAATTCCACCAGAGTTAGCTAGTGATATTATTGACCGAGGAATAATGTTAACTGGTGGTACTTCTTTGTTAAAGGGTGTCGATCAATTATTCAGTGCTCGTCTAAAAGTACCGGTTGTTGTTTCACAAGACCCATTAGACAATGTTGCTAAGGGTGCTGGTGAAATGTTAGAACGGATGCAAAAGACTGAACGAAAGAAGTAGTTTGAAAATGGTAAGGATTTTATGTGACCTTATACGCTGGTATCAACAAGGAATTTCTGCCCAACGACCATTTCGCGTATGTCGCTTTACCCCCTCGTGTTCACAGTACATGTTAGAAGCTCTTCAACGCTTTGGCTTAAAGGGAATATTGCTCGGCAGTTGGCGGCTCCTTCGTTGTCAGCCGTTTTCTCGTGGTGGCTATGATCCAGTACCTAATCATTTTACTTTTCGTCGTCAGGGATAATAATAGTTATTAAGGGTGAAAAAGTGTCAAAGAAAGATAAAAAAGTAGAAGTCAGCGTTAAAGATATTGAACGTCGTAATCAACCGGTTCAACAAATTTTTATTGGAGACCGATTGATTGGTGAAGTTGTAACCGATAATGAACGTTTCAAAGCAATGCTGATAAGTGACCAGAGTGAATTTTATGTTCGTTCTCAAGAAGAGGGATTAGAAATAGTCCTTCAACAATATCATCTTCACCAGCATTAGTTTGGTGAACCATCCTCTTTGATTAATAATTTGTAAAGGAGTTTGGTAATGCAACGTTCGCAAAATGATGTAGAAAGTCGGATTGACTGGGGAATTATATTCTGTGTTCTTTTGTTGGCCTTGATTGGTCTTGCCTCAATATATGTAGCGGCAGTTCATGATCGGCAGCAAACTAGTGTAGCACGACAGGTTATTACCCAGTTGGTTTGGTATGCGGTTGGAACAATCCTTATTATTGTCATTATGCAATTTGATGCTGAACAATTATGGAAATTAGCACCAATTGTATACTGGCTAAGTGTATTTCTAATGTTCGCAATCTTAGTCTTTTATAGTCGAGCTTATTATGCTAGTACAGGGGCTAAGAGTTGGTTTGCAATTGGACCATTTACGTTTCAGCCCTCAGAAATAATGAAACCTGCTTATATTTTAATGATGGGGCGTGTTATTACGACTCATAATAATCGATATAGTGTGCATACAGTTGATTCAGATTGGCGATTAATTGGAACAATGTTCTTATGGCTATTACCAATTTTGATTTCCCTTAAGTTTCAAAATGACTTTGGGACTGGATTAGTATTCTTCGCTATTTTCTGTGGAATGGTCTTAGTTTCTGGAGTAACTTGGCGAATTTTAGCACCAGCAGTTACGATACTAGTTGTTGTTGGTGGTTCCGCCTTAGCGATGGTAACTAGTTCGGTTGGACGACAAATACTTGAACATATTGGATTTCAAGCATATCAGTTTGATCGGGTTGATACCTGGCTTCATCCAGAACAGGATACAACTAATCAAGGGTATCAGTTATGGCAGAGTATTAAGGCCGTTGGTTCTGGTGGTATTACTGGGACTGGTTTTAATAACTCAAAAGTGTATGTACCAGTTCGTGAATCAGATATGATTTTTTCCGTTATTGGTGAGAATTTTGGGTTTATTGGCGGAGTTTTATTAATCCTCATTTACTTGTTACTGATCTACTTAATGATTCGAGTAACATTCGATACCAAGAACGAATTTTATGCTTATATTTCAACGGGAGTTATCATGATGATTTTATTCCATGTTTTTGAAAATATTGGAATGAATATTGGTCTATTACCATTAACAGGTATTCCGTTGCCATTTATTAGTGCTGGGGGATCCTCGTTAATTGGTAACCTGATTGGGATTGGAATGGTGATGTCGATGCGTTACCACCATCATTCTTATATGTTTAGTAGTAATCGTGAATTTAGATAGCGAGGTCATAAAATGGCAAAAGATTATTTTTGGGTAAAAGAACAAGCAGATGGTACTAAGCGTATCGGTTTAAACGATGAAGGCCGTGATGAGTTAGGAGAAGTAAGTTTCATCGATGTACCGGCAGTAGGGACAACCTTGAAACAAGCTGACAAATTTATTGCGGTTGAAGCAGAAAAAGCTGTTACCGATGTGGATAGCCCCATTGATGGTAAGATTACCAAAATAAATGAAGCTATTATTGATGATCCGACTGGCTTAAGTTCGAGCGATATGAAAAAAAATTGGATTGTTGAAATTAAATAAAAAAATAGGAGGGAGCGAGACAGAAGTCACTTGTGACTTCGTTTTCGAGCCCCCGCAAGCAACAATAGGCCTCTAACGTCCGGTTTTGCCGGACGTTAGAGGCCATTGTTGTACTGCGTATTTGCTTTTTATGGGTATCTGTCAACTGGTATGGTTGACTAAAAATACTTCCTACGAAAATGTAGGGGGTATTTTTTTTTATGAAAAAATACAATCAATTCTTAAAAAGAAAAATTTTTGATTAGCAAAA
>NZ_JAJGTZ010000026.1 GCF_020784725.1 Limosilactobacillus reuteri
TAAGGCTTACCAAGCAGTTAAAGAAGCTAAGGCATTGAACGATGATGCACAAAACAGTGATGCAGAAGATTACATCAAGGAAGGCTATGAAGCAGCTTACCAAGATGCTCAAAAAGCTTTTGATGACGCTATGGCTGCTTTGCAAAAGGCTAACGATAATGCAGCCGTTGATGTTAAGGATGCAAATGCTAAGTTAGATGCTGCTAAGACTGATCTTAATAACTACTTTGTTAACGCAACTGCTACTGAGCAAAAGGCATACGATGACGCAACTGCTAAGGTAAATGACGCTCAAAAGGCCCTTGAAGATGGTCAAGCTGCTACTAAGAAGGCCCAAGACGCATTCAACCAAGCTAATGAATTTGCAACAGATGCTGCTGCAGCATACAACGAATTGAAAGCTGATCATGCTGAAAATGCATTAAATACTGCTCAAGGCTTATTAAACAAGGTTCAAGGCATTTATGGTCTTAACACTCCACAAGCTAATGCTGCAGAAGCTCTTGTAAGTGCTCTTAAGGATTACTACCTTAACCCAACTTCCCCAGCTGATAAGACAGCAACCTTGAACAAGATTCAAGAATCACAAGATGTATTTAACAACCTTGTTAATGATGCTAATGCTGCTATGAATGCTGCAGAAACTAAGTATCAAGACGCTCAAAAGAACGCTGATGCTGCTAAGGCAGTTCTTGATCGTGTAAACAACGGTGACTTTAGTGACTTCCCAACTGTTAAGGATGCCGAAGAAGCTCAAAAGCTTGCCCAAACTAATTACGACAATGCATTGGCTAACTTAAAGAATGCTCAAGCTAACTTAGATACTGCTAAGGCTAACCTTGAAGCTGCTAAGAAGGCTGCTAGTGAAAAGCCGGCCGATAAGCCATCAACTGATGACCAAGGCAACAAGGGCGACGACCAAGGCAACAAGCCATCAACTGATGACCAAAGTAACAAGGGCGACGACCAAGGCAACAAGCCATCAACTGATGACCAAAGTAACAAGGGCGACGACCAAGGCAACAAGCCATCAACTGATCCAAGCAAGGATGAAGACAAGACTGATTCAAAGAAGGATCAAAACACCAACACCCCTGCTAAGGATAATGGCACAGTTGTAAACGACACTAAGAAGAGTGAAGCTGCTGTTGCTGCACCAACTGACAAGAAGGCTACTGCAACAACTACTAATGTAACTCGTGCCGAATACAAGGCTGCTAATAAACAAAACAATGCTAAAGCAGAAACATTGCCACAAACTGGTAATGAAAGTGGCGTTGCTGCAGTTGCTTTAGGTGCTGCTGCTGCAATGTTTGGTCTTGGTTTAGCTGGTAAGAAACGCGAATACTAATAATCATATTTTGCAATTATTAGTTTGGATTTAATTTTATAATTTGCTCGGACATACTAGAGGGTTGTGGCGAAGGTTTGCTTTGCCACAGCCTTTTAGTTTATATCCGAAAAGTGAGGGGAAAATATGGCTGATGTAAATAAGGCGTTAAAGCAGGCTCAAGCAACTTATGAGCAAGCTCAGCAGTCCTATGAAAAGTTTAATCAAAAGTACCGTGAAGCAAAACAAGCAGTACTTTCTGCTCAAAGTACATTTGCCGGTGTTCAAACGATTGGCGACCGAACGACAATTGAAACAAGCACTCAATTGTTGAAAAACGTTCAAAATAATTTAGACAGAATTTCTGCTAATCTATTGGTGGCAAAGGAAAACGTAAAAGCAGCACGTAGTAATTTGGAAAATGCTAAAAAAGCAATTGAATTAGAAGAGAAAAATCATCAACCTCTAAAACAACCGCTTTATACTACTATTTCGACAAGCTATGGTGAAATTAAGATTACCAAGAAAAACAAGTCCAAGCCATCACAGGAAAGAGTTGAAAAAGAACTAAAAGATACTTCCGTTAAAATGACGAGAGCAGAATATCGAAAAAAATTAAACGAACACAAATAGTATTAAAGAAGGACTTGCAAAACGATGAATGCAAGTCCTTTTTAATTACAGTTAATTTATTAGTTTTCCTTCAGCAATTGCTAATTTGAATTGTCCATAGTCTGCTGTAACTTGGTCTACATACTTTAAAGCCCAATTTGGTAAAAGGGTATCTAGTTTCTTTTGATGTTTCAAATAACCACGAATCATTGGTGCAGTGGGGCTTTGGAAATGAGCCATCGCGAGCAAGTAAGCACACGTTTGGCAGTAGAATTGAAAGCTTTCAAAGTCAAGCTTATTAACATTTATGGATTCTTTCATATCTCGGAACTGTCGGATGTAATAACTACGACCCCCGAAAGTGGTGCTTCCTAAAAAGCGATCAGATGAGGATTGCAGAATCCGTTGTGCTGCTACAATTCTCTGACCAGCAATGCCTCCATTTCTAATCACTTGTTGTACAGGAAGGGAGAGTAGGTTATAGCGCAATGGCATCGCTTCTTTGACTTGTAAAACGATGTGACTGTTGTCATTACCAGTGAGCAGGATCAAATAACATCGTGTCCCGAAACTGCCAACACCGACACTGTAGCGGATAATATCGGAAATATGAAAGTTTGCTAGAAGAACCCGAACATCTTGACGAACATTTTCGCAATATTTGTTATATCCCTTAACAATCTGTTGATAACGCACAGCACTAAGATGACGTGCACGTGGTGGATTATCCCGAAAAACAGGATGCCCTTGATTATTGATAGTCGCCATTTTTTGAATTATTTCTTCTGAATTACTACGCTGACTTTTTTTAAGAACCTTATTAAGGACTGTTTGCATTTGCGTTGAAATATCACCAAACGACTCAATTGCTTTTCCCATATCTTCATAAGCAAATGAAAAATAAAACAGTTGGGAAAGACTCATCTTATTGGCGCTTTTGATGGTGTGGCGGTAGGTTTTAGTAGTTAATTGGAGAAGACGATAGAGATCATTGCGATCAAAACTATTCTCTTCTCCTGCCAGCTCAGCACTAACTAATAACCGTTTCAAATCACTTTCCCAATTTCCGATCCGGGCTTCATCAAAGTCGTTAAGGCCAAAGAGAAGTTTACGTTCAGGAGAGGCGTAAAAGCCAAAATTATTTACATGGGCATCACCGCAGATAATGATAGGAAGCTTACTTTGTGCTTGCCGTTTAAGGTCATGTTCCATTAATTCGGCCGTTCCACGGAAAAATGCAAAGCGACTGGCAAGCATTCTTTGATGGCGCAAAGGAAGCAACTCGGGGATCATATTGGCTTCAGTAATCTGAATTATTTTAACAGGGTCCCGATCAACTGGAGTGAAGGTGCCTAACATATCACTAGAGACTTCTTTTTGCTGCCGTTTACCATTATTTTCCAATTCAGCTTTAGTTTTATTGATTTGAATTTTTCGTAAGTCAAAGATATCGAGATTTGGATTAATCAAAAGTAGCGCATCCTTTCAGAAACAATACTTATGTCTCATTTTAAATCTTTTATTTTATTTGTAAATATGGTTTGATTAAGTTGATAAATAATACTTTTCCAAATAAAATTAATATAAATGAAATTATAAGAGGAGTTGATAGAGTGATTATTGCAGTGGAAAATTCCCTTGCCCAACATTTGCATATTAATTCCCAGATGATTGCACCAGCTGATCTATTAGAGACAAACGTTTGGACAATTCGTGTTACTGGTGAATTTATGATTATTATGAATAACTTAATGTCGTTGCCAATTATTGTACGTTATCCTCAACGCTTTAATGACTCACGAGCTTTTATTGCGGCATTTAAGCGTGAATTCCTAAGTTTATTAGAGGTTTCGCCAATTCCTCATGCAAAAATTCGAATGATTCGTGATGCACAATTTAGTAAAGTAGTATTTACACGCCAAATTCAGCCAGAAACTCAACAACAATTGCAGATGTATGAGAACTTAATGATGGGGCCTAATTCAATTATTGATTGGGAAAAAGATCCGACCAATGCTGAAATTGCGCTTCAATTAGCGGAACAGACACGCATTACCAATAAGACAACCGATCAAGAATATGTTGTAATGGATATTTTTGAAGATTATTCAGTTACGGACTTTAAGGTTGCTACTCATTCTAAACTTAATGAACATAATCGTCGCTATCTTTACCGTTCGCTTTCAATTAACGATATCATGAATGCAACAGCGGTGGGAGAAAAGATTTTAGATGATTATCAAGGTTATCTAGAAAGTTGTGGAAAGAGCGAGAGTATTATTGATCGAGATTTAGATTGTGCTGCAGATTACATCGGTTACTGTGAGGCCTTGGGTGAATCTGTCCTTGATGATATTACATTGGTCTATCACTATTTAATTAACTATGAAAAACTACATAATGATCGTCCCACTGACACCGGCTTTCATTCTAAAAGTGATGCCTTTCGCGAATTTGGAAAGTTTTTGCGGGCAGAAGATCTTTTCTCTAGTGAAGACTACGATTTGTTTGTTCAAGCAATTAGTCAAGGGGTAAAAGATCTCGGTTCTAAACAGCGGATGTACCATTTACAACGGATAATTCGTGACATGCAACGTCAAGTGAGAAATCAACGCGAACATGCAATCCAATATGTTAATAAACAATATACTATTTATGTTGAGCTTAGTGATTATCATCCTAAAATGTGGCGGCGATTTACTGTCAGCGGTGATATGCGTCTAGATATGTTGTGCTTTGCAATTTTAGCAGCCTTTAACGCGGACGGGCATCACTTATTTGAATTGCGTCAGGGAAATACGCATTATCAGTTGCCGATTCTTGATAGTGGCTTTGGTCAATCAAAAGATATTACCCAAAGTTGGGTAGGCGATTGTGATCTTGCCCATGAATATAACCTAATATATGACTTTGGTGATATGTGGAACTTTAAAATTAAGTTTGAGGAAGTAAAGCCGAAACGACTTCCAGCTCATACCAGTCCCAAAATTGTCGGCGGGTTTGGAACTGGAATCTTGGATGATATCGGAGGAGTAGAAGGACTGAGTCAAGCGGCAAAGGATGATCCGGTTATTAATGCTCCATTAAACATTTCAAAATTTAAGAATCAATGGTCTCGTCAAATTGAAAAAATACGTCACTCTTATGAATAAAAAGCACTACAATAGAGAATGAAATTTATATTTAATCGAGGTCTTTAAGGATGGAAAAACGCGAAAATGCTATTCCGAGAACAATGAAGGCCTGGGCAGTCACAACTCCTGGGCCGATTGATGGTAAAAAATCACCAATCGAATTTACCGAAAAGCCTGTGCCAACTCCTAAACGGGGTGAAGTCCTTGTTAAGGTATTAACGTGTGGGGTATGTCATACAGATTTACATGTGACAGAAGGAGACTTGCCTGTTCACCATGAACACGTTACTCCTGGTCATGAGATTGTTGGTAAAGTTGTCGGCTTTGGATCAGAAACACAACGATTTAAGCTTGGTGAGCGAATTGGGATACCATGGTTCCGGCATGCTTGTGGGGTATGCAAGTTTTGTCGATCGGGTCACGAAAACCTCTGTCCCCACTCACTTTATACCGGTTGGGATCATGATGGCGGTTATGCAGAATACGTCACGGTTCCAGAAGGATTTGCATATCGGCTTCCGGAAAAGTTTGATTCTCTAGAGGCAGCTCCATTATTATGTGCAGGGATTATTGGTTATCGGGCTTTTGAGCGAGCCAATGTTCCCGCTGGTGGCCGCTTAGGGTTATATGGTTTCGGTGGCTCAGCGCACATTACGGCCCAGATTGCACTTGCACAAGGGATTGAAGTTCATGTCTTTACTCGTGGTGAGGATGCAAAGAAATTCGCCCTAGACTTAGGGTGTGCTTCTGTTCAGGGTTCCTATGACCCAGCGCCAGTGCCTTTAGACTCGTCAATCATTTTTGCGCCAGTTGGTGATATGGTATTACCGGCCTTAGCTAGTCTAGTTCCAGGTGGGACTTTAGCATTAGCTGGTATTCATATGACTGATATTCCAACAATGAATTACCAAAAAGAAATATTCCACGAAAAGACATTAACGAGCGTTGAGAGTAATACCCGCCGTGACGGGGAAGAATTCTTAACATTAGCCGATCGTCTCAACATTCATCCTGAAGTACACGAATATCCGCTAGCAAAAGCTGACGAGGCATTGCGCTATGTTAAACGTGGTGATATTAAAGGAGCTTGTGTATTACGTGTTAGCGAGGACTAATGATTGTCTTTTCCTTTTCATTCCTGCTAAGATAGTTAGAGAGGTTTAGAAGAGAAAAGAGGAGGCTTTTTTATGAAATATCCCCAATTAGCATTGGATGAAGTTAAAGGACCAAAAGCAGTAATTGAAACTACAATGGGAACAATTACGGCCCAACTTTTTCCAAAATACGCACCTAAAACGGTTGAAAACTTTGTTAAATTAGCAGAGAAAAATTATTATGACGATGTGATTTTTCACCGGGTTATTCCAGATTTTATGATTCAAGGTGGCGACCCAACGGGAACTGGACGTGGTGGTGAAAGTATTTATGGTCATCCATTTGAAGACGAGTTCTCTGAAGAATTATTTAACTTCACGGGTGCTCTTTCAATGGCTAATGCTGGTCCAAATACAAATGGCAGTCAATTTTTTATTGTCACTAATGAACATGTTCCAGAAAATATGATTGCACAAATGAAGGCCGTTGGGTATCCACAAGAGATTATTGAGTATTATGAAAAACATGGTGGTACACCGTGGCTTGACTTCCATCACACAGTATTTGGCCAAGTATTATCCGGGATGGATGTTGTCGAAAAGATCAGCAAAGTTAAGCGGGATGCGATGGATAAGCCTGAAAAAGACGTTATTATTAAAACAATTAAGATTGAAAAAGAGAAGTAATAAAAGGGAGCGAGACAGAAGTCACTCGTGACTTCGTTTTTCGACGCGAAGCTAGCCTCTGGGAGCCCCCGCAAGCAACAATAGGCCTTCAACGTTTGACTTTGCCGGACGCTGAAGGCCATTGTTGTACTGCGCTGTTCGTATTTTATGGAAGTGACCTAACTTATATCACAGCTCCTTTTTTGCAGTTAAGAGATCCCATAGTTTTTGCTTGGGTGCTGTTAATAGTTCAGTTGAACGGGTCACAGCTGAAAGACGGAATGATTGTTTTAGCGGGCTAGTAACATTTATGGAATGGATGTTATCTTCTGGTGTAATAGCCAAACCTGTTAAATAAGCAATTCCAAGATTTTCTGCAACCATGGTTTTGATAACATGAATATCAGCGGTTCGATAGATGACTTGGGGACGAAAATGAGCCAAATGGCAAATTTGCTTAAAAGCTTGCTCGTGAAAGAATTCAGTGTCAGGAACAATAAAGCGTTCATTTTTAAGCGTAGCAAAATCAATCTCCTTTTTAACGGCAAGGGGATGACGCTTACTAACGATAACCTTGAAGGGATACTCAGCCAGCTCAGTAGTTTTTAGCCCCACTTCTTTTAGGGGGTTAAGAGACCCCAGTAATGCCAAATCAAGGTTGCCGTGTTTAAGCATCTTGAGAATTTCCTTAGAACCGTGCTCAGAAGTTTCTAAGTGGCTTAAAAGGCCTTCTCGCATTAATAGCGGGGTCAATGGCGGAAAGTAGTAATTGCCGATGATGGGTGGCAATCCAAAGCGAATACTGGATGATTCAGCTTGGTTGATTTCTTGGCGAGCAACCCTTAATTCATTTAAGATAATCTCAATGTGGACGGCGAATTGCTTACCAGTCGGCGTAATATGTAATTGCTTATGGACATGATCACGAATGAAAAATGATGTGCCAAAGTCTTTTTCTAGTCGCTGGATAGCCATTGTAATTGTAGGTTGACTGACATTAAATTTGGCTGCAACTTGCGAAAAATTTTTATATTTTACTAGTGCTTGATAATATTTTAGATCGTTTAATTTCATAATAGATACCTTTCTACCAGTGATTATAATGGGTACTATCAATTTTATTTATATCATAGCATACATTTGACTATAAACTAGCACTGGAATTACTCTAAGAATGTTGAAACAGATAAAAGGTAAAGGATAGGCGATAATGTTGCGCAAAGGAATGCAAATATTAAATGATCCCTTTAAGAATAAGGGAACTGCTTTTACAATCGAAGAACGAAAAAAGTATGGTTTATTAGGCTTGTTACCATCTTGTGTAAGAACGATTGAGGAACAGGCAGCCGAAATCTATCGGTTATATCAATCTAAGGACTCACGGATTGAACAACGGCACCTATTGATGGAAGTATTCAATACTAACCGCACTCTTTTTTTCTACTTGATGGAAAAACATATTGCGGAGTTTATGCCAATTGTGTATGATCCCGTAATTGCTGAGGCGATTGAGCAATATAATGAACGTTACATTAAGCCCCAAGATGCTGCATATTTGAGCATTGAGCATCCTGGCTTAATTAAAGAAGAACTTGCTGATGCCGCCGATGGTCGTGATATTCGCCTCATCGTTGTTACAGATGCTGAAGGAATCCTTGGTATTGGTGACTGGGGTGTAAATGGGGTTGACATTTCTGTTGGGAAATTAATGGTTTACACAGCAGCGGCTGGGATTGATCCATCCCAAGTTCTCCCGGTTTCTATCGATGCTGGGACTAATAATGAAAAATTGTTGAAGTCCGCTAATTACCTAGGAAATCGAATTAAGCGCGTTGAGGGTCAAGAATACTTTGACTTTATCGATAAGTTTGTTGATGCAGTTGAAGAATTATTCCCTAAGAGTTTATTACACTTTGAAGATTTTGGTCGGGGAACGGCTGCGCGGATTCTTGATAAGTACCAGAATAAAATTTTAACCTTTAACGATGATATTCAAGGAACCGGAATTATTGCCTTAGCTGGTGTGCTAGGGGCCATGAATATCTCAAAAGAAAAGTTAACGGATCAAATATTCTTAACATTCGGTGCTGGTACCGCTGGAATGGGAATCGCTAAGATGCTTTATGACGAATTGATCCGTCAAGGTCTTACACCTGAAGAAGCAAAGAAACACTTCTACCTTGTTGACAAACAAGGGTTATTATTCGACGATACGCCAGGTTTAACGCCAAAACAAAAACCATTTACCCGTCAACGGAGCGAATTTGCTAATGCTGATGAATTAACTAATTTGCTTGCCGTCGTTAAGGCCGTTCATCCAACAGTAATGATTGGGACGTCCACTCAACCAGGAAGTTTTGATGAAGCGGTGGTAAAGGAAATGGCAGCTCATACTTCACGGCCAGTTATTTTCCCACTCTCTAACCCAACTAAGTTAGCAGAAGCAAAAGCGGCCGACCTTCTCAAATGGACTGATGGAAGGGCGTTAATTGCGACTGGAATTCCAGTTAAAGATATCGAGTATAATGGAACTGTTTATCAAATCGGGCAAGCTAACAATGCGTTAATTTATCCTGGAGTTGGTTTTGGGGCCTTGGCTGCTGAAGCTAAAGTGTTAAATGATAATATGTTAGCTGCAGCAGCTCATGCTTTGAGTGGCTTAGTTGATCCTGAAAAGCCAGGTGCAGCTGTATTACCTCCTGTTTCTAAGTTAACAGAATTTTCTAAGCGAGTAGGTGAACGAGTAGCCGAATCTGCAATCGCTCAAGGCTTAGCAAGCGATGGAATTACCGATGCAAAGAAAGCGGTAGAAGAGAAAATTTGGAAGCCACAATATTAATAAGATAGCTTTTAGCTTTGTGAATAATAAAACCATATTATTAGACAAGGATAGAAAAACATCTAAGAAATTAAAAAATCTTAGGTGTTTTTTTGTGTATAAGTTTGTGAAACTTTTGCAAACGTGATTGGAAAAAGCTATTATAACAGTTGGTAAGGCAATAGTTATAAGTGAAATTTATTGAAAATTAAAGATTTGACTATAGCTTTACTTACAAGGTAGGATATATGTGTAAATGATGTGTAACATTTCACAAGATAAAATTGCTCAATTAATATATTGGAGGTTTTTGAAATGTCAGAATACCGTACTGAAGAAGATACGTTAGGCCCCGTTAAAATCCCTGCTGAAGCATTATGGGGACCACAAACAGAACGGAGTCGGAATAACTTCCCAACCGGTCAATACATGCCATTAGCAATCATCCGTGCTTTATTGAACATTAAAAAGGCAGCGGCTCAAGCTAATATGGAAACTAATGCTATCTCTGAAGAAAAGGGTAACTTAATCGTTAAAGCGATTGATGAATTACTCGCATTAAGTGATGAAGAATTGCGGAAGGACTTCCCATTAAAGGTTTACCAAACTGGTTCTGGTACCCAAACTAACATGAACACCAATGAAGTTGTTGCGCACAAAGCTCATGAAATTAACCCTGACATTGAAATCTTGCCAAATGATGATGTTAACAAGGGTCAAAGTTCAAACGATACATTCCCAACTGCTATGAATGTGGTTGCTTTAGAAGCGCTTGATAAGTTGAAGCCAGCTGTTCAACACTTAATTGATGAATTAAAGGTTAAGGAAGAGAAGTACATGAAGACTGTTAAGGTTGGACGTACTCACTTACAAGATGCTGTTCCATTGACATTTGGTCAAGAACTTTCTGGTTACATCGCTTCCTTAGAACATGATCTTGATTACATCAAGACCTTGGAACCAACATTAGATGAATTGGCAATTGGTGGTACTGCTGTTGGTACTGGTTTGAATGCTGCAGAAGGAATGCCTGAAAAGATTGCTGAAAAGCTTAGCGAAGTTTACGGCTTAAACTTAACTGCTGATTCAAACAAGTTCTACGGTTTAGCTAACCACTCTGGTTTGGATGTTGTTCACGGTGCTTTGAAGACATTAGCAGCCGACATGTTCAAGCTTGCTCAAGATATTCGTTTCTTGGCTTCTGGTCCTCGTGCGGGTTATGGTGAATTAAATATCCCAGCTAACGAACCAGGTTCATCAATCATGCCAGGAAAGGTTAACCCAACTCAAGCAGAAGCTGTAACAATGGCTGCTTTACGGGTATTTGGTAACGATACAGTAGTAACAATGGCTTCATCACAAGGTAACTTCGAAATGAATGTTTACAAGCCAGTATTGATCGATGCATTCCTCGAATCAGCTGACTTATTAACTGGAACAATTACCGGATTTGCTGACAAGATGATCCATGGAATGACAGTTAATGAAAAGCGGATGGAAGAATTAGTTGATAATTCATTAATGACTGTTACTGCCTTATCACCACACATTGGTTACCATGACAGTGCTAAGATTGCTCAAGCTGCTGATAAAGCTGGTAGCACATTAAAAGAAGCTGCTTTGAAGTCCGGTAAGCTTACAGAAAAACAATACGATGAATGGATGGACATGCTTAAGATGACCAACGTTGATCGGGATAAATAAGAATTGAGTTAAAAGTAATGCCAATTTTGGCAAGAGTGGAAATAAGCAATAAAAAGGACTTGTTCCACTCTTTTTGACTGTTAATATATTTAAAATTTAAGAATTAAAAGGAGAGCAATATCATGGCAGAAAAATTCCAACCATTATCTGTAAGTAAATTGGATAATGATTACGATGTTATTGTAATTGGTTCTGGTGGAACAGGTCTTTCCGCAGCAATTCAAGCAAACGAATTAGGAATGAAGACAGTTGTTCTTGAAAAGGAAGAGGAACTTGGAGGAAATACTAACCGGGCTTCTTCAGGAATGAACGCTGCTGAAACCAACGTGCAATTACAACATGGAGTAATTGATAACGTTGCCGATTTTTACCACGAAACATATAAAGATGGTGGACGGTTAAACGATAAGGATATGCTAGGTTACTTCGTATATCACACAGCCCCTGCGATTGACTGGTTAGCTGATCATGGAATTAAGCTTGATGACATTACAATTACTGGTGGAATGTCTCGTAAGCGTACTCACCGTCCAGCAAGTATGGCGCCAATTGGTGGTTTCTTAGTAAAGAGTTTATTGGAAGTTGTTCAAAAGGAAAACATTCCAGTATTTAATAAGGTTAAAGTTAACAAGCTTTTACAAGATGATGAAGGTAAGGTAATCGGTGTTGAAGCTAATGCTGATGGCTTGATTAAAACGATTCACGCAAAGGCTGTTATCTTAGCTACTGGTGGATTCGGTGCTTCTAAAGAATACATGAAGCGGTTCCGCCCTGACCTTGCTGATTACAAGACGACCAACCAACCAGGAGCAACTGGTGATGGTTTGAAGCTTGCTGAAGGCGTTGGCGGAGAGTTAATGCAAATGGATCTTGTGCAAGTTCACCCAACTGTTCAACAAGATAACCCTCATGTTTACTTGATTGGTGAAGCTGTTCGTGGTGAAGGTGCAATTTTAGTTAATGCTGAAGGTAATCGGTTTGTAAACGAATTAAACACTCGCAAGATCGTTTCTAATGCTATTACTGCTCTTCCAGAACACAGCGCTTACTTGATTTTTGACCAAGGTATTCGTGATCATGTAAAGGCAATCGAATTTTACGATAAGGTTGGCCTCGTTGTTCATGGTGATACAATTGAGGATCTTGCAAAGAACCTTAAGATGGATCCAGAAACCTTGAAGAAGACTGTTGCAACATGGAATGAAGCAGTTGAAAATCATGATGACAAGGAATTCCACCGGACAACAGGAATGGATCGGGGAATTACTAAGCCAGGATTCTTTGCAATTCATATTGCCCCTGCAATTCACTACACTATGGGTGGTATTCACATTAATACTAAAACTCAAGTGCTTGATGGCAATGGGGATGTAATCAAGGGATTATATGCTGCAGGTGAAGTTGCTGGTGGTTTACATGGTAATAACCGTGTTGGTGGTAACTCAATTGCAGAAACAATTGTCTTTGGACGTCAAGCAGGTCAACAAGTAACTGTTTACGCCCGTGGCTTAAAGTAAAAAATAATGGGCAGTGAGAGACTGCCTAGAGCAATTATCAATTAATTACTTAACTATATAAGGGATAAGGAAATGAAAAAATTAGAAAGTGTAAATTATAAGGGGTTCATTTGGCCTGTTATTATTGGTTTGATTTTATGGTTTATGACTCCTATTAAACCAGCTGCCGTTCCAGTTGCTGGTTGGCATATGTTTGCTTTGTTTGTCGCTACAATCATTGCATGTATTACGCGTCCACTTCCAATTGGTGGTGTCTCAATTATTGCTTTTGCCTTAACTGTTTTAACAAAAACAGTTCCAATGGAAAAAGCAATTGTTGGTTTTGGTAATGCATCAATTTGGATGATTGCAATGGCCTTCTTCATTGCCCGGGGATTCATTAAGACCGGACTAGGTCGGCGGATTGCATTGAACTTTGTTAAGGCATTTGGTAAGCGAACTTTAGGACTTGCTTACTCCTTGATCGGTGTTGATTTGATTTTAGCACCAGCTACACCAAGTAACACTGCGCGTGCTGGTGGTGTTTTATATCCAATTATTGAATCATTATCTCAATCATTTGGCTCAGATCCTAAGAAGGGAACAGAACGTAAAATTGGTTCCTTCTTGATCTTTGCTGAATATCATGGTGATATGATTACTGCGGCAATGTTTATGACAGCCATGGCCGCTAACCCATTAGTTCAAACTCTTGCCAAAAGTAATGGCGTAAACATTACTTGGGTTGGCTGGTTCTTAGCTGCCTTGGTACCAGGAATTATTTCCTTAATCATTGTTCCATGGTTGATCTACAAAATGTATCCACCTGAAATTAAAGAAACTCCTAATGCTAAACAATGGGCAGAAGACGAACTCTCTAAAATGGGAGCAATGACTTTACCAGAAAAATTAATGGCTATTATCTTCGTTATTGCCTTGGTTCTCTGGATTGTCGGGAGCTTTATCGGGATTGATGCAACACTTGCTGCATTTATCGCATTAGGACTATTACTCTTATGTGGTGTCTTAAGTTGGCAAGATGTGCTTCATGAAACAGGCGCTTGGAATACTTTGACTTGGTTCTCTGTTCTTGTTATGATGGCTGGTCAATTGACAACTTTAGGTTTTATTCCATGGTTGAGTAAGACTGTTGGTAACTCGCTTCACGGTATGAACTGGATTTTGGTATTAGTTATCTTAATTATCGCTTACTTCTACTCACATTACCTGTTTGCTAGTTCTACTGCTCACGTAACTGCAATGTATAGTGCATTCTTAGCTGTTGCTATTTCAGCCCATGTTCCACCAATGCTTGCAGCTTTGATGCTTGGTTTCTTCGGTAACTTAATGGCATCTACTACTCACTACGCTTCTGGTCCAGCTCCTGTTCTCTTTGGTTCAGGTTATGTTCCACAATCAAAGTGGTGGTCATTAAACTTTGTCCTTGGTATTTTCTACCTTGTCGTATGGATTGGTATTGGTAGTCTTTGGATGAAAGTTATTGGTATGTGGTAAAAATTTATCTTAAAAGAAAACTACTTGGTAAAATTTGCCAAGTAGTTTTTTCATTAGGATAAAGACGAGTGCAAGCATTATAAGAATATTCAGAATCTTAATTGCAAATGAATACTTAATTGACGTAAGATAAAGATATTATTTCGACATAGAAAGGGTTAAGACGATGAATACTCGTGATTTGCAATACTTTGCCATGCTAGTTAAATTAAAAAATTATACGCAAGTAGCAAAGTATTTTAATGTTTCTCAACCTAGTATTACCCAAGCAATTCGTCGCCTTGAGCAAGAATTTGACACAAAATTAGTGCGCAAAGATCGTGTTCATAGGGATGAGATGATTACGCGCAGTGGACAGTTACTATATGAAAAAGCGTTGGCGATAAACAAAAAGATAGACATTGCTCATCAAGAAATAGCACGGTCCGATCAACGCCAAATAAAATTCGGCCTTCCGCCAATCATTGGAAAAATGTATATTTCACACATTATCGGCAATCTTTCTAAGCAGCTTCTCCAACGAATAAAAATCGTTTCTGTGGGATCTCATGAATTGCTAAGTGAATTACAAGCGGGAAAGATCGATATTGCTATGTTGGGCTCAATTGCACCAATTGATCAAACAGGTATTTTTGCGGAATTAATAACTACGCGACCATTTAGTATCATCGTAAGTGCTGATCATCCGCTTGCAAAGAAAAAGGCGGTTAGTTTTCAAGACTTAACTAACGAAATCTTTATTAATTATGACCAGCAATATGTGCATAAAGCTGCCTTTCAAGCTTATTCTACCTATGCCCAAATTAATCCGCAAACAGCAATTTATAAGGTACCAAATGTTTCTTGGATTAAAGAGTTAGTACGGCAAAATAAAGGAATTAGTTTAATGGTTAAAGATGCGGTAAAGGATGAACCAGGAATTGTTGCCTTAGATATTGAAGACTCAATTCCCGAAAAATTTTTTATTTCGCTTGCCACACGGGAGGATTACATTTTAAGCGATGATGAACAGCAATTAATCACTAAATTAAAAGAAATCACTCCCATCGCTTGACAGCCGCCGTATAATTAAATAGTTAAGAGAATTGATAAGAGGAGCTGGATGGGTTTTGAGTAAGGATAAAGAGATCTCAGCGAATGATTTTGAGCCGAATGAACATCTGTCTGATAAGCATCATATGGCGATTCCATGGCATGACTTTTTTACAAATGATAATTTCACCCCTGCTTATGAGGCTAATTTAGTAGAACGAGCGGCGATTGTCGGGCGAATTGGATTAATGATGCTCTCTTATGGAACTGGGGCATGGCGAGTCCGTGATTCAATGAATACAGTTGCTCGGACGTTAAAAATGACTTGTTCGGTCGATATTGGGTTAGTTTCCCTCGAATATACTTGTATGGATGCCCACCATAGTTACACGCAGGCAATATCTTTGCCAAGCACAAGTGTAAATACGACAAAACTTTCGCAGATGGAACGATTTATTAAAGAATTTGACCAGAATGGGAGTGAGATGACAATTGGAGAAATTCACTCCCGTTTGGAGAAAATTGCCCACTCAAAAGGTAATTATGCTCCTTACCAAGTAGGACTAGCAGCTGCTCTGGCATGTAGCGCCTTTGTCTTTTTACTCGGTGGTGGACCAGTTGAAATGTTTTGTAGTTTTATCGGGGCTGGCCTCGGAAACTATGCCCGCCGCAAGATGATTGACCATCACATTACCTTATTTGCGGGCGTAGCGGTGGCGGTTGCAGTTGCGTGCCTTTCTTACCTGCTGGCATTAAGTTTGATGCAATTAACATTTAATGTGAGTTCGCGTCATGAAGCAGGGTATATCGGCGCAATGCTGTTTATTATTCCAGGATTTCCGTTCATTACTAGTGGACTTGATATTTCAAAACTTGATATGCGGTCCGGGCTTGAACGAATGACCTATGCAATCGCAATTATTACAGTTGCTACCTTGGTCGGGTGGATCGTAGCATTAATGGTTAACCTGCGTCCTGAGAATTTTCAAGCATTGCCGCTATCTGCATTAATGCTCTTTTTACTCCGGTTGCCAGCCAGCTTTTGTGGGGTGTTTGGCTTCTCAATAATGTTTAACAGTACGCCTAAAATGGCAGCTATTGCCGGTTGTATTGGTGCGATTGCTAATACATTACGGTTAGAATTAACAGATTTAACTGGTATTCCAGCAGGAGCGGCTGCATTTTTAGGAGCGCTAGTTGCTGGACTGTTGGCATCGATTGTTAAACGTAAAATTCAGTATCCGCAAATTTCGATCACGGTTCCATCGATTGTTATTATGGTTCCGGGACTTTATATGTATCGGGCAATGTATAATATTGGTTTAACTTCGATTAGTGTAGGAACACTTTGGATGACCAAGGCGCTTATGATTGTTGTGTTCTTACCAATGGGATTGATTGCTGCTCGTATTCTTACAGATTCTAAATGGCGACATAATGGATAGGAGATTGAGAACATGATTGCAGAATATCCGCCAACACTCCTAGCAGAGGTAAAAGAAAAGACGAAGGATCGGCAATTAACAGGGTTTACCCCAGGTCAAGGACCACTTAATCCAGACTTGATGTTAGTGGGAGAGGCTCCTGGGCGTCACGAAGAAAAAGTAAATATTCCTTTTTCTGGTGCTTCTGGTCAAGAACTGATGAGGTTTATTGAATCAATTGGATATTCACGTTCAACCGTTTATATTACCAGTGTGGTTCGTCAACGGCCCTATAGTATTAAAAAAACAGTTGATAAGAAGACAGGTGAAGTAATTGAAAAGCGGCCTAACCGGACGCCGACTAAAAAAGAAGTCTTAGCATTTGCTCCTTTGTTTGATTGGGAACTAGCGCAAGTTAAGCCAAAAATCATTGTTACGCTTGGCAATACGGCTTTACAACGGTTACTTGGTAGTCAGGCTAATATTGGTAAACTTCATGGGCAACTTCTCCACGAGAAAATTCAACGGACCAATGAAGCGCATGATGGCTATGAGTTGACGACTGACAAGCATTGGATTATGCCGATGTATCATCCGGCCGCAGTGCTCTATGCCCGCCGATTGGAGCCTACTATTAAAGCTGATTGGCAACAGTTAGGGCAGGACATTAAGAAAATGAAAAAATAACTATTATACTTTTTGTGACAAAGGTCGTATAATGGGAAACAGTTTGTAATTAAAGAGGATGGGACAATGCACTTTGATGCTCTGTTCCATCCTCTTTAGTACGTAGAAAATTAAGGGAGATGAAAAAGTGGAATTACAACAACGACGAACAATAGTTACTGGTGCGTTGTTACTATCTAACATCATGGCGGGGATGGATGGTACGATTGTAAATACGGCCTTGCCAGCTATTACCAGTGACCTTCATGGGTTGCAATATATGGGGTGGATCATCGCAACTTTTCTTTTGGGAATGGCTGTTGCAACCCCATTATGGAGTAAGTTTGGTGAGCATAAGGGAAACAAGCAAGCCTATATTACTGCTACCTCTATGTTTTTAGTTGGAGCCATCTTTCAAGGATTAGCCCCTAATATTTTATGGTTTATTATTGCGCGAACTGTAATGGGAATTGGTGCTGGCGGAATGAATACAATTCCGTTTATTGTTTTTGCTGAATTGTACGACAACCTAAAAAAACGAGCTCAAGTATTAGGGATTGCCAGTGCTTGTTTTGGAACTGCTTCGATTATTGGTCCCCTACTCGGTGGATGGATTGTGGACGCGTTGAGTTGGCACTGGGTTTTCTATGTTAATGTACCGATTGCCTTAATTGCGATTACGATCATTAGCTTGTTCTATAAGAATGTGAAAAAGCAAGCTGCCGGTAAGCCGGTTGATTATCTTGGAGCGACCCTATTAGTAGTTAGTTTAGTAATTATTTTAGTAGCGGTTCAACTGATTGGTTCAGTCTCCGGTTTAGTGGTGGGGTGTTTATTAGTTGTTGGTCTCTTATTGCTTGGCGGAATGATAAAAGTTGACAGTAAGGCAGTAGACCCAATTGTTCCTAGCCGTCTGTTTAAAAATCGCGAACTAGTAATTGATTTTACTTTATTTGTTATAATTTGGGGCTCATTTATTGCTTTTGTCACTTATATTCCAATGTGGGCTCAGGGAATTTTAGGTTTAAGTGCGCTCCTTGGCGGGATGACTCAAATTCCAGGTGCGGTTACTAACTTTATTGGTTCAGAATTAGTACCGGTATTGCAGGAACGATGGGGCAAATACTGGATTGTTACCTGTGGGGCAGTTTCAATTTTTATTGCTTATTTAGGAATAATGATTGGGGGACAAAAAACACCATTCTGGCTTATTTTATTTATGGGTGCTTTTGAAGGTTTTGGTGTTGGGCTTGTCTTTAATATTTTACAGATTAATGTTCAAACAGATGCTGAATTACGGGATGTGCCAATTGCTACTTCACTAGGATACTTATTGCGAATTTTGAGTCAGACCCTTATGTCCGCGGTTTATGGCGTTATTCTTAACCAAGAACTATTCCAGGGAGTCCAAACACACCACGGACTTACCTTAAAAATGCTAAATAAACTATCAAATGCCCAAACTGCTAGTAGTCTTCCAGATAAGCTTTTACCAACCATGCGTACGATACTTTATAATGGGTATCGAGATATTATCATTGCGGCAGTAGTTTTAATCGTTATTGCCTTAATTTTAGTTGTTGCTTTAGGCTGGCGAAATCATTGTCACCAACGCGACCTAATGGCTTTAGGTAATCTTAAAGACATAAAATCTTAAATCATGATAGGATAATAGTAAGATTTTAAATGAGGAGCGATCGTTTCAGTGGAGAAAATAAAGAAATTTAATACTCAAATTGCTAGTCATTTGGCTAACAATATTGAGAATAGTTTACGGGAGTTACGACGATGTGGTGCGCATCGTTCTAGTAAAGCAACCTTTACTGAAATGGGAATCCAATTAAGCGGATTTAAAAATGATCTTGCAGAAAACAATAAATTTAATGCTTTAGTGGGCAACGCATGGATTGACAATGAAGCTGATTACTATTTACCTGCTGCCGTAATGACGGTTGGTGTTCAACGTCAAGAACATGAATTGACAACATATGTCTTAAATGATCACGGAAATAATCAACGAGTAATCATGTATCTAACCGGTGGAGCCTATATTCAGCGCCCCGATAAGCCTCATTGGCAATATTTAAATCGGTTGGCACTCGCCACGGATGCGAAGATTTATGTCCCAATTTATTCTTTAGTTCCGCATGCTACTTATCGTACTGCCTACCAAGAAATTGCTAGTCTCTATAGCAAAATTTATGCCCTTATGCCTGCTAGTAAAGTAACTATTATGGGCGATTCAGCTGGCGGAGGATTAGCAGCTGGTTTTTGTGAGTATCTTGGTAAAAAGGGGCTTCCACAGCCTGGCCACCTCATCTTATTTTCTCCTTGGCTTGACCTTGACCTCACAAATCCCCTCATTAGCAAATATGAGGATAAAGATGTTACACTAGCAGTGAACGGTTTACGAAAAATTGGGACAATGTGGGCTGGTGATACAAACCATCAAGACTATCGTTTAAGTCCTTTATATGGGAATCTTGAGCAGTTGCGAGATGTGACTATTTTTGTGGGAACAAAGGAAATATTGTATCCTGATGTGACTTTGTTTGTTCAAAAATTGCGTGACGCTGGGATTACTGTAAACTCATATATTGGTCGTGGACTGTTTCATATTTACCCGCTTTATCCCATTCCAGAAGCAAAGGGTGTAATGAAACGGGTAGTGACAATAATTAATAATTGATGGGGTGATATTTTGGCTAAAGTTGCTGTAGTGTTTGCACCAGGTTGTGAAGAAGTTGAAGGACTTACAATTGTGGACGTTCTCCGCCGAATGGGAATTGATACCACAATGGTTGGATTAGAAGATATTCATGTTCCCGGTGCTCATGGGATTGAATTAACTTGTGACGAAGTAATTAGTGATCAGCTTCTCGACTATGATGTGGTGGCCTTTCCTGGTGGTCGCGGGGGTGCCCAAAAGCTCCGCGATAATGACAAGTTGATGAAATTGATGCAAAAACGTAATGCAGAAAACAAGTGGGATGCCGCAATGTGTGCTGCTCCGATTGCCTTGGCGCGGTATGGTTTGCTTGATAATCATAACTATACTTGCTTCCCAGGAATTAACGAAGAAATTGCTAAGGTAGCCCCAACAGCAAATTTTGAAGAGGATATTACGGTTGTTGATAATGATGGGAAAATTATTACCAGTCGTGGTCCCGCAACTGCCTTAGCTTTTGCTTATCAGATTGCAGAGGTATTAGGATATAATACTGATAAGATTAAGCATGAGATGCTATACGACTACTTAATGGATCAGAAATAATCGATAAAAGTAAAGAGGGTGAGGAAAAACGAAAAAGTTTTTCCTCACCCTCTTAATATTATTTAATCAACCACCAGAAGATTGAACGGTGGTTTTGCTGATCAACACGTTGGTTAACAACGCTAACTAAAATCATCATGGTGGCAATAATTGAATTCTTCTTGCGGAAGGCAGTATAACGTGAATACCAAACTGTCGCATATTTATCTTTGTATCGCCGTAGTCCTTGAAAGCCATACAAATGGTAGCCATATTCATAAATGAAGTGCGCAGCTTTTTCTTCAATAAAACTAAATTGATATTCCCCGACATTCGAAAGAGGTGCCATTCCGAGATCAAAGTAGGTATAGCCGTTTTCCTGACCATACTGGAACATACTGATGAAAATTTTATCCATTATTCCAGAAGGAGCATCTTTGCTATGACGCATGAGGTCAATTGTTAAAATCTTTTTACCTCCTGTCGGCATAAACGTTGCAAAGGCGACCATTTTGCCCTCTTTATCACGGATAATGCCAACTGGTGCCTGATTAATATAGTAAGAGTCAAAGAAACCAAGAGAGAATCCTTTTTCAGTTTCGTTTCCTAACCAACTATTGGAGACCTGTTTCATCTCCTGCATTAATTCTTTACTAAATGGTGGCTTTTCAACGGAGAAAGTATACCCTTCACGATCAAATTTATGCATCAATGCTCGCTGTGATCGTTGGCGCTTACCAGCAAGTGTAAAGTCTGCTAGCTTAACGAGGCCAGTTTCACCAGTTTTAATAAAGTCGAAGCCGAATTCATGGAGAAGCATTGTCATATCGCTAGAGACTTCATAAAAGACAAGCTGATAGCCATACTTATCAGCTTCTAAAACAAATTGCCGAAGAGCTGGTCGCCAACTATCCTTGTCCCCAACTGGATTGCCCATTACGATCAGGCGATCATATTTACGGCGATACATGAAAAAGAGCTTATCATGATCGTCAACACTGTAATAGTAGATATTCTTATCTTTTAAGAAGGCGAGGTGACTAGTTTCATTTCCTCCATATTCTTTAATAACATTGCGGATCCGTTCAGCATCAAATACGCTTTTAATATTGAAAGGATCAGTTCCTGCCATAAAGTAGCGCAGAATGACGAAAATTAATAAGAGACCGAGAATTAATCCAAAGAGTCCTGAAATCCAAATCTTTTCACCAGGGAAAAATAGAAAATCAGGGATGTGGTGCTTACTGGAATATTGAGGAGCGTTAATAACTCCGACAATTACATAGAGGATACATGCCCCAGCAAAGATAAGACTATCAATTGCAAATTTTCCAATTGAGTATTCCAATTTCTTCCGGTACAACACATGGCGAGAGAGTAAAACAAGTATCAAAACAATGACTAGATAAATTGTTAAACTCAATGTTCCCAAATTCCAAATGGTATTAGCGATTCCAATTACTAATAATATTAAAGTGGGAAGGTATGCCTTTTTCACCTTTGATTGAAGACCGCGAGCACAGGCAAGCATAGCAAGTGCAAATAAGATGGTTGTCAATTGGTGGAGAAAGAAGAAGGTATAGGGATAAAGGTTTGCGATAATCTTATTTTGTGCAGTGATGTCTGGAATTGAGGCAGTAATAAGCATTAAAATTCCAGAAACATACATAAACGTTGTAATTAAATAGTAAGCAAGTTTGCGGACCATTAGCAATGGTAATCCGTCGAAAAAATGGTTAACTTGTGATGCCAGTGAGTGCAAGAACATAAATCCGGCAATAATTAATGGAACTATGTAGTAAAAAATTCGGAATAATAATAGCCAGATAACAGAGGTAGTTTGTGAAACACCAAGTAATGACAGTTCTAACATCATTAAAAGATCAAACGAACCAAGTGCCCCTGGAATCATCGAAAGGACCCCGAGAACTTGGGCAACTACATATAACGGCAGAACGCTAATAAGATTATGCCGAACCCCTAAGCACCACCCGACGAGTAAGAAAAAAAGTGCTACAAATAGCCATTCACAAGTTGAACTGGTGACTAAAAAGGTTCCTACCATTGGCGTAATATCCTTAAAGATTTTACTATTATGAATAACAGTAAAATAAAAAACGATTGGAAAATATAGTCCGCCCCCAACAAGCCAAAGTGCGTATTGATTGAAGTGCCCACCATCATGAAACACAAACATGATAATCAAAGCGACCCAACAAAGAACTGATAAGCCAGAAAGTAAGAAAACGGCGATTTTAGAGATAGCAAGTAGTATCTCTTTTTTACTGGCATTCTTTCGATAGAAGTATGCTCGTAAGGTAGAACCAAGAATTCCGCCAAATCCAGCAATATTTGTTAAAGTGTTTGTAATCCATCCACAACGAATAATATATGATTTCTTAAATTTCCCGGGTAATAAATGGGTGATTACAAAATCATATCCCAACATGGGGATAACAGCGATACATCCAGTGATTAGGAGTAGGATGATGCTTTCCCAAGACAGGTTTGCTAAGCCAACTCCTACTTCATGCCATTTAACTGTTTTAAAAAAGTTACCTAAAGCGAGAATAACAAAGACTAGGACTGAAGTTACAAACACTACCTTTATGATTTTTGAATACTTAGACCACCAGTTTAATAGGCGCTTGCCCAACTGCTGCATTAAAAACTCCTCCTTAATAATAGCTAATACTTTCATTATAAACTATTGGGAATTTTTGCGGTATAGATAGGAAAAACGAAAAATTAAAAATAAATTGCAAATTTTTGTTGACTAATTTCGATAAATCTCGTATACTTTTATTTGTTGTCAAGTTGGTCCGTTGGTCTAGTTGGTTTAGGACGCATCCCTGTCACGGATGAGATCACGAGTTCGAGTCTCGTACGGACCGTTCTATATTAAAGAGCTGTGATTTAGGTCATCAGCTCTTTTTTTGTATCTTTTATAATGTCGATGGAGGGAATTAAGATGGAAAATACGTGGATATACCAAGGAACCGAACCGATTAAAATAAAGAAGTATCTTCAGTCATTGGGGATGGGGCATCGTTTATTTAACGATCTAAAAAACGGTGAAGGAGAATTTCTTGTTGATCATCGGAAGGTACGACCAACAACCCAGATTCTTCCTAATCAGCCCTTAACCATTAAAGCTCAGCCGGAATTAGCTGATGAGACTGTTGAAATTAGTAATGAGCCCTTAAATGTTGTGTATGAAGATGATAATTGGTTGGTAGTAGATAAGCCGGCAGGTGTGACTTCTATCCCGGGACCAACCGTTCAAAATGATACAGTTTTGAATCGGGTAAAGGGATACTTAATCGCAAATAATTCTGCAGATCTCCGTCCTCATTTAATTACACGACTGGATCGCTTTACGGGGGGATTACTTCTTATCGCTAAGCATCATATCGCCTCAAGTATGATCAGTCAGCAAGTGCAGCATCATCAAATGCTGAAGGAGTACACTGCCTTAGTAGAAGGACAAATTATGGACGACCATGGCGAGATTAACAAGCCGATTGGAAGACAGGATGGTCAAGCAGCCCGGGTAATTGACAAGAATGGGCAACGAGCTTTGACTGAGTATTGGGTTGAAGAACGAGGTGCAGAGTGGACACAAGTACGGGTAAGACTCCACACTGGACGAACCCACCAAATTAGAGTTCACTTTGCTTCTATTGGTCATCCCCTGATTGGTGACCATCTTTATGGGGGCGATACTGGTAAGTATAATCATCAGTTGCTTCACGCAAGTAAAATTAGTTTTAATGATCCTTTCACTCTTAAACAAATGACATTTACCTCAGAATTACCATCAGTATTTTTGAATTAGTTTAAATACAAAATAGAGAGGCTGAAAAAACTTCGTTTTTTTAGCCTCTCTATTTATGTGAAGATTATTTAAGATATCGTGGAAATCCTCGTAGGCTAGCTTCGCGTCGTAACTACAAGGCTTGAGCCTAAGTCCGAACGGTAATCAGCCCGTGCCGTGCTAATCACCGTTCTATCCTTAGCCCACCGCCTTGTCGAGAAAGTTAATTTCCACTCACTATTTTTTACTTAATTTGTTTTAAAATTTGTTTAACGCTTTGGGTCTGAAATTCTTGTTCTGCTTGTGCTGATATTTCGTGGATTTGCTTAGCAGTCATGTTAGGATTCTTAGCCATTGCTGCTTGAACCTTTGATGTAACAAAAGCGCGTCCTTGTTCTGCGGCTTGTGCTTGTAGTTTGGTTCCTGTAGCAGATTTAGCAACTCTGGCAAGTTTAGTAGCTTGACTCGTTGTGAGTTTAACATACATTCGTGGATATTCTAACACATTAGTTCGCTTAACCAATGTATTGTTCATTCCTGACCATGCATATAGGACTTTATAAAAATTATTACGATATTGCCAACGTGTCTCAGTTGTTACGAGCCGAGGCGTAGTATCATTAGTCCATTTAATCCGACTAGTGGTATATTCGTTTGCTTGGGTATGGTTAGGCGTTTTTTGTTTAACTTTGGTGTTATAAATATAAACATCATCATGGCCGCTTTTACCAACCGGTTGATAAATTGCCAGGGGCATTGAGGAATTTGAAGCAGAGTAAATCCGCTTGGTGGTTGTTGTCGTAACTTTTTGCATTCCAAAATGGTGACTGTAGTTCAATGTCATTAAAAGAGTCGAGCCTACAAAGGTAATTCCCGTGAGTGTGGCTAAAATGATTCGCAGGTTTTTTTGCTGAATAAACATCATGCAAGCAAAAAAGGCAATTGCTCCCAGAAAAGTTAAAATAATAACCATTATTTCATCCCTCCTTTATCAGCTGAGTTTGCTATCTCCTCACTATCCAGCCGAATGTGAATTCCATTACCATTTGTAACAAAGAATGTGAGGAATAAACCGATGAGTGAGAAGGCGATTGCAAACCAGAACGCTGCATGATAACCCATCAAAGTAGCATCAAACATCTTTGCCTTATATTGCAAAGGAGATTGAGTAAGTAATGAATGAGCAGGGCGATTGCTATTGGTAATATTTGTCAAAACAGAGATCATGATTGCTGTTCCCACAGAAGTAGCAACTTGACGAATGGTGTTGTTAACAGCTGTACCGTGCGAGATTAAATTGTAAGGAAGAGAATTCATTCCCGCCGTAGTAACTGGCATCATTACCATCGAAATACCAAACATCCGGACTGCATATAAGAAGACAATATAAATAGTTGGGGTATCACGAGTAATAAAGGCAAAAGGAATTGTTCCAACAGTTAAGATAAACATTCCTGTAAAGGCTAAGCGCTTAGCACCGTGACGGTCAAATAAGTTCCCAGTAATTGGACTCATAATTCCCATAAAAAGGGCCCCAAATAAAAGGGTAAGACCTGAATGGAAGGCAGACATTCCGTGAATAATTTGAAGGTAAAGAGGGATGACGAATTCCACCCCAACCATGGCCATCATTACAATTGAACTAAGGATAGTTGCGAGGGAGAATTCTTTGCTTTCAAAGACTTTGAATTCAAGGAATGGGTCGTCTAGCTTGTTTTGACGCATGATTAGAATTACAACTAAAATCGCCCCAATGATAATGGTTGAAAGAACAACTGGATCGGACCAACCTTTATCACCGACGCTTGAGAATCCATAAAGCATGCTTCCAAATCCTAATGTTGAAATAACAACAGAAAGCCAGTCAAGATGCGGCTTTTTGTTAGGGATAACATTCTTAACTGCAAAAAAACTAACAATGATGACTAAAGCAGTGATTGGGGCAATCATTCCGAAAAGCCACCGCCAGCTATAACTATCGATAACCCACCCAGATAGAGCAGGACCGATTGCTGGTGCTAATCCAATAACTAAGCCATTCACTCCCATCGCAGCTCCACGCTTTTCAGGAGGATAAACAGTCAGCATGATATTCTGCATTAAGGGCATGTTGATCCCTACTCCGACTGCTTGAATAAGACGACCAGCTAATAGAACGGCAAATGATGGAGCAATCCATGCTAGAATTGTCCCAACTTCAAAGGTTGACATAGCAATGATAAAAAGACTTTTAGTATTAAAACGACTGGTTAGGTAGGCACTGACGGGGATCATAATCCCATTAACCATTAAGAAACCGGTAGTTAACCACTGAACGGTGGCTGTACTAATATTAAAAGCATCCATTAATGCTGGAAAGGCTGTTGAAAGAATAGTTTGGTTTAAAATGGTACAAAAAGCTCCAATTAATAAGACAAAGATCATTAAGGAACGATTATAAGTTTGACCATTAATATCAACAGGTTGTGGCTCTTGATTCACTAATAGAATCCTCCTTTACATTTTTTACAATGTGAAAAATAATAATACTATTTGATATCTTTGTCAAATAATTTGACAAAGATATCAAATTTTTGGTAATTTATGATTAAAACATACACTTTGGAGGAAAATGATGGATCCGCTTTCTGGAAGAATTAGAAAAATAATCGCTAGTAAACAATTAAAAATTAGTATGAGTGAAGTGGCACGTGTAACTGGTGTCTCTACTAGTCAATTAAGATACTGGGAGAAAAAAGGTTACATTAAATCTGAACAAGATGAGCAGAATAAAAATCACTATTTTAGTTTTCCAACAATTTTTCAAGTATTAACGATTAAAGTATTTTTGGAGCAAGGCTTTACTTTAGCAATGGCTGTAAAAAAGGAACGTAAACGGCGCGAACTTCATAAGATTTTTACCCGTTTTATTACGGACGGCATCAAAGAGGTAGAACAAACTGGGGAAGATAGTGGAGAAGTTAGGTTGGGCCCATTAGCTGAGGATCTCACAAAAGAAGTATATGCAGTGATTGATGGTGATAAGACTCGTCTTCGTATTCGGGATCGGAAAGAAAATTAACGGATAATAAACTTTGTGTTAAGGTTAAAATGTAGAGGATAATCAAAGTAAATTAATTTGAGAAAGGAAGAATACTAATTGGCTACAACAGGTTTAAGTTATAGTGAGTTAAGCGACGATGCTAAAGAAGTTGCCCTTAATTCCTTTATTAATTTTTATGTTGATCAATATCGTAGGGGTAGTTTAGAGATCCTTAGCTCACAAGTATCTAATGAACTAATGGCTACAATTAATCAAATCTTGCGCGATAATGCTTTTATGGGTCATCAAGAATTAGTTAATGTAAGCACGCGGCTAAGTAAGCCAGCTTATCAAAAAATTTTAACCGCATTGACTAATGTTAAATTTCATGAAGATGGGGAACCGGTTGTTGATTGGATGAAGGCTTGGGAACAAAAAGAGGAACAGTTACCAGAAGAAGATTAGGCAAATAACTAGTGGAAAAGCCCTTATTAATAAGGAAGGTGGAGTAAAGATATATACTTTCTCCCACCTTCTTTTTTAATCAAAGAATTAGGCAATTACTACCTTCAATTTTGTAGATGTGGTAAAATAATAGTTAGTTTTACGTACGGATTAAATAATTAAGATTAAGTGCCAATAATAAAATGAATATTAATAACCGACCTTGCCAAAACAAAGCGGTTCTTTTGGCTTACTTAAATTCCGTTAATTAACATGATAAAAATCTATAGAAGGAAAGGTATTATGACAAAATTAAAGATTAAAAACAATGAAGTTGCCTTTTACGCCATGGGTGGTCTTGGTGAAATTGGTAAAAATATGTATTGTGTACAATTCCAAGATGAAATTATTGTTATTGATTGTGGGGTTTTATTCCCCGAAGATGAATTACTAGGAGTAGATTACGTAATTCAAAATTATGATTACCTAATTGAAAATAAAGATAAGATTAAGGGAATCTTTATCACACACGGTCACGAAGACCACATTGGAGGCTTACCATTCTTCTTGCAAAAGGTCAACGCACCTATTTATGCAGGACCCTTTGCCATGTCATTGATTAAGGGTAAGTTAGAAGAAAAACACTTGCTAAGAAATGCCGAATTGCATGAAATTAATGAATTCGATGAAGTTCACTTTAAAAAGCTATGGGTTAGTTTCTTCAGAACAACCCACTCAATCCCTGATACACTGGGTGTGGCTGTTCATACTCCTCAAGGAACAATTGTCCAGACTGGTGACTTTAAGTTTGATTTAACACCAGTTGGTAATTTACCAGGTCCTAATCTTCAACAGATGGCTAAGTTAGGGGATGATGGAGTTCTCCTCCTAACATCAGATAGTACAAACGCTGAACGACCAGAATTTACAAAGTCTGAACGCTGGGTTGATATCCATATTCGCCGGATCTTTGAACGAATTAAGGGGCGCATTATCTTTGCTTCATTTGCATCTAACGTTTATCGATTACGTGAAGCATCTGATGCCGCGATTGCGCAAGGCCGAAAGATTGCGGTTTTTGGTCGCAGTATGGAAAATGCAATCACTGCTGGTCAAGAATTAGGTTACCTTAACATTCCTAAAGATTCACTTATTGACCAAAATGAAATTAACAATTACCCACCAGAGAAAGTATTGATCATGTGTACTGGATCGCAGGGGGAACCAATGGCAGCCCTTAGTCGAATTGCTAATGGTACTCACCGCCAAATTACTATTCAGCCAGAAGATACAGTTGTTTTCTCTAGTAACCCAATTCCAGGAAATACTACTAGTGTTAACGCCCTCATCAATAAGCTTGAAGAAAGCGAGGCTAATGTAATTCACGGGTATGTTAATAATATCCACACATCAGGACACGGTGGGCAAGTCGATGAAGAATTTATGCTACGGTTAATGAAACCTAAGTTCTTTGCTCCGGTTCACGGTGAATACCGAATGCAAAAAATTCACACTAAATTGGCTGAAATGACTGGTGTACCAAAGGAAAATAGCTTTGTCCTTGCAAATGGGGATGTTTTAGCTCTTACAAAGGATTCTTGCCGAGTAGCGGACCATATTGATAGCGTTAGCGATGTTTATATTGATGGTCGTGATGCGGGAGATACAGTTGGGAACCCAGAAATTCGCGAACGGCGCTTACTTTCGGAAGAAGGAGTCGTAACAGCGATTGCGGTTGTTGACTTAAAGGATTACCAAATTGTTGCGGGACCTGATATTGTTTCTCGTGGCTTTGTTTATATGCATGAGTCACAAGAACTAATTAAGGCCGCCAATCATGAAGTATTCTGGGCAATACTCAATACATTTAAGAATCACAAACACGTTGATCAACGAGTATTAAACCGGACAATTATCAGCCGTTTACAAAAATTACTCTATGATCGCACTGGTCGTCGTCCAGTGATTATTCCGATGGTGACAATTTTGAATGGTAATAATCGTTCCGAAAACCAACACTATCGTCGACCAAACAATAAAAATAATCAAACACATAAAAACGAACGACAAAATAATCATTCCCACCGAAACTCTCAACAACATTCTAAAAAGAAGAATGGTAAAGAGAAGCAACCAGTTGCAACAGGAAACACAGAATAAACCATAAAAGAACTTGCAGTTTTTTTGCCTGCAGGTTCTTTTATGGTTTAAACTAAAAAAAGAAGATTTGTTCTTAAAACTAAGGAGATTGTTTGGTATGATCATATTTAGCAATTATTTTAGATTTCCCAGAGAGGATGAGGAAAAATGACCGGAAACGATTATCTTAGGATCTGGTACCGGGTTCAAATTGGGGCGACCCTGGTCATTTTAGCAATGATGATGATTCGTAATTACGAATTTAATCGTCAGACCGTTGCATTAGCATTATTGATCATGGTTATTATTTTAGGAATTGGTTTAGTCTTTGAACTCTTACCTAATGTATCCTTGTTAGTTAAAAAGCTGAATGCATGGCTACAAGTGATTACTCAGCCGATAATTTTAGTATTTGCTTGGGATGTAATGGTTCGAGAAATTATTGTTTTATTACATTTACCATCCCGGGGCGTTGTGACAATGATGATTTTTTATTACTTTATTATGTTTGCACCATTTGCAAGCGTAATTGGTGAACTCATGCATTGGAGCATTGAACGATTAATCTTTATTGCTTGGTTAGCTCTGGTGGTTTTTACGCCATTGATTGCCTTGCCAACAGACTTGATTGATAATCACTTCTTATTATTAGCATTATCCACTGGTGCAGTTGGCGCAGTTGCCTTTTTTATTCTTACGACAACTGTCATGCGGACGTGGCACTTATCATGGCCAGGCTTAAAGCCACATTGGAGCGGTGATTTTAATTGGGGGATATTTGCTGGATTAGTTGTTGTTGATATTATCTTTATGGCTTTAAATACAGGAGAAATGCCAAATCTCCATCGTGCTAATTGGGATTTTACCTTTTCGGCATTTGAAGCTGCGGTAATGGAAGAGACTTTGTTCCGCTTTGCTATTCTGGGCATCTTATTCTATGCTTGGCGTAATGTAAAACAACGACTTCCATTAGCATTAGCAACTAGCTCAATTTTATTTGGAATTGTTCACCTTACCAACTATGGTCCTCAAGAATGGTCAATGACTGTTTTACAAGCAGTTAGCGCAGCGGGAATTGGATTATTTTTTGCAACTGTTTATGTTTACACTGGTCAATTATGGCTAGCAATGGTAATGCACTTCCTATTAGATTGGACAGCATTTGTTGCTTCTGATTCAACATTGATGACTGGAAAAGTAACAGTTCAAGATTGGATTGGGACGGGAATTGAATTAGTGGTATTTATTGGAATTGCCGTTTGGATGATGTTTGGACAACGACGTCAAGTGATGGAACGGCATGTTAATCGCTTAACCGGAGAGCACCAACGGTTTGACTTTATGATTCAGTATTAAAAATGGCGAGATTAGAAAAATTTTCTAGTCTCGCCATTTTTAATGCTTAGGCAATGTGTTTATGCAAATAACGTGCAAACAATGATAATGAGTAGCAGACAATAAAGTATAGGACTGCTAAAGCAACGAACATTGGAATAATATAATTTGTATTTTGTCCATAGATGATCTGGGCGTGGTACATTAACTCTGGCAAGACAATAATTGTTGCTAGTGAAGTATCCTTAACCAATGAAATAAACTGGCTAACGAGGGCCGGCATCATATTCTTAATTGCTTGTGGTAAGACAATAATTCGTAAAGCTTGCCACTTGGTTAATCCATTAGCTAATGCTCCTTCTGTTTGACCATAATCAATCGAATTTATTCCTGAGCGAACAATTTCGGCAACCATTGCCGATTCGAAAATTGAAAGCGCCATAATTGCAGCCGGAATAATTTCTGGTTTAATTCCGATATTCGGGAGACCAAAGTAGGTGAAGAAAATTATTAGCAGGAGGGGAAGGTTACGGATAATATCGATAATGAACCCAACAATTGCTGATAAGTATTTGATATTAGCGTAACGAATAATTCCGAGAAAAGTTCCCAAAATAAAGCTGATTATAATTGAAATTACGGAAACTTCAATTGTAATCCAAAGTCCTTCTAGGAGGAAACGGATATTAATCCATGAATAAGCGTCAATAAAATTTTGCATTGATCATCCCTCCTAGGCTAATTTCTTTTCAAGGTGTCGCATATAATAACTTAACGGAAGCGTAATGATGAGGTACATGATACCGATAATGAAATAAGTGGGCATAGTTGCTAAGGTATCATTTGCAATTAGATTTCCCTGGTACATAAGATCAAAGCCAGCGACAAAGGCAAGAACTGATGAGTTTTTAACCAAGTTGATAAATTGATTGCCAAGTGGCGGAATAACAACGCGAAATGCTTGTGGTAAAACAATGTAGCGCATCGTTTGCCCATAAGTAAGTCCATTGGCAAGGGCTCCTTCCATTTGACCAGGATCAATTGAATTAATTCCAGCACGCACAGTCTCAGCAATAAATGCGGACGTATAAAGAGTTAAGCCGATTGTTCCCGCAGTAAATCCATTAATTTTCACTACATACATTGGGATGATCAGGAAAAAAGCCATTGTAATTACCAATAATGGGATATTACGAAAGACCTCCACATAGACATGACCGATGATTTTTAAAACCCGATGCTGCGAAATCTCGAGAAGGGCAAAAAAGGTTCCAATAATAAGGCTCCCGATTAGTGCAATAAGGCTACATAGAATAGTATTCCAGAGGCCGGTTAAAAGGGGATGCCACTCATTTATAATTAAATTTAACATTAGCGCTTCATCTCCTGATAATTAAATCCTTTAACATTGCCAAACCATTTAAGAAGAAGACGGTTGTAGGTTCCATCCTTTTCAACTTCTCTTAACGCCCAGTTTAATTTGTTGCGAAAACGCGTTTGATTTTTGTTAACGGCGATTCCATAAGGTTCTTTGGTAAAGTTACCGCCAACAACTTCATAGCCTGGGTTTTCAGCTGCCATCCCATAGAGAATCCCATTATCAGTGGTAAGGGCATCCCCCTGTTTAGATTTAAGGGCCGTCATCGCTTGAGCATAGTCAGATAATTGAAGGACGCGGGCTTTAGGAGCAAACTTCGCAACGTTTTTAACTGAATTTGATCCAGAAACCCCAAGAATTACAGCGCCTCGTCGATTTAAATCGCTGATGTTTTTGATTGGACTTCCCTTCTTAACTAGGAGAGATTGACCAGCATCAAAGTAAGAATGGGTAAAATCAACTTGCTTTTCTCGCTCAGGAGTGATCGTCATGGTTGCCATAATCGCATCAATATTACCATTTTTTAATAGGGGCACCCGGGTTCCGCTAGTTACAGGAACAAAAATTGGTTTTCCTTGTGGACCTAGAATTTTTTTGGTAAGAGCTGTTGCGAGGTCAATTTCAAATCCTTCTAGTTTTCCTGTCCGGATATTTTCCAGCCCAAATAGGCGGGTATCTGCTTTAACTCCCCAAGTAATTCGTTGACTACGCATATCTTCAGTCAGGACATCTTTTTTTGCAATTGAGGTACCACAAGCAGAAAGGGTAAGGAGAGTAACAAAGAGGAGGGCGCTAAGAGTAACTAATCGCCAATACTTTTTCATTGTAATTCCTCCTTAGTGGCCACTGATCTTACTCATAAATTCGCGAGCACGCTCTGTAGAAGGCTGATCACCAAAGAATTTTTCGGTTGAATCGTCTTCTAAGATCCGACCATCTGCCATAAAAATAACCCGGTCAGCAACTGCCCGCGCAAAGCCCATTTCGTGGGTTACTACTAACATTGTCATGTTGGAGTTTTTAGCGATATCTTTCATAACGTCTAAAACATCATCAATCATTTCCGGATCGAGAGCACTTGTTGGTTCATCAAATAGGAGGCATTTAGGCTTCATAGCCAGACTGCGGGCAATCGCAATTCGTTGTTTTTGGCCTCCAGATAGCTGAGCAGGCATACTTTCAGCTTTATTTGCAAGCCCAACTTTATCAAGCAGTTTCATTGCTAACTCACGGTTCTCGTCTTCTGGGCGCTTTAATACGATTCGTGGTGCGAGCATGATGTTCTCGATAATACTTTTATTGTTATATAGGTTAAAGTGTTGAAAGACCATCCCGACATCTTTTCGAATTAAATTAACATTGGTTTTCTTATCTGCAAGGTCAAACCCGTTGACGATTAATTGACCATCTCTAATAGGATCTAATCCATTGATTGTTCGAATCAGACTACTTTTCCCCGAACCAGATGGCCCGATTAAAACAACCGTTTCGCCAGCATCAATTGTTAAATTAATATCTTTTAATGCATGGAAATTACCATAGTATTTTTGCACATTATGAAATTCAATCATTGACATGTGTAGCTAACCCCCATTTCATTTGTATTTATAATAAGCAGTAAACATCCTTAATTATATATTTTGTTCTATACCCCGTCAAAAGCTGCATTGTGTAATTATTAATTTGCTAAAATAATTATAAAATTCTTTAATAAACCACTTTTATTTTAGGAAGACCGAAATAATTATTTACAAAATTGAGATAAGTAGTAACATAAGGAGTGAAGAATATGACTTAACGAAGAGGAGCGAGTAATGCTTCATCGTTAAAGTGTAGAACATAGGGAGGAGAATACTAATGTTCGAAATAAAGCCAAAGAAGTTCAAGAAGATCCTCGTTGGTGTTGACGATGCACCAGATGCCCGTGCCGCTTTCTCATACGCGGTTGATAAGGCGAAACGTGATGGTTCAGAATTAGGAATTGTATCGATTCTTGAAACTGACCGGGTAAATGTATATCAAATCTTAGATAAGGATTACGTTCATAGCAGTGAAGATGAATTACGTCAACGAGTAAATGAATATGTCCAAGCAGCAATTGATTATGGTGTTGATCCAGAAAAGATTACGGCGATTGTTGATCGTGGTGAGCGGCCAGCTGAGCGGATTTGTAATCATGTCATCCCTGCTTTTCAGCCAGATTTATTAGTCGTTGGTTCAATTGGTAAGAAGGGTAATCGTAAGGCGGTTGGTTCTCAGGCATCATACATGGCTCGCCATGCTGGAACGTCAGTATTTGTTATTCGGACAAATACTGTTCAGGCTTATGAATAAATAATTTAATTTTTTTAGATTATTGCGATAGTTCTGATTAGGACTATCGCTTTTTATATGAATAGATATATTTTAATGATTCTAATCTAGGATATCATTTGAAATTTATTTGGTTGTTTTTAGCCATCCCTATGTTATAATGATTCTAAATTAAAAGAGGAGAGGGATAAATGTGTCCAAGAAAAAGATGTCATTAGCACAAAAGGTAAATGTTCTGCGTGCGAGTGTAATGGGGGCTAATGATGGGATTATTTCAATTGCCGGAATTGTTATCGGGGTGGCAGCAGCGACGAGTAATGCTCGTTCCATCTTAATTGCAGGTTTGTCCGGAACGCTTGCCGGGATGATTTCGATGTGTATGGGGGAGTATGTCTCGGTTTCAACCCAAAAAGACTCACAAAAAATGGCTTTGATTAGTGAAAAGCAGCGACTTCAAAATCAATACCAGCATGAATTTGACTATGTTCAAAAGAAATATGAAGCTCAAGATATTGATCCGCAACTAGCTAAACAAGCGACGAAAGAATTAATGGAAAAAGATGCTTTAGGAACAGCTGTTCAAGAGCGCTATGGCTTTAATCCCAATGAGTTTACAAGTCCATATGCGGCGGCGATCGCTTCTTTTATATCTTTTCCAACCGGTTCAATTTTACCGATGGTGGCGGTTACCGTTTCCCCTGCAAATGTTCGAATTTTAGCAACCGCAATTGCAGTTCTGATTGCTTTATTAATTACTGGTTATTTTGCGGCGGTTTTAGGAAAATCTAACCGGATTAAATCGATGATCAGGAATGCAGCTGCTGGATTATTAACAATGGGAGTTACGTACCTGATTGGACAATTATTTGCGCGGTAGGGAGATGAGATTAAATGAGTATTAAGGTGAAAAAGCAACAGAAGCAAACAATGGAAGAAAAACTGAATACGTTACGAGCTGGGGTACTAGGTTCAAATGATGGAATTCTGACTGTTGTCGGTGTCCTGGTATCAGTAGCAGCAGCGACAAGTGACCGCTTTACTATCTTCATTGCTGGCTTATCTGATTTGCTTGCCTGTGCATTTTCAATGGCTTCTGGCGAATATGCCTCTGTATCTACTCAAAAGGATACGGAAAAAGCGGCCGTTGCTAAAGAAGAGCAGCTCTTAAAAAACGATTATGAAAGGGAGCTTGCGGCAGTAAGAGACTATTATGTAAATAAAGGAGTTACCCCTGAAACATCAATCAAAATTGCTAAGGACCTCCTTAATAAAAAGCCCCTTGAGACGGTTGTTCGGATTAAGTATGATATTGAGCTTGGTCACTATCTTAATCCTTGGGATGCTGCCTTTTCTTCTCTTTTTTCAGCAGCTGCTGGAGGATTGATTCCGTTGATGGCAATGACTTTTGCTCCCGAAGCATATAAGTGGTATGCCGTGATTTTGGCGGTTGCCTTTACTAGTGCCCTAACTGGTTATATCAGTTCTAAGCTTGGTAACGGGCTTGTAAAAGTGGCAGTTATTCGAAATATTATTATTGGTTTGATTACAATTACGATTCACTACGGAGTCGGAAAATTATTTTAATTTATATAAAAATTAGGAAGCAAGAAGGTGAGTTTTCGCTCAACTTTTTGCTTCCTTTAATTTTAGTCCTGTTTGAAGTCGTTATTAATAACATTTTTTTCATCAACGGGAGTATTGAATAGTTCTTCATCTTTCCCTCGGTGATATTCTGCTTGAATAGTAACATGACAGATCCCATATTTTTCATGCAAGATTTTTTCTACTTGACTATAGATTCGCTCAACTTGGCTTAGTGGCAAGTCATCACAATTAAGATGGACAGAGAAAATGATTCGGTGTTCATCCATCATCCATGCATGAACGTGATGAACTGCTGTAACCCCGTCGACTTGCTTTAAATCATTTTCGATGGAATTATAATCAAGATCTGGGGAGGACTGCATGAGAATTTTGATGGTTTGATTAATAATTGGCCAAGCTTCATAAGCAATATAAAGAGCAACCCCGATTGTCAAGGCGGGATCAAGCCATGGAACATTAACAAAGGTAAGAATGATTCCTCCAATGATAATAGCGACAGAAGAGAGCGCGTCACTTAGAATATGGAGATAAGTTGCTTTGACATTTAAGCTGTCTTCGCTGCCAGCATGTAAAAGGGCTGCGGAAATAAAGTTTGCAAGCAGACCAATCACGGCCACGGTTAACATAATGCCCCCGTTAATATGCTGGGGATGCTCTAACCGTTTAATAGCTTCAATAATTAAAAAGACAGAGATAACAATTAAAAAGATACTATTAGTTAATGCTGAGAGGATTTCAGCTCGCCGGTAGCCATAGGTTCGCTGCCGATTCTCTGGCTGTCCGCCAATATGCTGGGCAAAATAGCCTAGTACAATGGAAAGCGAATCCCCTAAATTATGAAAAGCATCTGATAGTAAGGCTAAACTTCCAGAGAGGATACCTCCGAGGATTTCAACAATTGTAATTATTATATTTAGGAGGGTAACTGCTAAAAAGCGTTTCCCTGTTACTTTTTCGTCCATGATTTACCTACTCCTCCGTAAAGATCGATTGCGGGTTTATAAAAAGCTTATAACAAAAAAGTTAGGCTTTCCAAACTACACTTTTAATAATATGCTATAATCAATTTGGGTTCAATGTTAATATATAAAAACACATAATGACCGATCGTAGGCCAAATTTTAATACCCAGAGGTGAAAAAATTTGACTCCAATGAAGGAAGACTATCTAAAAATTATTTTTGAATTAGGTGGTAGTCATAAAAAAGTTTCTAATAAAGAGATTTCCCTTGGACTAGGAATTGCCGCTGGATCAGTAACCGAGATGATTTCTAAGTTGGCTGACGAAGGGCTAGTTGTTCATGAACCATATGCCGGTATTTCTTTAACTGAAAAAGGACAAAAGTATGCTGCAGAATTAGTTCGAAAGCATCGTTTATGGGAAACGTTTTTAGTGGATAAGCTTCACTACAATTTTGCCGACGTCCATTCAGAAGCGGAAATTCTTGAACATCAGACAAGTGATCGACTAGCAACGGCCTTAGATGCTTTTCTTCAACACCCTGATCATTGTCCGCATGGTGGAGTAATTCCATCAGCTAATGGCAAGTTCCCAGATGTAACACATCGTTTATTAGCAGATGCTGATGATGGGGAAAAAGTTGAACTAGAGCGATTCTTAGATAATCATGAACTTCTCACTTACTTAGAAGAGTTAGGATTACGACCTCAGGAACAAGTTACTGTAATTCGCCATGAGCCTTTTGAAGGACCAATTGTGATTCAAAAAGAGGATAGCGACCAAGAAATTAATGTTTCATATAAGGCCTCACATAATATTTTTATTGAACCGGATACAGCTCAAGAAAATAAAGATTAATTATGTAAATGATTGCTTATGTGATACAATGGTTTTTGTAGTTTTTTTAAGTGCGGTTGGTTCGATTGTTTCATTGCAAATGGATCTCTTCACCTGAGACGAATTACAAATTATATTAGTGCTTAATGCACAGGAGGATTTCCAACATGGAACAAGGAACTGTTAAATGGTTTAATGACGATAAGGGATATGGCTTCATTACTCGTGAAAGCGGCGATGACGTGTTTGTTCATTTTTCTGCTATTCAAGGGGATGGCTTTAAGTCATTGAGCGAAGGACAACATGTTACGTTTGAAGTTGAAGAAGGCGAACGTGGCCTTCAAGCTGCAAATGTAGTTAAAGACTAAATACAAAAAACGACTGGATTTTTCCGGCCGTTTTTTTGTATTGAGCTCCTTATCTAAACAGAGGATAATAATAATATCTTTGAACAGAGAAGGCGAAAAGATGTTAACGAAACGACGACAAGCACTAGCACTAAAGACTTGTTTGCTAGCTGGGAGACTTTTAATTGAAAATGGATCAAATATGGAACGAGTTAACGACACCTTATCCCGAATGGCAAAAAGTGCAGGACTTCATGGCTTTCAGGCTTTTACAACCGTAACTGGAATTGTAGTTGGGACGATTAATGAACCCGATGCCCAAGTAATTACTATTCGTCATCGCAAAAACAATTTAAGTAAAATTGCGGATGTCAATGAAGTTTCTCGTGAACTAGCACGGCGCAAAATTGATGTTCCACAAGCATTTGCTAAATTAAAAAAGATTGATCGCCAAAAGATGTCAAGATGGCAAAACTGGTATGAATCATTTGCTGCTGCGATTTTAAGTGGTGCATTAATGATTGTCTTTACAGGTAATGTTTCTGATTCTTGGGCTGGCTTTCTTGCAGGTGGCGTAGGTTACGGAGCATTTTCATACCTTTTACGAAAGTTTAAGATTCAGTATTTAGGAGAGTTTTGTTCTTCCTTAATTATAGGTGTTTTGGCGGTGATCTTTGTTAAAATGCATCTTGCTAATAATATTAATGATATTATTATTGGTGCGGTTATGCCTCTGGTTCCTGGAGTGCCCTTAACTAATGCGGCACGGGATTTAGTTTCCGGAAACTTAATTAGTGGACCTACAAGAGGAATTGAGGCGATTTTAACTGCTGTTTCGATTGGTAGTGCAATTGTAATTGTTCTGCACTTTAATTAGGAGGGTAGGAGATGAATTGGGGTAACCTATTATTACAATTTTTCTTATGCTATGTTTCGACAGTTTGTTTTGGTATCCTCTTAAATATTCCTAAACGTGCCTATCATACTGCGGGGATGATTGGTGGAGGCGTATGGGTAGTGTACTGGATAATGTATTATTGCAGTGGCATTGGCCTTGCGTTTAGTAATTTAGTTGCTGCAATCTTAATTTCGGTATTAAGCCAGGCAGCAGCTCGGCGAAAACGAATGCCAATTATTGTTTTTAATGTGCCCGCGCTAGTTCCATTCGTGCCTGGAGGACAGGCTTATAAAATGGTTCGTAATTTTGCTATTGGTAATTACCATCTTGTTAATGTTTATTTCTACCAGGTAGTTGTCATTGTTGGTGCAATTACGCTTGGCTTTGGTTTGGGAGAGCTTTTAAATCGTGTTTTGAACTATCTTCATAAATATTTAATTAAAAAGTCACGATGGAATTTTTGACACTGTGGTATACTCATTTTTGATTAATTAATTTAAGTTAGGAGAATCCTTGATTATGTTTATTGAACGTGATGATCATCGGTGGTGGCGCTTTGCCTTAAGCGGTGGTTTCTTTATCGCATTGATGCTATTAATTATGTTTAATTCATCAGTGCTAACAATGATTGATGCTGTTCTGCAGTCGTTATTTACTAGTCAGCGCCTGGAAGGAATTGGCTGGTTCCATGCTTTGATGAGCTTACTTTCATTTTTAGCTAAACCGGTCTTAGATTTAGTATGGGTATTTATTATTGCAGGTGTTTTATGGTTGAAGGGCTATCGCATCCCGGCTTTATGGTCATTAGGAACGATTTTTGGTGGTGATGTGATTGGGACAATTATTAAACACATCGTTAAGCGGGTCCGTCCTGCACAACACTTGGCAGCAGATGATGGCTATAGTTTCCCTAGTGGTCACACTTTAGGATTCTTCTTGGTAGTAGCAATTTTATTCTTAATTGTAATTCCACTTATTCAAAAAGCATCTGTCCGCACAATTTTGCAAATCTTATTAATATTTGCAGTCTTCTTTCTGGCGGTATCGCGGGTATATCTTTATGCTCACTGGCCATTTGATACTATTGGTGCAATGTTATTAGCTTATGCATGGTTACAAGTAGCTGAATGGCTCTATGTCGCTTGGGCACCACGATTGCAACGAATTCCGTTCTTCCGTAGTATTGAAATTTAATAATCGAAATTGATGGAGGGCAATCTTTTTGGGTTGCTTCTCTTTTTTATTTCCCGGGAAATAGGAGAAAAAATGAGTGAAATTATAATTGAACCAGCAAAAACTAATAACAATTTAGGAGCAATAGTTAAATTATTGGATAATGAAAACTTAACACAAGCAGTGGGACTGCTTTTACCACTTCAAAGAGAAAAACGTGTGCAAGCTATTAAGATGTTTGTTCGCCAGAATCATGTAATGGTAGTGAAACTAAATGAAGATGTAGTGGGGATGATTGTATTAAGTGCTTGGTATGGGGATGAAGGAAAAAGAATTGCTCATCATTATGAATTAGGTTATCTTTTGCAGCAAAACCAATGGAATAAAGGCATAATGACAACTGCACTTCAAAAATTTATTTCTATTTTGCCATCTAAAATTACGATTCATGCGGAGTGCAAACAAAGTAATTATCGTTCTCAGCGAGTACTTGTTAAATGCGGTTTTACTTATGACAAGGATGACTTATGGCAACGTATTATTAAATAATCGGACTTGCATTTTTATTTGAGTGGGGTATAATTTCATTCGATGAAGAGGTTGCATATTTTATCAGTAACTAGTATTAGGTGAATAAGCACCGGAGTATTAGTGAAAGGGAAATATGCCGAAACACTACTTAGCTTATTTCTGGTAGATGTTGGGCTATAGTCACAATAGGCTATAGACTGTCGCAATAATTGCGGGGCGCTTCCTAAATTGATTCAACGATTAATTATAGGTATTAAGTTGGGTCTTCTGGTGGGGTTACCGATCAGAAGACCCTTTTAATTTATCCTCTTCGAAAATGTTGACGTTAAGGCACACAAATTTGGAGGAAATATATTTATGGCAGATGAATCTAAGTCGACGGGTCATATGGAACGGACATTACAGACACGTCACTTGTCCATGATTGCTCTTGGTGGGACAATCGGTACTGGACTTTTTATTGCCAGTGGATCCGCTATTTCAACTGCAGGACCTGGTGGAGCATTAGTTGCATATGGAATTATGGGAATTATGGTTTATTTCCTAATGACGAGTCTAGGTGAAATGGCAACATATATGCCATTGACGGGGTCGTTTTCAGCTTATTCGACGAAATTTGTTGATCCAGCACTAGGTTTTGCTCTTGGTTGGAACTATTGGTTTAACTGGGCAATTACAATCCCCGTTGATGTTACAACTGCGGGTATTGTAATGAATTATTGGCTTCCCAATGTTCCAGGCTGGATTTTTAGTGTAACAGTGATGGCGTTAATTTTCTTAATCAATTATTTATCGGTACGATCCTATGGTGAAACTGAATTTTGGCTTGCTTTAATCAAAGTGGTCACAGTTATCGTATTTTTAATTGTTGGTGTTGCAATTATTTTTGGAATTATGGGCGGCAAGCCTGTTGGATTAAGCAACTTCCACTACAAGCAAGCACCGTTTGTTGGGGGAGTGCCAGCAATTATTAGTGTTTTCTTAGTTGCTGGTTTCTCATTCCAAGGAACAGAATTAGTTGGAATTACTGCTGGTGAAGCTGCTACACCAGAAAAGTCTGTCTCCAAGGCAATCCATTCAACTTTCTGGCGAATTTTACTTTTTTATATTTTTGCTATTTTTGTTATTGCTTGTATCCTGCCTTACACAGATAAGAACTTATTGAATCAAGATGTTTCAAACATTACAATGAGTCCATTTACAATTGTGTTTAAGCGAGCGGGATTAGCCTTTGCAGCTAGTGCAATGAATGCGGTTATCTTAACTGCCGTCATTTCTGCTGCTAACTCTGGTTTATATGCCTCAACCCGGATGCTTTATTCACAAGCACGTGAAGGATATGCATGGCGGATTTTTGGTTATGTAAACCGGCGTGGTATTCCAATTTATGCTTTACTAGGAACAATGGTTGTCTCATTAGCAGCCTATGCAACCCAATTTATTGGTCCAAAAGCTTATAACTATTTAATTGGTGCATCAGGATTGTGTGGATTTATTGCATGGTTAGGAATTGCAGTTTCCCATTATCGTTTTAGAAAAGCTTTCCTTAAGCAGGGACATACGCTTTCCGAATTGAAGTATCACGCAACAGGATTCCCATTCGGTCCAGTATTCGCACTTGCTTTATGTATTATCGTTATTTGTGGTCAAAACATCGATGCTTTTGTAAAAATGGATTGGCAAAACATCTTGATTACTTACATGGGAATTCCATTATTCTTAATTCTTTTCTTCTACTACAAGATTCGTTATAAGACGCACTTGATTCCGCTTGATAAGGTTGATTTATCACGGCGAACAAAGGGTGAATCGTACGAACCAGAAGATGATTAATAAAATAAAAAGGAACGAGAAAATACTCGCTCCTTTTTATTTTAAATGTTAGAATTGTTTTCGTTACTTTTTGAATTTGAAACAGGGGGAAATAACTAATGATTGCTTTAGCCGGGACAATCGGTGCAGGAAAGACTAGTTTGACAAAGCTGTTGGCAGACCATCTTAATAGTCAGGCTTTCTATGAATCTGTTGACGATAATAAAATTTTGCCGCTTTTTTATAAAGATCCTAAAAAATATGGTTTCTTATTACAGATTTACTTTTTAAACAAGCGGCTTGATGAGATTAAAGATTCATACTCGAATGATTTAAATGTTTTGGACCGGTCAATTTTTGAAGATGCCTTATTATTCAAGTTAAACGCGGATATGGGCCGAGCTACGGAAACAGAGTCAAATATTTATTCTTCATTATTAGGTAATATGATGGAAGAATTACCAGAGCAACCACACCAAAAAGCCCCCAACCTTTTAATTACAATTAGGGTTTCATTTGAGACAATGCTTGAACGGATTAAGAAGCGGGGACGTTCATTTGAACAAATCGCTAATGATCCTTCCTTATATTCATATTATAAGAATTTAAACGAACGTTATGTTCAATGGTATGAGGATTATAATGAAAGCCCTAAGATGGTTATTGATGGCGATAAATATGATTTTGTTGAAGATCCGGCTGCAGCTAAGAAGGTCTTAGCCATGATTGATGAAAAATTAATTGAATTAAATCTTAAATAGGATTTGACAAAAAAGTATATAGATGATATATTAAATAGGCTGATTTATATAGCAAGCCTATTTATGGAGGATTAGCTCAGTTGGGAGAGCATCTGCCTTACAAGCAGGGGGTCACAGGTTCGAGCCCTGTATCCTCCATTAATTTGCGGATGTGGCGGAATTGGCAGACGCGCAAGATTTAGGATCTTGTATCATTTTGATGTAAGGGTTCAAGTCCCTTCATCCGCATTTAATATTTTTTGAAATTCTTGTTGACATTGATGAGATTTTCGTGTAATATTAATAATCGTTGATAGGAAATAACTTATCAGAGACATGCGGAAGTAGTTCAGTGGTAGAACATCACCTTGCCATGGTGGGGGTCGCGGGTTCGAATCCCGTCTTCCGCTTATATGCACCCATAGCGCAATTGGATAGAGTGTCTGACTACGAATCAGAAGGTTGAAGGTTCGACTCCTTCTGGGTGCACTAATTATAGTAAGCGTGACAGTTTAACTGTTACGCTTATTTTTTCGGAATTTAGCTCAGCTTGGTAGAGCGCTGCGTTCGGGACGCAGAGGTCGCAAGTTCAAATCTTGTAATTCCGATAAGTTAAAAAGACTGTTATCACTCCTATACATAGAAGTGATAGCAGTCTTTTACTATTAACTTCCGAAAATATTAAAAATAAAATGCCAATCAGCATTCTATAATTGAGATGCTGATTGGCATTCTGTCATTTGATTATGCATTGAAACTATCTTTTATAAACTTCGAAATTTGATCTACTGGAATTTTCTCCATCTTATCATAAAGATCAATATGCTCACAGTCTTCTACGATCAATCGTTGCTTTGGTTGGTTAGCAAGGTAATAAGCTCGTTCGGAATAAGATCGGGAGTGAGCTTTGTCTCCATAAATAAATAGGATTGGTCGTGGTGAAATTTCTTTAATATAGTCTAAGGCAGAAAATTCAAGCATGGCTAAATTAGAAGTAGTTGTTGCGGTTCCACGTGCATTTGGATGGAAACCGCGCTTAAGAGCATAAAAACGAAGCCACTCGTTTGTTAATTCATCATGATTTGGCAAATCGTCAATACTATCATATGGTTCTTCTGGGAAGGATGGATGATAGTCAGGTTGTCCATCTTCAAAATCATCCCACCGTTGTTTTGATAATTGATCTTTAAGTTGGAATAATTGTTCAGGAGCAAGATTAGCCATTTCACGAATATCTGTCATATCATACATTGAAATTGTCACAACAGATTTAATTCGTGTATCAACAGCTGCAGCACTAAGAGCAAACCCAGCTCCCCCACTGATACCGATAACACTAATTTGATCACGATTGACATGTTTTGCTTTTGTGCCTAAATAGTCAACTGCGGCACTGAAGGATTCTGCATACAAATCTGGAGAAGCAACATGACGAGGTTCGCCGGCTGACTCGCCCATGTACACTTGATCAAATGCGAGGGTAACAAAACCTAATTGAGCAAACGTATTTGCATAAATTGCGGCTGCCTGTTCTTTTGTGCTTCCATACGGTGCCCCGATTATGATGGCAGGTAACAATTTGTCTTCTTCTAGATCCTTAGGGGTATAGACATCAGCAGCAATTGCCATTCCATAACGATTATTGTAACGAACATGTTGCCGTTCTACATTTTCGCTTAGTTTGGTGATATATCCATAAGACATTATTATACTCACTCCTTTATCTAATTGATTAAATTATAACATTCATTATTAATAGGGAACGTCTAAAGTTATAACGATAAAGTTTTAGAGATAATTAGTAAGTGATTTACTATACAATATGAATTAAATTGATTTACTGAGTTTTGTCATTGTTATATCAATATTTTAAATAGAAAAGAAAATTATTCATTTTGACAAATGTGCAAAATTTCACTTTAAATTTGTCTAGGAGTTATGGTACTATAAGCATTGTAAAAAGTAATTTGTTTATTAATAAAGGAGATCTTACCTTATGAAAGCTGCTGTTATTAATGATCCAGTAGACGGTTTTGTTACTGTTAAAGATGTTCAACTGCGGGATTTGAAGCCCGGTGAAGCTTTAGTTGACATGGAATATTGTGGCCTTTGTCACACTGATTTACACGTTGCTGCTGGAGACTTTGGTAAGAAGCCAGGTCGTATTATCGGTCATGAAGGGGTTGGCCGTGTATCTAAAGTTGCCCCTGGAGTTACTTCCTTAAAAGTTGGCGATCGTGTATCAATTGCATGGTTCTTCAAGGGGTGTGGACACTGTGAATATTGTTTAACAGGTCGTGAAACTCTTTGTCGTAACGTTCTTAATGCAGGTTACACTGCTGACGGTGCAATGGCTGAGCAATGTATCGTGCCAGCTGATTACGCTGTTAAGGTTCCAGAAGGTCTTGATCCTGTTGAAGCTACTTCATTAACTTGTGCTGGTGTTACGATGTACAAAGCATTAAAGGTTGCTGACATCAAACCAGGTCAATGGGTATCAATCGTTGGTGCCGGTGGTTTAGGTAACTTGGGAATTCAATTTGCTCACAACGTATTTGGTGCTCATGTTATCGCCGTTGATGGTAATCCTGATAAGCTTGAAGCTGCTAAGAAGAATGGTGCTGAAATTTTAATTAACCGTCATGACGGTGATGTTGATAAGCAAATTCAAGAAAAGGTTGGCGGTGTTAATGCTGCTGTAGTAACAGCTGTTTCTGCATCAGCATTTGACCAAGCGGTTGATTCACTTCGCCCAGATGGTAAACTTGTTGCTGTTGCTCTTCCACAAGGTGACATGAAGCTTAACATTGCTAAGACGGTTCTTGATGGTATCATTGTTGCTGGTTCACTAGTTGGTACCCGTCAAGACTTAGCTGAATGTTTCCAATTTGGTGCCGAAGGTAAGGTTCACCCAATTGTTAAGACTCGTAAGTTAAGCGAAATTAATGATATGATCCAAGAACTTAAGGATAACAAGGTTGTTGGTCGGAATGTTGTTGATTTTGTTCACAACGATAACGATTAATTAAAAAAGTAGTTCATATTTAATTCTCTAAAAGACTAGTGTTGCACTTGAATGCTTCACTAGTCTTTATTATTTTCTTAAATGTGTAACTGAATGGTCATACAGGTAGGCGCCGACTCTAAAAGTGTGTTAAAATAATGGTCAAGATTAGTCAAAAGAGCCGAGGTGATATAATGGAAAATAAAAGTATTTCAGATATTATCGAAGCATACTTAAAAGAAATACTTGGTGACTCAGCTCAGGTCGAAATTCGTCGTTCTGAGATTGCCAACCAGTTTGATGTGGTACCGTCACAAATTAATTATGTTATTAAGACTAGGTTTACCATTCAAAATGGTTATTTAGTAAAGAGTAAGCGTGGAGGCGGCGGATACATTCGAATCGAGCGAGTTAATTTACTTGATGATGTAAACGTGCTAAACTCACTTATTCAAGCAATTGGCGACTCGGTTCGTGAACGTGATGCTTTTGATATTGTTCGAACGTTATATGAAGAAGACGTGATTACGAGGCGTGAAGGAGACCTTATGCTTGTTGCATTATCTAAACAAGCGCTAGCAGTTAATGATAGTAAGATTGAAGATCAACTTCGCGCTCGTATATTAGTATCATTCTTGAATCGACTTCGCTATGAAAGTTAAAAGGGGGATTGTACATGGATAATATGTTCACGCCAAGTGCAAAGCATGTTCTAGCAATTGCACAAGAACAAGCGAAATACTTTAAACACCAAGCAGTAGGGACTGAACACCTTTTGCTTGCCCTCTCAATGGATAAAGATGGGATTGCTAACAAAATATTTGAACAATTTTCTATTACAAGCGATGATATTCGTGAAGAAATTGAACGCTTGATTGGCTATGGAACGCTGGAAAATCTGGGAGCTTCAGATTATCTTCCATATTCACCAAAAGCAAAGCAGGTATTATCATTAGCTGGGCGAGAAGCTCAACAAATGCATGCATTAAAAATTGGCACTGAACACTTGTTATTAGCATTAATTGCGGATGAAAGTGTCCTATCTTCACGAATCTTGTATAGTTTAGATGTTGTTCCGCGGCAGATGAGAAAAGTAATCTTACGTCGGTTGGGGATTGCTGATAGTCAGCAACGCAATTCTAATCGTCAATCATCTCGTCGACGGCCCCAGCAAACTGGTACACCAACATTAGATAAACTAGCTCGTGATATGACAGCACTTGCTCGGAACGGCCAGCTTGATCCTGTAATTGGTCGAAATAAGGAAGTTAAACGTGTGGAACAAATTCTCAGTCGCCGTACCAAGAATAACCCTGTTTTGATTGGAGAACCGGGGGTAGGGAAAACGGCGATTGCTGAAGGACTTGCTCAGCGGATGGTTGATGGTAAGGTTCCAGCTGAATTGGCTAATAAACGTTTGATGATGCTTGATATGGGATCATTAGTTGCAGGTACCAAGTATCGAGGAGAATTTGAAGATCGTCTTAAAAAAGTAATTGATGAAATTCAAAATGACGGGCATGTGATTCTTTTTATTGATGAACTCCATACCTTAATTGGTGCTGGTGGCGCTGAAGGTGCAATTGATGCATCCAATATTTTGAAACCTGCCTTGGCACGAGGCGAGTTGCAAACAATTGGTGCTACTACGCTTGATGAATATCAGAAATATATAGAATCGGATGCGGCACTTGAACGACGCTTTGCCACTGTTCAAGTTGATGAGCCGACTACTGACCAAACTCTACAAATCCTGCGAGGACTGCGACCAAAGTATGAGGAGCACCATCATGCTAAGATTACCGATGAAGCGCTAGAAGAAGCAGTTAAATTGTCAGATCGTTATATTTCGGATCGGTTCTTGCCGGATAAAGCAATTGACCTTATTGATGAATCGGCAGCTATGGTTCGAATTGATGCTGAAGATAAGAAAAATCATCAGCCTTCATTAGAAAGTCAGTTAGAAGATTTGAGAACCCAAAAAGAAGAAGCAATTGATAATCAAGACTTTGATCGTGCAGCTACTCTTCGTCAACAAGAATTAGCACTAAAAGATAAGATTGACCGCAAAAAGCAACGCACTCAACAAAAGGAATCTCATAACTATAAATTGAAAGTAACTGGTGAAAACATTGCGCAAGTTGTTGCTGAATGGACAGGGGTTCCTTTAACTCAATTGAAGAAGAGTGAGAGTGAACGACTGGTTAACTTGGAAAAGGTTCTTCATCAACGAGTAATTGGTCAGGATGAAGCAGTTACCGTAGTCGCTAAAGCAATTCGTCGTGCACGAAGCGGTCTTAAGGATCCTAGTCGGCCAATTGGTTCTTTTATGTTTTTAGGACCAACTGGGGTAGGAAAAACAGAGCTTGCCAAGGCATTAGCTGCTGCAATGTTTGGCTCGGAAGATAATATGATTCGGATCGATATGTCAGAATACATGGAAAAATATAGTACTAGTCGCTTGATTGGTGCTGCTCCAGGATATGTCGGTTATGACGAGGGTGGCCAATTAACTGAAAAAGTACGGCAACATCCATATTCAGTTGTCTTATTAGATGAAGCTGAAAAGGCACATCCCGATGTATTTAATTTATTACTTCAAGTTTTAGATGATGGTTACTTAACTGATGCAAAAGGTCGACGCGTTGATTTTAGAAATACCATTATTATTATGACTTCTAACCTTGGAGCAACTCAGCTTCAGGATGAAAAAGAAGTTGGTTTTGGGGCCAAAGATATGTCACAAGACTATAATGCGATGGCAGCGGCGATTAAGCAACAAATGAGGTTATACTTCCGCCCAGAATTTCTTAATCGGATTGATGAAACGATTATCTTCCATGCATTACAAAAGAACGAACTTCATCAAATCGTTAAACTCATGGTTAATGATTTAAATAAACGGGTAAGTGAGCAAGGCATTAACTTGAAAGTTACGCCTGCTGCAATTGATGTAATCGCAAAACTTGGTTACAATCCTGCTTATGGAGCTCGTCCGCTTCGTCGTGCTTTACAAGATCATATTGAAGATGATTTGAGTACTGGACTACTTAGTGGTGAAATCAATGTTGGGGATGACGTAACAGTAGGTGCGCGTCAAGGTAAAATTACTTTTAAAGTGAAAAAGCCGGATGAAGATAAAGCTGTTGAATTAAAATTGAATAGGTAAAAAGAACGGTAAATTATTCTGAAAGTGCAGAGTAATTTACCGTTTTGTATTCTAGCTTCATTAAATCTAAAATACACAAAATGAACATTTAAGTTTTATGTAGTTTAAAAAACGTTATAATTGTAACTTTTGTTCTCTAATGATAATAGAAGAGAAGGCTACCGAATTGCATTCATTTATCGCATTTGATGATTATTTTTCTAAAACGGTTGTCAAAAGATAAGTTATAGTCTTATAATGTGTTTATCAGATAATTAATGATTAAAAATAGGGGATGAACAATAAATGAAGCGAGCGGAACAATTAGAAAAGACAAGACAAGCAATCTTAAAAACCGCTACAAAGTTATTTTTACAAAAGGGATTTGGTGAAACTTCAACACGGGATATTGCCAAACAGATTGGAATTACACAACCGGCTTTATACCACCACTTCAGCGATAAAGAGGTTTTATATCTGGATGTAATGACTAATTTATGTGGAAAAGTTCGCCAAGATATTAATAAAGTAATGCGTAAACATGATTTGTCACCGAATGAACAATTATGGCAAATCACCAAGGCATTAAAAAAACATCATCCATTAAGTATTTACGACCAATACAATCAGGCAATGCGCTTATTATCGAAAAGTGCACAGCAAAAACTTAATATGATTTTTACAATGGATTATCTAGAACCGATTGCAGCATTTTTCCGTCAACCAGATGTAGGGTTACGGCCTGATATTCTTCCTAAAGAAGCTGCTGAATTATTTATTGCAGGATTAACTCCAATTTTTGGTACTTCTCAATTAATTGGTGGTCATTCAATTACCCCAGAACAACGTGACCAATTAATCCTAGATTGCATTATTAACGGTTTATCAAATTGGGGCGGAAAAAATTAAAAAATATAAAAATAATTGTTGACAAAATCTAATAGAACTTGTATACTTTAATAGTATATAATTGTGAGTTCATTTGAACCTGGTGATCTATTGTCCATCAGATTCTGCATAAAAGCCAAAGACAGTCGTTAAACTGTTTTTGGATTTTTTTTGCCCAAAAGTTGTATTTTGGGCAAATTGTAATCAAATTGTAATATTTAAATGAGCTCGCGGAATAAATTAGAGAGGTGAACAGTTTGGCTGGACATTTAGTTAAATACGGTAAACACCGTACCCGTCGTAGCTACTCGCGAATTAAAGAAGTTCTCGAATTGCCAAACCTTATTGAAATCCAAACCGATTCTTACAATTGGTTCATGGAAAAAGGTTTGCGGGAAATGTTTGATGATATTATGCCAATTGATGATTTTCAAGGAAAGCTTTCTTTGGAATTCGTTGACTATCAACTTTTAGAACCTAAGTATACTGTTGACGAAGCTCGTGAACACGATGCTAATTACTCAGCACCACTTCATGTTACGTTACGGTTAACTAACCATGAAACTGGTGAGATTAAGTCTCAAGATGTATTCTTTGGTGACTTCCCATTAATGACTGACCAAGGTACATTCATTATTAATGGTGCCGAACGGGTTATTGTTTCACAATTAGTTCGTTCACCAGGGGTCTACTATAGTGAAGAAAATGATAAAAATGGTCGGCCAAACTACGGTGCTACCTTTATTCCAAACCGTGGTGCATGGTTAGAATACGAAACTGATGCTAAGAATGTTTCATATGTTCGAATCGACCGGACTCGTAAGTTGCCGATGACTGAATTAATTCGTGCATTGGGCTTTGGTTCTGACGATGAAATTATTGACATGTTCGGTGGCGATAGTGAGACATTATCATTAACCTTGGATAAAGATGTTCACAAAAATGCTGAAGATTCTCGAGTTGAAGAGGCTTTAAAGGATATTTATGAACGGCTTCGTCCTGGTGAACCAAAGACTGCTGATTCAGCACGGAGCTTATTAACAGCTCGTTTCTTTGATCCAAAGCGTTATGATATGGCACCAGTTGGTCGTTACAAGACGAATAAGAAGTTAATGCTTAAGTACCGTTTACTTGGACAAACTTTAGCTGAAACTTTAGCCGATCCTGATACTGGTGAAGTATTAGCACAAAAGGGTGATACGGTAACTAAGGAATTGCTTAATAAGCTTGAACCTTACTTAGACCGTGATGACTTTAAGACTATTACTTACACCCCATCAGATGAAGCAGTTGTAACTGAACCAGTTAAGTTACAAAAGATTTTAGTATATTCTAAGACTGATCCTGATCGAGTTGTACCTATTATTGGTAACGGTCATATCCCATTAGAATACAAGCACATTGAACCAGCTGATATTCTTGCTTCCTTAAACTACTTCTTTAACTTACAAGAAGGTATTGGTAGTACAGACGATATCGACCACTTAGGTAACCGTCGTATTCGATCAGTTGGCGAATTACTTCAAAACCAATTCCGGATTGGTCTTGCACGGATGGAACGGGTTGTTCGTGAACGGATGTCAATTCAAGATCCTGACACTGTTACTCCACAGCAATTAATTAATATTCGGCCAGTGGTTGCTTCTATTAAAGAGTTCTTTGGTTCATCCCAACTTTCCCAGTTCATGGACCAAACTAACCCATTAGGTGAATTAACTCATAAGCGTCGTCTTTCAGCTCTTGGTCCTGGTGGTTTAACTCGTGACCGGGCTGGATATGAAGTGCGGGACGTTCACTATACTCACTATGGCCGGATGTGCCCTATTGAAACACCAGAAGGTCCTAACATTGGTCTTATTAACAGTCTTTCATCTTACGCACGAGTAAACAAATATGGATTCATCGAAACTCCATACCGTCGTGTTTCCTGGAAGGATCACAAGGTAACTGATAAGATTGATTACTTAACCGCTGATGAAGAAGATAATTTCATCATTGCGCAGGCTAACACACCATTAAATGATGATGGTTCATTTGTTGACGATCAAGTAATGGCTCGTGATAAGGATGACTACATCGAAACCAGTGTTGAAAACATTGATTACATGGATGTTTCTCCTAAGCAAGTTGTTTCTGTTGCCTCTGCATGTATCCCATTCCTTGAAAACGATGACTCTAATCGTGCCTTGATGGGTGCTAACATGCAACGGCAAGCTGTTCCTTTGATCAATCCTCATGCCCCATTGGTAAGTACTGGGATTGACTACAAGGCTGCCCATGACTCTGGGGTTGCAATGATTGCTAAGAAGCCAGGAACGGTTGAATATGTTGATGCTCGTGAAGTACGGGTTCGTGAAGAAGATGGAACACTTGATACCTACAAGTTAATGAAGTTCCGTCGTTCAAACGGTGGTAAGAACTACAACCAACGTCCGATTGTTAAAGTTGGTGAACACGTTGACGCTGATGATGTATTAGCCGATGGTCCATCAATGGAACAAGGTGAATTAGCTCTTGGACAAAATCCGTTAATCGCCTTCATGACTTGGCAAGGATACAACTTCGAAGATGCCATCGCTATTAATGAACGATTAGTTAAAGACGATGTTTATACTTCTATCCACATTGAATCATACGAATCTGAAGCACGTGAAACCAAGCTTGGACCTGAGGAAATGACGCGGGAAATTCCAAACGTCGGTGATGATGCGTTGAAAGATCTTGATGAAAACGGGATCGTTCGTGTCGGTGCTGAAGTTCATGATGGAGATATTTTAGTAGGTAAGGTTACTCCAAAAGGAATGACTGAATTATCTGCCGAAGAACGCCTTCTGCACGCTATCTTTGGTGAAAAGTCACGTGAAGTTCGTGATACTTCATTACGTGTTCCTCATGGTGGTGGCGGAATCATTCAAGATGTTAAAGTCTTCACTCGTGAAAATGGGGATGAATTATCACCAGGTGTAAATACAATGGTTCGTGTTTACATTGCACAAAAGCGGAAGATCCAAGTTGGGGATAAGATGTCTGGACGTCATGGTAACAAGGGTACGGTTTCTATCGTTGTGCCAGAAGAAGATATGCCATACATGCCAGATGGAACCCCTATTGATATTATGCTTAGTCCAATGGGTGTGCCAAGTCGTATGAACATTGGTCAGCTTCTTGAATTGCACCTAGGAATGGCTGCTCGTCGTCTTGGAATTCATATGGCTACTCCAGTATTCGATGGCGCATCTGATAAAGATGTTTGGGATGCTGTTCGTGAATCTGGATTCCCAGAAGACGGTAAGACAATTCTTTATGACGGTCGTACCGGTGAACCATTTGAAAATCGGATTGCTGTTGGTTCAATGCACTATCTTAAGTTAGCTCACATGGTTGATGATAAGATTCACGCTCGGTCAACTGGTCCTTACTCACTTGTTACTCAACAGCCATTAGGTGGTAAGGCACAATTTGGTGGACAGCGTTTCGGTGAAATGGAAGTTTGGGCTCTTGAAGCTTATGGTGCTGCCTACACTCTTCAAGAAATCCTTACTTACAAGTCAGACGATACTGTTGGTCGTGTTCGGACTTATGATGCAATCATCAATGGTCAACCAATTCCTAAGCCAGGTGTTCCAGAATCATTCCGTGTTCTTGTTAAGGAATTACAAGCATTAGGTCTTGATATGAAGGTTCTTGATGGTAACAACAAGGAAATTCAGTTAAAGAACATGGACGAAGATGACGATGAAGTTGTAAATGTTGATGCATTAGCTAAATATGCAGAAGAACATAAAACAGACGATAAGAAGAACGAAGAAGAAAATAAGTCTGAAGCAACTTCAACAACTACCGATGACAAAACTAATCAAAATTAATATTTAGGTTGCTACGGTTTACTGAAAGAAGGAGGAACATCCTTTGATTGATGTCAATAAATTTGAAAGTATGCAGATCGGTCTGGCATCTCCAGATAAGATCCGTAGTTGGTCATATGGGGAAGTTAAAAAGCCCGAGACTATTAACTACCGGACATTAAAGCCAGAAAAGCAGGGTCTGTTTGACGAACGAATCTTTGGCCCAACCAAGGATTACGAATGTGCGTGTGGAAAGTACAAGCGTATCCGTTACAAAGGTCGTGTTTGTGACCGTTGTGGTGTTGAGGTTACTAGTGCAAAAGTTCGTCGTGAACGGATGGGGCACATTGAATTAGCTGCTCCTGTATCTCACATTTGGTACTTTAAAGGAATTCCAAGTCGAATGGGACTTGTATTAGATATGAGTCCCCGTTCGCTTGAAGAAGTTATTTACTTTGCTTCATATGTTGTTCTTGATCCAGGTGATACTCCACTTGAAAAGAAACAACTTTTAACTGAAGCTGAATATCGTGATAAAAAAGCAGAATATGGTGACCGTTTCAAAGCTGAAATGGGAGCTGCTGCTATTCAAAAACTTTTAGCTGATGTTGACTTAGAAAAGGAAGCTGCTGAATTAAAAGAAGAATTGAAAGAAGCTACTGGTCAAAAACGGACTCGTGCTATTCGTCGTCTTGATATTCTTGAAGCTTTCATTAAGTCAGGAAACAAGCCTGAATGGATGGTTATGGATGTAATTCCAGTTATGCCACCTGACTTGCGGCCAATGGTACAACTTGAAGGGGGACGTTTTGCTACCTCCGATTTGAACGATTTATATCGGCGGGTTATTAACCGTAATAACCGGTTAAAGCGACTTCTTAAATTACAAGCACCTGGAATTATTGTTCAAAATGAAAAACGGATGCTTCAAGAAGCTGTTGATGCCTTAATCGATAATGGTCGCCGCGGACGTCCAGTAGCTGGACCAGGTAACCGTCCATTGAAGTCACTTTCTCACTTACTTAAGGGTAAGCAAGGACGTTTCCGTCAAAACTTACTTGGTAAACGTGTTGACTACTCTGGTCGTTCCGTTATTGATGTTGGTCCATCATTGAAGTTGAACCAAATGGGATTACCAGTTCCAATGGCACTTGAATTATTTAAGCCATTTATTATGCATGAACTGGTAAAGCGTGGTCTTTCCGCTAACGTTAAAGCTGCTAAGCGTAAGATTGATCGCAGTGATGATGATGTCTTTGATGTATTGGAAGACGTTATTAAGGAACACCCAGTTCTATTGAACCGGGCACCTACTCTTCACCGGTTAGGTATCCAAGCGTTTGAACCAATCTTGGTTTCCGGTAAGTCAATGCGTCTTCACCCATTAGTATGTTCAGCATATAACGCTGACTTTGATGGGGACCAGATGGCTATTCACGTTCCATTATCTGATGAAGCTCAAGCGGAAGCACGTTTGTTAATGCTTGCTGCTCACCATATTCTTAGTCCTCGTGACGGAGAACCTATTGTTTCACCATCACAGGATATGGTTATTGGTAACTACTACATGACTACTGAAGATAAGGGTCGTGAAGGTGAAGGAATGATCTTCAAGGATACTGATGAAGCTGAACTTGCTTACCGCAATGACTATGTTTCATTACAAACTCGTGTTGGAGTTCAAGTATCTGCGTTTCCTGAAAAGCCATTTACTGATGAACAACGAGGCAAGATCATGGTGACAACTGTTGGTAAGCTTCTTTTCAACCGAATTATGCCAAAAGATTTTGCTTACATTAACGAACCAACAGATGCAAATATTCAAAATGGTGTTGATGATCGTTTCTTCCTTGAACCTGGTCAAGATATCCATGAATATCTTGAAAATGCACCATTAGTTCCACCATTTAAGAAGGGCTTCTTATCTGACTTGATCGCTGAAGTATATAAGCGTTATAAAGTTACGAAGACTTCTCAATTCTTAGACCGTATTAAGGACTTAGGTTACTACGAATCAACTATTTCTGGTTTAACTACTGCTATGTCTGATATTCATGATTTACCAGAAAAACCAGAAATTCTTGATAAGGCACAAAAGCAAGTTGCTTTAATTACTAAGCAATTCCGTCGTGGGTTAATTACAGACGATGAACGTTATGAACGAGTAATCGGTGCATGGAACGATGCGAAGGATGAAGTTCAAAACAAGTTGATTGAACATATGGATATCCATAATCCAATTAACATGATGTCCGACTCTGGTGCGCGGGGGAACATTTCAAACTTTACTCAGTTAGCCGGAATGCGTGGATTGATGGCATCACCAAACGGTAAGATTATGGAATTACCTGTTAAGTCAAACTTCTATGAAGGACTTTCAGTGTTGGAAATGTTTATTTCATCACACGGTGCTCGTAAAGGTATGACTGATACAGCCTTGAAGACTGCCAACTCAGGTTACTTAACTCGTCGTCTGGTTGATGTTGCGCAAGATGTAGTTGTTCGTGAAAAAGACTGTGGCACTGATCGTGGACTTGAAGTTACTGCTATTACAAACGGTAACGAAATGATTGAACCACTTTATGATCGAATCATGGGCCGTTACACTATGAAGTCTGTCTTTGATCCTAAGACTGGGGAAAAGATTGTTGGTAAGAATGTCCTTATCAACGAAGAAATGGCTCAAAAGATTGTTGATGCAGGCGTAAAGAAAGTAACTATTCGTTCAGCATTTACTTGCAACACTGAACATGGTGTATGTGAACGTTGTTATGGACGAAATGCAGCTACTGGTGACCGTGTAGAAGCTGGTGAAGCTGTCGGAACGGTTGCCGCTCAATCAATTGGTGAACCAGGTACTCAGTTAACCCTTCGTAACTTCCACACTGGTGGGGTTGCTGGTAACGATGATATTACGCAAGGTCTTCCACGTATCCAAGAAATTGTTGAAGCACGTAATCCTAAAGGTCGGGCCACAATTACAGAGGTTACTGGTGAAGTTGTGTCTATCGAAGAAAATCCAGCTGAACGGACGAAGGATATTACGATTAAGGGTGAAACTGATACCCGAACTTACACCCTTCCAATTACAGCACGGATGAAAGTTGCTGAAGGTGATTTCATTCACCGTGGAGCACCACTAAATGAAGGTTCGATTGATCCTAAGGAATTAATCCAGGTTCGTGATGTTCTTTCTACTGAAACTTACCTCTTATCGCAAGTTCAAGGTGTTTATCGGATGCAGGGTATTGACTTGTTAGATAAACACGTTGAAATTATGATTCGTCAAATGATGCGGAAAGTTCGTGTCATGGATCCAGGTGATACTGACCTTCTACCGGGTCAATTAATGGATATCAGTCAATTCCGTGATGCTAACAAGGATACTTTAGTTGCTGGTAATATTCCTGCAACCGCTCGTCCTGTTATTCTTGGTATTACTAAGGCTGCCTTAGAGACAAACAGTTTCTTGTCAGCTGCTTCTTTCCAAGAAACTACACGTGTATTAACGGATGCTGCTATTCGTGGTAAGAACGATCCGTTGGTTGGATTGAAAGAAAATGTTATTATTGGTAAGATTATTCCTGCAGGTACTGGTATGAGTGCTTACCGGAATATCAAGCCAAAAGAAGTTAGTGTAGCTGCTTACTCAATTAAAGATATTGAGGCTAAGTTAAAAGAAGAAGATAAGCAAAACTAATTTATAAAAAAGGCAATGGTTAACCTGTGAAGGGGCCATTGCCTTTTTAGTTTAAAATGAGGTGATTATTTGGCAAAAAAATATCAGATAGAAATTCCTGACTCAGCATTTAAAAAGACAGATTTCTCTACCAATGAAGAACTCTCTCTTAGTGTTAACCATAAGCAAATTAACATCCGTCCAATAAATGTGAGTGATCAACTACCTAAAATTAACATTTTCTGGTATGTGATTCCTTCAATTATTTTAGCTGCAATATTTTTAGCTTTTTTTAGCGCTAAAAAAATTAACACAGTCCCGATAACAGGTGATGATTATTCCATTGCCAATGGTGCTTTAATCTTAGGAGTATGTAGTGGAATTCTATCGTTTTTGATAACTTTTATTATTACTAAAATTCTCGGAAAAGGGCCTAGCAAAGATTTTCATTGGCGGAGTTTGCCAACAATTACGATTGCATGCGGCCTAATCATTGCATTTTCGCTATCGGCAATTTTTTGGCTGTTCGGTCAGATGTTTAAGGATGCGCGGTTTGATATTTATACAGCAACTGCTTTTATATTTGTGATTATTGCGGCAATAAACTATATTATGATTAATTTAGCGTTAACATTATCATCGGGAGTTATCACCAATTTATTAACAATAATGATTATTGGTGGAATGCTTTTTTCAATGTTGACGAATTCTAAACGAGACTGGTGGCGTTATAATTTCAGTTTTTTAGGAACAGCGAAAAATTCCACAAGTCTGCAATTTAATATAACTTTGATTTTTACCGGATTGTTAATGATTGCTTTAGTTGATTACTTATTTGTAAATATTCAACGTCGGTATCACGGTTATAAAATTCAAGTATTGCGGTGGCTGTTAATTATGTTAGCTATCTGTATTGCTTCTATTGGCCTTTTTCCCAATAATCCAGAATTTCATGTTTTACATGACCGAATTTCAATGTGGCTTGTGTATATTATGCTAATTCTGATTGTAGTTATTAGGTGGGTTCTACCTGAAGTTACTAAACAATTTTTGGTGATTTCTTATACGATTGGAGCCGTAATGAGTATTGAATATATTGTTTTTAAGTTAACAAACTATCTTTCCTTAACAGCATTCGAATTGTTTGAATTTGGCTTAGCCTTTTCTTGGTTGCTTTTATTACTACAAAATATTGAAAATCTCGCTCAATTTGGGCAAAACTTATTTGTAGTAAAACTCAAACCGGTAAAAGATGATACTAATTAAACATTGTAAAAGACTAGGGTATCCTGGTCTTTTATTTTTTAACAGCCTTGTATAAAAAGACACAGAATAGTAACAAGGGATAGGGCGGGGATAAATGGTAGTTTCTTTTTTCTTGTAAATACAAAGATAAATAGCATGATTAGAGAACTCCATTGGATAATTAAGAGTGTTTGATACCATCCCCATATCAGACATGTTACAAACAAAAACTCAATATCACCAATTCCTAGTGTCTTAGTAAAAGTAGCAAACAATAGTAAACTGACTACTAGAATGCAGGCAAAAACCAAATTGTAAAAATAATTTTGTGGAATAGATAGTAAGGCAATCGGAACCAATCCCAATAGTGAATAAGAATAGATTACATGACTAAAAAAATCAGTAGAAGTTAAAAAGATTAAGCTAGTGAGAAAGAGAAGAATAATTAAGTCATGAATAGGTTCATAAATGAGGAAAGTAGTGAAAGCAATACCAGATAAAAACTCAATTACTGGCAAATATAAACTGATTTTTTGTTTACAATAAAAACATTGACCGCGAAGGATGATAAAACTAAAAATAGGGATAAGATGCCACCATCGCAAAATAGAATGGCAATTATCACAATATGATCGCTGAGGAATGGTTAAAGAGTGGTTATTACCAAGACGATAGCAACAAGAAGTAATAAATGAAGCGACAGAAGCCCCAAATAAAAATGATAAAAATAACATAAAAAACCTCCCAATAAATAAATACGTGATTTTTAATGAAATTCACTTTTAAATTAACGATTTAAAAGAAATCGATGAGGATACGTTGACATTCATTTGTGAGCATGATAATCTATTTAAGGTGCTTTTTTAGCAACGGAGTGTCTGTCGTTGGGCAGATGCGTCAACGAAGGCACAAAAATTGTATAAATACATACAGGTCTTTTTTTATTCATAAAAAAGAACCGCCTGGATGTGTGGACTTAAATTAAGGAAGGGGAAAAAATAATGCCAACCATTAACCAATTGGTACGTAAAGGCCGTAAGAGCCACAAGGGCAAGTCAAAGTCACCAGCTCTTGGTTATGTTTACAACACTTTCAAGAAAGAAGAAATTAAGACTCCATCACCACAAAAGCGTGGAGTTGCTACTCGTGTGGGTACTATGACTCCTAAGAAGCCTAACTCAGCTTTACGGAAGTACGCCCGTGTACGTCTTTCAAACTTAATCGAAGTTACTGCTTACATTCCTGGTATTGGACACAACCTCCAAGAACACTCAGTTGTTTTAATTCGTGGTGGTCGTGTTAAGGATTTACCTGGGGTTCGTTACCACATCATCCGTGGTACTCTAGATACTGCTGGTGTTGAAGGCCGTATGCAATCACGTTCTAAGTACGGTGCTAAGAAGCCTAAAGATAAGAAGTAATTTTAAGGAGGAGTTAAGTAATGCCACGTAAAGGACATGTACAAAAGCGTGAAATTTTACCAGATCCAATGTACAACTCAAAGTTGGTTACTAGCTTAATTGATCACTTAATGATTGATGGTAAGCGTGGAACTGCTACTAAGATTTTATACGCTGCTTTTGATGAAATTAAGAACGAAACTGGTAATGATCCAGTTGAAGTATTCCAACAAGCAATGGAAAATGTTATGCCTGTCTTGGAAGTTAAGGCTCGTCGTGTTGGTGGTTCTAACTACCAAGTTCCGATTGAAGTTCGTCCAGACCGTCGTACTACATTAGGTCTTCGTTGGATTGTTCAATACGCACGTTTGCGCGGTGAACATACAATGGTTGAACGTCTTGCACGTGAAATCATCGATGCTTCAAACAATACTGGTGCTTCAGTTAAAAAGCGTGAAGATACGCACCGTATGGCAGAAGCCAACCGTGCATTCGCACACTACCGCTGGTAATAATCACTGTCATTTGATTCTGGTTATTTAACTAGTTTCAGTGAAGGGGTGACGTTAAAACATCGATTACGTCACCCCTTTTTGAAAATAATGGTAAAATAAGTATAACCATATTTCGGAAGGAGATACTCTTTTAAGATGGCTAATAAACGTGAATACCCACTTGCTAAAACTCGTAACATCGGTATCATGGCACACATCGATGCTGGTAAGACGACTGCAACTGAGCGGATTCTTTACTATACTGGTAAAATCCACAAGATTGGTGAAACCCATGATGGTGCTTCACAAATGGACTGGATGGATGAAGAAAAGGAACGTGGTATCACTATTACTTCTGCAGCTACAACTGCTGTTTGGAATGACCACCGTATCAACATTATTGATACTCCAGGACACGTGGACTTCACTGTCGAAGTTGAACGTTCACTCCGGGTTCTTGATGGTGCCGTAACTGTTCTTGATGCGCAAGCTGGTGTTGAACCACAAACTGAAACCGTTTGGCGTCAAGCTGATGACTTTGATGTTCCTCGGATTGTTTTTGCTAACAAGATGGACAAGGTTGGGGCTAACTTTGATTATTCTGTTCAAACTATTAAAGACCGTTTGAACGTTACTCCTCTCCCTATTCAAATGCCAATTGGTGCTGAAGATGACTTTATCGGTTTAGTTGACCTTGTTAAGATGGTTGCCTATGTTTATGACGAAGATAAGCTCGGTACTAACTGGGATACTGTTGAAATTCCTGATGATATGAAGGAAGAAGCTCAAAAGCGTCATGACGAAATGGTTGAAACATTAGCTGATATTGATGATAACTTAATGGAAAAGTACCTTGAAGGTGAAGAAATTTCTGTTGACGAAATCAAAGCAGCTATTCGTAAGGGTACTTTGGAAGAAAAGATCTTCCCTGTATTAGCTGGTTCAGCTTACAAAGATAAAGGTATCCAAATGATGCTTGATGCTGTTATCGATTACTTACCATCACCACTTGATGTTAAGCCTTTTGTTGCACATGATGCTGAGGGTAATGAAGTTGAATTAACTGCTGGAGACAACAAACCTTTCGCTGCTTTAGCATTTAAGATTGCTACTGACCCATTTGTTGGTCGTTTAACATTCTTACGTGTCTACACTGGTTCACTTCAATCAGGTTCATATGTTCTTAATGCCACTAAGGATAAGCGTGAACGTGTTGGTCGTTTACTTCAAATGCACTCTAACCAACAACAAGAAATTCCAGAAGTGTTCTCTGGTGATATCGCTGCCGCTATCGGTTTGAAGAATACTACTACTGGTGATTCTTTAACTGATCCTGACAATCCACTTCAACTTGAATCCATGGACTTCCCAGAACCAGTTATTCAAGTTTCTGTTGAACCTAAGTCTAAGGCTGACCAAGACAAGATGGACAAAGGACTTCAAAAGCTTGCTGAAGAAGATCCAACTTTCAAAGCTGAAACTAACCCAGAAACTGGTGAAACATTAATCGCTGGTATGGGTGAATTACACTTAGACATCATTGTTGAACGTCTTCGTCGGGAATTCCATGCTGAAGTTACTGTTGGTAAGCCACAAGTTTCCTACCGTGAAGCATTTACTAAGCAAGCAAGTGCTCAAGGTAAGTTCGTTCGTCAATCTGGTGGTAAAGGTCAATATGGTGATGTATGGATCGAATTTACACCACTTAAAGAAGGGGAAGGATTCGAATTTGAAGATGCCATCGTTGGTGGTGTTGTTCCTCGTGAATTTATTCCTGCTGTTGAACAAGGATTAAAGGAAGCTATGCAAAATGGTGTTCTTGCAGGTTACCCACTTGTTGACATGCATGCTAAGCTTTATGATGGTAGTTACCACGAAGTCGACTCTAGTGAAGCTGCCTTTAAGGTTGCAGCATCATTAGCACTTAAGAATGCTGCTAAGAAAGCTGATCCTGTTATCCTTGAACCAATTATGAAGGTTGACATTGTTGTACCACAAGACAACATGGGTGATGTTATGGGTCAAGTAACAGCTCGTCGTGGTACCATTGATGGTATGGAAGAACGTGGTAATGCTCAATTAATCCACTCATTTGTTCCACTTTCTGAAATGTTTGGATACGCTACTGCATTGCGTTCAGCTACTCAAGGTCGTGGTACCTTCACTATGACTTTCGATCACTACTCAGCTGTTCCTAAGTCTGTTCAAGAAGATATTATTAAGAAAAACGGTGGCAATAACTAATTATTGACATTGTGATCTCAAGTCCATTAAAAGGCTACAGTTTGATTACTGTAGCTTTTTTTAGTAATAAAAAATTCGGTTCTACAATATCTGGTGTTGATATAGAAATATCACTTTCTATACCAATATCAGATTTTTGCTTTTTAAACTAAAAAAGAGGCATGCCCTCTGATACAATGAAATCGCCAAATCACATAGTAAAGAAGGTAACCTCCATGGATAATGATACAAGAATTCTCCTCAATTTAACAGACCCTCATTTAAATTTTCCTCATCATTGGCTTAAATATAAATCAATTAAAAAAGTTCGGGTGGCACAAATATCCTGTACCCTTTCTTATACACCACGGGCTTGTCCAAATTGTGGAGTCATTAATCGTGGTCAAATCTTAAAATATGGTTTTTATCAAGCTAAACACAAATATGGACAATTTAGGGCTCAACCATTGATATTGCTTGTTAATACCCAACGTTTTCAATGTCCTGACTGCCATACAACATTTAATGCGACTAGTTATCTTTTTGAAAAGCAACGGACAATTAGTCGTGATTTAAGGTGTGAAGTTATTCTTCGATTAACGCGAATTCAAACAATTAAAGATATTGCCCATGACTTGTTTATCAGTGAAGCTTCGGTCCAGCGGGTCCTTTTGGACCTCGCCGATCAATATAAACCGAATTTAAATTATCTACCAGAAACATTATGTATTGATGAATTTAAATCAATGCGGAGCGCTAAAGGCAAGATGAGTTTTATTGCTGTTGATGGTGATCGAAGTTGTTTATTTGAACTCCTTGAAGATCGGCGATTACGTAGTTTATTTAAACACTATCAACAGTTTACGCGTCGCGCTCGTTGCCGAGTGAAATATCTAGTGATGGATATGAACGCTGCTTATGATCAACTAGTTAAAACAGTTTTTCCTTGTGCTCAAATTATTTATGATCGCTTTCATATTGCCAAACACCTTAATGACACGATGAATCATGTGCGAATTCATGTCTTTAACCGTTTGCGAAAAGGCGATTCAGTGGAGCAGAAACAAGCTCGGCGGCTTAAACGTTATTGGCGGCTATTTCATCAAGATCGGGAAAATTTAAGTACAAAATTTTATTACGAAGGACGATATTTTAATCGCGTTGTTAATTCAATTATGATCTTAGACTTAATGTTAGCGTATGACCGAGAGTTAAGAGCCACCTATAATTTTATTCAATCCTTGAAGCGTGCTTACAATCAACGTGATTTTACAACTTTCTTTCAATTGCTTAAACTTCGGCCAGACAGTGTCAGCCATTATACAATCCACCGTTGTCAGGTTTTAGCGCGCTATAAAGAGGGAATTAAGCGAGGCTTTGAGACGAAGTTCTCAAATGGTCGAACCAAAAGGATTAATAATCGAATTAAAACTATCAAACGAGTTGCCTGTGGTTATCGTTACTTTACGGCATTTAAAACTCGAATTTATTTAATTATTGGCCACCAAATTCAAACTAACTAAAAAGAACCGCCACGAATGACGATTCTAACTAGACCAATTTAATTGGCGAAGATTCATATTTGCGTATCAACACTACTTGACGTAGAGCCAAAAATTCAAAAGGCATTTTAATGAGTTTTATCAAAAGGAATAAATTACTTTTTAGTACATTAGAAAAATTAATGGTATTTTCGTATCGATAATTTCTAACTAACTTAGAAAAAATTTTACAAAAATATTTCAATTGAAAATATTCTAAAATTTCCCTTGATCTAATTACGTTTCTTTAGTATTATGGATAGGTGCTTGAGCTTTGGAGGTAGATTTGCCTTACCCCCTATTAAGTGAAAGCTGCGAAGCGTTGATGCGGAAGGTTGCGACACACCCGGCCGCTTTGCCACAGGATGTGGCGGTAATTTCCGCGGAGCTAGTCAAATTTCAAATCTGACGAAGGAGGGAACATAATGGCAAAACAAAAGATTCGTATTCGGTTAAAGGCTTATGAACACCGTATTTTAGATCAATCTGCTGATAAGATTGTTGAAACCGCTAAGCGGACAGGTGCTCAAATTTCAGGTCCTATTCCGTTACCAACTGAACGGACTATCTACACTGTTATCCGTTCACCACACAAATTTAAGAAGTCACGGGAGCAATTCGAAATGCGCACTCACAAGCGTTTAATCGATATTGTTGACCCAACACCTAAGACCGTTGATTCATTAATGAAGCTCGATCTTCCTAGTGGTGTTGATATTGAAATCAAGCTTTAATTGTTAGAATAAGAATAATACATAAAACATAAAATTGGAGGTGTACTCATGACCAAAGGAATCTTAGGTAAAAAGGTTGGAATGACTCAAGTATTCACTGACAATGGTGAATTAGTTCCAGTTACTGTTATCGATGTTACACCAAACGTTGTAATGCAAATTAAGACCGTTGAAAACGATGGTTACAGTGCTGTACAACTTGGTTTTGATGACAAGCGGGAAGTTTTGAGTAACAAACCTGAACAAGGTCATGCAGCAAAAGCAAACACGACCCCTAAGCGCTTCATCGGTGAAATCCGCGACGCTGAATTAGGGGACATTAAAGTCGGAGACGAAGTTAAGGCTGACGTTTTCGCAGAAGGTGAAACTGTCGACGTTACGGGTACTACCAAGGGTCATGGTTACCAAGGTAACATCCATAAGGATAACCAATCTCGTGGACCTATGGCACACGGTTCTCGTTACCACCGTCGTCCTGGTTCATTGGGTGCCATTATCAACCGGGTTTTCAAAGGTATGAAGCTTCCTGGTCGTATGGGTGGCAAGACTGTTACCATGCAACACTTACAAGTTGTTAAGGTTGACCTTGACAACAACGTATTACTCATCAAGGGTAATGTTCCTGGTGCAAACAAGTCTTACGTAACTATTAAGAACTCAGTTAAGGCTAATACTAAGAAGAGCCTTAGCAAACAACACAATAAATAAGAAGAAAGGAGGAAGTAAATAATGACTAGCGTTAATTTGTATAAACAAGATGGTAGCCAAAACGGTACGGTTGAATTAAACGATGCAGTATTTGGTGTTGAACCAAATGAAAATGTTGTATTTGATGCAATTTTGCGTCAACGTGCTTCATTACGTCAAGGTACACATGCTGTAAAGAATCGTTCTGCAGTTAGCGGTGGTGGTAAGAAGCCATGGCGTCAAAAAGGTACTGGTCGTGCCCGTCAAGGTTCTATCCGGTCTCCACAATTCCGTGGTGGTGGTATTGTTTTTGGACCTACTCCACGTTCATATAAGTACAGCCTTCCTCGTAAGGTTCGTCAACTTGCAATCAAGTCTGCCCTTTCCCAAAAGGTTCTTGATAACAGCTTTGTAGTAGTTGATGCATTAAACTTTGATGCACCAAAGACAAAAGAATTCGCTGATGTTATGGGTAACTTAAACGTTGCTGAAAAGACATTAGTTGTTGTTACTGATGACGACAAGAATGCTGCTTTATCAGCACGTAACTTAGCTAATGCTACAGTTGTTACTCCAGCAGGTGTTAACATCTTGAACGTTGTTGATAACCAAAAGATTGTTATCACTAAGTCAGCTCTTTCTCAAGTAGAGGAGGTGCTCGCATAATGGAAGCACGCGACATTATTTTACGTCCAGTAGTTACTGAAGCTTCAATGGCTGGTATGGACAACAAGCGTTACACTTTTGATGTTGATTTACGAGCAACTAAGACACAAGTTAAAAATGCTGTTGAAGAAATTTTTGGCGTTAAAGTTGTAAAAGTTAACATTATGAATGTAAAAGGTAAGTTAAAGCGCCAAGGTCGTTACGAAGGATACACTAAGCGTCGTCGTAAGGCTATTGTTACTTTATCTGCCGATTCAAATGAAATTAAGTTGTTTAACGACAACAACGAAAACTAATCATTAAAAAAGGAGGAAAAAACAGTGGGAATTCGTAAATACAAAGCAACCACCAACGGTCGCCGTAACATGAACGGTTACGACTTCGCTGAAATCACGAAGACAACACCTGAAAAGTCATTATTGGCTCCGTTAAAGCACACTGCTGGTCGTAACAGCTATGGTCACATTACTGTTCGTCACCGTGGTGGTGGTACAAAGCGTCAATACCGTATTATTGACTTTAAGCGAATTAAAGATGATGTTCCAGCAACTGTTAAGGCAATTGAATACGATCCAAATCGTACTGCAAATATTGCTTTACTTGTTTACGCTGATGGTACTAAATCATACATCATCGCACCTAAGGGCTTGAAGGTTGGTATGACCGTTCAATCTGGTCCTGATGCTGATATCAAGGTTGGTAATGCTCTTCCTTTAAAGAACATTCCAGTTGGTACTGTTATTCACAATATTGAATTAAAACCAGGTAAGGGTGGTCAACTTGCTCGTTCAGCTGGTGCCTCAGCTCAATTACTTGGTAAGGAAGAAAAATACGTATTAGTACGTCTTTCTTCTGGTGAAGTTCGTATGGTCCTGGCTACTTGCCGTGCTACTATCGGTACTGTTGGTAATGATGAACACGCCTTGATTATTAAAGGTAAGGCTGGTCGTACTCGTTATGCTGGTCAACGTCCACACGTTCGTGGTTCTGTTATGAACCCTAACGATCACCCACATGGTGGTGGTGAAGGTAAGCAACCAGTTGGTTTACCATCTCCTCTTTCTCCATGGGGTAAGAAGACCGTTGGTAAGAAGACCCGTTCACACAAAGCTCGTTCAAACAAGTTCATTGTTCGTGGTCGGAAGCGCGGTCCACATACTCGTTAATATTTATATACGTTCTAATACCCGAGAGGAGGTACACTAAATGGGTCGTAGTTTGAAAAAAGGACCTTTCGCTGATGCTTCATTACTGAAGAAGGTTAAGGAGCAAGAAGGTTCTGAAAAGAAGACTGTCATCAAGACATGGTCACGTCGTTCTACCATTTTCCCAAGTTTTATTGGTTACACATTTGCAGTATATGATGGTCGGAAGCACGTGCCAGTTTACGTACAAGAAGACATGGTTGGTCACAAGTTAGGTGAATTTGTTCCTACTCGGACTTTCCATGGTCATGCTTCTGATGACAAGAAGACAGGTAAGTAAGGAGGGTGAAATAACATATGGCTGAAAACATTACGTCAGCTAAGGCTACTGCCAAGATGGTACGGGTTTCTGCTCGTAAGGTTCGTCTTGTATTAGATGCCATTCGTGGCAAGAGTGTTGCCGAAGCATTTGCTATTTTGAAGTTCACCCCTCGTGGTGCCGCTTCAGATGTTGAAAAAGTATTAAAATCTGCTGTTGCAAACGCTGAAAACAATTTCGACTTAGATCGTGCTTCATTGGTTGTAAGTGAAGCCTTTGCTAACGAAGGACCAACTCTTAAACGGTTCCGTCCTCGTGCTAAGGGTTCTGCTTCTCCAATTAACAAGCGGACTAGTCATATTACAGTGGTTGTTACAGAACGATAGGAGGAATGAATAGTGGGTCAAAAGATCAATCCTAATGGTTTTCGTGTTGGGGTCATTCGTGATTGGACTGCAAAGTGGTACGCTGACAAGGACTTTGCTGATTACCTTAACGAAGACCTTCGAATCCGTAAGTATATTGAAAAGCGACTTGCTGATGCCTCTGTATCAACCGTTGAAATTGAACGTGCAGCTAACCGCGTAAACGTATCAATTCATACTGCCAAGCCAGGAATGGTTATTGGTAAAGGTGGTTCAGAAGTTGAAGCACTTCGTAAAGAACTTAACAAGTTAACTGGTAAACGTGTTCACATTAACATTGTGGAAATTAAGAAGCCAGATTTAGATGCTCACCTTGTTGGTGAGAGTATTGCACGGCAATTAGAAGCTCGTATTGCTTTCCGTCGTGCTATGCGTGGAGCTATGCAACGTGCTATGCGTGCCGGGGCTAAAGGTATTAAAACTCAAGTTGCTGGTCGTTTGAATGGTGCAGATATGTCACGGATCGAATCATACTCAGATGGTACGGTTCCATTGCATACACTCCGTGCTGATATCGATTATTCTTGGGACGAAGCTAACACTACATACGGTGTTCTTGGTGTAAAGACTTGGATTTACCGTGGTGAAGTACTTCCTACTAAGAAGAACTCAAACAATGATGAACAAGGAGGGAAGTAACACATGTTAGTACCAAAACGTGTAAAGCACCGTAAGGTTCAACGTGGTCATATGCGCGGTGAAGCTAAGGGTGGTAAAACTGTTACTTTTGGTGAATTTGGTTTACAAGCTCTTGATTCACATTGGATTAGCAATCGTCAAATTGAAGCTGCTCGTATCGCTATGACGCGTTACATGAAGCGTGGTGGGAAAGTTTGGATTAAAATCTTCCCACAACTCTCATACACTAGTAAAGGTGTTGGGGTCCGGATGGGTAACGGTAAAGGTGCTCCTGAAGGATGGGTTGCTCCAGTAAAACGTGGCAAGGTAATGTTTGAAGTAGGGGGCGTTTCTGAAGAAGTCGCTCGTGAAGCTTTACGTCTTGCCGGTCACAAGTTGCCAGTTCGCACTAAGATCGTACAACGTGAGGAAGTAGGTGGACAATCTAATGAAAAGTAAAGATTATGTACAAGAACTGAATGGATTAACCACTGATAAGCTACTTGACCGTGAAAAGGAACTGAAGGAACAATTGTTTAACTTACGTTTCCAATTAGCAACCGGCCAGTTGGAAAATACTGCAAGTCTTAAGCAAGTACGCAAAGATATTGCACGGGTTAAGACAGTTCTTCGTCAACAAGAATTAAACAAATAAGAATACGAAAAGGAGGATTAGCGCATGAGTGAAGAACGTAATGCACGTAAGGTTTACCAAGGCCACGTTGTTTCTGATAAAATGGATAAGACTATCACTGTTGTAATTGATACTTACAAGAGTGCACCTATCTATGGTAAGCGTGTTAAGTACTCAAAGAAGTACTATGCTCACGATGAAAACAACGAAGCTAAGACCGGCGACACTGTACAAATTATGGAAACTCGGCCATTATCAGCCAAGAAGCGTTTCCGTCTTGTAAAGATTGTCGAAAAAGCTGCTACCCTTTAATTTAGCAGATAACTCTAAAAATTATTCGTATTCTAATTCTTATTTGTAAATGGAAGGAGGACATTAACCGTGATTCAACAAGAAAGTCGGTTGAAGGTCGCTGATAACTCCGGTGCTCGTGAAATCTTAGTTATTAAGATTTTAGGTGGTTCCCGAGTTAAAACAGGTAATATTGGTGACATCATTGTTGCTACTGTAAAGCAGGCAACACCAGGTGGCGTTGTCAAAAAGGGTGACGTTGTTAAGGCCGTTGTTGTACGGACTAAACATGGTATTCACCGTAAGGATGGTTCATACATTAAGTTTGATGAAAATGCCGCTGTTTTAATTAACAACGACAAGAGCCCTAAGGGTACCCGTATTTTTGGCCCAATCGCTCGTGAGCTTCGTGGAGACGACTTCATGAAGATCGTTTCATTAGCTCCAGAAGTTCTCTAAAGATTTTACCGAAAATAAGGAGGTGCACAATCAACATGTTCATTAAAACAGGTGATAAGGTTCGCGTAATCGCTGGTAAGGATAAGGGCAAAGAAGGTACTATTAAAAAGGTACTTGCTTCTCAAAACCGCGTTATCGTTGAAGGTGTAAATATTGTTAAGAAACACCAAAAACCAAGCAACTCAAATCCTAATGGTGGCGTTATTGATACAGAAGCTGCAATTAATGCTTCAAACGTAATGCTGATTGATCCTTCAACAAATGAACCAACTCGTGTAGGTTACAAGTTCGTTGATGGTAAGAAGGTTCGTGTTGCGAAGAAGTCAGGTAAGACACTTGACTAATTTTTAAGGAAGGGAGGAATAACTTCTAATGGAAAACCGTTTGAAAGCTAAATACGAAAATGAAATTCGTCCAGCACTAATTGAAAAGTTTAACTACTCTTCAGTTATGCAAGCACCAAAGATTGACAAAATCGTTTTAAACATGGGTGTTGGTGATGCAACTACTAACTCCAAGAATCTTGACGAAGCTGTTGAAGAACTCGGATTGATTTCTGGACAAAAACCTTTAATTACTAAGGCAAAGAAATCAATTGCTGGTTTCCGTCTTCGTGAAGGTATGTCAATTGGTGCTAAGGTAACCTTACGTGGTGAACGTATGTATGATTTCTTAGACAAATTAGTTAATGTGGCATTGCCACGGGTTCGTGATTTCCATGGTGTAAGTAACAAGGCATTTGATGGTCGTGGTAACTACACTCTTGGTATCCATGAACAATTAATTTTCCCAGAAATTGATTATGATAAAGTTAACCGAGTTCGTGGTTTAGACGTTGTTATTGTAACAACTGCACAAACTGACGAAGAATCCCGCGAATTACTTGCTCAACTCGGTATGCCGTTTGCTAAATAAAGGAGGTTCCACAAATTGGCTAAAAAATCAATGATTGCTAAGTGCAACCGTCCAGCTAAGTTCTCAAGTCGTGAATACACGCGTTGTGCACGTTGTGGACGTCCGCACTCTGTTTACCGTAAATTCCACCTATGCCGGATTTGCTTACGAGAACTTGCCCACAAAGGACAAATTCCTGGTTTGAAGAAGGCTAGCTGGTAAACAAAAAAACCGACAAAAGGAGGAAAACATCGATGTCTATGAGTGATCCAATTGCAGATTTCTTAACTCGTATTCGTAATGCTAACATGGCTCAACACGAATCAGTAGAAGCACCTGCATCAAAGATGAAGAAGGACATCGCTGAAATCTTAAAAAACGAAGGTTTCATTCGCGATGTTGAATACGTTGATGATAACAAGCAAGGCATCATCCGTGTGTTCTTAAAGTACGGTAATGACGGTCAACGTGTTATTTCTGGCTTAAAGCGTATTTCTAAGCCTGGTTTACGTACATACGTTAAGTCAGATGCTGTGCCTAAGGTTCTTAACGGATTAGGTATTGCTATCATTTCAACATCTGAAGGTGTTGTTACTGATAAAGTTGCTCGTGCCAAGAAAATTGGTGGCGAAGTTATCGCTTACGTTTGGTAAAAAACGAATATTAGATAGGAGGTGCAAAGATGAGTCGTATTGGTTACAAAGAAATTGATTTGCCAAGTGGTGTTGAAATTTCTCAAGATGGTAATGTAGTTACTGTTAAAGGCCCTAAGGGTACTTTATCTCGTGAAATTTCACCATTAATCAAAATGACTATTGATGGTAACGTTGTAAAGTTTGATCGTGATGCTGATACTAATAAGTTGAAGATGTTGCACGGAACTACTCGTGCTAATGTTAACAACATGGTTGAAGGTGTTGTTAATGGTTACAAGAAGGTTCTTAAGCTTGTTGGTGTTGGTTACCGTGCTCAACTCAAAGGTAACAAGTTGATTTTAACTGTTGGTTACTCAAACCCAGTTGAAATGGATAAGCCAGAAGATGTTGAAATTAATGTACCTGACAATACTACTATCGAATTAAGCTCAATTAACAAGGAACACCTTGGAAATTTTGCTGCTGAAGTTCGTGCTGTACGTTCACCTGAACCATACAAAGGTAAGGGTATTCGTTACGAAAACGAACATATTATCCGTAAGGAAGGTAAGACTGGTAAGTAATCTGAAAAGATTATTTAACATTCTTTTATTTAATAGAATTAATATAATAAGAGGTGACTGTTGTGATTTCTAAACCAGACAAGAACAAGATCCGTCAACGTCGTCATTTGCGCGTTCGCGGTAAAATTTCTGGTACTGCGGAGCGCCCACGCTTAAGTGTTTACCGTTCAAACAAAAACATTTACGCTCAATTAATTGATGACGTAAAGGGTGTGACGCTCGCAAGTGCCTCCACAAATGATAGTGAAGTAAGTGGAAAGACTAAGACTGAACAAGCTAGTGGTGTAGGAGCATTAATTGCTAAACGCGCTAATGAAAAGAACATTACTGAAGTTGTGTTTGATCGTGGTGGATACCTTTACCATGGACGTGTTCAAGCTTTGGCTGAAGCTGCTCGTGAAAACGGACTTAAATTCTAAAAAAAGGAGGAATAACCTGCAATGGCATCATCAGAATTCATTGATCCAGCAAAGTTGGATTTAGACGATCAAGTTGTAGCCATCAACCGAATTACTAAGGTTGTAAAGGGTGGACGTCGTATGCGTTTCGCTGCTTTAGTAATTGTTGGTGACCGTAAAGGTCATGTTGGTTTTGGTACTGGTAAGGCTCAAGAAGTTCCAGAAGCTATTCGTAAAGCTCAAGCAGCTGCTGAAAAGAACTTGATTACTGTTCCTATCGTTGGAACTACTATTCCACACGAAGTTATTGGTGTATACGGCGGTGGAAAGATCATGTTAAAGCCAGCTGTTGAAGGTTCTGGAGTTGCTGCCGGGGGTGCGGTTCGTAATGTTATGGACCTTGCCGGTGTTGCGGACGTTACTTCTAAACGTCTTGGCTCTAACACACCTGTTAACGTTGTTCGTGCAACGTTTGAAGGCTTGAAGCAATTAAAGAACGCTGAAGAAGTTGCAAAGTTACGTGGTGTTTCAGTAGACCACTTAGCAGAATAAGGAGGGCACTAAATTATGGCTCAAGTAAAAGTTACCTTAATTCACAGTGTTGCCCACCGACAACCTACTCAACGTCGTACTGTTAAGGCATTGGGATTAGGTAAGATTAATAGCTCAGTTATCTTACCAGATAATGCGGCAACACGCGGTCAAATTTTTAAGATCGCTCACTTGGTTTCTGTTGAAGAAGTTAAGTAATTAAAATTAAATAATAAGGAGGTGCCTACTAATGAAGTTAAACGAATTGAAGCCAGCTGCTGGTTCTCGTTCTAAGCGTCTTCGTAAAGGTCGTGGACTTTCATCAGGACACGGTTTTACATCTGGACGTGGTACTAAAGGGCAAAAGGCTCATGGAAAGACCCGTTTAGGATTTGAAGGGGGTCAAATGCCACTTTACCGGCAAATTCCAAAGCGTGGATTTACCAACATTAACCGGAAAGAATACGCAATTGTTAACTTGGCATCATTAAATAAGTTTGATGATGGTACTGAAGTTACTCCACAATTATTGATGGAAAGTGGCTTAGTTAAGAACTTGAAGAGCGGCATCAAGATTCTTGGTAGCGGTAAGCTTGAAAAGAAATTAACTGTTAAGGCTAATAAGTTTTCTGCTTCTGCAGTTTCTGCAATTGAAGCTGCCGGTGGTAAAACTGAGGTGATGTAGTTTGTTCACAGCCGTCAAAAATGCATTCAAGGTAAAAGATATCCGTAAAAAGATTTTCTTTACATTGTTTGTATTGATTGTCTATCGGATTGGGGCAGCGATTACCGTTCCTGGAGTTAACGCTGCTGCTTTGCAGGAAATCTCCTCAACCGGTTTAGCATCAATCCTCAATACCTTTAGTGGTGGTGGATTGGAGAATTACTCTTTATTTGCAATGGGAGTGTCTCCATATATTACTGCGCAAATTGTTGTTCAACTATTACAAATGGATATTGTTCCGCGTTTTGTTGAATGGAGTAAACAAGGAGAAGTAGGACGGCGAAAACTTAATCAAGCAACCCGATGGTTAACGATTGTACTTGGATTTATTCAATCAATCGGTATTACCGCCGGGTTTAATGCATTGAGTACTATTCGTTTGGTTAATCACCCTGGTGTTCAAACGTATTTAACAATCGGTTTAATTTTAACTGCAGGTACAATGTTTGCTACTTGGATGGGAGACATGATTACTGAACGTGGTTTAGGTAATGGTGTTTCCATGTTAATTTTTGCTGGTATTGTTGCGCAAATGCCAGGTGGAATTCGTCAGTTATGGGATGACCAAATTGCTGGTGAATCTGGTTCTGCTTTGTGGATGGGAATTGGATTTGTTACTCTTGTTATTGTTGCAATTTTAATTATTGTAGCGTTTGTTACATGGGTCCAACAGGCGGAAAGACGTCTACCAATTCAATACACAAGACGGACCACTACTTCACCATCCAGTAGTTATCTTCCCTTGAAGATTAACGTATCAGGTGTTATTCCTGTTATTTTTGCTGGTTCTTTTATCTCAACCCCACAAACTATTCTTATGGCTTTCCAGCAAAACCATGGTGGGGATAGTTGGTATCAAATCATGACGACCATTTTTAACATGCAATCTGGTCCTGGGATCGCACTGTATGTATTTTTGATTGTTGTATTTACCTTTTTCTATGCCTTTGTTCAGGTTAACCCAGAAAAACTTGCTGAAAATTTACAAAAGCAAGGAAGTTATATTTCTGGAGTACGTCCTGGAAAGGGCACCCAAGACTATATTTCTTCATTGTTAATGCGATTGAGTACAGTAGGTTCATTATTCTTAGGATTAATCTCCTTAATTCCGTTAATTGCAAGTAACGTATGGAACCTAAGTCAGTCAATTGGTTTAGGTGGTACAAGCTTACTGATTATCGTACAAATTGCTTTAGATGTTGTTCGACAGTTAAACGGACTAACAATGAAGCGCGAATATATTGGATTTATTCGAGAACCTAAAGGAGGAAATGAATAATGAGTATGAATCTTGTATTAATGGGTCTTCCAGGTGCCGGTAAAGGTACTCAAGCTCAAAAGATCGTTGAAGATTTTCCGATTCCTCATATCTCAACTGGAGATATTTTTCGGGCAGCCATGAAGAATGAAACTCCCATGGGAATTGAAGCTAAGAAATATATTGATAAAGGTGAACTTGTTCCGGACGAAGTTACTAACGGTATCGTTAAGGAACGGTTAGCTCAAGATGATACTAAAGATGGCTTTATGCTGGATGGATTTCCTCGTAATCTTAACCAAGCAGCAGCTTTGGATGAGATGTTAGCAGAGAGTAATCGGCATCTTGATGCTGTGATCAATATTCACGTTGAACCGGATGTATTGGTAGAACGTTTAAGTGGACGTTTTATTTGTCGTAACTGTGGAGCAACGTATCATAAACTTTATAATGCTCCTAAAGTTGAAGGCACATGTGACGTTTGTGGTCATCATGAATTTTATCAGCGTGATGATGATAAGCCTGAAACGGTTAAGAATCGTCTAGATGTTAATATTAAGTTGAACACACCACTGGTAGACTATTACCAAAAGAAAGGTGTTTTGCACGAAATTAATGGTGAACAAGATATCGATAAAGTTTACGAAGATATCAAGAAAGTATTAACAAACCTAAACTAGATAATAGTTATCTCTTGCGAAGTTTATAAACATATGCTAAACTATGCAAGGTTTATCTATCTGAGTAGTGGGAAGTTTTATACTTTCCACCATTTTTACGTAATATCTAGAATAGGTAAGGAGGTACTATTTCGTGGCAAAAGCCGATGTAATTGAAGTAGAAGGTAAAGTAACTGAAACTTTGCCTAATGCAATGTTTAAAGTTGAATTGGAAAATGGAGCAGAAATTTTAGCACATGTTTCTGGCAAAATTCGGATGCACTACATTAAAATTTTACCAGGAGACCGTGTTAAAGTAGAAATGTCTCCATATGATCTTACAAAGGGTCGGATTACTTTCCGGTTCAAGTAGTTATTGATCATTTACTCTCAACTAGGAGGATTTTAGAATGAAAGTAAGACCATCTGTTAAAAAGATGTGTGAGCACTGCAAGATCGTTAAGCGTAATGGTCGTGTTATGGTTATTTGCTCTGCTAACCCAAAGCATAAGCAACGTCAAGGTAAGTAATTTATTTTATAGAGAAATGGAGGTGTAGCTCATGGCTCGTATTGCAGGTGTCGATTTACCTCGTGACAAGCGAATCGTAATCGGCTTAACATATATTTTTGGTATTGGTGATTCTACTGCTAAGAAGATTCTTGAAAATGCTGGTGTATCAGAAGATATCCGTGTTCGTGATTTGACTCCAGATCAAGAAGAAAAGATTCGTGCACAAGTAGATCAAATTCAAGTTGAAGGTGATTTACGGCGTGAAGTTTCAATGAACATCAAGCGTCTTCAAGAAATTGGATCATACCGTGGTATGCGTCACCGTCGTGGCCTACCGGTTCGTGGTCAACATACTAAGAACAATGCTCGTACTCGTAAGGGTAAGGCTGTAGCTATCGCTAATAAGAAGAAGTAATTTAACTTTATAAAAAAGGAGGTTAGTACTAGATATGGCAACCAAAAAAGGTACGCGTAAGCGTCGTGCAAAAAAGAATGTTGAAACTGGTGTTGCGCACATTCACTCAACATTTAACAACACTTTGATCATGATTACTGACGTTCAAGGTAACGCTGTAGCATGGTCCTCAGCTGGTGTTTTAGGCTTTAAGGGAAGTCGGAAGTCCACTCCATTTGCTGCTCAAATGGCTTCAGAAGCTGCTGCTAAGCAAGCTATGGAACATGGTATGAAGACTGTTGAAGTTGAAGTTAAGGGTCCAGGTTCAGGTCGTGAAGCTGCTATCCGTGCACTTCAAGCAACTGGATTGGAAGTTACTGCTATTCGTGATGTAACGCCTGTTCCTCACAATGGTTCTCGTCCTCCAAAGCGTCGTCGTGTTTAATTGACATTGCTGGAGACAATTATTTCCATCAATTGCCTTTTTGTCTCAAATACGAACCACGTTTTGAAAGGGGTACAAGGATAGAATGATCGAATTTGAAAAGCCAAATATTCACAAAGTTGAAGAAACAGATAACTACGGTAAGTTTGTCGTAGAACCACTTGAGCGCGGTTATGGAACCACTCTCGGTAACTCGTTAAGGCGTGTATTAATTGCATCTTTGCCAGGTGCAGCGATTACGAGTATGCAAATTGATGGTGTTTTACATGAATTTAGCACTGTTGAAGGTGTAACTGAGGATGTTACGCAGATTATCCTAAATCTTAAGAAAGTTTCTTTAAAGCTTGATTCTGAGGATCAAAAGAATCTTGAATTAGATGTTAAAGGACCTGCTGAAGTAACTGCAAGTGATATCCAGGGTGATAATGAAGTTACAATCTTAAATCCTGATCTGCATATTGCAACTGTTGCTGATGGCGCAGAATTACACATCAAGTTAACTGCTGATAAGGGTCGCGGTTACCTTTCTGCTAACGATAATAAGGCCCGGATGGATGATTTAGCAATTGGTGTTTTACCGATTGATTCCATCTATACCCCAATTGAACGTGTAAATTACACTGTTGAAAATGCACGGGTTGGTCAGCGTAACGATTATGATAAGTTGACGCTGGATGTTTGGACTGATGGTTCATTAACACCAACTGAAGCAGTTAGTCTAGGTGCGAAGATTTTGACTGAACACTTAGCTATGTTCGTTGATTTAACAGAAACGGCTCAAAATGCTCAAGTGATGGTTGAAAAAGAAGAAACACACAAAGAGAAGATGCTTGAAATGACTATTGAAGAGCTTGATCTCTCTGTACGTTCTTACAATTGTTTGAAGCGAGCTGGTATTAATACTGTTAAGGAATTAACTGATAGAACAGTGTCTGATATGATGAAGGTTCGAAACTTAGGACAAAAGTCGTTAGAAGAAATTAAACTTAAATTAAATGATCTTGGTGTTTCATTTCGCCAAGACGACTAATTAGTATACCAATTGCAAAGGAGGGAACCACTTTATGAGTTACCGTAAATTAGGACGTACAAGTTCACAACGTAAGGCTTTATTACGTGATTTAACTACAGATTTAATCGTTAATGGTCGTATTACTACTACTGAAGCACGTGCTAAGGAAGTTCGTAAGACCGCTGATAAGATGATTACACTTGCTAAGCATGGTGATTTAGCTTCTCGTCGTAAGGCTGCCGCTTTTATACGTAATGTTGTTGCTGATGTTAAGGAAGATGGCGATGATATTCGTGTACAATCTGCTCTTCAAAACCTTTTTGAAGAACTTGCTCCAAAGTATGCAGATCGTAACGGTGGTTACACACGCATCTTGAAGACTATGCCTCGTCGTGGTGACGGTGCACCAATGGTTATTCTTGAATTAGTGGACTAATTGATCTGTTCACATAAACTAAATACGTAATAAAGAATCACTATCATTGATAGTATAGAGCGTTACGATGGTGGGGAAACCCTAGTCTAGCTTGAATGCGGGAAACCCTCGTGCACTTCAATGGTAAGTGATTTTTTATTTTAAATTTAATTTTGATAGATAATTCTGTGGACTTTGCTAAAATATACTTATTAACTAATATTGAAAAGAGGAAATACTGTGACTGGAATAAAGATTCGAAAACTTGTATTTACATATCCAGACAGTAAATACCCCGTTTTAAAAAATATCAATCTGGATTTTGAACCAGTTTCTTGGACAGCGATTATTGGTCATAATGGTAGTGGAAAAAGTACATTAGCCCGATTAATTGATGGATTACTCAGTCCTACTGCGGGATCGATTGAAGTTGACGGAATGCAAGTTAACGAAAGCTCTATAGGTAAGATTCACCAGCAAATAGGATTCGTTTTTCAAAACCCTGAAAATCAATTTGTAGGAGCAACCGTTGCTGATGATGTTGCATTCGGACTTGAAAACCGACAAGTAGATCGAAATAAAATGGAGGAAAAGATTGATAAAGCTTTAAAGATGGTAGGAATGAGTGATTATAAAAATACAGCCCCTATTAATCTTTCTGGAGGACAAAAGCAACGGGTAGCACTTGCAGGAATCCTTGCATTAATGCCTAAGATAATAATCCTTGATGAGGCTACTAGTATGCTTGATCCTTTAGCACGACAAGAAATTTTGACTTTATTACAAAAATTAAAAAAAGAATATAATCTTTCAATTATTTCAATTACACATGATCCTCAAGAAATTGAATTAGCAGATAAAATAGTTGTATTAAATGATGCGCAAGTTGTAAAACAAGGTGCTCCATCGGAAATTCTTAAAGATAAAGAATTATTACTTGAAATTGGAGTAGGAATTCCCGCAAGCCAGCAACTGCAGAAATTATTGGTTGAACGAGGAATTGATGTTCCAAATAGATATTTAAATTTAGAGGAGCTAAAAAATTGGCTAAAGCAGCAATTACAGTAAAAAAACTTCACTATACATATCCTAATTCTACTAATGAAGCCTTACATAATGTTTCATTAACAATTAAGAAGCAAGAATTTGTTGCTATTATTGGACAAACCGGAAGTGGAAAGTCGACATTGGTTTCATTAATTGATGGATTAATAAAGCCCAGTAGTGGGGAACTTAATGTAGCAGGTCTAGAAATTAATGCCACGACCAGAGCTGAAAATTTAAATAGGATTCATCATCAAGTCGGCTTTGTATTCCAATTTCCTGAACAGCAATTATTTGCAGAAACGGTTGCCGAAGATATTGCTTTTGGGCCTCATAATTTAGGATGGTCTACAAAGAGAATTGAAAAAGCAGTTGACGAAGCATTAAAAATGGTGAATTTACCTTTAGAATTAAGGTCACACTCCCCTTTTGCACTTTCTGGAGGACAAATGAGGCGAGTAGCGATTGCTGGCGTTTTAGCAATGGATCCCCAAATTTTAATTCTTGATGAACCAACAGCGGGACTGGATACTCAAGCAACTAATGATTTACTTAAACTTATTAAAGATCTTAACGAGAAGGGAACAACGATTATAATGGTTACTCACCAAATGGAGCAGGTAGCCTATTATGCTAACCATGTAATTGCAATGAGCAATGGGCAGGTTGTTATGGATACTACTCCTCAGCAATTATTTAGGGATCCTCAACGATTAAAAAAACTATCATTGACTCTGCCTGTTTCCGTCGAGGTTGCGCAATGCCTTAGTAAAGATGGGATAACTTTAAAAAATACTGAACCGCTTACGCTTGATGTGTTAGCAGACGAAATAGCAGAAGCGATGGGGAGAAAAAGAAAATGAATAGTAAAATCGTATTTGGTAGTTATGTACCAGTAAAATCGATCCTCCATCGTCTTGATCCACGAATAAAATTAATCATGTGTATTATTTATGTTATTTTAATTTTCTTCGTGAATAATTTTTTAGCTGCTATGTGGCTTTTATTAGCGCTCCTTATGGCAATTAAGTTAAGTAATGTTGGTTTAAGGCAATATTGGCAGGGAATTAAGCCGTTGTTTTTAATTATTTTGATAACAGTAGCGTTTCAAATTTTATTTAGTAGTGGCGGAAAGATGTATTGGCATTGGGGAATTATGGCAATAACTCGTGACGGTCTTATTAATTCATTAATTATTTTTTATCGTTTTATTGTGATTATCACCGCTTCAACTGTCTTAACTGCCACTACCCAAACCTTTCAAATAGCAGATGCCTTGGCATGGTTGATGAAACCATTACAAGTAATTAAAGTTCCTGTCAATCAGATTACGTTAATGATTTCCATTGCATTGCGCTTTGTTCCAACTATTATGGATGAAACTAATAAAATTATGAAAGCTCAGCGGGCTCGCGGGATTAATTTTAACACTGGAACTCTTTTGACACGGATTAAACATTTAGTTCCGATTCTTATCCCATTATTTGTCAACTCGTTTAAGCGAGCAGAAGAATTAGCAACAGCCATGGAAGCAAGAGGGTATGATCCTAATGCACCACGGACTCATTATCGGCAGTTAGTTTGGCACAAAAATGATGCTTGGGCTGGCTTGGGACTATTAATTGTAACAGGTGGTCTAGTTTGTATTCGAATATTTTTCTAAATCAATAAGGGAGTAAACAATGTATCGTTATAAAATAACCTTTGCTTATGATGGAACTAATTTTTCTGGGTTCCAGATTCAACCAAATAAGCGAACTGTAGAACAAACATTAAAGAATGCAGTAAATAAAATTGCTAAGCATCCAACTCCAGCTATTCCTGTTATTGGTTCAGGAAGGACAGACGCTGGAGTTCATGCGCTTAATCAAGTTGCGCACTTTGATATTCCCTATCATTTAAGTAATGAATCTATGCGAAAGGCTCTCAACAGTATTTTGCCACTGGATATTTTAATTAAGAAGGCCGAATTAGTGGATAATGATTTCCATGCGCGATACAGTGCTCATCGTAAAACTTATCGTTATCGAGTTGATCAGGGAGAATTTGTGAACCCATTCAAACGCAACTATACTTCTCATTTTAAATATCCCCTTAACTTAGAAAAGATGAGAAAAGCAGCTAATGATTTGGTTGGAACTCATGACTTTACAAGTTTTGTTGCATCGGGGAGTCAAGCAAAAAGCAATGTTCGGACGATTGAGAATATCACAATTAGACGAGACAAACTAAGAAATGAGGTTGTCTTTGATTTTACTGGTAATGGTTTTCTCTATAATCAAGTCCGCATAATGGTCGCTTTTCTCTTAGAAATCGGGAGCAATCAGCGGCCAGTAGATGACGTGTCGCGAGTCCTTGAAGCAAAGGATCGGACATTAGCACGGATGACGGCTCCAGCGAGTGGTTTATATTTAGTTAATGTAGATTATGGAACAAATGATGAAAAGGATTGACGAAAGTACTAGAAGAAGGTATACTAGCCATTGGTATTTCTTTTCCATCTAATAACTCGGTACACTATTATATGTAAAAGAAAAACAAAATTGGAGGACTTAATCGTGAGAACGACATACATCGCAAAACCTGGTGAAGTTGAACGCAAATGGTACGTTGTCGATGCTAAGAATGTCCCAATGGGTCGTTTAGCATCTGCAGTAGCATCAATTTTGCGCGGTAAGAACAAACCAACATTTACTCCACACGTTGATACTGGTGATTACGTTATCGTTATCAACGCTGCGCAAGTTAAGTTAACTGGTAAGAAAGCATCTCAAAAGATGTACTACCGTCACTCAAACTACCCTGGTGGTTTGAAGCAACGGACTGCTGGTGACTTCCTTGCAAAGGAACCAGAGAAGTTATTGGAAACTGCTATCAAGGGTATGCTTCCACACAACTCTCTTGGTCACAAGCAAGGTTTGAAGTTACATGTTTATGCTGGTGAAGACCACAAACATGCTGCACAAAACCCAGAAGTTTTAGACATTACTAACTTAATCTAAGGAGGGAATGGAATTGGCTCAACAAGTACAATACAGTGGTACTGGTCGGCGTAAGGATGCAACCGCACGTGTTCGCTTAGTACCAGGTTCAGGTAAGATTACGATGAACGGCAAGGCAATTGAAGACTACATTCCATTTGCCAACTTACGTGCTATCGTTAACCAACCATTTGCTGTTACTAAAACAGAAGGTCAATACGACGTTTTAGCTAACGTTAATGGTGGTGGATTCTCTGGTCAAGCAGGTGCAGTACGTCACGGTATCGCCCGTGCACTTCTCGCTGTTGATCCAGACTTCCGTGACGCTTTAAAGAAGGCTGGTCTCTTAACTCGTGACCCTCGTATGAAGGAACGTCGTAAGCCAGGTCTTAAGAAAGCTCGTAAGGCTGCTCAATTCAGTAAGCGTTAATATTTCGATTATCGCTTCCAAAGACATCAGTATTTTGCTGATGTCTTTTTATATTTAAAGAGAATTTAATATACGATATAATAAATGATAATTAATATAAAGGAGGGATTACTAATGACTAAGAAGGTAGCATTAGTAACTGGAGCAAGCCAAGGAATTGGTAAAGCAATTGTAGAAAGATTGGTTAAGGATGGTTTTGCGGTTGCTCTTGTAGCATTAAATGAGGCAAAGCTCCAACAAGTTGCTGATGAAATTAATAATAATGGTGGAGAAGCATTACCACTTGTAGCCGATGTAGCAAATAGAGAAGAAGTGTTTGCAGCTGTTAAGAAAACTGTTGAACATTTTGGAGATCTTAATGTAATCGTTAATAATGCTGGATTAGGTCCTACGACTCCAATCGATTCAATTACACCAGAACAATTTGAAAAAGTATATGGCGTAAATGTTGCCGGAGTTTTATGGGGAATTCAAGCTGCCCACAAGGCATTTAAGGAGCTTGGTCATGGTGGTAAGATTATCAATGCTACATCTCAAGCTGGTGTTGTTGGTAATCCTAACCTTGCCCTTTATTCCGGAACAAAATTTGCTATTCGAGGCATTACGCAGGTAGTAGCTCAAGATTTGGCAACTGAAGATATTACGGTAAATGCTTTTGCACCAGGAATTGTTAAGACGCCGATGATGTATGATATTGCACATCAAGTTGGTCAAAATGCTGGTAAGAGTGATGAATGGGGAATGGAAACTTTTGCCAAGAACATTGCAATGAAGCGTCTTTCTGAACCAGAGGACGTTGCTAATGTAGTAAGTTTCTTAGCTGGTCCTGATTCAAATTACGTTACTGGACAAACAATTATTGTTGATGGTGGAATGCAATTCCATTAATATTTAAGGCTAGTAGCATCAAGCGCAACTGGAAAAGAATTTTTCAGTTGTGCTTTTTTAACTTCTTCTAAAAATATTACGATAAATTAACCCAAACGAGATGGATTTTGCTACAATTAATAACTAGTAGAAAAGAGGAGGCTAAGCTTGTGGCAAAACGGAAGCGGAGAAACAAAAACCGCCATACGGGTAGAAATTGGATTATTAGCATTCTTGCTGTTATTGTTATTTTTTTGGGTGTTTACGTTGGGCACCATTTTTACCGAATCTGGAATCAGCAACGAATTGAACAAGAGGCACGTGAAAAGGATCGCCGAGCGAAGCAATTATTTATTCAGCAAGTTGCTCCTGAAGCCCAGGCAATGCAAAATACCTATCATGTTTATGCATCAATTACGATTGCCCAAGCGATTCTTGAATCTCAATGGGGAACAAGTCAGTTAGCGTCACAATACCATAATTTATTTGGAATTAAGGGAACGGGAACAAATTCACGAGTAATGACAACTAAAGAATATATTAATGGTAAGTGGATCGTTACTAAGGGACGATTCCGCGTTTATGATAGTTGGAGTGATTCGATTAAAGACCATACGCGATTGATGTTAAATGGGACAGACACCAATCAACAAAATTATGACCGAGTTGTCCATGCGACTAATTATCAAGAAGCAGCTCGGGGATTACAAGAAGCAGGTTATGCGACTGATCCTGATTATGCACAAAAATTAATTTCGGTGATTAAGGCGTATAAGTTATATACTTATGATAAGTAATATAGAGGGGGACAAAAATGAAAGAATTAGAAGAAAAGATTAAGGAATACGGGACTGTTTTACCAGGTAATGTTTTAAAAGTAGATGCCTTTTTAAACCATCAAGTTGATCCTCAATTAATGTTGCATATCGGGCAAGAATTTGCCAAGCTTTTCGCTAATGAAGGTATTACTAAAATTTGGACAGTCGAATCATCCGGAATTGCTCCAGCTGTAATGACCGGGTTGGAAATGAATCTCCCAGTTATTTTTGCTCGTAAGCATAAGAGTCTTACGCTTAACCAAAATATGTATACTGCTGACGTATATTCATATACTAAGAAAACAACCAATCGGATTTCAATTTCTAAAAAGTATGTAGATGCTAATGATAAGATTTTAATGATTGATGATTTCTTGGCTAATGGTCAAGCAGTAGAGGGATTATTAGAAATTGCTGATCAAGCAGGGGTTCAAGTAGCTGGTGCAGGAATCGTGATTGAAAAAAGTTTTCAACCTGGAGCTGGTGAACTAAAAGAACGTGGAATTCGTGTCGAATCATTGGCACGAATTCAATCATTGAGTGATAATAAAGTTGAATTCGTAAAAGACTAATAAGGGAAGTGATAAAATGGGCAGAGATGCTATTTACCCAGGTAGTACTTTAGGAATTATTGGAATTAATCGCAATGGAGCAGCACTTATTGCGACAGCGAAGAAGGCAGGCTTTAATGTTGGTGTGTATGTGGATCGTTCTCAGCCGTCAGTAACTAAAATGGCTGACTTTACAATTGTAGGAGCAATGAACGATCGCACAAAACTAACTCAGTTTGGAGAAGCATGTGATGCAATTCTTTATCAAACCCCTAATGTTGATTCTCGTGTCCTGCACTTTTTGAGTCAATATGCGGTAATTCCCCAGGGGATTAATGCTCTTGAAATTGTTCAAGATCGGTTAATGGAACGTGCTTTCTTAGATCAAGTAAATATTAATATTGCTCCATATGTGACGGTGGTTAGTTTAGATGATGTTTACCAATCAATTGATTCCATTGGCTATCCTGCGCTGTTAAAACCCATTCAACGAGGAATTGGGGAAAATTCAATGCTGATTGAGCGTCAATCTGATATTACTCGAGCCGCTGATTTTATTGATACTGGTACATATTTACTAGAATCGTGGATTGAACATACAAATGAATATACTATGACGGCGGCAACTGATGGAAAAGATACAGAGATTTTTCCTCTTGCTCAGCTTCATTACAATGACAAGCGCCAGTTGATTTCTGTTGCGACACCAGCAAATATTCACGATGATATGTTAAAAGAGATGCAGCGGATTGTAAAAAGTGTTGCGGCATCTCTTGAATATCGGGGTGTATTTTCGGTTAACTTTTATGTTACTTCTACTGGTACCCTTTATGTAAAGAATATTGAACCAGGGTTAACGTCAATTGCTAATATTTATGATGTCACAGCAAATGTTGATCAGTATGAAGAACAATTAAGAAGTGCTGTTGGAATGCCCCTACACGTTATTACACCATTACAAATTGGTTTGCTGATGGTCGTTCGCAATTATCAATCACGGGCAATTCAACGGCAATGGTTGCTGAAGAATAACTGGCAATTTAGATTCTTTAATGATGTTGGGGATGACGATCAAGCAATTCTCGGCTTTGTCTGGGTAACTGGCGGCGATAACTTAGCAGCTTTAAAGAATCAAGTTGACGATACCGAAGTTTGGAACGACCAAGCTTGATCACGAAATTATAAATTAAGCGTACAAGATTACGAGGGACTGGGGATGAAATCGCAGTCTCTTTATTTTTCCTAACATATGTTCGATTTTAGCACCAAATGAGATCCTAATTTGGTATAATATTAGCCGATGAAAATTTAGAGAGGATGGAACAGCGTGAATAACGGGCAAGCATTATTAGAAGGAATGAATGATAAGCAATCCGAAGCAGTATTAACTACAGAGGGACCATTATTAGTAATGGCCGGTGCTGGATCAGGAAAGACACGGGTTCTTACACACCGGGTTGCTTACTTAATTGAAGAAAATGGTGTATTACCATGGAATATTTTAGCGATTACTTTTACTAACAAGGCTGCGCGCGAAATGAAAGAGCGGGTCGGTAAATTGCTTGGTGAAAATGCTAATGAGATTTGGGTATCGACTTTTCACGCCTTATGTGTTCGAATCCTCCGTCGTGATATTGAAAAAATTGGCTATAATCGCGCCTTTACGATTGCTGATACAAGCGAGCAACGGACGTTAATGAAGCGGATTTGCGCAGAATTAAATATTGATACTAAAAAATTTGATCCCCGCAGTATCTTAAGCGCGATTTCTAATGCTAAAAATGCTTTGTTGACACCAGATGACTATAGCAAAGAAGCTAATAGTATGTTTGAAAACATGGTTGCGCGTGCCTATAAGCTTTACCAACAGGAGTTAGAAGCTAATCAAGCATTAGATTTTGATGACTTGATCATGAAGACCATTGAGTTATTAGAAAGTGACCAAGAGACGCTTGAATTTTATCAAGATAAGTTCCACTACATCCATGTTGACGAGTACCAGGATACAAATGATGCTCAATACCGGTTAGTTAATTTATTAGCACAAAAGTACCAAAATCTGTGTGTGGTAGGGGATGCAGATCAGAGTATTTATGGTTGGCGTGGAGCTAATATGAACAATATTTTGAATTTTGAACATGATTATCCCCAAGCTAAGACGGTAATGCTTGAGCAAAACTATCGGTCAACGCAAACAATTTTAAATGCAGCGAATGAAGTTATTGCTAATAACCTTTATCGAAAAAAGAAGAATCTGTGGACAGAAAATGGTCAAGGAGACAAAATTTCATATTACCGCGCGCAAAACGAACACGATGAAGCGCAGTTTATTGTTTCGAAGATTAAAGAAGAACAAGAAAAGCATGGGTATCACTTTAATGACTTTGCGATCCTTTATCGGACTAATGCGCAATCACGGATGGTTGAAGAAACTTTCTTGAAGAGTAGTATTCCCTATACGATGGTTGGTGGCCATAAATTCTATGACCGGCGTGAAATTCGTGATATTTTAGCATATTTGACTTTAATCGTTAATCCTGCCGATTCAATGAGCTTTGAACGAGTTGTCAATACGCCCAAACGAGGAATTGGTTTAACTAGTGTGGGACATCTTCGTAATTTTGCTAATGAAAATGGCTGGACACTACTAAAAGCAGCTCAAAATGTTGATACTGCTAGTGAGATTACTGCACGAACACGAAATAAAATTGATGAATTTGGTCAATTAATGGCTAACTTGACTAACCAGGCAGAATATCTCACGTTAACTGATTTAACTGAACAGATTTTAGAGTTAAGTGGTTACAATAAGATGCTAAGTGATGATCGAAGTCTTGAAGCACAAGCTCGTCGTGAAAACCTTGATGAATTTAAGTCGGTTACACAAGAATATGATGAGCAGCATAAAGACGATGATGACCCTAACTTGCAAAAAATTATTAACTTTTTAGCTGATTTGGCCCTTGTCTCAGATCAAGATGATGTTGATGAACAAGCACCGGCTGTAACTTTAATGACATTACATGCAGCTAAGGGACTTGAATTTCCAGTTGTTTTCCTTGTGGGAATGGAAGAAGGGATTTTCCCATTATCGCGGGCTTTAATGGAAGATGATGAATTGGAAGAAGAACGTCGCTTAGCCTATGTTGGAATTACACGGGCAAAGAAGAAGCTTTATCTTACTAATGCCTTTTCACGTTTACTTTATGGTCGTATTCAGCGTAACCAACCATCACGATTTGTAGAAGAAATTGATTCTGAGTTATTACAGTTTGAAAATAGCCTATCAGGTAATAGCATTAAAGATAGTAAACTACCATTTGATCGTGCTGCCGCGACCGCTACTACCTACCGTGATCAGCAAAAACGGACATATCGCAGTGCTGGCAAGCGGGTTAAACCAATTACTAACACCGGAACTGGAGCCGATAAAGTTGGCTGGAAAACTGGCGATAAAGTTGAGCACAAAAAGTGGGGTCGAGGAACAGTGGTCAAAGTTAACGGTAGTGGCAATGATATGGAATTAGATATTGCCTTTCCAAGTCAGGGGGTAAAGCGGTTATTAGCAAGTTTTGCCCCAATTACGAAAGTACAAAAATAATGAAATGAGGCGGATGAGATGAGTGAAAAACAGACGCCAGTAAAAGAATTAACCCTTCAAGAAGCTCAAGATGAGATTAAGCCATTACGAGCAAAATTGACCAAGTGGGGAAAAGAATATTATGAACAAGATAATCCAACCGTAGAGGATCATGTATATGACCGTGCTTATCAGCGATTAGTACAGCTGGAAGAACAATTTCCCCAATTAGTCTCTGCTGATTCGCCAACCCAACGAGTAGGAGGAGCAACAGAAAGCCAATTAACAAAAGTTCGGCATGAAATTCCGATGTTATCGATGGGGGATGTCTTTTCGATTGAAGAATTGATGGACTTTAACCAACGACAACAGGAAAATCGGGATGTCGAAGTTGAGCCCGAATATAATCTCGAACTAAAAATCGATGGCCTTTCTCTTTCACTTGTTTACGAGAATGGAAAGTTAGTTCAAGGTTCTACGCGTGGCAATGGAACGATTGGTGAAGATGTTACTGCTAATGTCCGAACTATCAAGTCAGTTCCCGCAGAATTGCCAGAACCATTATCGATCGAGGTTCGGGGCGAATGTTATATGCCAAAAGCGGCTTTTGCAAAGTTAAATGCTAAACGCGAAGCAGAAGGATTGCCGGTTTTTGCCAATCCCCGGAATGCAGCAGCTGGGAGTTTGCGGCAACTAGATCCGAAAGTAACGGCGCAACGTGAACTAGATACATTTATATATTATGTTCCTGAATATCAAAAGTTGGGTGTTAAGACCCAAGCAGAAGCACTTGATCGTATGCGAGAATTAGGCTTTAATGTTAATCCTAATAATCGGGTTGTTCATAACAGTGAAGAAATTGAGAAATATATTCAAGAATATACAGCTCAACGAGACAAGCTCACTTACGGGATCGATGGAATTGTTGAAAAAGTAAATGATCTTGATACGGAAGTTGCTCTTGGAAATACAGTTAAGGTGCCACGCTGGGAAATTGCCTATAAATTCCCTCCCGAAGAGCAAGCCACGATTGTCCGTGATATTGTCTGGACTGTCGGACGGACCGGCAATGTAACGCCAACAGCAGTTATGGATCCAGTTCAATTGGCGGGCACAACGGTTAGCCGAGCTTCTTTGCATAATCCTGATTACTTGAGTGAAAAAGATATTCGGATTGGTGATACTGTTTATCTGCATAAAGCAGGTGATATTATTCCTGAAATTTCAAAGGTAGATCTAACTAAGCGTCCAGATGCTTCTGTCGAATATGAGATTCCAACGAAGTGTCCAGTCTGTGGCTCAGAATTAGTTCATCTTGATGGGGAAGTAGCATTACGCTGTATTAATCCAATGTGTCCAGCGCAAATTAAAGAAGGTTTAGCACATTTCGCTTCCCGGAATGCAATGAATATTGATGGGCTTGGGCCTAGAATTATTGAACAGTTATGGGATAAAGAATTAATTCATGATGTTGCCGGTCTATATCGACTTAATCGTGACCAATTATTAACTTTAGATAAATTTGGCGAGAAATCGACCTCTAACCTATTGACATCGATCGATAATAGTCGTAATAATTCTGTCGAGCGCTTATTATTTGGTCTTGGAATTCGTCATGTAGGTGCGAAGGCTGCTCGAATTATTATGGAACATTTTGGTGACCTTGATAGCTTAATGGAGGCTAATGCCGATGAAATTTCTGCGATTAATGGAATTGGTCCAACAATTGGCGAAAGTATCGTAACTTATTTTGCTAATCAACAGGTTGTTAAATTAATTGACGAACTGCGAGAAGTTGGGGTAAACTTTGCTTATCTTGGCTCACGGTCAAATGCTAATCCTGATAGCGAATGGAATGGTCGGCGAGTAGTACTGACTGGTAAGCTAACTGAAATGACTCGTGGGGAAGCAAAATCATGGCTTGAAAACCACGGAGCTAAGGTAACCGGAAGCGTCTCAAAGAAAACAGATATTGTCATTGCTGGGGCTGACGCTGGTAGTAAGCTAACAAAAGCTCAAGACTTGGGTATTGATGTATGGAATGAACAGCAATTCAGCCAAGCAATGAAGGAGGAACAGTAAATCGTGAAGCGAAAGGCAAAAAAAATAGCCGTTAGTGCTGCCGTTTTGATGTGTACTGTCTTGCTTGCATCATGTGGTTTTGGCGGAAAGTCGTCATCGAAAAACTATTCAACGACTGGTTCAAGTAATGGTACTTATCAAGGTGTGATTAAAAATGGTCGTTACCGAACAAGTAAAGCTCGGGGGATAAATGTCTCACAAAATGATAATCAATATAACCTTAAAAGCTTTGAAAGTGGTTTGACTCAGGTTTCAAAACGGGTCTTTTCAACAAAAAGCTATATTTTCCAAGAAGGTCAATACCTTAGTAGTGGGACGATTGAAAACTGGCTCGGTCGAAAAACAAAAAGTAATCCTGAAGGGCTAAACCCGGCTCAAGGAAAGAAGAGCAATCCTAACCCAGTCTATATTCAACAAATTGAAGAGCAAGATTATATGCAAGAAAGTGGTAATTCCATGAAATTGCGGGGGATTACGATTGGGATTGGAATAAATTCCGAATATAACTACCAAACTAAGACAGGAGGCCCAACTTTAACTAAGAAAATTAGTGATAGTGAGGTTCGTCGTCAAGGTGAAATTGCGGCACAAAAGGTACTTCAACGAGTGCGGAAAAAGCCTGGCGTTGGAAATGTTCCAATCGTGATTGCACTATACAAACAAGCACCAGATGATAGTTTAGTTGGTGGTACATTCTTTGCTTATAGCAAGAATAGTGGTAATACGATTAGTAGTTGGCGGAAGTTAAATTACAAGAATGTAGTCCTTCCAAAGGCTAGTGCATCAACAACTAATAGTTCTGATCAAACTGATGATGATAGTTTCTCAAACTTTAAGAGTCAGATTCAAAGTTTCTTCCCTAACTTGAGCGGAGTTACAGCACAAGCACAATATGAAAATGGAACTTTGTCAGGGATGCACATTACCGTTACTACTCAGTTCTATAGTCAAAGTGAAATTACTAGTTTTACCCAATATATTACCCGGGCAGCGAAAAAGTACCTGCCTAATGGGATTCCGATTGATATTAAAATTCAATCTGATTCAGAAATTCAAGCGGTTGTTTATCGGAATGCTGGTTCTGATAACTTCCAGTCGCATATTTTTGATTCTTATTAAAGGTGAAAAAGGAGGATATCGATTCGTTACTAGAAAATGCGAACCGATAACTCCTTTTTTATTTCTACATGGATGAAATAGGAGCCTATTCTGTGCTAAAATTGTTAAATGTATATGTAGATTTTAAATTACTGGAAAAGAGGTAGAGAGAATGGCCAGTAAAATCACTGAGCAACAAGTAGAACACGTTGCTGAACTTGCTAAGCTTGAGTTCCCTAAGGATGAACTTGGTAAGTTTACCACTCAACTAGGAAACATTATTGATATGTTTGAAGACCTCGAAGCGGTTGATACTGATGGCGTTGAACCAATGACATCAGCAACCGATCGGGTAAATGTAATGCGTGAAGATAAGGCAATTAAGAGTTCTAAAGAAGAACAAGAAGCCTTGCTTAACAATGCTCCTGAAACTGATGGTGGCTACATCAAGGTTCCAGCAATTCTTGACGAAAGTGAGGACGGCGAATAATGGATTTTTACCAAACAAGCTTGAGTCAATTGCACGATGACTTGGTAAATAAGAAAATCAGTGCAACTGAATTAACAAAGGAAACTTTTGACCACATTAAGGGTAACGAAGATCAAGTTAAAGCCTTCATCAGCTTAAATGAAGACCAAGCACTGAAGCGGGCAGCTGAGATTGATGCAAAGGGCATTAGTGCTGATCAATTAACTGCAGGGGTTCCGCTTGCAGTTAAGGATAATATCTTAACTAAAGGCCTCACAACGACGGCTGCTTCTAAGATGCTTGAAAACTTTAACCCTGTATATGACGCGACAGTAGTTGAAAAGTTAAATGCCGCTGATTACATCAACGTTGGTAAGACTAACCTTGATGAATTTGCCATGGGATCATCTACTGAAAATTCAGCATTCTTTACAACTCATAACCCATGGGATCTTACACGGGTTCCTGGTGGTTCTTCCGGTGGTTCTGCTGCTGCTGTTGCGGCCGGGGATGTTCTAGGTGCGCTTGGTACTGATACTGGTGGTTCTATTCGGATGCCTGCTTCCTTTAACGGTGTCGTTGGGATGAAGCCTACATACGGTCGTGTATCACGGTGGGGAATCATTGCTTTTGGTTCAAGTTTTGATCAAGTTGGTTGGTTGACCCAAAATGTTAAGGATAATGCCTTGTTGACCGCCCTCATCAGTGGAAATGATGAACGGGATATGACATCCTCCCTTAAAGAAGTTCCAGACTGGGCAGCCCAATTAAACGAAAATACGAATGTTAAGGGCTTGCGGATTGCTGTGCCAAAGGAATACTTTGATGGCTTAGACGAAGATGTTCAAGAAGTAATCAAGGCTGCTTTGGACCACTTAGAATCCCTCGGTGCAATTGTTGATGAAGTAAGTTTGCCACACACCAAGTATGGGGTTCCTGCTTACTACATTTTAGCCTCATCTGAAGCATCTTCTAATCTCCAACGTTACGACGGTATTCGTTATGGATTCCGAGCTGCTGATGTTAAGAACTTGGAAGACGTTTATGTTCGTTCTCGTTCGGAAGGTTTCGGTGAAGAAGTTAAGCGGCGGATTATGTTAGGGACATTCTCTCTCTCTGCTGGTTTCTACGATGCTTACTTTAATAAGGCCGCTAAAGTTCGCCGTCTTATTGCCCAAGATTTTGAAGACGTATTTAAGGATCATGATGTAATCGTTGGTGCTACTGGTGCTTCAACGGCATTTAAGATTGGTGCGGAGATTGACGATCCACAAACTATGTACATGAACGACGTATTGACTGTTCCCGTTAATATGGCCGGCCTTCCTGCAATGTCCATTCCTGCTGGTTTCTCTGCTAAAAATGGCATGCCAGTTGGTCTGCAAATCATTGGAAAAGCATTTGACGAACAAACAGTTTATAACACTGGATATGTCTTTGAACAGACAACTGATTTCCACAAGAAGACACCAAAGTTAGGAGGTCAAAACTAAGATGAACTTTCAAACAACAATCGGTCTAGAAGTCCACGTTGAATTAAAGACTAATTCAAAGATTTACAGTCCATCCCCCGTTGAATACGGTGACCAGCCTAACGCAAACACCAATGTCATTGACTGGGGTTACCCTGGTGTATTGCCAAGCTTAAACAAGGGTGTCGTTCGTGACGGAATCATGGCTGGACTTGCTCTTCATGCTCAAATTGCCCATCACATGCACTTTGATCGGAAGAACTACTTCTATCCTGATAACCCGAAAGCCTACCAGATTACTCAATCAGATACTCCAATTGCTCATGACGGTTGGATTGAAATTGAAGTAAACGGTAAGAAGAAAAAGATCGGTATCAAAGAAATGCACATTGAAGAAGATGCTGGTAAGAACACTCACACCAGTAAGTATTCATATGTTGACTTGAACCGTCAAGGAACTCCTTTGATCGAAATTGTTTCTAAGCCAGATATTGCCTCACCTGAAGAAGCAGTGGCTTACTTGGAAGCATTGCGTCAACGGATCCAATTTACGGGGATCTCTGACGTGAAGATGGAAGAAGGGTCCATGCGGGTTGATACCAACATCTCAATTCGTCCAATCGGTTCTGACAAGTTTGGAACCAAGACAGAAATGAAGAACATCAACTCCTTTAACTATGTTCGGAAGGCCCTCGCATTTGAAGAAAAACGGCATCAAAAAGTATTGATGGCTGGTGGACACATTGGTCAGGAAACCCGTCGTTATGATGAAGCGACTGGTGAGACTATTCTGATGCGGACAAAGGAAGGTTCTGATGATTACCGTTACTTCCCAGAACCAGACTTGCCACCAGTAAATGTTAGTGATGAATGGATTAATGAAATTGAAAGCGAAATGCCAGAAATGCCTGGTGAGCGTCGTGAGCACTATGTTAAGGACCTTGGCTTAACTGATTACGATGCCATGGTTCTTACCCAGACTAAGGAAATGTCTGATTTCTTTGAAGAAGCCGTTAAGGACGGTGGCGATCCTAAGCGGGTAGCCAACTACTTAATGAACGATGTGAACTCATACTTAAACGATCAGCAAGTTGATTTACAAGATACTAAGCTTACTCCAGCTAACCTTGCCGGCATGGTGAAGTTACTTGAAGATGGTACTATTTCTTCTAAGATGGCTAAGAAAGTCTTCAAGGGAATCTTAGATGGTGAAGAACCCAATGCTTATGCAAAGGAACACGGTCTTGTTCAGTTATCGGATCCTGCGCAACTGCAGCCAATCGTTGATGAAGTTCTTGACAATAACGAACAATCAATTGAAGACTTTAAGAATGGTAAAGACCGGGCTGTCGGTTACTTAATGGGTCAAATCATGAAGCAAACGCGTGGTAAAGCTAATCCACAAGTTGTTACTCAATTATTGATGAAGTCTTTGAAGGCTAAATAGAGTAGGGAGGGATGACCGTGCGAAAACGTGCTCGGATAATTTATAATCCTACCTCAGGTCGTGAAACATTGCGAAATGATTTAGTTGATATTCTCGCAATTTATGAGAAAGCTGGATATGAAACTAGTGCTTTTGCGACTACTCCTGCGCCTAACTCGGCTAAGAACGAAGCCACTCGTGCTGCTGAAGACGGTTTTGATTTGATTGTCGCCGCTGGTGGAGACGGCACCCTGAATGAAGTGGTTAATGGAATTGCTGGGTTAGAACATCGGCCAACATTAGCGATTATTCCAGCAGGGACGACTAATGACTATGCACGGGCATTACGGATTCCTCGTGATGATCCGATCGCTGCGGCTAAGTTAATCCTAAAGAAGAATAAGAAATTTAAAATTGATATTGGTCGGGCTGGTGAAAATTACTTCATGAACATTGCTGCCGGTGGAACGATGACTGAATTAACCTATGAGGTCCCTTCGCAAATGAAGTCCCTCTTTGGTTACGCAGCATACTTCGCCAAGGGAGCAGAATTGATGCCGCGGATTAAGCCAGTCGACATGCTAATCAAGTATGATAATCAGGAATACCGGGGCAGTGCTTCTATGTTTATGATTGCCTTGACTAATTCGGTCGGCGGTTTTGAACAGATTGTGCCGGATGCTTCACTTGATGATGGAAAGTTTACGATGATTATCGTCAAGAAAAGCAGCGTGATCGATATGCTCAGCTTAATGGCAAAGGCGCTTCAAGGAAAGCACCTTGATGATCCGCGTATTATTTATGCTAAGGCAACCGATATTGAAGTTATTCCATTAAACAAGGAAGATCGCTTGATGGTTAACCTGGACGGGGAATACGGTGGCGACGCGCCAATGAAATTTCATAACCTTAAGCAGCACCTAGAAGTAATTGCTAACTTGGATGAGATTCCAGAAGATGCGATTACAACTTCAGCTGATTTTAAGCGGGTCGAAGAAGACTTTATGAATGGCATTGACGATTATAAAGATCGCGAAAAGAAATAGAATAAATAAACGGTCAGCTTCACAAAGAGGAAGTTGGCCGTTTGTTTTGTTATAATAGGAGAAGTTTGTAACGTTGAAATTAATGGAGGAATAACTTTGAAACTAAACATTCCAGTACATAAAAATGAAGAATATCCAGCGAAGGTAGTGGATTTATCTTATGAAGGCAATGGGGTCGTTAAGATTGATGATTTTCCCGTCTTTGTTCCTAATGCCCTTCCTGGTGAAGAGATTACGGTAAAGATCACCAAGGTAACCAGCCACTTTGCTTGGGGACGGGTAATGGACTGGCAGACGAAGAGTCCAGACCGCGTTGATGTTAAGGATAAAAAGTACATTCAAACCGGTATCGCCCCCCTTGGTCATTTGAAATATGAGGCCCAGTTGAAATTCAAGCAACACCAAATCCAAGAATTATTGGCCAAAGCACACTTAGATGAGATTGAAGTTTTACCAACGATGGGGATGGAAAAGCCTTATCATTACCGTAATAAGGCCCAAGTACCAGTAAAAATGGTCCGCGGTCAATTAGAAACCGGTTTTTATAAGCGGGGGAGCCACAATTTAGTACCGATTGAAGATTTCTATATCCAGGATCCAGAAATCGATAAGGCAATTGTAGTTGTCCGTGACTTATTACGGCAATACCACATTACACCATATGATGAACAAACTGGTAAGGGCGTGATTCGCACAGTAATGGTTCGACGGGGATATTACAGCCATGAAATGATGGTAGTCTTAGTCACGAATACGAAGCGGTTACCAATGGAAAAGCAAATCGTCGACGGGATCGTTGCCGGAGTTCCAGAAGTAAAAAGTATTGTGCAAAACATCAATGATAAGCGAACGAACCGCTTGCTTGGTGATAAGAATAAAACATTATGGGGTACCAATGAAATTCATGATCAGCTCCTCGGAATTGATTTTGCAATCTCACCACTGTCCTTCTACCAGGTTAATCCGCAACAGACTGAACGCCTTTACCAAACGGCCATTGATAATGCTGGCTTGGACGGCAATCAAACGGTCATCGATGCCTATTGTGGAATTGGCACGATTTCCCTTGCAGTAGCTAAACATGCTAAGCAAGTTTATGGAGTGGAAATTGTCCCAGCCGCGATTGAAGACGCCAAACATAATGCTAAACGGAATGGTATTAAGAACGCCAAATTTGTTGTTGGTAAGGCCGAAGAACAATTTGCTAAGTGGCAAGCAGCAGGCCTCAAACCAGATGTTGTTATTGTTGATCCACCACGGAAGGGCTTGGCTGAATCATTGATTGAAGCTACTGGTAAGATGGGACCAAAGAAAGTGATTTATGTTTCCTGTAATCCAGCCACTTTAGTCCGTGATATTCAACGTTTCGCTGAACAGGGTTACCATGTGACGAAGCCAATTCAGCCAGTAGACCAGTTCCCACAGACGACGCATGTTGAGAGTGTGACGGTGCTGGAACGAGCATAGCAAAGTTCGATTACTTATGAATGACCCATACGATAACGCTCGAAGAATGAGGAAGATAGTGACGAATGATTGGCTAGTGGCGAACCGTCGAGAGTATCACAATGTTGTCGAGGAGCTAGGCAACGAAGAGAATACTAGTGATACTCTATGCGATAGCGTTTCAATTAGATTTTTATTTTTTCTGATATAAGTGTTTAATAAAAAACAATGAACCGCTTGTTGACTATGACTTCATTGCTGCCTAGTTCAAAATGCTATATCGAGAGAAAACCAAAATTGGAACGGTTCTGCATTATGAGATTTGAATTGTGTGTTACAGGAATTATCAAGTGTCCAGTGAAAATATGAAATATTTTTTGAGAACCATGAATGAATTAATTACACTCTTGAGCGTCGGGTTTATACCTTCTTACTACTACAAATTACTAATAACTATATCTTTGGTGTTTTTGAATAACTGAAGGTTTCTCTAATTGGAAATACTTTAAGTAATTGATACCGTAAGATACGCAGAAGGAAATATAATGTGATGTGAATTTGGAGATGAGAAGATAAATGAATATGTTTATTAAATTTCAAAATTTTGTATAAAGTATAATTTTAAAAATTTGGATCATAAATACAAGTGATCTTTGGGATGATGATCTAATGAAATATATTACTTTCAAAGTTGGATGTTGTATAAGGATGGTATTTTGTGAAAATTAATGAATTATCTATTTCTAATTTTCGAGGAATTTCTAAAACAAGAAAATTAATCTTTACTAAAAATTCTAAACCTAGATCAATTTTGATATATGGAGATAATGGTACCGGGAAGTCAAGCTTTTTAGATGCAATAGAATTTATTGCTCAAGGAACTATACAAAATAGAAGAACAACGAGTTCCGGAGACTGGATATACAGTTCAAATTCAAAAGTTAATTATCAATCTGCAACTAAAGTATGGTGTAAATTTGATAATGGATTATGTGTTGAAAAGGACTATGTATTTGATGATAATAAATTAAACATAGTCACTTTCAAAAATGAAGAAGAATTCAATAAAAATATTTCTATCCCAAGCTTTTGTCATGCCCCATTAGTATTAAGAAGAAGAGATATTATAAAGTTTTGGGATTTAGATTCCATTGAAAGAATGAAAATTTTTATACCATTTGCAAGTCCTAAAAACGATGTTGGCTTTATCCCAATTACGGAGCAAGAAAAAATAGATAGAATTAATAAGAAGCGTTTGAAATTTAAAGAAAAGCGAAATGATCTTTTGCAAAAAATATGCAAAGAATATAATTGGGATTATGAAGAAGAACAATTAAAAGACAAAAATAGATTATTTTTGAAAATTAAGAAGAGGGAACATGTAAGAAAACTTAATAATTTAAGAAAGACTAAGTCTAGAAAATATCGAGAATTAAGAAGATTATATCGATATTATGATGTTATATCGGGCTGTAACAAATCTATTAAACATATAAGAAAAAAATATAAGGCTCTTCAAGAAAAGAAAAACGGGAAATTCCATGACTTAAAGAAAATTATGGAAAAAATTTCTCCAGAAATTACAAAATGGTTTAAAAATATTTCACCATCAAGTGATTGTGTTGATAGAATTATCGTTTCTGTTGCAAAACAAACAGATATTTCTATAAATTTTGATGTTATTCTTACGAATGGTTTAGAAGCGAATCCAGAGAAATATTTTTCAGAAGCTAATCGTGATTTATTAGCGTTATTATTATATTTTGAATTTATATATGCAAAGAGTTTTGAAGGACAGAATAAAGTGTTAATATTGGATGATGTATTTCAAAGTATAGATTCCACCATTAGGCTTAATCTTGTTCGGTATCTTTTAAAACGATTTAATGAATGGCAATTTATATTAACAACCCATGATAAATTATGGAAAGAGCAGTTGATAAATCTGTTTAGAAATCACAATAGCACATTGGTTCAATATGAAATTAATCGCTGGAGCCTTTTAGATGGACCACAGTTGGCTATAGGTATTAATAATTATGATGAAAAATTAAAAGAAGTGATTTGTAATGGAGATGCTGTTGATATTAGTGCACGCGCAGGCTATCTATTAGAATATTTATGTGAAAATCTGAGTGTAATTATACATTCGGGTGTTCAAAGAAAAAAAGACGATAGATATACTATCGGGGATTTATGGCCTGGAATATTAAAAATAATGAAAAGAACCCCAGCTAAAGAAACATTTGAAACATTAAATGATTTTATTATGAATCGTAATTTAATAGGCGCACATTATAATGAATGGGCTGTAAGTGCGTCAAAAACTGAATCAATAGAATTTGGAGAGCTAGTACTTAGATCTTATTATAGTGTATTTTACAAAGATAAAGGCAACTGGATTAATGATAAAGATGAGATAACCGGAGAAGAGCTATAGCAAGCTATGCTTTCAATAAGTGTAGTTAGTTCTTAAACATAAATTTATGTAGCATCATCTAGCGATATGTTTAAAGGTGATGCTTTTCTTTACATTTTTTGATAACGGTGTTATTTTAATTTTACAAATAACACCGTTATCAGGAGTGACGTAAATGAATGATAAAATTGAAGAAAAAATAATAAAAGTAACAATTAACTTTATTCGTACAAATGGTTATCAAACCGTTTCACTGCGTAAAATTTCTCAAGCAGCCGGAGTTACAACAGGGGCGTTTTATAAGCGCTTCAAGAATAAGGATGTTTTATTTTATCGAACAGCGATGATTTTATCGCAGCAATTTGTTACCAACTTATCAATTAACAGTGAATTATCAGCTTTTGACCAGATCCTCCAAATTGCGCAACAGTTTTGTGAGGAGTTTCAAAAACAACCACAAGTAATGGATTTTCTTTTCTTCAATCCAACAATTATTCAGGTTTACCAAGCGGACAAGAATGACTTTAGTTTTTTACAGGTGATTCAACGGTTGGCTCAACAAGTGAATCCAGGAATTCTGAATGATCGGCAATTTTTTGAACAGCTATGGTCTTTCATTCAGGGATATTCGCTGTTAATCAAAAATGGTGTCACCACTTATGATCCTCAAGTCGTTAAAGTAACCCTCAGTCAAATGGTAGGAGGAAAATAATGGATACATTAATCATTTATTGTCATCCTTATCCGCAAAGTTTTAACCACGCAGTATTAGAAAGAGTGCAAAGTAATTTGAATAGCCAAGGCATTAATTATCAATTAATTGACCTTTATGCGGAACATTTTGATCCTACTTATTCTGCGGAAGAACTTTCATTGTATCATCAAGGAGGGACAGTTGATCCCTTGGTGCGCAAATATTTAGAACTCTTAAAATCATGTCGGACAGTGATTTTTATAACTCCTTGCTGGTGGAATAGTATTCCCGGAAAGTTAAAGGGGTTTATTGATAAGGTGATGAAAGAGGGCCCCGATCTCTCCCATACGGTAACCAGGACCGGAATTAAAGGGCTATTGACGAACGTCCAGCATTGCTATGTATTAACTACTTCAACTTCGCCAACTTGGTACTTGCGGTTTTTCTGTGGGAATGCTATTCAGCGAGTATTTGTTAATACAACCTTGAAACAACTTGGCTTTGAGCATCGGAAGTGGCTTAACTTTGGCGGGATTTCCTGGTCATCCCCGCAACGCCGCCAACGTTATTTGCAAAAAATCGCCCAATATCGGTTTAAGTAAAATGATTAATACTATCAAAAATTGCTAAAACTGTGGATTAATGTTCAGGGATCATAACTTGCTTGGACATTCTTACAACTGTAAACTATAGGTGATATTCCCTTCGCTTTCTTTTATAGAGCGCGAATAAAATTCATTTCTCACACATTCAAAAATAAAGGAGCAATCATCATGGCACAGTTATTTTATAGTCCTGACCTGGCTGATCGACTACCTCATAATAATACTGGTAAGATTAGCCAAAAACCTTTACGACGGTGGCAGCTTAGTCCGGTAAAGATTGATAATAAAACATACTACTTATATGTAGAAGAGGAAACTGGTTTGCCAGTCTTTACTGACAAATTAGGCGAGGGTAAGTTTAGTCAAGTTGCCATTAACTTTCTAAATGAAATGCCTTTTTTGGTTGATCCGCAACGTACTTGGTTAATGCAGAATATTTTTTCATTTAATTTATACCGGCCAATCCCATCTGCTGAAAACGAAAAACTTAAAAATTATTTGCAGATAATTGCTAGCCACCAAGCGGAATTTAAAGAAAGCCTTAACGATAATGATTTTTCATCAACTGAGGATTTCAATGATCTTGTCTACTTGTTATTAGCTTTATCTGGAAACGATCAGGAAGTTCTAATGCAATTTTGCCAATTGGTTAATGAAGAACATCCGGTAAAGGTGAAATCTCCACGACCGGGATCCAAATATTGTACGATCAAGCCACAATTTAAAGATCCCCGTATTTGGGCGGATGACGAAGGGAAAGCCTCAGCAGATAATCCAGCAACAGTTCAAGCGATTAGCCAAAACAACCAGCAAATGATTGACCAGTTTATCGCCAGTGCTGATGGTCAGTTAATGGGAGATGATAAGACTGCTCGTCGTATCTTAGACCAATTTTTGAACCACTTCATGTTAAAAAATAAAATTTGCACGGTCACTACTAACCTAACTGCGCCAAGCATCTTTTTCGCTGGAACGTTAGATCAAATTGATGAGGATCTTCTTTCTGCTACGTTATCCAATTTTTATGTTTTTCTAAGTCACACAGGGATCGTGAGCCAATCAGCTGCTAGGGATGTTGCAGACTATCTAGATACAAGCTACGATATTATCTATGGAGAACCGGAATTAGCTACACCAGAAGATGACTATCAAGATTCCCTTATTCAGCAGTTGCTTGACGAACTAGCTCCAGCACAAGCAGATATATCGGCGAATGTTAGCAACCGTCAATTGATTAATCCGCAAAACTATGACCAAGCGTATGTAATTACTGCTAAATTAGCTGATTTTAAACCGCTAGCAAGTCGTACGTTCGTGATTAAGGGTAGTAGTACAATTGAGGAACTCGTTGAAACAGTGATTTTGATGTTTCATGGTAACTTGGGACACTTGTATGATGCAATTAATGATCAGACTCAGGAATTTTATACTCAGTCAGAGGATTTTGTGCCAGGCGGAATAACAAAAGTTAAGCTTGATCTAGCAACGGTCTCATTATTAAATGAAAAAGATAAATTAACTATTCATTATGACTATGGGGACGGCTGGGAGTTTAAACTTCATGTCCAAAAAATTCAACCAGTTACTAATGAGGAGCTACCACATGTTCAAAAAGCCCGTGGTTACGGTATTATTGAAGATATTGGTGGTGTCGGTGGTTTAGAGCAGTATTATGATGATTACCAAAAAGGGCAAGTTGATCCGGACTTTTTAGACTGGTTAGGTGGAGAAGCAATTGACCTTAATGCTGTGGACATCAACGAATTAAACCAGCTACTTAAATGATTCGTCTCACTATTTTTGTAAGGTAGCGGATATACGGAAATCTTTGTCAGCCCTCAATGAGATAATAATGGCGATCATTGCATTGAAAACTCAACCTTAAATAGTTAAATTAACCACTTCACCATCTTTGAACGTGAATTTTATGTAACGTTGAAAGATGGTGATTCTTTCTATTTTGAACTAACTAGTCGAGTATTCTATGTTCTATTTCGATAGTCAAGTAGGCGTTTGTAGGGTAATCGTGTATTTAACGTTTTATATAAAAGAAACGTGTTAAGGGAGGCAGCAAAATGACAGATCGACAAGCAAATGTGAAACTAAGAAGTTATCAAACATCTGATTGTATGGACATTCTTGCTTTGTTTTATCAAACAGTTCACCGAATCAATAAGGCAGATTATAAGGAACAGCAGTTAAATGTCTGGGCAACTGGCAATGAAGATCCGATTAAATGGGATCGTTCACTGAGTTCTCATTATGCAATTGTGGCTATTGTTAATGATCAAATTGTGGGATTTGGTGATATTGATCAAACAGGATATTTGGATAGGCTATTTGTGCATTCCGATTTTCAACGCCAAGGAATTGCCACCGCTATTTGTAATGCTTTGGAGGAAAAAAGTAGTGCAGGTTTGATTACCACGTATGCATCATTAACGGCTGTTCCATTTTTTACTCACCGAGGATATGCAATCAAACAAAAGAATTTAGTTGTCAGAAGTGGGGTCAAACTTACTAATTTTTTGATGTGTAAAATACTATAATCAATAGTGTAATTGCTTGCCATATTCTTAATCAAGCTAGTCTAAACAAAAACAGCACTCATTTAAATTATCTGAGAGCTATAATTACGAAATTATATCTACATTTTAACTTTAATTACTTCCTCATCTCTGAACGTGAATTGTAGGTAGCGATTAAAGCTAATAATTTCTCAGAGTATTTACAAAACCACCATATGTGTTAGGCAATTTCACTACTTATTGCTCAATTTGAGTCAGGAGAGCAGTTTTGCCAGATCCGCGTAAACCCGTAATGAAAATTACTCGATTAGGATCATCATATGCAATTGCTTGGGCAACTGAAATAGGACTTTCAAAATCACTTTGATAGTTGGGAAGGATAATTTGAGGGGGGTACCGAAGCTTGGGTCAAATGGATTCTTTAGCTGATTGATCCCTTATTTTTACATTTTGATTTTATTATACATTTTGAAGTAATTTTTTGCTCCTAAATTGATCTTTCTGGATATAATTAAAGTAAAAGCGAGGTAAGGAGAAATGAATAATATCTCTAAAAGCGATTGGCAATTATTTAACAAGTTGCTCCCAAAATGGCAAGAAAGATATATAAATCGCCTTAATCAGGAATACAAGAAAATATTAGATAGTGATGATTCGCCATCAAATAAATTTTGGAAGCTGGAAAAACGAATAAAAGCGGATCGAAAATCGCCGGGGGTTATGGTTGAAGTATCGAAGAGATCCGTGTTTCAAACTTTACTGCAGTTAATATTAGAGAAAGTAATTACAGATGAAGATTTAAATGGCTTCAGCGAAGAATTAAGAGATGGGATTGATGACGTTGTTAAGCGACTAGGTTAATCTAAAATTTCGAGAATCTTGATGGGTAATAACAGTAAATAGCTAAAATGGAGCTTACTTACCTAGAAATAGGTAAAGAACAGAGACTGATCTCCCCGCAATGGAATAAATTTTGATAAAAAGCCAAGTAATTACTAAATTCTTTAGAGAAGGTGGTTGTTGCTTGGCTTTTAATATTATGAATATCCTATAACTAATCTTCTTAAAATTAATTAACCGCATTAATTTTTTGTAAATGCAGTATCTTGTTCACATATGAATTCTATATAATAAAAGCAGAAAATAATTGATACAAAATAGAAAGTCCAGATATAAGGGAGGTTAGTTATGAACAGGAAACAACATTAGAAACCATTTTACTGCCGCCCATGGCTATAAATAGTAGTTGCCCTATTACTAGTTGGTGGTGGATGGTTTATTAGTAACCATAATCAGGCACAGAAAACTCACGAGGATTCAGTCGCTAAAGCAACCAAAGAATTAGATAAGAAGAAAAAGTCGACAAAAGAATCTAAGGACAAAGGGAAAGATAGTTCTACAATGTATTGTTACTTGCCAGGGCAATATCCAGATCCTGGAATTGTTCCTGAAAATCTGGTTTATTTCGATTCATTAGTTGATGCCCAAGCAGCTGGATATCGGACACATCAATAAAACAAGAGTGCTATACAAAAAGTTAATTTGTACACACTCTTTTTATTATCCGAGAAACTTATCATATTCATCATCAGTTAAATTATATTTTTCAATGACCTTTTGTTTAACGATCGCTGGTTTAATATTGAGTTCATAAAGAGAGTCAATTAGCTTTTTTATGTCTTCCCTTTTTGCTTTTGCCATCCCTTCTTCTCGTGCTTCCCTTTTAGCGTCCATTAAATTTAATTCGTACTTCATAAAGCCATTTCTCCTTTCTGGATCTTGTTTGACTTTATCAATTTCATCTTGAATTTGAGCAATAAATCTACCCTTATTGTCGCCTTGATTACTCATTAAAGCAAGGAAACTCTTAATTGGTTCATCACTTTTATCAAATTTTTTAGCAAGGGCATTAAAAATAACGACAGTCCGATTATCACCAAATTTCAGGTTATGGTCTCTAGTGCAAGTAAGATTAAATTCATATCGTGCCCATCCCTGCTTAAAATAATCAAAATTGCAGAACATAATAACATAAGTAGGGTAGTCTTTGAGTACTGAATAATCGTCTCCGGGTCTTAATAGCCCATGATCAACCTGTTCTTGATAGTAACGCAACCGTGCTGGTAAGTTATTTTGGTTATTAACTTGCATCTCAATGACAATGATATTATTTTTATCATCACGGACATAGACATCAAAGCGAACGCGATGGGCACCAACGATACTAATATCTTTTTGGGTGTCTAACTGGATAATCTCTTTTGCTTTAAGGTTTGGCAGAGCCCTATTAATTAACTCTAAGCATATTTCTTTATTTTGCATTACTAGTCCAAACATTGGATCACTAGTAATTGTCATCTTTTGCCACTTGTCATAGATTAAGGCAATTTGTTCTTCGCGTGATAGATTATTCATGAATTTACTCCTTAAGAATTTTTGCTTCTAAAAGAATATATACGTAAATAATCTATTTTTGCACCAAAAAATTTAGCCTTCCTTACTTTGAATCTCCGCTTAGAACAAAGAAGAATTAGTATTAATAGATTTTTGGTTAATATTTTTTACTACAAAGCAAACTTTTTGTACCTTATCCATCATTTAAGTTACACTTGATTCAATAATGGAAGAATCTGGAGGGATAAGCATGAAAAAGTACGATGATATTTTAATTGGGTCTGGGCCTGCAGCTTATAAGATGTCTAATCTCCTAGCTAAAACTGATCGCAAAGTTTTAGTAATTGAGGGTTTCGAATACGGAGGAACCTGTCCTAATTACGGATGTGAGCCGAAGATTTTTCTAGAAGGAGCTGTTCGGACCGTCCTTCAATCTCAACAACTTCTTGGACGAGGAATTAGTCAGCCAGCAAAATTAAACTGGGAAGAGTTGATGCGGACAAAGCTTAATCGTTTTGATCCATGGCCAGCTGAAACTCGTGCAACTATTGAAAAGACCCACGATGTTGAAGATGGGTATGCAAGTTTCGTTAATAACCATACTATTACTGTAAACGGTCACCAATACCAGGCTGATAATATTATCATTGTGACAGGTCAAACGCCAAATATTCTGGCTATTCCCGGTAAAGAATATCTTCATACCAGTTATGATCTGCTTTCATTAAAAGAACTTCCCCAGCGAATTACGATAATCGGTGCTGGCTTTGTGGGCCTAGAGTTAGCAACCCTTGTAGCAGCTACCGGCGCTGAAGTAACAATCGTTGTTCATTCCGATCGTGTTCTCCGTGAATTTACCAAGGCAGAAGATAAAATGTTAGTTAGTGCGATGAAACAACGAGGAATAAAATTCAGTTTTAATACTGATACCCAAAAAGTAAGTCAAGGGAAAGATGGGTTGCTTGTTACGACTGATCAGGACGAAATACAGACTGACTATGTTCTTGATGCAACTGGTCGTCATCCAAATATCGAAAAATTAGCGCTTGAAAATACTGATATTGAATATAATCGTCATGGTATTAATGTCGACGGTCACTTAATGACAACGGTTGACGGTGTGTACGCAATTGGGGATGTTGTTAATCGGAAACAACCTAAATTAACACCGGTTGCTGAATTTGAAGGTCAATATCTTTTTGACTACTTAACTGGTAAAACAGATCAAGATATTGTTTATCCAACAATTGGACAAGCGGCTTTTACATTCCCAGAAGTAGCTCGCGCCGGTGTTAATCCCGATGATGTTGCTGACGACTCACAGTATCAAGTGAAGACAGTTGCGCTGAAATACAGTAGTCTTTACGCTGGTCAAAATGATCAAGCTAGTACCCTTACTTTAGTCTTTAAAGATCAACAACTAGTAGGAGCAAGTGAAGTTGGCGATTATGCGGCTGATGATATTAATAACTTTTTGCCAATTATTGGTCTAAAGATTAGCGGGGATGAGTATCGCCAAAAAGTGATGGCAATTTATCCAACGTTAGGCGATAAGGTTGCAGGGCTATTACCATAAATACTAAAAAATCTCTTCTATGTAAGTTTGAAGAGATTTTTTTAGTATTTGTCATATAGTACAATACAAATACAAACTTAAAAGTTAGGGTATTATAAATGACAATATTTGTAATTCTATTAATCTATAAATTCATTAAAGGAACATTTGAATATGAAAAGGTAACGCGGTTTGAGTTGGTAATTCTTCCTATTTATTCTGCGATTATGATGGTCTTGAGCTTAGAAAACGTTAGATCTTTAACAGCATTTGGCCTTACAATTATTCTTTTAATCCTCGGAGGTTCAATTGGTTTTCTTCAAGCTAGTCAGACGCAAATCAAGGATACCAACAAACTAGATTCCCATCAGCGACCGATTTTGAAGGTTAAGAGAAATTGGCCGTATCTTGTGGGCTGGCTTGTTTCATTTGCAATTGGAATCAGCGTTGAAGTATTTTATGGGGCCCATATTAATGCGGAAGAAATTTCCAGCGAATTATTTGAAGAAGTTCTTAAAGATCTATCTGTAATTGCCTTTTTCGGAGGGCATAATTCTTGGTTTGTGTGGGTCTTGAATGTCGCAACTAGTTTTACTTATGGTGCTTGTTTAATGATTCGTTATCCTAAGATTCGTGAAGCAGTGCGACGACGAAAAAGTAAAGATAGGTACTAATTTGATCCTTTAATCATAATTTCGTGCTAGACTTTAGTAAGAAACTTATTGTAATTTAGGAGGGATCATCTAATGGAATTACAAGATGCAATTAATCAACGTCATTCAATTCGTCAATTTACAGATAAACCAGTCGAAAAAAAGACGATCACCAAAATTGTTGAATTAGCTCAACGTGCTCCATCATGGGTAAATTCGCAACCGTGGCAAGTATATTGTGCAATGGGCGAGACGTTACAAAAAATAAAAGATGCTTATCATGAACAAGATATTGCCGGTAAACAAGGAAATTCCGATTTGCCAGTGATGAGTCGTGAAGATTGGGATCCGCAAACTCAAGCTAACATGAAACAGTGGCGTTCTGGGATTGTTCATCACTTTGCTAATTTTGATGTAGCACATGAAAACATGACGAATGCTAGTAATACTTTATATAATTCACCAGTCATTCTGTACATTACCATTCCGAAAGCCTCACCAGATTGGTCAATTTTTGATGCTGGTTTATTTGCAGAAAATATCATGTTAGCCGCAACTGCTTATGGCTTGGGAACGATTCCAACTTATAATAGTGTCCGCTTCCCAACAATTCTTCACCAAACTTTAGGTGTACCAGAAGATGAGCGATTCATTGTTGGAATTTCACTTGGTTATCAAGCTGACACGACAATTAATAGCTATCATTCAGAGCGTCGTCCCGTAGATGAAATTTTACATTTTAATTAGGAATAAAATGATTATTACTGTTAATTATTCTTCACCTTTAGGAACTATCAAGCTTCAAGCAGATGAGTTTGGTATTACTAGTGTAAAGTTTGGTGAGCAGGCGGGAAAAGATAGTTCTACTTCTGATAGCCCCGTAATCAAAATTGCTATTAAATGGTTAGACGATTATTTCCTGGGAAATGTTCCTTCAACGTTTCCTAAGTTCCATTTAATTGGTACTGATTTTCAACAGAAAGTATGGCAACAATTAAGAAAGATTCCTTATGGGGAAACGACAACTTATGGACAACTGGCTAAGAGTCTCAATACTAGTCCACGAGCAGTAGGGAATGCTGTTGGAAAAAATCCAATCTTACTCTTTATCCCATGTCATCGTGTTTTAGGACAAAATGGAAAGTTAACGGGTTATAGTGGTGGCTTAGAACGTAAAAAGAGATTATTAATGATGGAAAACTGAATTTGTTAAGGAAGAAGCAAAGAATATACTTGAATCCTTTAATAAGAAGTTGGGAGTCCAACCCATGGCAACAAGGAAATAGCTTTGGGATAAGGAAGGCCCTTACTCCTAATAATAATGCGGTTGCAGCAAAGAAAAAACAATAATACTAGTAAAATGCTAAGCGTGTATTTATCAATGCTAGTATGAATAATGATGGAACGACATTTAAAATGGTTGGTAATTAAAAATGATCCCTTGCTTTCAGTATTGATGATGGCAAGGGATTTTTAACTTTACTTATAAATAATTAGTTTTTTCCTACAAAATTCAAATTTATTCGTTACAATAACTAGTATGGCAAAGAGAGAGAAAAAACAAAATTTAATATATCTATCACTTATTATAATCGCAGCAGCAATAATCGGTGGGAGTTGGGTTTATTCTCATCATACAAAGGAGATCAGTAATTCGTATGCTGTTAGTGAAACGGCCGCGTTAAACAGTGGTGCAAAAGTATATAATTCACTTTCTGCAATTCGACGTGTCAATCTCCCTGATCAAGCATTAGTTAAGGTCAATCGCTACTATTTGACTTCTAATGATAACGATGATACTTACGCACGGATTAACTATAATGGAAAAAATTATTTTGTTCGGGTCGCCGATATTGAGTTGCAAATGAACAACGAAATTAATAATTACCTTGCTCAATCTGGTCTTCCACACGCTAAAGTTACTAAACAAATTTCAAGTATATTTGAACAACGCGGGTATAGTACTTCATCAGGAAATCCTCGTGGGGTCGTAATTCACGATACTGGGAATGAAAATTCAACGATTAGTAGTGAAGTAGCTTATATGAAGCAATATTATAGTTCAACTAGAGTGTTTGTTCATACATTTATTGATAATCAGCAAATTTTGAATATCGCTGATACAAAATATATGGCAGAAGGTGCAGGACCAAATGCTAATCCATACTTTGTCCAGTTTGAAATGCCTCATGAATATACTGCAGCTTCTTTTGCAAACCAACTTGGCAACGCTGCTTACTATACAGCTTATATTTTAAAACAGAATAATTTACCCGTGACTGAAGGAACCAAAGATGGCGGTGGAACTGTTTGGACACATGCAATGATTTCAAGTTATCTTGGTGGAACTGATCACGAAGACCCAATCTCTTATTGGTCGACATCGGCTCGTAAGCTATTTGGAACTACTTATAATATTAATAACTTTGTTGAATTGGTCCAGGCTTATTACAATCAAATGTGAGTAAAAATCTATTTTTTGATTTGTTGATTAATTGAGCGAATTTCTTTTTTTATCGAGTACCAATTAAGAAGCCAAATTATGGCATAAATTACAATAAAGATAAGTGTGAAAATAGCAAAATTAATCCAAGTCAGTGGGAACCAACCGCATAGGATTGCTAATGGCGCAAAGCCTGCATAGTAAGCACAAAAATTAATGATCGTTTTCTTTAGCAGTGACCAATTTTTTAATTCAAAAATTAAACTACCGAACCCAAAAACACAGCCAATTAGCATCCATAAAATAACAGAAACAGTTACACTGTTAAGGGGATGGGCGAATTGGTTAACAAAATTAGGGGATGAGGGGTAGTAAGTGGTACTGCCATTAAGATAGTTGAAAACTAAAGAGATCGCTAGACCAAGTAGAACCCCGATCGCTGAGAAACCGATAGTATATTTGATATATTTTTTCATAGTCCTAACCTCGTTTTCAAATTTTTGATTTTTCGTCGTGAAATCTGAATATGGTTACCATTCGTTAAAATTGCAGCTATTAATCCATTATCTAATAATTCAAGGTGATCAAGGTAATGGTAATTAAAAACAGTGCTGCCAGATGCTTCAATAAAGTCATTTGGAAGATTGCTTCTGAAATGGGATAACCGTTCACGATAAAAGTAAGTATGATCTTTTGTTGAAATTTTAGTACCAGTCTTAGCGACAGTTAATTCAAAGATATCCGAGAATTTAATGGGGATAATTTGGCCTACGTCATAACACCATAATACTGGTTCGGTACTTGTAAAACTTTTTAAGAGGTTACTAATTTGGGGATTCATTTCACGGACAAATAAATCGAGGTGTTCCTCTTCAATATTAGGGTCGATATGACAGTTTACTTTCATAGTTCCCACTTCCTTTCTAATCTAAGTATATTAGATTTGCCATTACATTTATTATATATATAATAAATGGTCAAAAATTTGCAACAGATGGTAAGATTCCTTAAATTATTGGTCGTTAGGTTTTTATGAAAAAATTCTTTCACTTTATTAAAAGTGTAATAGTGGAGAGTTATTAAAATCTATCTTATATTTATATAAGGAGGAATGTTTAATGATTCTCTTAATAATTTTTTGCTTATTGATTTTATATAATTTCATTAAAGGAACATTTCAATTAGAGACTGTGACTAAGACTAGTTTTATTATTATTCCGATTTATGCATTAGTCATGACCATTATTTCGATCTTTACGGAGCAACAGGAATGGCATTTGCTAGTTATGATTGTTCTAATTTTAATTGGGATTATGCTTGGCTGGTTTCAAACATTTAGTGTTCGCATTGTAAAAACAGCGAAAAAAGATAAATACGGTAACCATATATTTAAATATCGGCGTGGTTGGGCCTATTTATATGGATTTGTCCTTGTATTTATGGTTGAAATTGCAACGGATCACCTCTTAGGATTAAAGATGACTTTTAAAGGGCTATTATTTGAATTATTAGATGAGGTTTTACGAGAACGTTTTAAATTTTTGCCAGATAATGGTTGGGTAATTTGGCTATTACTTACGGTCACAACTGCTACCTATACTTTAATCCTTATTCGTCACTATCCATGTATTAAAGAGGCATTAGTTTGGAAAAGGTATACTAAGAAAAAACGGTCAGGAAAAAACTAGCATTTTTCACTGACCATTTTTGTTATTTAATAAAAGTGTGTTTTAGGCTCTTAAGTAAGCCATAAATTGTTAATAATGTGAAGAAAATAGCAGATGAGAATAACGCTCCTCTTGCAGTACGATCAATAAGAGCAATTGCCAGTGGAGAAATCGCACATCCGATATCCATCATGATTAAGACAATGGTTGTCGAAAAATTAACGGCATTTTTATCGCTAACGTTATCAACCCATTTGAAAACAAACGGCATTACCAGGCCAAAACCACTTCCAAGAATCATACACCCGGTTACTAATATCCAGAAATGGTGAGCTGTACTAATCAAGAAGAAGCCGCCAGCATTAAATGCTAAACAAAGGGGAAATACAAATTGATGAAGCCGTTGTTCAAGCCAATCAAAGGCAGCGCTAATTGGAATACCAATGGCGGCAAGAAGGGCCAGTAAGAGGGAAGCAGTACTTTCATTCCCCAAACCGGCATCGACAATCAATGTCGGTAGTTTGTAAGCAAGGGCCATGTAAAAAATATAAATTAGTAATACCATGATACTAATCCAGACAATAACTGGTTGGACTAATTTGGTTAAATCATGAAATGATAGGGAGTTATTTGTTGCTCTTTTAGGAGACTTTGGTAATTGTACCCAGATTTTGAATGCTAGTAAAACTGGAATCGCAATAATATAAACAAGAAAGACAGCATGCCAGGATAAAGTGACTAAATAACAGATTGCCAATGAACCGATAACGTAACCTAAGTTGTTCATAATATTTTGAAAACCAATCATTCGATTCAATTCATGCTGATTGCCAGTATATAATTGTGGAATTAAGCTCACGGCTAACGAATTATAGCTCCCAATTCCAATTCCTAAAAAGATTCGCGAAATTAAAATTAGCAGATAATTATTTAAGATAGCCGGAAGAGTACCAGCAATTCCAACAGTAAGCAAACTAATAAGGATAATCCTTTTTTGGGACCATTTCCTATTGAGAAAAGGACTGATTAATAATCCAAAAATCATGCCAAAATTAGGAATAGTAGTGAGCAATTCAATATTTACATGATTAATTGTAGGAAATGCATGCATCATTAAAGGAAGTGCGGGCGAAATTACCGCCGACATCATTATAAATAATGAAATTGCTAAGAGTGATAGTTTATAGGATAAGTGGTGAATATTTGTATTTGATTTCATGATTTTTAATATTTTTATCTTTCATTACTTGAGCCAAAAATATCTAAGAAACTAATAAAGAGATTAATAAAATCAAGGTAAAGCTGCAATGCACCAAGGACAGCTAGCCCATTGGATGATACTTGACCATTACATTCGGTATAGATATTTTTCATTCGTTGCGCATCCCAAGCTGTTAATGCCGTAAAAATTATTACCGCAACGATTGAAAGCAGATAATTAATTATTGGACTTTGCACAAAAAAGTTAACCAGCATAGCGATAATCAAGCCAATTAAGGCTGCACTAGCATAAGAACCAAGGCGAGTAAAATCACGGTGAGAGAAAGTACCAATAATCGCCATTGTTAAGAATACACCCGCTGAGGAAACAAAAGCCGTTGCAATATCAGTGCCAGCATAAGCGCCTGCAATAAAAGCAAAAGTAATTCCGTAGACGATCGCTGTTAAAATTAATAGGAACAGACAAAGGCCAGGACTACGAGTAGCATTAAAATTGATCCCAAACGTTAGGATAATTGGTAAGAGGATAATTAACCACATTCCCCAGCGGTTATTGACCATAAAAGCAGTAAATTGCTGAACGAAAACAGTCATTACGAGCCAAGCGGTTAAGGCAGAAAGCAATACTGCCAGGGTCATTAAACCATACATTTTTGTTAAAAACTTATTTAAGTCGGTAATATCAACAACGTTTCGACGATTAGGTGAAAAATTATCCATTATTAAACGCTCCCTTCACAAATAAATCCTTACCTTTATTATATTCCATAAATTTAATAATAAAATTGTTTTGGGGGAAAATTATGCTAACTTACTAGTTTTTGTATAATATATAAAATTATAGGAGGAATAAATTATGCAATGGTCTGATAAACAATTTACTGAACTAACAGTTAATGAACTTTTTGCCATTCTTAAGTTACGAGCACAAGTTTTTAATGGAGAACAACAGAGTTCCTATCCTGATCCAGACGATAGCGACCCACTTGCGCACCATGTTTTTGCGACTGCTAATAGTGAAGTAGTTGCTTATGCACGTTATTTTATTCAGAATGATGTTGTAACTTTTGGTCGCGTAGTTGTAGCTCCACAAGCACGTGGTATTGGTTTAGGTGGAAAGATTATTGAACATTTATTAAGCGGAATTGAAGAGAATTTCCCCCAATATAAAATAATTATTCATGCCCAAGCCTACGTTGAGGACTTTTACAAAAAATATAGTTTTGAATCTGTTGGTGATCATTTTATGGAGGCCGAGCGCGAGCATGTTACGATGGTTCATGAACCGTTAAACAATATTTATGACAAATAACATGATAAAACCAAATCAAATTGGTTCCGTTAACTATATAAGAACCTTGAAACAAAGCGGTCTCAACGCTCGTGAACAGCTTGATTTAATGATTAATCACCATTTACAAGCTTATATTGATAACTATGGATTTCTTCAATTTTCACCAACTGGATATCAATTTTCACCTCAGTTAACCCCCACCAGTTTTTTCTATCCTTATTTTCGTGATTTAGTTGTGACGGCTTATTCAGGGAAGAAAGGGCTGAAAGCAGATTTGTTAGGACGCAAAATTCATTTATTTCGCAGTTATCTTGATCGGCAAAACATCGCTTTTATTCGTCGATATCAATGTCCTTCTCTTTCACCAGAAGCGACAGATTTTCAACGATTGCTTTCCTATGCCCACGATAATCACTTTAAATTAGACTTTAAGACTGGTGCTAATTACCATAATCGTTATCATCATAAATTTGCTTACCCCTCTAATATGAAGGTTCAATTAATTCGTAATTCGTATCGTCGGTATGCTAATCCAGCCCGAATGATTGAATTTATTGTTGATATCGAAACAGGAAAGTTTGTTAGTCAATGGAATGTTTACCATGTTGATGAACAAGGAAGAATTGATACGGACCCGACTAATTATTCGACCAATCAATTACGGCAAATTGCTGATACAGAATCTTTTAACTATGGGATTCCCTATGGAGAGTATTATGTAACTGGTAAATATCGACATACTCATCAACGTCTTGATATTACTCAACCAACCGATAGTCAGCTTCGAAAGGTTGCTAAAAAATATTGGCAAGCACCTGTTGATTATGATGATAGCGGTAATTATGCTGACTTAGTAAAAAATATGCAGGATGTTATAGCCTGGCGTGGGGTTCCAGATTCGCAGCGAATAAAAGTTTATGCTGACTATGTCAATTCATTAAAAGAACATCAGTGTAAAAATAAAGGAATTAATCATTTCTTTGGTAAGAATAAAGTGTATCAGCAATTTTTTGTTCCTTGGTGGCGGAGATTGGTATAATTAAGGACAGAAAGCGTTAATCGATTTTGAAGTGATTATCCAGTGAAATAATTAAGTTATTATTGTCTATTATGTTCCAAAAGTGTTATGGTTGAATTTGAATAAAATTAAAATGATTGATTGGAGGGATTCTTGGATGGGAACCGATTATGATCAACTTAAAGCAGCTTTAAAAGAACCGTCATTAAATGCCAAACTTTTTTCTTCACAGTTTGGTTTAGAGGCAAAAAAGCACCGCATTTTGACCAATGGGCGGGCAAGTCGTTATCCATATCCTGAAAATCTGCGTTCACGGCAATATAATATTTATTTGAACTCAGGCTATACGGATGACATGATGGACTTTGAAACGGGTCCGGTTGTTGGAGCTAAGAATGCAGTTCGGCAACTAAAAATGTTAGAGCAGATTGTTATCTCACATTTACGAAATGATGAACGGTTATGGCCGCTAAGTATGGCACCGGGACCGACTTATCAGCATGATCTTGAGTATTTACAAACTGCATTTACAAAGAAATGGGACCAACAGACTCATGATTATCTCGGCAAAAAATACGGCATTGTTCAAGAAATCTTGGGGGATGTTCATGTTAATTTTAGTTTAGATGGTGAATTAATCAATGAGATTTATCACCGCTTTTATGCAGATCGATATCCAAACCACATTGATTTTCAAAATCATCTTTACTTTAAATTGGCACAAAAATTTTACCTTTATCAATGGTTATTTACCTACTTATATGGAGCGAGTCCAGTTTCTGAAGATATGCCACATAGTATTCCTGAGGATTTGAAGTTGCCAGTTCGTAGTTTGCGTTGTAGTGATTATGGGGATGACAATTTTACCAATGAGCAAGTTACCTACACTTCATATGACCAGCATTTTGCAGAACTAAAGCACTTCATAGATAATGGCACTTACTATAGTATGAAGGAATTCTTTGGCCCAGTACGATTACGACGGCATAACCATGATATGCATGACATTGATGGTGCTTTGCAAGAAGGTATTGATTATCTTGAGTTTCGTAATTTTGACCTTGACCCGTTGTCGCGAACAGGAATTAGTGATGATACGATTAACTTCCTTGAATTAATGCTTTTAAATAGTATTCTTTCACCATTACCTGATAACTTAGAAGAACGCTTAGTGGAAGCGAAAAAGCGGAATAATGAAGTGGCCTTACAAAAACCGAAAGAACAATTACCGTGGATGCATGAAGAAGCGCTGCAGTTAATTGCAGAATTGCAAAACTTTATTGTTGAGTTTAATGCTCCGCGAGAATACCAGCTTGCTTTGAAGTTTGTTCAACGACGAGTAGATGACCCTTCACTAACTCTGAGCGGTCAATTAGCAGATCAACTTGAAAATGGTGACTTATTATCGTTTGGATTGAAGATTGCTAATGATCGTTATACAAAAAATATTAATTTTCAACATCCTCTACAAGCAATTAGCGATGTTTATTCAGACGATGTTCAACAATTGGTCAAAGCTGCCATTGAGTTAGGCGTTCAAGTAGATTTACAACCAACGCAAGTAGTATTACATGTAGGAGATCATCAAGAAAGCTATAATGCTCAAGCAACTTTTGATTTCTCAAAGGGTGCCCGTGATGTAATTCTTAGTGATTTTCCAGAAGTTCAGGATTTTCAGGAAAAGTAAAGAGACTGAGGAGATTATTTCCTAGTCTCTATATTTTTAAAGTAGGGCAATAACCTTATCTTCACTTTCGTTATTTCCCGGGAAATAGAAAGAAGCGCTAAAAATGAGAAAGATTGGAATTATTGGGCTCGGCCATGTGGGTGAAACGTTAGCCAACCAGTTGGTAATGAACGGAAAAGTTGACGAATTAGTTTTGATTGACGAGAAAGATCAACTAGCAATTGCAATTCAGGCCGATTTAAATGATGCGCAAACGGTTTTGGCGACCCATACAAAAATAATTATTCAAGATTATGCTGCCTTAGCCGATGCGGATGTTCTTATTACAGCCTTTGGAAAGAGTGCTTTGATGAAGCAACAACCAATGGCTGAGCTTGAGACCAGTTATCGGCAGGCCTTACAAGTTGGTAATAAGATTTTTAAGAGTGATTTTAGTGGGGTCCTCATTAACCTTACTAATCCTAATGAGGCAATTACTGCTGTTCTCCAGCAAAAAGTTGGTTTACCGCAAAAACAAGTAATTGGGATTGGCACAGTTGTTGAAACCGCTCGCCTTTATCGAGCGATTGCAGAAACTGCAAAGGTCGCCGCTGCTAATGTAACTGGCTTTGTCTATGGTCAGCATGATGGTCATCAAGTCTTTGCTTGGTCAACTGTTCGCGTGAATGGACAACCCTTAACTGCGGCAATCAATGGCCACCACCTAGATCAAAGTCAGCTTAAAATTAAGGCGAACCTTAGTAATTGGTACACTCTTGATGGGTTAGGGTATAATGTTAGTGCTGTTACTGCCTGGACTCTACGAATTATTACAGCAATTTTTGCAGATGAACAATTAGCGTTGCCGGTTGCAATTTATCAGCCGCAGTATTCAACTTACATCAGTTTTCCAGCGTTAATTGGTCGGCAAGGAATTGGCAACTTTCTTCTCTTAAAACTTTACCCATTGGAGGAAGAGGAGATTAAGAGTGCAGCAGCAACAATTAAGCATCAATTAGATTCTCTAAAAAATATTAAAGGAGAGTAGTTGTATGATTAAACGAATTGCAGTCTATTGTGGTGCCCGTGATGGTAATAATCCAGCATTTAATCATGAAGCACAACGATTTGGTAAATGGCTAGTTCAACACGATATTGAATTGGTTTATGGTGCGGGTGCGTTTGGCTTGATGGGCGCCCTTGCTCGGACGGTCCTCCAAAATGGAGGCGTTGTTCATGGGGTAATTACTGCGGAATTAGCTGAACGTGGAGCTCTTTATGACGAATTAACGGATGTAAGAATTGTTCCTAATATGGATATTCGCAAGCAAACAATGATGGATCTTGCGGATGGATTATTAGCTTTCCCTGGTGGCTTTGGAACGTTAGAGGAAATTACCGAAGCTGCTTCATGGACAACGGTGGGAGACAATCATAAGCCAGTTGCTTTTTACAACTTTAATGGCTTTTATGATTCGTTAAAAGATCTATTTAAGCAAATGAATAAGGCTGGCTTTGTAGAAGACCCTTATTTGAATAGTATCTGTTTTAGTGACCGGTTTAACCAGATTTTGGCATTTATGCAAAACTATAAAGCGCCGGCACATCGTCAATACGCGCGAAAATAATTTAAAATAAAAAAACGCTGCCTTGCAGCGCCAACATTATTTTAAGGGTTGAATAGTATAAACTTGGTCATCAGCTTCATCGGTTAATGAAACTGGCCGTTGCTCATTAGCCCGGATAGTAATGTGATAGCCAAACCGATCAAGAAAAACTAACTTATCAGGTTTGATTTGTTGAACCGTTGCCGGAATGATTTGGTTATCGATACCGAGCTTTAATTCAGGAGAGATAGTTATTTTATGAGAGCGATCTCGTTCTTTATCATAATATTGCCATGTGCCCGCATAAAAGATAGGTAACGAGATCGTATTATTGCTTTTCTTTGCACGACTGAACCCTAAAGTACTGGTGAGTCCAGCCATTAGCCCCGCGCCGAAAAGTAACATTCCTTTTTTTCTCATATTTTATCAGTCTCCTCAATTAAGTGATAAGTCATTTTATAATATAACTAATTATACACACATTTCTATTATCAGAAGATTTCATTTCTGTTAAAAACGCGCAATAATTGTTAAAATTAGATGTATGCAAAGAAATATTTGAAAAGGAAGAGTTGATTTTATGTTAAAACTTGGTGTTATTGGAACAAATATTATTACTGATCAGATGTTAGATGCAGCCAAGACAACTGGAAAATACGAATTAACAGCTGTATATTCTCGAACATTAGAACACGCTGAGAAGTTTGGTAAACCATATGGAGCAACTGAATTTTACGATAATATTGACAAGTTCTTTGAAGAGGGCGACTTTGATGTTGTTTATATTGCTTCACCAAATAGTTTGCATTATCAACAAGCACGGAAAGCAATTGAAAATGATAAATTTATTATTGTTGAAAAGCCAGCTTTCGTAAATCCAAATGAATATAGTGCGATCGAATCACTATTAGCAGCCCATCCCAAGGCTCGTTTGGTTGAAGCGGCCCGTCATATCCATACCAAGATTTATCAAGCGGCCTTGAAGAAAGTTGATGAGATGAAGGAACATTATGTTCAAGGAGCAACCATCACTGTAATGAAATACTCATCGCGTTTTGATAAAGTTCTTAATGGCAGTGAACCATATCCAAATATTTTTACCCTTAAGTATGCTGGGGGAGCATTAATGGACCTCGGTGTATATGCTGTTTATGGCGCTGTTACTATTTATGGTGAACCAGAATCTGTAGTTTACTTCCCAACTCTTACTAAAACTGGGGTTGATGGTAAAGGAGTTGCGATCCTTAACTATGACAAATTTACTGTTACTTTAAACTTCGGTAAGACTGCTAACTCTCACCTTTATTCTGAAGTTTACGGCTTGAAGGATACCTTAGTCTTTGATAGTATTTTTGATACGCGAAAGGTTACTTATTATGATGCTGACCAAAATGCGCACCCAATTGAAGCGCCCGTTGAAGAAAATTCAATGACTGATGAAATGAATGACTTTGCGGACCTCTTTAACAATCCTGATGATGAAGAAGAAATGAAGAAGTACAAGCATTGGTTAGAATTATCGAAGACGGTCAACTCAGTTATGTACTCCCTTCGTCAATCTGCTCAACTAGTTTTCCCATCTGATAACGATCAAGAATAGGATGATTTAATTTGATCGAACAATTTCAAAAACACTTTGATGAAAAATATAAGCAGCCAACAGCAATTCAAAAAGCAGTTGCGTCGGCATTAAAAACTGACCAATCTGTCCTTGGAATAGCACCGACTGGCTCAGGTAAGACTCTTGCTTTTACATTGCCGCTCTTGCCAAAGATTATGCCTGGAGAGGGAACTCAATTATTAGTTCTCGCGCCTTCACAAGAATTGGCGATTCAAACAACGAAAGTAATCCGTGAATGGGCAACTTTAATTGGCGTTAGTGTCCAATCACTGACAGGAGGGGCAAATTTACGGCGACAAGTTATGAATTTGCATCGTCATCCTGATGTTGTGGTTGGGACACCTGGACGGATACTCCATATGCTTGATAACCACCACTTAAAGCTTGGCCACCTAATGACAATGGTTATCGATGAAGCTGATGATATGCTTCAAGATGATACTTTAGCCGTCGTAGAAGATATTGAACGTGCGACCCCGTTGTCTACTCAATTAGCATTCTTTTCTGCTACTAAATCTCCGGTTCTGGATGAACTAAACGTGATGTTTGGCCGCGATATTGAAACCATTGATGTCCGTGATGAGGATACTTCTCAGGGACCGGTAGAACACGGTTACTTAAGTGCACGAACCAATGCGCAAAAAACAGCAACTTTACGTCGGCTGACGAGTATTAAAGATTTTCGGGCGCTTGTCTTCTTTAATAGCACCCGCACTCTTAACTATGCTGCAAGTCGGTTGCGACATGAACATGTTCCGGTAGATACTTTGGGTGGTAGCCAGAAACAAGTACAACGTGAAAAAGCAATGCGGATGTTTCGGAAGCGGCAAATTAAGTTATTGTTGACAACGGATTTGGCAGCCCGGGGTATTGATATACCTAAATTACCTGCCGTCATTAACTTTGACTTGCCAACATCGCTCAATACCTATATTCACCGGGTTGGCCGTACTGGGCGCCAAGGAGAACCAGGGTTAGCACTTAGTTTCGGTGATGATCATGATATTCGTGACCTTAAGAAGCTGCTTGCTGATAGTGATTATGAACTAACTAAGCTCTACATTGGTGAGAATAAATTAACTAACCAGAAGCCTGAAGAGGGTCAACGAGTGGTTTCAATCAAAAAGCAGACTAGTCGTAACTTACAAAAAGAACAATTAAGTGGTGAAACCCATAAAAAGATGAATCAAACCCTCAGTGGATTCTCTAAGCCAAAGAAACGGCGAAAGAAAAAGAATCGTAAAAATAAGGGAATTCGTTTGAAGCATCGTCGGAAAAATAGCGAAAATTAAAAAAGAATCATTATCATCTTTACGAAATCCTTCGTAAATGCGATAATATTCTTTAGTTTGGTCCTATAGTATAATTGGATAGTACATCCGCCTCCTAAGCGGTCGATTCCGGTTCAAATCCGGATGGGACCATTTGATAATGCACTGTCGACGTGATTGCTTTGTTTAGTGATTACGTCTTTTTTTATTAAAACTGAAGGGAGAGTCATTAATGCAGCCACCATATAAGATTATGTTTTTGTTTGGTACACGAGCTGAGGTTTTGAAGCTGGCGCCGATTATTAGATTAATGCAACAAAATCCAGCAACCTGGCAACCAGTTCTTGTTGCGACGGGGAATTCACAATTATTAAACGACACGTTGACATATTTGAATTTCCAAATTGATTTTAGTGTTGATTTATCAAACGCAACAAGTACAAATGAAGTTGAACTATTAAGTCAACTTTTACATAACTTAAATAATGTGATTAATGCTGGACAACCAGATATGATCCTTGTAGCTGGTGATGCTACTACAACTTTGGCTGCTAGTTTGATTAGCTTTTATCATCATATCTCACTTGGCCATGTCGAAGCTGGTTTGCGTACTTATGAACGGTATTCGCCATTCCCTGATGAAATGCATCGGCGCCTTACAGATAATCTAGCAGACCTTTATTTTGCGCCAACAACAAGTGCCCGCGATAATTTATTGCAAGAGCACCATCCAGCAAAACGAATCTATGTTACTGGAAATACTTCAATTGATAGTGTGAAGCATAATTTACAAGAAGATTTTACGCATCCTTTACTGCAGTCCATCCCAGCAGATAATCGGATTTTATTAATGACAATGCGGCGCAAAGATAACCTTGGTACCCCCATGAAGCGTGTTTTCCATACAATGCGTGATATTGTGGAAACTAATAACAATCTTGATCTGATATTCCCTGTTTATCCTCATCCAGAAGAAGTATCACTGGCTAATGATATTTTAGGAAACCATGACCGAATTCATCTTATTGCACCATTAAATCACCATGATTTCTTAAATATTGCTGCGCGGAGTTCGATTCTGTTGACTGATTCCGGTGGCTTGCAAGAAGAAGCTCCAGCATTACATCGGCCCCTCTTGCTTTTACGGGATGAAACAGAACGTCAAGAAGCGGTCAGCCTGGGGGGTGTAAAAATTGTTGGGACTGATCCGACAACGATTCAACAAGCAGTTTTTGAATTGTTAAATGATGAAAAGAAGTATCGGCAGATGGAACAGGCGGAAGTACCATTTGGGGATGGACACGCGAGCGAAAAGATTCTTAAAATTATTGAGAAATACTTATCACAACAATAAGAAAGCCTGTTTATGTAAAAAGAGTATCACCTTTAGTTTGCTTTAGGTGGTCGTAATGATCCACGTTTAACGATAATTGGTAATTGCTTTAGGGCATCGTAAACATAGTGAAGTTCCGTCTCTGCTTTCTTCTTATCAATTCCTTTAGCAGTCATAACAGCATCAGCAGCTTGCGCATAATTACGCTTATATTCTTGATTGATTTTATTCCAATCAACTCCAGCGAATTGTTGAGCTAATTCCTTATCATAGGGCAACTTTCCCTGAAGCATCAGAACCGCGATTCCAGGATAGCCAAGATAGCCTTGCCAGTAAGAGGCATTGTCATTTGAAGTATAAGTATTGTCGTGAAAGGTGACAGTATAAGTTTTTGCTTCATTAGAAGAAGTTACGAGTGCTTGATTGTTTTCGAGTTTAACGTGGCCGTCAGCAATTGCTGTATAAGCTTCTAAGATTTTTTCAATTGGTGGCAATTTCTTCATCATTTTAGGTCAATCCCTTCTTCATATTTATTATAGTTGGGATTCTCAAAATAAATAAAAAATTCGCACTGTAAGTTTACAGTCCGAATCCTATCATTTATTTATCTGCAATATCGCGATTATCTTTGAAGATTAACCACTTTGAGAAAATGTAATTAGCAATTACCACAATGACATTATCAATAAATTTAACGATAAATTGTTGGAGAGGATCATTGAATCCTAATAAAGAAACCCCAACATACATAATAATTATATCTAATACAAGTGTGAGGCCTCGGTAGAAATAGAACCGAAGAAACTCAACAATAAAGTCACTAACGGTAGTGTAATGTGATCCGAATACCCAGACTTTATTAGTGAAGTAAGCTACTAAAACCGATAAAAACCAGGCAATAACATTAGCTACTTGATAATTCCAATGAATCCCAGAACTCAAAATCTGGAATACTGCTAAGTTAACCACCGTTGTGACAACGCCCCAGAAAAGATAAGCGATGATTGACTTATATTTTACCCACAGATCCTTAATCATTCAAATTAGCCGCCTTTTCTACTAATTGCTTAGCGAAGGCATCGAGCTTTTGAATGTCTTCTTCATCTGGTGCAAGGTTAACTTTAATATTTTCAGCGCCCTTAGTTGCCCCTGTCTTGGCAAGAGCATCTCCAAATTTATCGACAGCAACACAGAAGTCATCCCCATAGAAAGTATCACCAGAGCCGGCAACCCCATAAACTTTGCCTGCTAGTTGTTCTTCTTGCAAGTCTTCATAAAAGTCAATTCCTTCTTCTGGAAGAGCTCCTTCATCATAAGTATAAGGACAGATCACACAAATATCAGCTTCTTCAAAGTCAGCTGGATCAGCCATTGTCATTTCAACTTCATCAACTTCTACTCCTAAATCTTCAAGAGCGTCGGTAATGATATCCGCAACGTCTTCATTATTACCAGTAATGGTTGCGTATACTACAAGTGCTTTTGCCATTTTATAACCTCCATTAAATTTATAACGTTCATATAGTATAGCACGGTTTACGATATCACGGCAGACAAGTGGTATACTATTTATGTTAGATTGTAAATAAGGAGATTGCGAAAATGATTAGTTTAAAATCACCTCGAGAAATCGATGCAATGGAAAAGGCGGGGGCAGCCTTAGCAGCAATGCACCTTGGCCTTCGTAAAATTATTAAGCCGGGCATCTCAAGTTGGAAGATTGAAGAATTCGCTCGGAAGTACTTCAAGGCTGCAGGGGCTAAGGCTGAACAAATTGGCTTTGAAGGATACAAGTACGCTACCTGTGTTAGTGTGAATGATGAAATTTGCCACGGATTCCCTCGTAAGAAATTAATTTTAAAGAAGGGCGACTTAGTAAAGGTTGATACAGTTGTTAGCGTTGATGGAGCCTTTAGTGATTCTTGCTGGAGCTATGCGGTAGGAGAAGTTTCTCCTGAAATCCAAAAGTTAATGGACGTTACTAAGAAGTCACTGTTTATGGGAATTGACCAATGTATTCCTGGTAATCGGATTGGTGATATTGGGGCAGTGATTCAACACTACACAGAAGATGAGAATGGTTATGGAGATGTCCGTGAATTTGTTGGTCACGGTATTCAACCAACAATGCATGAAGATCCAATGGTGCCTCATTACGGCGAACACGGTCAAGGCATCCGTCTTCGTAATGGGATGACCATTACTGTTGAACCAATGATTAACACTGGTACTTGGGAAGCTGATACCAGTGATCCAAGTGGTTGGCTTGCCAAGACTGCTGATGGCGGTTGGAGTTGCCAATATGAGCATACCTTAGTTATTACGAATGATGGGCCGAAGATTTTGACGTCTCAAGATCCGGAAGCGGATGCTGATTACATGTACGATGATAATTATGCTAAGTGCTTGGAACATTACCGTGAGATCGCAGAAAAGGTTGCTAAGCAGTTTGAAAATTAAAAAAGTGAGTGGGAATTAACTTTCTCGACAAGGCGGTGGGCTAAGGATAGAGCGGTGATTAGCACGGCACGGGCTAATTATCGTTCGGACTTAGCCTCGAGCCTTGTAGTTACGACGCGAAGCTAGCCTACGAGGATTTCCACGATATCGTAACAACATTCGTATAAAAAAGAGGCTGTTGAAAAAACAAAAGTTTTCTCAGCCTCTTTTTTTTAATGCTAATCATATTGATGCATATACTTTGAAAGCCGCTTTAAGCCTTCTTTTAAAGTTGCCTCTGGTGCGCAGTAGCCGAGGCGAACGTGACCTGGAGTATCAAAAGCATCGCCGGGCACGAGGAGAACCCCTTCGTCATGAAGCAAGTTTTCACAGAAGGTATGAATATCAACCGGCACGTCAAGCTTTGGAAAGGAAGTAGAGACTGCTTGTGGCATGATGACACTTGCTCTGTCTTCATGATCAATCCAATCCTTATAAATGGCGAGATTGCTAAGAACTAACTTTCGATTCCGAGCGAGAACTTGATAACGGTGACGTAAAACATAGGTAGCTAGTTGATCGTTAAAGACCCCTCCACAGATCATGGTGTAGTCACGGAACTTACGGAAGATATCGGCAACTTCAGCGTTAGTCGCGGTCCAACCGATTCGAACTCCTGGGACTGAATAAGTCTTCGAAAGAGAATTAGTAGAGATTCCCTTATCGTAAAGATCAATAATCTGCGCAAATTTTTCGGGATGATCAAGGGGCAAGTAGACTTCATCAACAAGAACATAAGCATCAACGGACTTGGCAATTTCAACGACTTGTTCGAGAAATTCTTTATTAAGAACCGTTCCCGTTGGATTATTTGCGTTGTTTAGACAAATCATTTTAGTATTAGGTTTGACCATCGCTTTTAGGTCATCGATTCGAGGGTACCAGTCATCTTCTTCATGAATATGCCAGTAATCGACATCTGCACCTAATGATTTAGGAATATCGTAGAGTTGTTGGTAAGAGGGGTATTCTGCAATTACATGGTCGCCAGGATTGATCAAGGCATAGAGGGCTAAGATATTTGCTCCTGTGGCTCCATTTGTTTGCAAGATATTTTCTGGATCAACATGGTGATATAATTTAGCAACTTCTTCTTTAAACTCAGGTGATCCTTCAATCCACCCGTAGTTCATTTGCTGCTTATCGAGCATCTCATAAAACTCTTCGCCATTGTTACCATCTAAATTTAAGAGATCGTGCATGCTTAAAGAGGCGATTGTACTTTGCGAAATATCATATGTCGCGCTCTTTTCCCACTTATTTAGCCATGCTTCGACACCAAAATGTGCTATTTCTACCATGATCTTTTCCTCCTTTAATTAATTGAAATTGTTCCGTTGATTACTAATACTAAGGAAATAACCGCGAAGACAGCGATAATCCCCATTGCCCATTTCTCTTTTACTGTGATTGAGTGATGGAATTCCTTACATGCCTGGACATAGAAGAAGAATCCGGGAATGAAGCCAACAGAAACGACCATTATTTCTTTCCAGCCCGAGAGAACCATCGCCATCAGTTCAAAGAGGGTGGCGATTAGTCCAATGGTAAATTGTCCCCATTCTTGGTGTTGCCAACTGTACATCATTTGGTAAATACCAACAAGGAGGTAACAGATCAAAATGGCAGCCGTACAAAGCGTATATGCGAAGTTGTAAGCATAAGTAGTGAAAAGTAAAGAGAAGAGGAAGATTGATTGAAGAATTCCGGTAATTACCAGGGCCCGTGTCGGTGCTTTTTTATCATTTACTTCACCCCATGATGTTGGAAGGGTTTCATCATCAGCCATTAGCATTAATGATTCAGCCGGTAGCATTGTCCACGAAAGCCACGAAACTAAAACTGAAATAATCAATCCAATGCTGATCAGGGCAGCACCCCATGTTCCAACCAGGTGTTGCATAATCGCTCCAAGCGCCGGTTGACCACCAGCTGCTAACTGTGCTCGAGTCATTACCCCGTATGGCAGAATAGAAACCACAATATAGATAACGAGTAGACTTACCAGGCCGAAGATGGAGGCACGTTCAGCATCAGTCCGTGTTTTGGCGCGACTAGAAAGGACCGAGGCACCTTCAACGCCGACAAATAGCCACATCATTACCATAATTGAGGCCTTTACTTGGTCATAGATTGAACCAGTTTCGATTTTTGAACTGAGATTCTGTGTTACATTGCCCCAGAAATCAGCAGTAAAGATCTTAGCCTTAAAACCAAGAATCACACAGATAACAAAGACAACTAATGGAATAATCTTGCAGATCGTCCCAATTGAATTGATGAATGCCGCTGATTCAATCCCTCGATTTACCAAGAATGTCAAAACCCAGGTTAAAATAATTGCAACAATAATTGAAAATAAGTTTTGACCATTGGCAAATAGGCTTGGGAAAAACGTTCCAAGGGCGCTCATCATAATTGTCGCAAAAGCAATATTACCAAGCCATGCTGAAAGCCAGTATGCCCAACCAGAAATAAATTCGCCCAGCGGACCAAAAGCCGCTGCCGCATAGCTGAAAATCCCCGAATCAAGATCTGGCCGCTTTTGCGAAAGATTAGTTAGGGAGAGAACTAAAGTCAAGACGCCGATTCCCACTATTATCCAGGCAATGATTGCTGGTCCAGGAGCCGCCGCGGTAGCTAAATCACTGGTAATTCCAAATACTCCCGAACCAATTGTTGACCCCACGATTAAAAGGGTTAGTTCTGTCGTATTAATACCTTTTTTCTCACTCATTTACTCCACCTCACGATCTTATATATTAGAGTGAAAATCACATGAATTTTCTTAATTTAATTATAGCAATGCGAGAAAACGCTATCAATATCATTAAGATTGAATGTGAAAGAAATTATTAAGTAATGAAAATAGTATACATCATTTATAATTAAATATACAAATTTATGAATAAATTTTGTCAAATTGGCATAAAAATACAAAAAGTAGTATGAAAAGAATGTGAAATTATGTAAAAAGACTTTTATTTTTTTAAAAGACGGCTATACTAATAATTATTAAATAATTTCTTATTTTTATTTAAGAATTCTAAAGCTTTGGAGGCATTATTTTGGACGAACAGAGTAGTAATAAAAAGATGATTACTACCTTTGGACTAGTGACGATGATCATTACCGCCATTTTTGGTTTTGGGAATGTTTCAAACGCCTACTTACAAATGGGTTACGGTAGTATTATTTGGTACGCATTAGCAGGGATTTGTTTCTTCTTTCCTTGTGGCTTGATGATGGCAGAATACGGTTCCACATTTAAGGATGCTAAAGGGGGAATTTATTCCTGGCTTGCCGGTTCAGTTGGTGAACGAATCGCTTTTGTCGGTACTTTCGTATGGTTAGCATCTTGGATTGTATGGATGGTATCAACGGCATCACGGATTTGGATTACCTTTTCTGCCTTGCTTTTTGGTAAGGATACTACCCAACAATGGCACGCATTCGGTCTGACCTCGACTCAATTGATTGGGGTTCTTGGGATTCTGTTGATTCTCGGGACAACTTGGTGTAGTTCACGAGGAATGACCGCCATTGCTAAAGTTGGTTCACTTGGTGGTATTTTTACAATTGTTGTTAACATTATCTTTGTTATTGTCAGCGTTATTGTTTTAGTCGCTGATAAGGGAATCTTAAAGCAACCAATTCATGGTGCTTCAACTTTCATTACGTCACCTAATCCACAATTCCAGACACCAATTGCTATTATTTCATTTGTTGTTTATGCTATTTTTGCTTATGGTGGTATGGAATCATTAGGATCGGTTACTGATAGTATGAAAAATCCTGAAAAGACATTCCCTCGTGGCTTGATCATTGCAAGTATCTTTACGATTGGGACTTATGTTTTAATGATTTTTATGCTTGGTTGGTCAGTAAATTATCAACAAACTTTGACTAAGAGTAGCGTTAACCTTGGTAATGTTACCTATGTTGTCTTTAATCAATTAGGGGTTACCATGGGGAATGCGCTTGGATGGTCGCACGGGGCGGCCCTTACTTTTGGACTTATCATGACGCGGATTGTTGCCTTTGCACAGACCCTTGGCTTCTTGGGCGCGTTGTTTATTCTGCTTTACTCCCCAATCAAGGCCTTCATTCTTGGTTCTAATCCAGACTTATGGCCAAAGAAGCTTACGAAACTTAACAAGGCGGGGATGCCTGCAAATGCAATGTGGCTTCAAGCAATTATTGTTTCAATTATTGTTTTCTTGGTTGCCTTTGGGGGCAATGCTGCTCAACAGTTCTACTTGATTTTGACTGATATGGCGAACGTTTCAACTTGTTTCCCATATATTTTCTTGATCGGGGCTTTCCCATTCTTTAAGGCGAAGAAGGATCTTGACCGGCCATTCGTTGTCTTTAAGAACCGTTTCTGGACAGATGTATTAGTATGTTTCGTTGAATTGATCTTAATTGTCGGAATCGTCTTTACGTTTGTTCAACCACTATTACAAAAAGATTATCAAACAGCTTTCTGGACACTTGCTGGACCAATCTTCTTTGCTATCGTTGCGTTGGTCTTCTATCAAATCTCCGCAAAGCGTCACCATGTTGAAGGGTAATTAACAAAAATGTGAGTGGAAATTAACTTCCTAGACAAGGCGGTGGGCTAAGGATAGAACGGTGATTAGCACGGACACGGGCTGATTATCGTTCGGACTTAGCCTCGAGCCTTGTAGTTACGACGCAAAGCTAGCCTATAAGGATTTCCACGATATCATAACAATATTCGTATAAAAAACGAGGCTGTTGAAAAAACAAAAGTTTTTTCAATGGCCTCTTTTTTATCCATTCTGTAATATTTGTCAGGTGTTCAGTTTGTTATAATTAAACCTATAAAATATTTTCGGAGGTTATTATGGACAAGGAACCGGGCAAAGGCAAGACTTTTATTGCGTTATTAATTCAACATATTACAATGGCCCAGATTTCAAGTTCTGCTGCTGTCTTAGCTTACTATACCTTGCTATCTATTTTTCCCGCTGTAATGGTAGTCGGAAATTTATTACCGATGATCGGAATTGATGCTAAGACGATTTTAGCCTACCTCTCAACTGCAATTCCTGAATCGGTCTATGATTTTATCCAACCGTTGATCTATGATTTCTTACGGCGGGGGAGTGGTGGAGTTCTGACAACTGGGGCTTTGATTGCTCTTTGGTCGACCAGCCAAGGGATTGCCGCTTTTCAACGAAGCGTTAATCATGCATATGGGATTGCAGAAAATCAGAATCCAGTGATGAACCGAATCGTCTCTTTTGTTTGGATGATTGTCGTCTTAGTAATTATCTTTACTATTATTATTTTATACGGTTTTGGGGAGCAGGTTCTTAAGAGTATTCAGCCAATTTTTAATTTTCGGCGCGATTATATTTCACTTTTCAGTTCTTTACGGTGGCCAGTAACTTTTGCAGTACTATTTATTGCATTAACCCTGCTATACTACTTTGTGCCAAATGCGAAGGTTAGGTTACGGTACGCCTTAGCTGGCTCATTCTTAGCTTCGTTACTGTGGATGGGACTTTCACGGTTATTTTCATTTTATACGATTATCTTTAACCATAGCGTAATTTCTTATAGAACGATTGGAGCCTTTATTGCCATGATGGTTTGGCTGGACTTTTCCGGATATATTATCATGTTGGGAGCTGCCCTTAATGCTGCATTGCAAGAATGTCATGAGGGTGAATTGCACGCCAAGAAACACTTTTGGCAACTGGTAGAAAGAAAGAATAAAAACAAAAATGGAGGCTAGGAAATTTCCCCAGCCTCCAAATATTGAAGATCTTTAGAACTCGATATTTAATTACTTTTGCTCATCGTTAAAGATAACAGTAGAAACAGTATCAACGTATTTTGCAGAAAGAGGCTGTTGGTAAATATCTTCACCTTCTTTAGTAAAGAGATGGGTTTGCGCGATTTCTTGCATTGCTTTCCGAACGGTTTCGGCATCGAGATCACCACTGGCATAGTTCAACTTTAATGAATGTTTTTTACCAAGACTGCCCTTGAAAGTTAAGTTTAATGTACGCATAAGTTATTTTCCTCCTTGAGATTAGTTGTTCATTGCGACTTGACTAGTAACGATAATGTCTGTATCAAGGCATTTTTCAGCAGTAAGCATTTCAATTGCCGCACTAAATTGTGCTACCTGTTCATTGGTGACATCCTCGACAATGTTGTTAAAGAGATGTTTAACGCCCTTGGGATGTTCACTGTTAGTGAGGGTGAGTTGAATTTTAGCGGACTTGAAATTACGAACCATTTGCATGATAAAAACTTCCTTTGTTTAATTTGATTTGTTAAGTAGCGGCCACTGCTTACACCTTTATAAACGATTAAAAATTGAGAATGTTAAGGAGAAATTTAAAAATGGCAAAAATTTCGAAAATTGAGGCGCAAAAACGGAAGGGTCGATATAATATATACCTTGATGGTAAGTATGCTTTTCCGGTTGCAGAAAGTGTTTTGATTCAGTTCCGTTTGATGAAGGGAACCGAGCTAGATGAAAAGCAAATTGCGGCCATTGCGACTGCTGATCAGCAAGCAAAGGCTTATTCACGGATGCTTGACTACCTTTCTTACCAGATGCGAACAGAAAGCGACATCGTTAAGAAACTAAAAGAAATTGATACACCGGAAGAGTTTATTGAGCCAATTTTAAAAAAGCTACGCGGTCAACAGTTAATCGATGACCATGCCTATGCAGCTTCTTACGTCCGCACGATGATTAATACGGACTTGAAAGGCCCCGGAGTGCTTCGTCAACACTTACGACAAAAAGGGATTGGCGAAAATGATATCGATGATGCCTTAACGCAATTTACTCCTGAAGTTCAAGCAGAATTGGTAAAAAAGTTAGCTGGAAAGTTATTTCGCCGTTATCGAAACCAGCCAGAGCGACGACGCGAACAAAAAGTGCGGCAGGGACTTATGACAAAAGGCTTCTCTGATAGCGTGTACGAAATGATTAAGGATGAAGTAGTTCCGCAACCTGATTCAGAACAGGAGAATGACCTTTTGGCGAAAGAAGCAGTAAAGCAATGGCGTCGTGTTCGTCGTTATCAAGGATACGAGCGTGAGCAGCATTTTAAGCAGGTCATGTATCGAAAGGGCTTTGATCTTGATGATGTCCAAAGCTGGTTAGATGAGCAGGATTTCCAATAATAACTTTCCAAGATTGGGAATTACTGGTATTATTTTAATGATTATGTTTAAAAACAATAATTAGGAGTAAAATAGTGAATATTAAAATCTTAGTGGCTGTCCATAAAAATTATCGGATGCCAGATGATCCAATGTATTTACCAGTTTTTGTTGGTAAAGAGATTCACCCGACTGTTAATCATACATTTCAGGGTGATAACACCGGAGATAATATTTCAAAAAAGAATCCGCACTACAATGAGTTAACAGCTCTGTACTGGGGATGGAAAAATCTTGATGTGGATGCATTAGGATTAGTCCACTACCGTCGTTACTTGACGATGGGACACTCAAAGGATCTTTCGACCATCCTCAATCATGAACAGGTTGAAGAGTTATTGAAAGATGCCGATGTAATCTTGCCAAAGAAGCGGCATTACTACATTGAAACAAATGAATCACATTACCTCCATGTTCATGAGCACGAGCCGCTTGAAATTACTCGGCAGGTATTAAAGGAGAAATATCCCCAGTACTTACCTGCTTTTGAAAAGGTAATGAAACAGACATCGGCTCACTATTTCAATATGATGATTATGAAAAAGCAGCCGTTGGATGAATATTGTACCTGGCTGTTTGATGTTTTAGGCGAAGTTGAGAAAAAAGTTGATTATTCTGACTATACACCATATGAGCAACGGGTCTTTGGATTTTTGAGTGAGCTTTTACTAGATACTTGGTTGTTGACTAATCCGCAATACAAGACAGTGGAAGTTAACCGGGTGTTTCTTGAAAAGCAAAACTGGCCATTAAAGATTGCAAAGTTCTTAAAACGTAAAGTCACCGGCCATGGTGAACATTAACGATTGGAGAGACAAGAATGCCAAAATTGTCAATAGTTGTTCCTTGTTATAATGAGGAAGAAACTATTCCACTTTTTTATCCGGCAGTTGAAAAAGTGGTTAAACAGATGCCAGTGGACACTGAGTATTGGTTTATCAATGATGGATCAAGTGATGGGACTTTAGCAGAACTACGTAAGCTGCACGAACAGGATCCAGAACGGGTTCATTATGTTTCTTTTTCACGGAATTTTGGTAAAGAGGCAGGGCTTTACGCGGGATTACAGGCCGCAACAGGTGATTATGTCGTTGTGATGGACGCTGATTTACAGGATCCACCAGAATATTTACCAGAGATGTATAAGGCTATTTCTACTGGTGAATATGATTGTGTGGGGATGCGGCGGACAGATCGAAAGGGTGAGGCGAAGTTTAAGTCTTTCCTTTCTAACCAATTCTATAATGTTATCAATAAGATTTCTGATACCAAAATTGTCTCTGGAGCCCGGGACTACCGGATGATGACGCGTCAGATGGTAGATGCAGTGTTGTCATTAACTGAATATAACCGGTTCTCAAAAGGTATTTTTAACTGGGTTGGGTTTAAGACTAAATACCTTCCCTATAAAAATGTCGAACGGGTTGCTGGGACAACAGATTGGTCAACCTGGAAGTTATTTAAGTATGCGATCGATGGTATTACCGATTTTTCTGAAGCGCCATTGGCAATTGCGACCTGGGCTGGTGGTTTAACGGCATTCATCTCCATTGTCGGGATGATTATTGTTATAATAAGAAAGATTATTGAGCCGGCTAGTAGTACTTTTGGCTGGGCCTCAATGGTTTGTATCATTTTATTCCTCGGCGGTATCCAGTTACTTTGCCTCGGAATAGTAGGTCGTTATATTGGTCGTATTTATATGCAGACAAAGAGACGACCGATATATATTATTAAAGAGAAAAAGTAGGGTTGAGAATCATGAGTGAGAAGGTAAAAATTAAACAACAAACTAAGAGCTACCTTTTCTGGAAGAGGTTCTTTGATATTGTTTTATCGTCAGGAGCATTAGTTTGCTTTAGCCCAGTATTTTTAGCTGTTTTTATAATGAATCGCTTTGGTGATAATAAGGGACCGCTGTTTTATAAACAAGAACGGATCGGCTGGCATGGCAAGCCCTTTAAGATTTATAAGTTCCGTTCAATGGTTGTGAATGCAGATAAAATTTTGGAAAATGATCCTGAACTTTATGCTAAATATGTGGCAAATAACTATAAGTTGGAACCAGAAGAAGATCCCCGGATTACTCGTTTGGGAGAATGGTTGCGTAAGACATCGATTGATGAAATTCCCCAATTTCTTAATATTTTACGTGGCGAGATGAGCATCATTGGACCGCGACCGGTTGTTAAGGCAGAGTTGGCCGAGTATGGTGACCGAGTTGATAAGTTTTTGTCAGTAAAACCGGGAGCAATGGGATTGTGGCAATCGAGTGGGCGGAGTAATATCCCATATCCAGAACGTTGTGGTGTTGAATTAGAATACGTCGATGAGGCTTCGCTAGGATTTGATATGAAAATAATGTTTAAGAATATTATTAGTATATTTAAACGTGATGGTGCGTATTAAGAAAGTAAACGATTTCTTTTTACAACAATGATTAGTCAAGTATGATTAACGATTATTACAATTAAGTTAAAAATATATATCTGAATAGTTACGATTACCTACAAAAGCTGTTATTTAAGGCTTTTGTAGGTTTTTTTGTTGATTTGCAAGGAGAAAGCACAACCAGTATGATATTAATCGTGAGAAAATTAAGTATTTAAGTTACAATTCGGTTTTAATTTTATGGAGGACAAGCTTATTTTTAAACCTAGTCATTTAAAATCAAAAGTTTTATCTACTCTTACTGTGTGTGGAGGAGCTTTATTCCTGTTAAGTGGGAATGCTGCTGCTGATGATCAAACAACTGATGTTCAACAACCAGTTACTCCTCAACAAACAACTAATGAACAACCAAATACATCCACAGTTGATGTACAAACACCAAATACATATAACGGAGTAGCAGTTAGTCCACAAGCTAGTGAAACTACTCAAAATACAGAAAATTATAATGTTGTTCCAACGCAGGACAATAATCAAGAAGTACAACATAAAGAAGCAACTCAACCAAAAAATCCCAACAATTATGGTTATTTAGATTCAGTTAGTTTATCAAACAACGAGTTGCAAGTTAGTGGTTGGCAAGCAACTAATCAAGCTGCAGACAAGCCTTACCATTACGTAATTGCGTATGATAATACGGTTAACGCAGAATTAGGTCGTCAACAAGTTGAAAATGTTAGTCGACCGGATGTTGCCCAAGCCTATCCAGATGCAACCAATGCTGATAATTCCGGCTTTAACTCAACTATTAAGTTAAATACAACTAGTGAAGATTATACTAACCACTCTATTAGTGTAATTAGCCGGTATAGTGATGCGACTAATGGTGAAGGTAATCATGTTGATTATTGGTATCCAGCATTTACTTTTGACCAAGGTAACTATGCTTGGCTAGATGATATGCATACTGAAAATGACCAATTGCATGTTAGTGGTTGGAATGCAACTAACCAAGCAAACAACAAAGATTACCACTATGTAATTCTTTATGACACAACTAAGGGTCACGAACTTAGCCGCCAGTTAGTAGATGAAACGGCTAGCCAACGTCCAGATGTTCAAAAAGCATATTCAAATGTTAATAATGCCGGTAAGTCTGGTTTTAACGTTACATTTGACTTGTCAAAATTATCCTTTGATGCAAGTGACCAATTACAAGTAATTAGTCGTTATAGCAATGCTGAAAATGGTGAAGGTGACCGAGTAGATTACTGGTTTGCACCAACTAGTCGTGAAAACCAAGGATACCTTGATAGTGCTAACTTTAGCAATGGGCAATTAGTAGTTAATGGATGGCATGCAAATGATGCTTCTACCATTGCACCTAATCATTTCTTGATTCTATTTGACCAAACAGCTAAAAAGCAAGCTGGCGTTATTAATGCTACCCAAATTGATCGTACAGATGTTGCAAATGCCTTTAAGAACATTCAAACGGCTAATCAAGCCGGCTTTAGTGGTACTTTCAATGCTGACACTATTATTCCTGGTCATGAATACTCACTTGTTAGCCGTTATTCTACTTCTGCAAACGGTAACGGTGATACCGGTCACTATGTAGATTATTGGTTCAATGATCTTAAGTTTGATCAAGCTCGGTATAGTATTGATTCATTTACTCAAAATGATAATAATGGCTTTCACGTAACAGGATGGATGGCAAGTGATTTTGCTATTAATCGTCCTAATGCTTACGTAATTCTACTTAATAATGGCAAGGAAGTTACACGAAGCAAAGTAACATTAACTGATCGTTCAGATGTAGCAGCTGTTTATCCAAGTATTTACAACAGTCGTAAGAGCGGCTTTAGTACAGACTTGAACGTTGATCCAACTAGTTTGAACGGTGAACTTTCCTTTGTTTTACGTTTTACTAGTTCAGAAGATGGAAACAGTAATTACAGTGATCAATACACTAGCAAATATGCTACTAATACTGGTTATTTCGATACTGTTGATGTAACTGATAACCAAATTAAGGTTGCTGGTTGGCATGCAAGCACCCAAGCTAATGGAAAAGATTACCAATTTATTATTGTTTTAGACCAAAATGGTCATGAACTAGCTCGCCAGGCTGTGAATACAAAGAATATTACTCGAGATGATGTTCAAAAAGTTTATCCATGGCTTGAAAATAGTGATAAGTCAGGGTTTGAAACTGTTGTAAATCTTAATGATCAAATTAATCATAAAGCGGTTCGTTTGATTCACCGATTCTCTAACCAAGCTAATGGTGAGGGTAATTATGTTGATTATTATTCTGATTTAGTATCTGTTCATTCTGAATTCCAAAATGAAAATGGTTCTACTTATTACTACGATTCACGGACAGGTGCTAAACAAACAGGTTGGGCAAATATTAACAATAATAATTACTACTTTGATCCATCTACTGGTGCTATGTTCACAGGTACCCATACGGTGGACGGTAAGTCATATGATTTCGGTAGTAATGGGGTTGCAGTGGAAAATGATAAGTGGGGCTGGCCATTCCCTAGTACTGGTGAAGGACACTTCTCTGGTGCTCAATTATTTGGGGTAAACGCTGGTGGCCAATTCCGTATGAATGGATTCCATGATGGTCTAGATTTTGGCTCAATTGACCATCCAGGTGCAGAAGTGCATGCTATTCATGGTGGAAAAGTTACTCAGATTGGTTATACAGCTGGTTTAGATTGGTACGTATTAGTCGATACCGGTGAATACCTTACTGTTTATCAAGAAGCATTCTCTAACCGGAACAATATTCAAGTTCAAGTGGGACAACAAATCAACGTTGGAGATGTAATTGGCCGTCGTGACACATCTCACCTTCACATTGGTGTTACTCGTCAACACAACTTTAATATTGCTTTGGCTAACTCATTTAACAATAATGGTACTTGGTTAAACCCATTGGATTTAATCCGGAATGGTTCTAAGTAATAAAAAAGCTGCTTATTGTTAATTAACATTAAGTGGCTTTTTTGTAGGGAGTTATGGGAGATAACAATGGAAATAAAGAAACACTATAAATTATATAAAGATGGTAAAAATTGGTGCACAATGGCTTTAGCTGTTGCAGCTGTTTCAGCGGGATTAGTATTGGGAAATACGAATGTAAAAGCTGATACGCCGACTGATAATGTACCGGTAGTTAAAACTACTAATCCTACTATTGGGGATGCCACTGCAGAGCTAGCTAGTCAAGAAAAGGCTGCTCAAGCAAAGGATAACGGGAACTATGGCTACCTTGATGCTGCTCAAGTTGTTAATAATAATGACTTGCACGTTAGTGGCTGGCAAGCAACCAATCAAGCCGCCGGCAAGGACAATCGTTATTTAGTGGCTTATGATAGTACTACTAATACCGAATTAGGTCGTACATCGGTAACCGAAAATGTAGCGCGTCCTGATGTTGCCAAGGCTTATCCGGATGTGGTTAACGCTAAGGATTCCGGTTACCAAGCAACGATGAATAATCTGGACTGGAGTAAGGTTAAGAGTGTTGATGACCAGATTCACATTGTTAGTCGCTATAGTGATGCCGCTAATGGTGAAGGGAATCATGTTGATAATTGGTCGCAACCAATTAATCTTGATAAGGGAAATTATGCTTATCTTGATAATTTTGGTGTTAAAGATAATCAGCTTCAAGTTTCTGGTTGGAATGCGACTAATAAGGCATTAGGGAAAGCTAATCACTATGTGATTTTATATGACCGCACCGCTGGTCATGAAATTACTCGGGTAAAAGTAGAACCTACGGTCCGTCCTGATGTAGCGAAAGCTTACTCCCAAGTGATTAATGCCAAAGATTCTGGTTTTAATACAGCCTTTTCACTGGCTGGCATTGACTTAAACCATGAACTGCAAATTATCAGTCGCTATAGCGATGCTGCTAATGGTGAAGGAAACTATGTTAGTTACTGGTATGCCCCTAAGAAGTTTGCGCCAGCTAACACTAGTAATCAAGGGAGTCTTGATTCATTTAATCTTAGTAACGGTCAATTAATCGTTAGTGGCTGGCACGCAACGGATTATTCTCAAGTTGAAAATAGTCACTACTTGATCCTATTTGATAATACAAATAAGACGCAAGTTAAGTCTATTAAGGTAACTAATGGTGCCCGTCCCGATGTGGCAAAGGCTTATCCTACAGTAGCAACAGCTGGGCAATCTGGCTTTAATGCTAATTTTGGTACAGTAAATCTTACCCCAGGTCATAGCTATAGTCTTGTTAGTCGTTACTCGACGTTAGATGGTGGTAATGGGGATAATGGTCAAAGTAAGACTACTGATTATTGGTTTAATCCTGTAACGTTGGATCAACAAGCTTCTTATGTTGATAGCTTTACCAAGACTGATAATGGCTACAATGTGAAAGGCTGGATGGTCAGCGATCAATCAATTAACAAGCCTAATGCTTACCTTATTTTATTGAATGATGGTCAAGAAATTGCTAGGACGAAGGTCGAACTAACTGACCGTCCTGATGTAGCTAAAGTTTATCCAAGCATTTACAACTCGCAAAAGAGTGGCTTTAACGGTGAATTTAAGGTGGATCCAGCTAAGGCAAACGGCACCCTTAAAGTAATTATGCGGTTTGCTGGTGATGATGCTAACCAAAATTACAGCGATCAGTATAGTCAAGATTATCCAACGAATGCTGGTAATTTTGATAATATTCACGTAACAGCTAGTCAGGTTAGTTTGAGTGGCTGGCATGCAAGTACGCAAGCGGGTAATAAACCATATGAATGGTTGATCGTTCTTGATAATAATGGTCAAGAACTTTACCGCCAAGAGATTACAGATAAGGACCTTGGACGAAATGATGTTCAAAATGTTTATCC
>NZ_JAJGTZ010000028.1 GCF_020784725.1 Limosilactobacillus reuteri
TGTTATCTTGGTCAACATAATTAACAACAGCTGTTTGATCATTAACGATTGGGTTGTATGGCACTGGTGTATCCTTACCAGGATCCGTTGGTGTTACCGTTGGAACACTTGGAGTGTAGCCAGGAATTGTTGGTACTGGTTCGTCCGGCGTTACCTTTGATGGATCAGTTGGATCGGTTGGGTAATCTGGGGTTGGTGCGTTTGGAATTGGGTTGCCTGTTGGATCAACTGGGATGATCTTACCAACCTTCTTGTAAACGACTTCTGTCACAACATTTGGATTGTCAGTGGTTGCCGTCAATCCACCGGCAGTTGTAACTTCAGCAACATAACCATCAATTACTGGAACATTAATTGTGCCAAACTTGTGACTAGTTTCATTCCATGCACCTTCAGTAATTACATCACCGGTTACCGCATCAACAACATCAGCCGTCCGAGTAAATTCACTGGTTTGCACATTATTTTCATGAAGCGTGTTGCCATTTTCATCAACAAACTTAATTGTCTGTGAAGCTGGAATGTTTTGCGGATTTTGCTCGATTGTTCCGTTATCTTCATAACTAACAGTAACGGTATAACTCACATCTCCATGGTTTAAAGCCACACTCTTGACATTATTGCCATCAGCATCTCGACTAACGGAAACCACATGCATCCGGTCAACGCTTGGTGATTCAACACCTTTAACATCTTGAGCTGGTGTCCAAGTCAATTTACCGGGCCCTGTAATCTTCTTCCCATCTTCAACGGTTACCAATTTGCCAGTAACCTTATCAACTGTACCTTGAGCAGTAAATTTAACCGTTTGATCAATTGGATCAGCTACTTCTTTACCAGTCTTAGCATTTACATAGTTGATTGTCCGCGTAACTTCTTTTTGTAAGTCAGTCTTGTTGTAACCAGCCCCTGGATGTTCTGGATTGACCGGTTCAGTACCATGCTTCATCACAATAACAAAGTGCTGATCGTTATTGCCGTCGTTATCAAAAGTCTGATCGACATTAAAGTCTGAACTAACATATTCATAGCCAAGACTTTCAAGCGCATTGATTGAATCACCATAACCAGTAAAGCCAATCTTGGCATTTTCAATTCCATCAGCGTTGAACTTAGTCGTGATGCCCGCAACAATAATTTGTTGATTATTGTTATCCTGATCCACGATTGTTAAGTCCGCCTTTTGAATCTGGTTGTAGGTAACTGGAGTATCCTTACCAGGGTCAGTTGGGGTCACTGTTGGTTGACTTGGAACCCATCCCGGAATATCCGGAACTGGTTCATCTGGCGTTACTGCTGTAGGGTCGGTTGGATCAGTCGGATATTGTGGGGTTGGGACATTTGGAATTGGCTTGCCGCTTGGGTCAACCGGAATAATCTTACCATTTGGAGCATAAGTAATAGTTGTTTCAATGTCCTCCTGCATAACAGCCGTTGCAGGAACAGTTACCCGATCGGCATGGAAACCATCGATTACCGGAGTAGCCACTTGATCATATTCCGTCTTTTGACCAGGAACAATTGACCAGTCTGTATCGTATTCACCACCCGCAACAATTTCATGGGTGACGGTATCAATTGTAACTGTTCGACTCCACTGTGAAGTTTGAACATTATCGGTTGGTGTCTTATCACCTGCGCCAACGTAATGAACAGTCGCCTTAACATCTTTAAGGTAATTGGATGGATCAACATTTTCGTCTGGATGATCAGGGTTTACTGGTTGTTGACCATGCTTAAAGTGCACTTCAAAGATATTGGCTCCATCAGCATATTTAGCACCCGCGGTAAAGCCGTCTGAAACTAATTCGTAACCTTGACCCTCAAAATTAGAGATCGAATCCTTAGTTGAGTAGTCAATTGGGTCGCCAACCCATCCCTTAAGATCATCAGCCTTAAGTTGAGTATTCGTCGTATCATCAATGTATTTAACCTGAGCAGTGGCATCCTTAGCGTACTCATAAGTGACAACATAGCTATATGGAGTAAATTGACCGTGATCTGCTCCATAGGTTGTCCGTAAAGTGTAACCATCAAAGTTCTTAGGTGTCGCATGCCACTCACCAGCAGAATACCAATGATTTGTTGCATTAAGTCCATCATTAGTTTGGTCCGGATTATTTTTATTGAAGGCAATCACTTGATCATCAGCAAGCTTGTTACCCTGCTCGTCAATAAATTTAACGGTCACTGGCTTATTTGGAATTAAGTTAATTGAAGTTGCTGCCTCGTTCCAGTTGTAGTAGTCAGTATTCTTGTGGTAATTAAAGGTTCCCATGTAGGTGTAACCTTGATTTCCATATTTTTCAACAAGCTTAGCAATTTTAGCCTCAATATCACCATTATCATGTTCATAAGTTAATCCCTTAACTCCTGAAACATTAAACACATCGGCAGGATCAATCGTATCCCATGCTGGTCCAAAATATTCGCCATATTGGGCACCCGATCCTTTTTGACTGTCCTTAGGGTTAGGATTATCCATAATCTTCTTATACTTGAAAGTATGAACTTGATAATTTAGATTTCCTTTGGATTGAACATTGTTATAAGTATCAATAAAGGTTGCTTGATCATTTAACTGATACCCAGGAATATCAATGGCTTGAAGAAGAAATTTCGATGGGCCAATATCCTTATTATCGCCATGATTATAAGCGTAACTAGCTGTAGTGGAAGTATTTGCACCAACAGATGAAGTTGCAAGCACTTCTCCTGTATCTTCATCGATATAGCGAACTAAGATTGGAGAAATACGGGCATATTGAAGGGTAATATCAACATCTTTATCTTTAATCCGAGCCATATTACCATCCATCGTAAAGTTTTCACCAAGAACTTCAGGATTTAATAGCTTGTAACCCGTTGGTGCCATCCCAAACGAATATAGGCTAGTACCTGTCTTACCTTCTCCATTAAAAACACCATTTTTAAAATTGTAGTTAAAAATATACGATGGTGTAACTGGAGCAGCACCAGTTGTTACATCAACAGCCTTAACGGTTATTTTATAAGTCTGATTAACATTTTCATTGGCCGTTGAAGTCGTAGCAGCTTTTTGCGCAGTCACCCCTTGAACGCCAATTGCATGTTCAGCTGATGGGGTCGTTGTAGGGATAAATGTTTCAGTCTTTGGTACTTGAGTGACATTTGCATCACTATTACTTTGTGCTGCACTGCTTGTATTGTTGATCGCAACAGCTGCTGATTGCTGATTAGCATCACTAGCAGAAGTGTTATTAACAATTGCAGATGTTGCACTACTCATTGCCGCAGAGGCAGCGCTATTAACAGCAGCTTCATAATCCTTAGCGACTGATGTATCAATATTACCAGCGGGATTTACAACAGCAGCCGAAGCATTTTGCGTAGCATTAGCAGCAGTTGCCTGTTTCATCGTTGCAGTACTTGCAGAAGAAACAACAAGGTTATGATCAGTTTGTTCTGCACCCGCACTTCCAGAATTAGGTGTTGAAGTTGCATCATTCGTATCAGCAGAGGCAGTACCAGCAAAAGTAACTCCTAACAATACAGAAGCAACCCCAATGCTTAGCTTTTTAATCGCGAACCGTTGCTTAGTAGGTTCATTTTTCTTAATTTGTTCTTGAAGGTTTTTATGAGATAGCATTTTTCTATATCCCCCTTAATCAATGGATAAGTTAAATTATTAGTTGTCTAAGCATGCATCGCAACTTATTTTTACCTTTTAAATATAAAACTCATTTTTCAAATTACAACTCAATTATCGAAAATTAAGTTATCATCTGTTAATAATTTTAACGTTTAAATACTGATAGCTCAATAATTAACCTTAAATTCTTTTATACTAAATTAATGAAAATAAATTCATTCAACATGAAAACTATTTCATATCTGGCATTACTTAATGTACTCCATCTCTATCTTTTAACCATTTTTTCTAACGTTATCCAATAATTTTTTAATTTCCAACACTTCTATCGCAAGATAATTCTTTTAGCTAATGATAAACTTTTTTACGATTATATACAAAAAAGCCCTACAGTTAAAAAACTGTAGAGCTTCTTTTATTAATGCAGCAAGTTGCTTGCGCCTCACATAGTTGTTAAGTCATAGCAATTAACTCAACTTGTTGCATTATTACTGTCTGAACATATTTTTAGTCTTCTTTGCGACGTTTCTTTCCTAATCCAACAAGACCAGTTAAACCAAGCGCAGCAAGTCCTAGAATTTCAGCACTATTAGCATCCGCATTACCAGTTTGTGGCAACTTCTTGGCCTCAGCCTTAGTAGTTGCAACTGGTTGCTGAGCATTAGTTTGCTTAGCAGCAGTTGGTTGTGGGACTGCAGGATTTACAGAACCATTATTAGCTGGACTTTCTGGCACTTGTGATGTTGGTGTTACTTCATCATTACCTTCTTCACCGCCGTTATCAACCGGAGTTTCTGGAGTTACTGGGGTTTCATTACTTGGCGTATCATCTCCAGGAGTTGTTGGAGTAGTAGTTGGCGTTTCTGGAGTAACAGGTGTATTTCTACGATCATATACCACTGGTGTATCAGTACCAGGATCAACTGGCGTTACCGTCTCACGTTCTGGAGTATATCCAGGAACAGTTGGCACTGGTTCGTTTGGTACGACCTTAGTAGGATCTGTTGGATCTGTTGGGTAAACTGGTTGGTCAGCACCTGGAATTGGTGTGCCATTCTTATCAACCGGGATAATATGACCATTCGGGGCGTAAGTAACAGTTTCGACAACATCCTTGTCCGGATCCGCTTGTGGAGCATTAACGACTGCCTTATCTGCATGGAAGCCATCAACAACCGGGGTATTTGCACCGGTGTAACGACCATCAGTTGTCCATGGCGTCGTGCTAATTACCTTTCCAGTGACACTATCTACTATAACTTCACGATGCCATTGAATTGTCTCAACACGATCAGCAGGAGTCTTATCTCCGGCACCAACGTAGTGAACAGTAAAGGTTGTTGTCTTTTGAGTAGCGTAGCCTTCTTCTCCACTATCATGTGGATTTTCTGGAGTAACAATTGTTTCAGCATGTTTCAAATGAACAACGAAACTGTTTTCACCATTTGTAAAGGTTTCATTACCATCTTTAAAGTTATTAGATACTAATTCGTAACCTTGACCTTCTAGCTCACTAATCTTATCTGCGGTAGTGTAAGTGATCTTATCACCAATCTTACCACTAAAGTCATCAGTAGAGATTGTTTGACCAGTTGTATCGTCAACATATGTTACCTTACCTTGAACTGTAACTGGGGTAACTGGAGTATCAGGTGTGTAAACTACCGGTGTATCCTCTCCAGGATTATTTGGTGTTACAGTTGGTACTTCTGGAGTGAATCCAGGAATACTTGGAACTGGTTCATCTGGTGTAACCTTGGCTGGATCGCTTGGATCAGTTGGGTATTGTGGAGTTGGGGCATCTGGAATTGGTTTTCCTGATGGATCAACTGGCACAATCTTACCGTTTGGCGTGTAGGTAACAACAACTGTGTAATCACTGTCGCCATGGTTAACTGTAACCTTAGCAACATTGTTACCATCGCCATCACGACTAACACTTGTTACATGGTATCCATCAATTACTGGGGTATTTTGACCGCTCAAGTCACCATTTCCATTCCAAGTAATTGGTGTTACCCATTTACCAGTAACGTTATCAATCACTCCAGTACCAGTAAAGTGTGCAGTTTGTTCAACTGAGTCATGAAGTTTATTACCGTTATTATCAACGTAAGTGATTGTCCGTGTTACATCCTTCGTTACTTGGTCAGAACCAGCTGGGTATTGTGGACCAGTTGGATCATTAGGGTTAATTGGTTGACCTGGCTTACCTGGGTTTTCAGGTGTAATTGGCGTCGTTGTGTGTTCAACGTAAATTACAATGTTTTGATCACCTTTCGTAATACCAGTTGGAATTGTTACATCTGGATTAACAATCTTGTAACCCTTATTAGTAAGGGAAGTAAACGTACCAGTCTTGTCATAGCTGAATTCAGTACCGACGTTTTGACTACCACTCGTCTTACCGTATTCTGGTAAATCAGTATTATCAGTTACGTCATGAACAGTAATTGTGATTGAACCCTTGTCTTGTGTTGGTGTTGGCTTGGTGTAAGGTACCTTTGTGTCGCCAGTTGGTGTATCAGGCGTTACATTTGGTACATTAGTTGTCCAGCCAGGAACAGTTGGCGTAGGTTCATTTGGCGTTACCTTTGTAGGATCAGTTGGGTCATTGTGATAACTAGGGGTTGGAGCATCTGGAATTGGGTTTCCTGATGGGTCAACTGGAATGATCTTACCAATCTTGTGGTAAACAATGGTAATTTCCTTATCAGCATCCCCTGGAGTTGCCGTTTGCCCTTCATAAGTCTTTTGTTCAGCAACGTAGCCATCAATTACTGGGGCATTGGCATTAGCGTACTTATGACTATCAGCATTCCAAGTGCCAGTCTTGCCAGACTTCGTAAATACGAATGTGTCATTAGTATTATCATCTAATAACTTAGCATTATTGTTATCACCATCAACATAGTGAACAATTTGCTTACCAACAACTGTTTGATCAGCTGGTGTAGGAGTTGGTGTTACTGGGTTCTTAGCGTAGTTAATGGTAATTACAATGTTGCCATTAGTATGGTTGATTGTCTTACCAGCAACTGTACCTGTACTACTGTTAATGTCACCGAGGTCTTCGTTTGAAGCAGCAATGTTAGTAATGTGGTAACCCTCAGTCTGAGGTCCTGCTACTTCATCAAAGGAACCTTCATCAGCGTTGCCATCCTTAACTGTCCAAGTCATACCATTAGCATTGCCAGTGATCTTGCCGTCCTTATCAACAGTTACCCATTGACCAGTAACTTTATCAAGTACTCCATTAGCTACAAAAGTAAGACTCTTTTCAACTGATGGAATATTGAGGCCGTCACCAACGTAATTAATCGTCCGGGTAATGGTCTTAGTTAATTGTTCTGGTTGGGTACCATCTGGATACTTAGGACCATCTGGGTTATCTGGATTAATTGGTGTATTAGGTGTCTTTGGACCTGGTTGATCTGGATTTACCGGAACAGTCTCGTGAACAAGGTCAACTTCGTAAGTAACTGTACCATTCGTGTAAGTTACTGTACCTGTTGGATAACCATCATGTTCAAGTTTGTAACCTTGGTTAGTGTACTTAGTAATCGTATCCTTCGTGCTGTAATTTACATTTGAACCTTCATTACCAGTTGAAGTTGCCGTTTCAAGGGTCTTGCCCGTTGTCTTATCAACATAGTTAACAATTACGGTACCCTTTTGAACTGGCGTAGGTGTTACTGGCTTCTTAGCTAATGTAATTACAACTGTACTGTTTTGACTAGCTGGGGTAATGGTTTCACCAGCTACAACCCCATTATTCATATCAACATTAGCAGTGGTGTTGTTTTCACTTACGCGAACAATATTGTAGTTCGTAGTGTCGATTGACTTAGTTGCATCAAAGTTGTGGTTTTCAGCGTTCCAAGTAATGTGGCCTGCACCAGTAATCTTACCATTTTCAACTGTTACTAATTGACCAGTTACAAGGTCGACCACACCGTTACCAGTAAAGGTAAATGTTTGATGAACCGGTGCCTCTGCTTGACTGCCATCTTCGTAAACGTATGTTACATCACGCGTTACAGTGTTAGTCAATGTTTGTGGAACAAAGTTAGCCGGGATCTTGTGTGGATGTTCTGGATCATTTGGATTTGGAACTTCTTGACCTGGCTTTCCTGGGTTTTCAGGAGTAATTGGCGTAGTTGCGTGAACAAGGTGAACTTCAAAGACGTTGCCATCCTTTGCGAAGGTTTCGTTACCATCATTAAAGTTGTTTGATACTAAGTTGTAGCCTTGACTTACGTAATTAGCAATCTTATCAGCCGTAGTGTAATTAATCTTTTGACCAACATTACCACCAAATGTTGCTGAGGCTAGAACGTTACCAGTTGTGTCATCAATGTAAGTAATTGAACCATTAGCGGCTACTGGAACTTCTGGGTTCTTAGTCAAAGTAATAACAATCGTACTATTTTGACTAGTTGGAGTTACTGTTTCACCAGCAACTGCCGTCCCATCAACCTTAGCAGTAGTTCCATTTTCGCTAACGTTTGATACATAGTAACCATCATGGTTAATTGCAACTACATTAGCAAAGTCTTGTGAGTCATGGTTCCAAGTGATCTTACCACGTTGGTTAAGAATGTTACCATCTTTATCAACTGTGATAAGGTTACCAGTTACTAAGTCAATTGTTCCTTGACCCTTGAAGTTTACAGTTTGTACTGCATCAGCGTGGGCTGAAGTACCATCAGCGTATTGGTATTTAACCGTCCGAGTAATGGTCTTCTCAAGGTCAGTCTTAGCCAAGTTAGGGTTGCTTGGCGTTGGTGTATTTGGCTTAGTTGGATCAACTGGCTTATCTGGGTCAGCCGGATTTTCTGGCGTTACCGGACGAGTACCATGCTTAACATTAATCACTACCCGTTGATTACCATCAGTGTATTCAGTTGGAATAGTTGGCAATTCACCATCAAGCACATAACCCTTGTTTTCAAGAGCTGGCAAGTCCTTAGCATTTGGATTGTAGCTAAAGGCTGTTCCTTGATCTTCCTTCGTTTGAGGTTGACCATAACCTGGAATATCAACATTATCCGTTGTGTCATGGTAGATAACTTCAATTGTACCCTGCTTAACAGGTGTTGGCGGCGTTACCTTCTTAGCCAATGTAATTACTACTGAGCTGTTTTGACTAGTTGGCGTAATTGTTTCACTTGCTACCACACCATTAGTACGATCAACGTTCGCAGTAGTATTTGTCTTACTGATACCAATAACTTGGTAATTAGTGGTATCAATTGACTTAGTGGCATCGAAGTTATGACCGTCAGTATCCCAACTTGTCTTTTCAGCACCAGTTACACGGTCAGTTACTGTCTTACCATTGAAAGTAAAGTTTTGGTTAACCGGCGTATCTGCTTGACTGCCATCTTCGTAAACGTATGTTACATCACGCGTTACGGTCTTAGTAACATCCTTAGTAGTCGTATCGTGAGTTAAGTGAACTTCAAACTTGTTTTCACCATTCGTAAATGATTCATTACCATCCTTGAAGTTATTTGATACTAGCTTGTAGCCTCGGCCTTCGTAATTAGCAATTCGGTCAGCCGTAGTGTAATTAATCTTTTGACCAACACTACCACCGAACGTTGCATTTTCAAGTCGGTTACCAGTTGTGTCATCGATGTAAACAATCGAACCATTAGCCGCTACTGGAACTTCTGGTGTCTTAGCGTAAACAACTTTAATCGTTGAACTTGCAGTATTGTGATTTACAGTTTGTGCAGTAACCGCACCATTGGCATCAACAGTAAATCCTGAAATACCATTGCCGCTCACAGAAATTACGTGGTAACCATCAGCAGTCTTTGCAGCAATTGCATCAAAGGTAGCGTCTGTATCTGGAGTCCAAGTCAATCCATCAGCAAGACCAGTAATCTTACCATTTTCAACATTTACCCACTTACCAGTTACATTATCTAAGTAACCAGAACCTTGGAACTTAGCTTCTTGGTGTTCAGGAGTTAAGCCTGGCATTGCATTACCTTGTTCGTCAACATAAGTTACATCACGTGTAATTGTGCGATCAAGGTATTCCTTAGTGTAACCATCCTTATCATCTGGATGATCTGGGTTTACCGGAGTTACACCATGGACTAAGTTGATTACCCACTTTTGACTGATGCCATCCTTATCATCAGCGTTGTCGTAGTTACCAAAGTTAATTCCAGCGTAGTTAGTAGCGTCTAAGTTAGTACCGTTGTATGAAGCACCATCCCAAACGTAACCCTTGTTCAATAAGTTTTGAACAAATTCTTGAGCACTGCCAAAGCTAATTGCATCGCCTTCAAGACCAGGTTGAGTGTAACTACCTAAGTCTTGTTCTTGACCAGAAGTTGCATCGCGAATGATCAATTGCGCGTTTTGTTGCGTCTTAGCTGGAGTTTCATCTTTAGTTAAGTAGATAGCAAATCGTTGATCACTATTATTTGCAGTTGCAAAGTTACCAAAGTTCAATTCGCTGTATGACTTACCAGCCATTTCTCTATTATTAGTTACATCTTGAGCGTGATCGAATTTGTAACCGTTAGAAATGTAGGCAGCAACAATATCGGAAGCACTGCCGAAGTCAATTGCTGTATCTTTAGCACCAGTAACGCTGGCTGTACCAACTTGCTTACCGTTTGCGTAAATTATCAATCCAGCTTTGTGGTTTTCAACTGGGTTTGCTTTGTAGTAAACAGTTGCTTCTACATTACCATGGTCGTAAGCAACATTTTGGATTTCCTTAATGTCATTACCGTCAACCAATTCACTTGGGGTAGTCTTAGCAGCATCAATTGTGTACCCCGCAATGGTTGGAGATACAACCTTAGCTAATGTTGTTGGATTTGACCAAGCAAAATCACTTAACTTAGCACTACTAATGTCAATTTCATTATCAACATTGTAATCATAAGTAATTTGACCATTTTCGATACTCTTAATCTTGAGCATCTTGCCAGTTACTTTGTCAACGCGACCTTGACCTTTGAAGGTAAGAGTATTGGTGTAGTCTGTGGCAACAGGCTTATTAGTAGCTTCATCAACATAGTGAACTGTTTCAGTAACAGTTTGTGTCAAGTCAGTTCGGCCATAAGCATTTTCTGGATTAATTGGAGCGTAATCATGTTCAAGGTATACATAGAAGTCTTGATCAAATCCTGGTTGATCGTCAAACTTCCATTGACTTGAAATAGTACCGTAGTCAGCACCTTCGCCACCATCAGTTACAACTCCGCTCTTTTCAGTATGCTTGATACTATTAACCTTGTAACCTGCCTTAATTAATGAATCAACCGTAGTGCTTGCACCATTGAAGTTGATTGTAGCATTGTCAGCACCTGAATCAGAGAAAGTACCAATTTCCTTGTTACCATCGTTAATATCAATGATGTGTAACTTAGCATTTTCAGCTTGTGGCTTTTCATCTGGAGCATAAGTTACAGTTACTGTGTAATCAGAACCAGTGTGAGCAATAGTAGTTGAAGCTACATCATTGCCATTTGCATCCCGATCAACACTTACAACATGGTAACCCGGAATCTTAGGCGTCGTTACGCCATTAAATGCTTGATCTGCTGACCAAGTTAATGGTTTTGTCCATTCACCAGTTACCTTATCAAGAACACCCTTTGCAGTGAAGTGTACTGGTTGTTGAACATCATTTGGTGTGTATTCACCAGCACCTGCGTAATGAACAGTCCGCGTAATGTCTTTAGTAAGGTCAGTTTCGCTAGTACCATTTGGATACTTAGGTTGTTCATTTTGTGGACGTGGGTCGTTAGGGTTGATTGGTTGATCTGGAGTACCTGGATTTTCTGGAGTTACTGGAACAGTATCGTGTACCAAGTGAACTTCAAAGCTGTTCTTAGAAGCATCCTTATTAAAGACTTCTTTACCATCAGTGAAGTTGTTAGATACGAGTTTGTAACCCATATTGATGTAACGGTTGATCTTATCTTGCGTAGTGTAATCAATATTGGCATCAACATTACCGTTAAGCGAATCAGTCTTCAAAGTGCTTCCTGTAGTATCGTCAATGTAAGTTACCTTACCAGTTGTGGTATCTGGTGTTGGTGCGGCATCCTTAGCATATTTAACTGTTACAGTGTAGTCTGCGCCAGTGTGGCTTATCTTAGCACTATCAACATTTTGGTTGTCGGTTGTATCCCGATCAACACTTACAACATGATAACCCGGAATCTTAGGTGTAGTTACGCCATTAAATGTCTGATCAGCTGACCAATCCAATGGTTTTGTCCATTCACCAGTTACCTTATCAAGAACACCCTTTGCAGTGAAGTGTACTGGTTGTTGAACATCATTTGGTGTGTATTGATCTGCACCTTCGTAATGAACAGTCCGTGTAATGGTCTTATCAATTGAAGCCTTGTCCGTTCCTGATGGGTACTTAGGACCATCTGGATCGTTAGGATTAATTGGCTTATCTGGCGTACCTGGGTTATCTGGAGTTACTGGAACTGTACCATGCTTTACGTGGATAGTTACAGTAGTTGTCCCCTTAACAATTGATGAAGGAATATTGCCGTCAGTTGATACGTAAACGTAACCCTTGTTTTCAAGGTTAGTTAAATCAGTACTTGGGTTGTAAGTTACTTGAGTACCAACATCTTGTGTACCAGTATCAGTACCTACACCAGTCAAGTCCTTGTTCTCAGTATCATCGTGGAACTTAACGATCAAGTTACCCTTTTCAGCAACTACTGGACTGTACTTAACTACAACATTGATATCTTGACTACTGTGGTTAATGCCAGTGTAGTTCTTAACATTGCCGTTACCATCATCAGCACCATCAGTTACAACTTGGGAAGTGTAGCCATCGATGTGCTTAGTTGGTACTAAGTCAAAGCTGCCACTATCCTTAGTACCATCAACGATTGTCCAAGTAATACCCTTAGCTTGGTCGGCTAATTCATTACCATTAGCGTCAGTCCACTTGCCAGTTACCTTGTCTAAGTAACCTGTACCTTGGAAGTAAAGCGTATCGGTTACTGGGCTTGGCGTTTGATCGCCAGCACCTTCATAAGTTACTGTACGGGTTACTTCTTCAGTTAAGTTTTCCTTAGTAGTACCAGCTGGATACTTAGGGCTTTCTGGGTTTGGATCGTTAGGGTTGATCTTGTCGCCTGGCGTACCTGGTGTTGTTGGCGTTACTGGTTGAATGCCATGCTTAAATGTTACGTAGAAAGTTTGAGTATTGCCCTTCACATTGTCAAAGCTTGGCTTAGTACCATTTGCATCAAAGCCATTTGACACTAATACATAACCTTGTTTTTCGTATTCAGCAATCTTATCGGCAGTACTGTAGTTAATTGCATCCCCTCCTTGACCAGTTAATTGATCACTTTGTCCTAAATCAACAGGATGAGCTGGATCATTTACGTCTTGGTAAACAACTAACGCATTTTGTTGGTCTGAAGTTGGGGCATTCTTAGTGTAAACAACATTTACAACTTGGTTAATGCCACGTTCGGGAGTAGCAAATTTTACAGTCTTAGTCTCTGGAGTGTAACCTGTTACTTCTGGTGAATCAACATCAGTAAATGCGTTCTTGTCAGCCTTCCACTTACCTTCATTTACAATTGCACCAGTTACTTGGTCAACAGTGTTAGTCTGTGTCCAAGTAATAGTTTGAGTTGCACTATCATCTGGAGCCTTTGTCCCATCTGCCATGATGTAGTGAACATGAGCAGTAGTAGTTGCAGTTTCGTTCTTGTTACCAGTTGCATGTTTCAAGTAAATCTTGAAGCTTTGGTTAGATTGAGAATCGTTATCAAAGCTTGGGTAAGTGAAGCCATTTTGGGCATCCCCACTCATACCTTGACCTTCAGATTTTTCAAATGTGTAACCCTGGTTCAAGTAGCTTTGTAGTTGAGTGTTTGAACCATCAAAACTAATTTGCTTTCCTGATTCACCACCAGCTGAGTAAGTAGCTAATACTCGTTGGTTTTGTGGATCATTATCATCAATAATTTGTAAGTCCGCAGCTTGAGCAGAACGGTTATAAACAACAGTTACGCGTTGATTTACATTACGTTCTGGAGCGTTAAACTGAACATTTTCAAGACTTGGGGTGTAACCATCCTTTGAAAGGTCTGGGGATGTTACATCAGTAAATGCGTTCTTGTCAGTCTTCCACTCACCTTCATTTACAACTGCACCAGTTACCTTATCAACTTTATTAGTTCTAGTGTAAGTAATAGTTTGAAGCTCACTATCTTTTGGCGCTTGTACTCCATTATCAGCAACAACATAGTGAACTTGAGCAGTTGCTGTAGCATTCTCAGTCTTGTCTTCAGTATCGTGAATCAAGTAAATCTTGAAGTCTTGAGCAGTGTTACCGTAAGTTGGGTAAGTGTAACCACTTTGAGCATCCCCACTAAGGTTACCAGCAGTCTTTTGAACTTTGTAACCTTGACTTAAGTAGCTTTGAAGGATTTCATTTGAGTTAGCGAAGTTAATTTGATCTTCACTCTTACCTTCATTACTAAATGAAGCCAATTGCTTAGGTGAATTAGCATCATTATTGTCAATAATTTCAAGGGTAGCCTTTTGAGTAACTTCAGGTGTCTTGTTCTTAGTGTAAGTAACTGTTACATCGTTAACCCTTTGTCCTGGGTAAACAGTTACGCCCCCAACAGTTGGAATGTCAACCTTATCATAACCTACTTCACTCGGAGTCTTAGAAGCTACAGAGTCCATGTTTTGGGTTGTTGGTGTCCAAGCACGATCCTTATCAGTAGTAGTTACATTAGTAGTGCCATCAGTACTGTAGCCCAAGATTTGACCAGTTACCTTATCGATCACGGCATCACGTTCAAAGGAAACAGTTTGAGTATAAGTACTCTTGCCGTCTGGAGCCCCATTTACTGGCGTAGTAGTGCCATCTTCATTTACACCAACATAGTTAATATGACGAGTTACTTCGGTAGTCAAAGCTTCCTTCGTCAAACCATCTGGGTAAACTGATGGGGTATTACGTGGATCGTTAGGATTAATGTTGCCACCAGGGTTATGTGGATTCTTTGGTGTAATCACTTCAGTTTGGTGACCGTAGTAAACATTAACCACTGCATCCTTAGTATTTGCATCAACAGTTACTTGATCAGCCTGTGCTAAATCAGGAGTAGTGTAACCTGCGTTTGAAAGATCTGGTGAAGTTACTTGAGTCCAGTCACCAGTGTTCCAACCATCAGCAGTGGCAGCCTTAGTAAAGGTCTTACCATCAGCACTAACAGTACCGTAACCCATGTCTTGACCAGTTGATGATACAACGTGTGTCCGTGATAATGTCACGTTTTGAGTTGTAGGATTACCAGCAATCAAGTTAGTTGGAATCTTTTCACCAGTTACCCGGTCATAGTAGTTAATCGTCCGCGTTACAGTCTTAGTCTCAGTAGTACCAGTGTAAGTTGGTGCATCTGGAGTCTTAGGATTGTAAGTAACGACAGTTGTTGGATTTTGATTTGGATCTGGAGTTGGTGCTGGAACATTAGTTTTGTCTGGAGTGTAGCCATTAAGGTTTGGTGTTGGTACATCCGTGTAGTTATCTGGAGTAGTCCAGTTACCAGTTGGTGTAGTTACACCTGTGACCTTATCCTTAGTTCCTGGTCGAGTCCAAGTAATTGTTTGCGTGCTATCGGATGGTGGGTTAGTCTTACCATCTGACACAACATAGTGAACAGTTGAAGTAGTAGTCTTCTTGTCCGTTACTTTGTCAGTATCGTGAACTAAGTACAACTTAAAGTGTTGGTCACTAGCACTATTGTTATCAAAGTTACTGAAATTGATTTGATCATATGAAGTTGGGTTAGAAGTTTGGTTTTGATCATTTACAAAACTGTCAATCTTGTAACCTTTAGCAATTAAGTCCGCAACATAATTTGCAGAACCACTGAATGAAATTTGTGTACCAGTCTTACCACTATTATTAAAGTTGTTAAGTTCCTTGTTGTTATCAGTCTTGTCGTAAACAACTAAGTCAGCCTTTTGAGCAACTTCTGGATTTGGATTGTAAACCACCGTTACTACTTGATCACGATTTGGTTGTGGGGTAGTAAAGTTAGCAACAGCTTGATCTGGAGTGTAGTTCGTAAGCGTAGGCGAAGTTACACTAGTAAAGCCGTTCTTATCTGGAGTCCAAGTTCCTTCAGTAGTTGCACCAGTAACCTTGTCAGTAGTGTTAGTACGAGTCCAATTAATTGTTTGAACCGGACTATCTGCTGGGGCAGCTGGCTTGTTAGCTTCGTTACCTGCTACAACATAGTGAACGTGAGCGTTAGTAGTAGCCTTTTCAGTCTTAGTATCAGTTCCGTGAACTAAGTAAATATTGAAGCTTTGTACATTATCATCAATACTATCAAAGTTTCCAAAGGTAATGTTTGAGGCGGTCCCAATCGAGTTACCATTGGCATCAGTTGCACTATCAAAGACGTAGCCTGAATTTAAGTAAGCTTGAAGGGTTTGTGGTTCACCGTCAAAGCTGATTGCACTGCCCTTTGTACCATTGTTATTTTCAAAAGCAGACAATTGCTTATTGTTTTCAGTCTTATCGTAAATAGTAACCTTAGCTTTTTGTGGAGTATCTGGTGTCTTAGCATCTGGAGTGTAAACAATCGTTACATCGATATCGCCAGAATCTGGGTTTACCGTAACTGCATTTGCACTCCCGTCCGCGTTAGCATTTACGTTACCGGTAATGTGGTAGCCAGCTACTTGTTGACCAGCAACTTGCGCTAAAGTACCAGTTGCAGGAGTCCAAACAGTATCACCAGTCTTGCCAGTTACCAAGTCCTTAGTAGCAGTTCCAGTAAAGGTTACTTTTTGGTCTGCTTGAGGAGTCAAGTGGCTTTCTGGCGTAGTGCCATCAGTAAAGATGTAGTGGAAACGACGGGTTACATCTTGGTTAGTTGTAACTTGTTGCGTTTGGTGACCGTAGTAAACGTTGTATTCAAGATTTTGAGTATCTGGTGTTACTTTATGGGCTGCTACAACATTTGCACTAGTTCCATCTTGGAATTCAGGAGCAGTGTAATTGTATGCACTAAGATCGCTTGAACGTTTAGGATCGAATTGCGTAGTACCATCCGTAGTATGCCAATCTTGAGTTCTAAATGATTTACCATCGCTGCCAACAGTACCGTAACCGACAACCTTACCATTTTGATCCAATACTTGCGTCCGCGTGAAAGTTACGGAATCAGTAATTGGGTTTTGGGCAATTAAGCTTGAAGGAATCCGTGCACCAGTTACCTTGTCGTAGTAGTTAATAGTACGTTGGATAGTCTTAGATTCTTCAACACCTTGGTGGTAAGTAGTAGTTTGAGCTGGGTTCTTAAAGTGAACAACAAATGCTTGGTTAGTGTTGTCGTCATTGTCGTAAACTGGGAAGCTAACACTAGTGAAACTACCGCTAGCTGAACCATTAGTTACACCAGTACCAGTTGTACCATTGTAAACGTAACCTTGGTTGATTAAGTTAGCAACCGTCGAAGCAGCATTGTTAAAGCTAATTTGACTACCTGCATCGCCACTAGCATCTTGTTGTGGGTTCAAACTGGCACCAGTATCATCGTTAACAAAAGTAATGTTAGCATTTTGAGGATTGCTTACAGCTCTATAAAGAAATACTACATCTTGATTACCTGGCCGACGTCCGTTAAAGAATGCAGATTTATCACCTTGAGCAGTCGCTGCGGCAGCATCTAATTTCGGATCTCCAGTACCAGCAGTATAGACTGATGGCAAACTTTGAGTAGTAATATTACCTGCTTGTACTAATTTAGCATCGATAGCTCCAGGTACTACATCACTAGGTTGGACGTCGTAAGTATTTAAGGTAACTGTTCCGCCATCATCAATTTGTTGACTGATATACAATCTACTTGGACCATAATCCGTAGTACCTATAGCAACATTCCCTTTACGTGAGTCTCCAATCGTTCCTTTAAGCGGAGTATTCAATACATCTCCTACTGTAATCTTTACACCAGCATTAGTAGTTAAAACGGTGTCAAGAACACTCTGACTCAGTTTCGACTCATCATATCCATCTGCAGATCGCTCTATCTTGCTATAAACTTTGTTATTGTACAATACTTTAGCTGGACCACCATCAGTCACATCGTATGTTTGGCCAGGGATTAGTTTCTCCGAAGACTTATGGGCCATTACTTCACCGGTATCAGCATTTACATACCAGATCGTTTGCTGAGCCTTTCCTGGTATCATTCCACCAGCACTATTCCAATTTTGCTGAGCAATTGGTGACTCATTAATCGGATTACCACTTCCATATACAACAGTTAAGTTAGAACCGCCAGAGGTAAACGCACCGGTACTTGGTACGGCTACAGGACTTTTACCATTTCTATCATATAAGTTAATCCGAGTATATCGATAGCTTGTACCGGGAATTTGAGTATTGATCGCACGAGAATACGTATAAGTACCACCCTTATATACATTTCCGTTAGTTTGGGTAATTGTTAGCGGTCCACCCCACGGCTTTGAATATACATCTTTTCCAATCGTAGTCGCTAATTTATTACCCACATAGAAATAAATATTTTCTCCAGGATTATCCTTATCAGTGGCTGCAGTTAGAATCTTACCATTAGTTTTATCACGCCATTGTGTAAAACCGATTTGATTTGATGGCACGTATTGTCCAAAGTAGCTCTCATAATCCTTACCATTAGAAATATTAAAGTTAGGATTATACGAAGCTAAGTCAGTAGGGCCACTATCAGACGGTTGTGCAATAAATGAAGCCCCATATAACCGTGCAAGCTTAGCAGCATTTATTGAAGTAGTATTAAAAGCCTGTGTATCAAAAGTTTGAGTGGTAACAACTGAATTTTCTGAAGTTGCACTTGCAGTCGTTGCTTGTTGACTTGCCACAGTTGAGTTAGCTTGAGTTGTAGCAGAAGCGGATGATACCGCAACATCACTAGCTGAGCTTGCGGCTACAGTAGTGGTACTGGCTACCTTACTGCTCTGGGCCTCCTTAGCCATAGCAGCACTAACTGCAGCCTCATATTCATTTGCGGCTGGCGTTTGCACGTCGCCTGCTGGATTTTGTGAAGTTGCAGTTGCACCGCTTGCTTGATTAGCAACAGTTGCTTCTTTTAATGTTTGATTATTAGCAGAATTTAAAACTAAATTGTGGTCCGTTTGTTCTGAACCATCCCCATTATTAGCATTTGCATCTGCATTAGTATCGGTTGTATCAGCTGATACACCATTTGCAAAAGAAATCCCCAAAAGAACAGAGGCTACACCAACAGATAACTTCTTAATGGTGAACCGTTGTTTTTTAGGTTCATACTTCTTAATTTGTTCCTGATGATTATTCCGTGATAACATCAACTTTTCCCCCTTAATATTTTTTATAACGCCAGCAATAAATATAACAAATGACTGTAACAATTGTTTGCTTACTTTTTCTATATTACTTGTTTTAATTTAAAACACAACTATTCTTTTGTCGATTTTTTAAAACTTAAAATCGGATTTTTCCTTATCGTTCGATAAAACGTTTATATAACAGCATTTTCAAGCGTTTTCAAAATCAAATAAAAATGTTTAAGTTTTTTTAAACAAATGAGGTTTTCATCATTTGTTAATCGTTAATCATTTCACTTTTAACATATCGATAGATAACAAAAACAATCGTTGATTTAATCATAAAAATAAAGCTTTATTATATAAATAAATCATTTATTATCTTTATTGCTTTATCACCACATAAGCAAGCTCCCCATTATTCTTTGGAATAGTGGAGAGCTTGTTTAGCTTTATATATTTTTAATTACTTTTCTCGTTTTTTCTTCTTCAAACCAGTTAAACCAAAGATACCTGCAAGAGCAGCGAATGTAAATCCTAACACAGAATTACTACTTTGATCATTACCAGTCTGGGGAAGAACATTAGCTTTTGTCTTTCCCTCTGTTCGGGTTTGAGCTAATTGATGTGAAACAAAATGTTTATTCGAAATTTGTCGCTTTTCTTGTTCAAGCGGCTTAGTTGGCAACTGATCATCAGGCACTAACTTGTTACCATCATTTGTTGGGACTAATGGTTCAATCGGTTGTGCCGGTTGAACTGGCCTTACCGGTTGATCAGGATTAGGTGGGGTCGTTGGCTGCTCAGGCGTGATTGGCTTATCAGGTTCTGCTGGTTGATTATTGTTAGTGTATTCAATCTCAATACTCCGATCTTCATCACTAGGAATAACCATTTCAGCTGGAATAGAGACCTGACTAGCGGTATAACCATTAATTTCTGGTGCCGTATATGCTGGCCATTCATTACTGCCATCAACTTGCCAAGCACTATAAGTTGCCTTACCAGTAACTGCGTCAAATGTTGCCGTCCGGGTAAAATTAACAGCTTGTGTAATTATCTGGCGTTGTCCATCCGGCAGCTTAACGATAATAGTTCGTGTTACCTCTTTGGTTAGGGATTCCATCTTCTCGTAAGTTGTTGATGGATTACCAGGAACTTTTCCTGTTGGTGCGTCTTCGCCTGGCTTTACAATGATCGTTTGATGTTTGATCAAAACGACAATATCTGGAATCCCATCAGGAGTAGCCATGACCGTTGCTGGAATTGATTGACCAGGGACAAGTTGCCAACCAGCTGGCATGGTTAAGTTGACCTCCACTGTCGCACCTGTTTTACCTTGAAGAACAGTTTGACTGATATCACTACCATTTGCGTCGCGGTAAATAATCATCCCCGTCTGCTCATTAGGAATGTAGTTAATTTCGACATTACTGTCACCACTGGCTGCTGTGACATCCATCTCAGGAACAATACTCATATTTGTCGTGTACCCTGGTACGGTCGTAGGAGTAAAGGCCGCAAATTTGCCACGATTCCATTTAACATCAGTAACTTCACCAGTGACCAAGTTCTTTGTCCCAGTTCCGATTAAGACAACTGTTTGCATGGTTTGTTCGTCACCACTTGGCAGGTGCTCTACGATTGTCCGCGTTACCGTCTTATGCTCTTGAACTGGCGCAGTAACTGGCTCGATCACGATCACAATTGTCCCACCAGTAATCTTCACGGACTGCGGAAGTTCAGCAGTTGGTTGCCAATTGGTCGGAACTTCTGGCTTAAAAGAAACATCACTATTTTCTTCGCCAGTAACAGTCTGTGTATGGATTACTTGACCATTGACATCTTGGTAACTAATAATCTCTTGGCCTTCTTGTGGTTCCGGAATCTTATCGTATGTGATGTCGACCGTTTCATTTGGTGTCTCAGGATTTACCGTCATTGCTGGAACGATCTTTTGACTAGGAACATAGCCCGTAACAGTCGTAGGTTGGTAACTAGCCCATTGCACAGTGCCTTGAGGAAGCCATTCAGTGTACTTAATTTCCCCTGTTACTTCATCAAAGATCGCTGTCCGGGTAAATGTAACTTTTTGTGGAATCGACTCTTCCTTGCCACTTGGGTATTTCACATTGATTGTCCTTGTTGGGGTAACCGTTAGTTGTTCCATTATCGGGTAATTCTTGGATGGATCACCTGGAACTTTACCAGTCGGAATGTCAGGCGCAGGAGTTTCTGGAGTAACAACAACCGTCTTATGCTCAACCTTAACTATTATCGTTGGAATTCCTTCCGCTGTAGCAGTAACAGTCTTTGGAATTCCTTGAGCTGGAACTAATTGCCAACCTGCTGGTACTTTTGGAGTAATAGTTATAGTTTCGCCAGTCTTTCCACTAAGTGGTGTTGTCCCAATTTCCTTACCTGCTTTGTCTTGGTAGGAAATAATCCCACTTTGTTCATTAGCAGTGTAAGTGATGTTGACTGTCTCATTTTGTTGACCGTTCTTAACTTCAGCCTCTGGCACAACGCTTTCACTTACCGTATACCCAGGAATTGTTTCTGGCGTGTATGCATCCCATTTAGCTGTTGACCATTCACCATAAGTTACTTCACCTGTGACATTGTCGTAAGTAGCGTCACGGTAAATCTTACCTTCTTGGGTAATGGTCTGCTTTGTTCCATCTGGCTTCGTTACAACAATCGTTCTCGTAATCGTCTGGTTCAAATCATTTTCATGTGCGCCATCAATTACTTCACCGGTTACCGTTTTTTCACCGTCTGGAACTGGGTTTGTATGATCAACATTGGTTATGCCATGCTTAATCTTGATAGTAGTAATTCCATTTTCAAGAGTAATTTCACTTGGCACACTGCTTGGATCACTTGCTACCCAACCAGCAGGAATTTCAGGAGTAAATGGAAGTTTAGTTCCCTTAAGGTGACCGCTAATATTAGTTGAACTAATTATTTGGTTATCAGTATCAACATAGTTAATAGTTTGGCTACTATTTTCCAAAGTAAATGTCGCAGTTGAAATGAAGTCAATATTGTAATTTGGATTTTCTTGACGAATCTTACTGATTGCATCCCCACTAAGCTCAACGTCATAAGTTCCAGCTTCAGTTAACTGAGCTGGATGACCATCTTTACTAAAGATAAAATCACTTACCGTCAACCCTGTAATCGTTTGACCATTTACCACCACCGTGTAGTGACTAGGATCAATTTCTAAGTCTTGCGTAGTTTGAGAACCACTTAGCGTTGCCGTCGCCTTAGCTGGCACAATTGTTAATGATCCTTTACTGCCGTCATAACTATAATTATAGTTACTATCAGCTGCCTTGATTGCAGCGATACCAGCTTGGCTTAGTTCAACTTGGTAAGTACCAACATTTATTGGATTACCGATAACTTGAATGTCTTTGTCAGTTAATTGGTAAGTTTGACCATTAGAAAGCTTAACTTCAAATTTATCAGGATCTAATGCTACTACACTTCCTGTATAAGGAGTTTCTTGGCTACCATTAAAGCCAATCGTTGCATTCGCCTTACTAATTGTGACACTAGCTAAACCATTGAAGTTCCAAGTGTAATTATTGTTAGTGGCAATCTTACTTTGGCTAGAATCCTTAAGCTTCAAGTAGTAAGTACCAACATTTACTGGGTTAGCGATTACTTTTCCATCTTTATCCACCCATTCATAATCGTCAGCAGATAAAGTTGGGGCAGTAAGATTTACACCATTGTTAGTATTAATAGCGTTAGCAATCTTGTCCACCTTAATTTCAGGAGTTTGGCCGTTGTAAACCACATCATATGAACCTGAAGTAGTTACATCAGCACTAGCCTTTTCAATTGTAAAGGCTACCGCATCATTATTGTAAGTATAGTCATAATGATTACTTTCAAGATTTCGAATCTGATCTAAGGCTTCCTCAGTTAATCTTACCTTGTAACTGCCCGCATTAGTTGGGGCAGGAATTTGATTGCCTTGCTCATTTATAAATTCAAGATCTTCAGGTTTTAAGACATAAGTTTGGCCATTTGATAACTTCACGCTAATGCCGTTAACGACACCATTAGTGGCTGGAATGACTACTGGGCTTGCGGTGTAAATTGATGAAGCTGAACCATCAAGAGTAATGCTTGCAGTAGCCTTTTCAATATGATAATTACCTTTACCTTGGTAATTCCAAGTGTAGTTGTTATTTCCAGCAATCGCATTTTGCACTTTTTGCCAACCAGCTTGGGTTAACCGAACGTGGTAAGTGCCAACTTCACTCGGTGTCGAAATCACTTTTCCATCTTGCAGGAACTCATAATCACTTGCCGTTAATTGTAATGTACTTGGCAAAGCAATTGTCTTTTCATTTGGATTATTAGTAGTGATTTCGGGAATAAAGTTAGAAGGATCAATCGTTGCCAGATCACCAGTCCAAGGAATCGTTTGCGTACTAGTAGCTGGTAAAGTGATCAACGCGTTAGCTTGATTAATAGTGTAGCTGCCACTACCAGTAATCTGGACATTTGACCAGTCCAAGTTAGCGACATTTACAGCCTTAACTTTAGCAATACCACTCTGCGTCAATTGAACAGTGTAGGTACCGGCATCACTTGGGGCGGTAGGATAAGTTTGACCATCCTTAACCCATTCATAGTCACCGGCAGTCAAGCTTACGGAATTATTTCCCGGAGCGGTAATCGTAACTACTGGAGTATAGCCACTGATTGGCGTGCCATCATAGGACTTTTCAGCATCCCCGCTGAGGGCGGCACTTGGCGTAGCTTTAGTAATAGTTACTGTTCCTAGTCCTGCCTTACTAAAGTCATAACCATAATTATCAGCTTGAACTTTAGCGATGTTGGCGCGGCCTTGGTCAGATAATTCCACCTCATAAGTACCAACATTGGTATTAGCACCCGCGGCAGTATTAACAAACTGGAGATCACCAGCTTGCAATTCATAAGTTAAGCCGTTACCTAACGTGATCTTAAAGTCAGCCGGATTAATCACCGCAACAGCACCGGTGTAAACAACCTTTTCATTTCCAGAAAGGGTTACGGAAACATTGGCATTTCTCGTAATTGATAAAGTAGCACTACCAGCAGTTGTCCAATCATAGTTGTCAGTTTGTGATGCAAACTTCTTCAAACCGTTATCTGTTAAGGTAATCGTATAAGTACCAATAGCAGTTGGTTGTGCTACTACTTGTCCGGCGGCATTAGTGATTATTACATCGTCCGCCCCTAAGCTGACACCTGCTGGCAGGTCGACCGTTACGCCATTATTGGTGGTAATTGATAATGGGAAGTTACTGTAATCGATCGTGACTGGTTGGCCATTGTAGTCAGTGCTTTGACTACCAGCAATATTAAGCGTAACCGTTGCTTTGTTAATTACATAAGTAAAGGCACCATTAACACTAGTAAAGTCATAATTTGGATTTTCTTGATTCAATTTATCAGTATAATCCTTGTTCAAAATCAAGTAGTAAGTTCCAGCATTAACTGGTTGACCTGCAAATTTTACATACTGATCCCCATTCTTGGTGTACCAAGAGTAGTCACTCGTCGAAATATCATGAGTCAAAGTGAAAGATTTGTCATTAGTTGTGTCATAAGCAGACCAAACAATTTGGCCATAGATCGTCGCATCGTTAAGCGCCTGACCATTATACGTTTGTTCGACCTTGCCGCTAATGGTAACGGTCGCTTCCGCCTTATTAATGGTGTAAATAGCACTACCCGTAAAGGCATCGTCAGCAAAGGCGACATTTGGCACGTCATTTTGACCGCGACCAGCTAAACTGATAATGTAATTCTTGATATTAGAAATCCCATCAGCCGTTAATGTAATGGTGTACTCTCCCACATTAGTTGGGGCGCTCCCATCCGGAGTATTCCAAGTGTAGTCCCCGTCTTTAAGAAGATAAGTCTTATTAGCATCAGTAACACCAGGGAAACTTACAGATACTTCAATCTGCCCATTGCTGTTTACTTCTGCCGTAGTTGTAGCTTGACCGTTATAAGCACGTGAGTTGGCGCCAGTTAATACCCCACCTGCTGGTGCTTGCTTGATCACATAAGTGTACTCACCGCTAATTGCGTCAGCAGCAAAACTGTAGTTAGGGTTGGCGGCCTGAATCTTAGCGATCGAACTATCCTTAAGTTTCAAGTAGTAAGTGCCCGTGTCAGTTGGCAAACTAGTCATCTCAGTATAAGTGCCATCCGCATTCTTGGTGTACCAAGCATAGTCAGCTTCGGTCAAATCAGCAAGGTCTAGGCTTTGGCCATCAACTAAGCCACTTGGCGTCCAAGTAATTGAGTTAAGGACATCGCTAGCGGTAGTACCTTGACCATTGTAAACTTTCTCATCATTACCGCTTAAAGTGTCAGTAGCGGCCTTTTGATTAATCGTGTACTTGATCGTGCCACTTGCGGCATTAAAGCTGTAGTTAGGATTGTCCTTTTGCAATGTTTGCAAAGCAGAAGACTTCAAACGAGCTTCATAAGTACCAGCATCGGTTGGAACCGCATCAAGCTTATTCCCGTCCGTATCATACCAATCAAAGTCACTAGCAGTAATATCCTTCATTGATAATGGGGTGTTAGCAACAAGGTCGTTACCACTAATCGATAAGTCATTGACATCTAAGCTAGCTTCTTGACCATTGTAAGTCTTTTCTTGGCCCTTGCCAGAGATGGTGACATCAGTAATCGGCTTAGGAACGATTTTAAAGGTTGCTGAGCCAGTCACATTATCAGCACTAATTATTACATTGCCTTTGCCAGCATACTGATCAATTGCCGCTTGCAAATGAGCTAAGCCAGCTGACGTTAATTCAATAGTATAAGTACCAGCATTGGTTGGCGCATTGCCATTAGCCCACGTGTAGTCACCATCTTGTAAGTGATAAATACTATTTTCAGTGCTATCAGGGAAGGTCAAGTTAACAATAATGTCACCACCATTGTTGATTTCAGCGGTTGTGACTACTGTGCCATCAAATACCTTCTGGTTAGAACCTGACAAGCTTGCACTAGCATCGGTGGCCGCATTAATCGTGTAAGTTGCAGTGGTATTAAATGTCCACTTGTAGTTATCGCCATTGTTGCCAGTTAAGTTCTTCAACTTAGCTTGCCCAGCTGGTGATAATTCGACCGTATAGCTACCAGCGTTAATAGGATCGCCATTAGCAAACTGTAAATCATCAGTAGTCAATTGAATTGTTTGCGCCGTGCCGTCTGGGGCATAAACAGTGGCTGAATAAGTCAAATTATACTTACCAGTGTTCAAATCACTTGGCGTAGTAGTTTTCCCGTCATAGATCTTACTATCACTACCGTCTAAGCTGATCGTGACTTCGCCTTGGCTCACGTTAAAGGTGCCATAAGTAGTTACATCGCTCGCAGCTTGTGGATATGCATAGTTAGTACCCAATGCACTCTTGATATTATCCAGGCCTTGAGATGATAAGACAACTTGGTAACTACCAACATTGCCTGGTGTTTGACTAAAAATCAAGTCGCCATCTTTAGCTTGGTAATTTAATGTAGTATCATTTTCGGTCATCACAGTTAGAGTGTAGCCTTGAAGGTTCTTCTTAATAGCACTTAACCACTCATTAGAACCATAAGTTACACTTTGCTCATTGCCACCGACAGTAATCGTTACTGGCATTTGATCAACAAAGAAGTTGGCCCGTGCTGCAGAAGCTTGCGTCCAATTATAGTTGGTTGAGCCAGTTAAAGCTTGGAACTTCTTCAACCCTTGAGGAGATAATCTTACTTCATAAATGCCAACATTACCTGGAGTAGTTACAAACTCTAAATCGCCTGCTTCAAGCTTCACATTGGTATAGATTGGCTCATGTTCATTATCAATTGTCGCATTCTTAACAGGTGCAGTAATGGTTATAGTGTAGCCATTCTCGCCCCCATATTGAATCGTCGAATTTTCACCATATTTAATATGTTCTGCGCCATTAATCGTAACGGTAGTATCAGCAGGTGTAATGACATAAGTAGCTGGTTCATGCTTGCCATCACCAGAATACAAATCAGATGAACCACTTCTACCAGGACTATTAGTCCCACTAACAGCGTCCCAATCATAATCTGGAAAAGCTGACTGGAGTCTTTTTAGCAGTTGATCAGCAATTTTAACTTGATAAGTGCCGACATTGACTGGCATTTGACCATTAGTAAAGCCACTAATATAGACATCCCCAGACTTCAACCCACCAATTGCTTGAATAATTTCAGCATCAGTTGGCACAGAAACACTGCTATTCCAATTAGTTAGTTCAATGTGGTAGGCGCTTGGATCGAGATCTAAATCCGTCCCGTAAGTGGTCGTTTGATTACCGCTTAAAGTAACTTGAGCCTTGCGAGCATAGATTAAGAAATTACCAGTAGTATCACCTAAACTAATGTCATAATTACTTGCACCTGTTAAGGCCTTAATCTTATTAAGTGCAGAATTAGTTAGACGAACATAATAAGTTGGATTACCTGTTTTATCGTTTTCTTGCGCATTAGCATGGCTGACTGGCTTACCGTCGCTATCGACTACTTCGAGATCATCTGGGGTCAAAGTGAAACTTTCTAATCCGCTTGGTTCGTCAGTTGAGTTACCCCACACTAGTTTAATATCACCATTATCAAGCTGTGTTTGGGTAATAGCTGCATCTTGACCATTATAAACTTCTGATGCCGTTCCAGTTACGCCGATAATCAAACTTGCAGGATAAATTTGGTAAGTGATGCGCCCTGAAATGGTACTATTTCCATCCTTAACAAATGTGTAGTTCGGGTTAGCTGTTGCAAAGGCTGATTTACCCTTTTCATTTAATTGTAAGTAGTAATAACCCGCATTAGTTGGAGCACTAATTTGATTACCATCTTGATCAACCCATTCAAAGTCATCGGCAGTTAAGTTGGGAATGGTTAGGCCCTGAACATTATTAAAGCCAAAGTTCTTCTTAGTTTCTTCATTAGTTGGATCAAAGCTAACTGCTTGACCATTATATTCACTCTTTTCGTTCCCCGTTAATTGAACATTTGGTGAGACCGCTTGCTCAATTTGGAAAGTAGCGCTGCCTGTGTTGTCATTAGATAAGATGACATTGTCTTGACCAACAGCCGTATCAATCGCCGCTTGGATCTTCTTAAGGCCAGCAGCAGAGAGAGTCAGCGTATACTTACCGGCATTAACAGGTGCGTTACCATCTTGCGTATTCCAAGTGTAGTCCCCATCTTCAAGAGTAAAGCTGGTTGGTAAGTTCACAATATTATTACCATTAATTGATACCTTGATTGTCGAACCGTCAGTATACAAATCAGCTGTTGTTACGAAATTACCATTGTAACTCATCGAATTGTGCCCGCTAAGCTCAGCATTAGCAGTCGCTGCCGTAATGGTATAGGTACCCATTCCGCTAACAGGTGTTGCAGACCAAGTTATATTATCACTATTAATCTCTTTGATATGGTCCAAACCGGCTTGTGACAAGCGAACTTCATATTGTCCAACGTTAATTGGAACATTAGTAGTCCAAGTACCATTCACATTGAACTCAATATCGCCAGCAACTAAGTTATAAGTTGGGTTATTTGGTTCATTCAACTTAATTGAGAAACCATTTAAGTAATCGGTATTAGCACTTCCTGTGTAAGTGGATGAATTATTACCACTGAATTCTGCGGATGCTTGAGCCTTGTTGATGACTAAAGTCCCAAAGCTAGTACCTTGACTAATCTTGTAGTTACCACCAACTACATTTTGAATCTTCGCAACCCCGGCATCAGCCAAGACAATGTGGTAAACACCAGTATTCGTTGCCGTGATCGGATTTCCGCTGATATCAACAATTTGGAAGTCACCAGAATCTAATTGGACATTGCTTAAGCTAGCCGTTGCACCATCTTTACTACTAATACTTACCTGAACACTGTTATTGCCACTAGGATTGTAGTTAACGTTAATTGGTTGGCCTGTGTAAGTTTCAGTTTGCGTTCCGTCTACACTGACAGTATTTTCAGCCGCATTAATCGTATACTTAATCGTGCTGCTTACACTATCGAAACTGTAGTTATGATTGTCAGCTTTTAATGTTTGCAAAGCAGAAGAATTCAAACGTGCTTCATAAGTCCCTGCATTAATTGGCGATGTTGCCATTTTATTCCCATTAGCATCATACCAATCAAAGTCACTAGCTGTAAGTCCTGTCAGCGATAGTGGAGTATTAGCAATAGTACCGTTACCGCTAATTGTTAAATCGGCCACCGCTAAGCTAGCTTCGTGCCCATCGTAAGTCTTGCGTTGGTCATTACCAGAAATAGTAACACTAGTAATTGGCTTAGGACTAATAATATAAGTAGCCGTACCAGTAATCGTTGAATTACCATCAGCATCTACCCACTTAATACTGTTATTACCATATGCTTTTATAATATTTTGTTTACCTTGAGCTGTCCAACGTAACTCATATGTACCAGCATTAGTTGGCAAAGCAATCGACCAAGTTTGACCATTATCAGATGAGAATTCAACATCTCCAGCTTGTAAGCTATAGAGATTAGCTGTAGGTCCTGTAACTGTAGCATAGATTGGGTCATCACCAGGACCATTACCATTATTAAGGTCATTAAGAGTAATTGGATTGCCAGTATAGGTTGATTCATTAGTGCCCGACAAAGTTGCTGTTGCAACTGTGGTATAAGTTATATTGATCACCGTATCAGGCGTATCACCATTAACAGTCTGAGCTGGAATCCATTTAGGGAATGGAAGATTTAGCGTTGTTTCAGTAGTTGTCCCATCAGGATTAGTAACAACTTGTTTGATGATTCTCGTGTAGTTGTTAGGAGTTGGGATATTACGGAACTGTCCCCACTGACCTGTCGTCCAGCCACTTCCAGTAAAGCCATCAAATACTACACCACTATCATCAGCATTTACACGTACAGGTCTAGTAAGCGTAGCTGATTGTGTTATGGTTTGGGTAACTGACGGTTGGCCCGGCTGATTTGGTGGTGTGACGTTAATTACGCGGTTAATTGTTTTTTCGGTTAACGATTTAGGGACATAGTAAGTGGTTAAATCGTTACGAACATACCAAGTTGGATCCGTTGCATTCGTAAATACTATTCCTGGATTAAAATTGGGAGAAGCAAAAGTATTGGTAGCATATATACCCTGCAATTGTATAGTAACCACAACATAGTCGTTGCCAGCATCTGGAACATTTACACTAAAAGGTTGATTACTCTTTGGCAAATTCCATGAACCAGAAATCACATGAAAACCTGGATTTGCTGTGTCCCCTTCATTTTGATCCCATTGCCAATTGCCGCTATAGACAACTTTATTGGTTGTAGGATCAATTGTACCAGTTTGGGCATAAAAGACTTGAACTTGTGCATCTGGTCTAAATGAGTCTCCATTCTTATCCCCACCAGCAATCACAAATTTAGCGGTTATGGTTCTAGCTTCAGTTTTATTTGGAACATAGAAGATAGTATGCACCGGCTGAGCTTCGTAAAGAGATACAGCAGTCGTATAAGCACTTGAGCCTTTAGAATTATCACTGGTACTACCATCACTACCATTCCAAGTAGGGAAAACAAATTGATTAGCTGGAATTTTATTAGTGTTTGAAGCAGGTCCCCCCGTATAAGCTGTATATCCCGTTAAGGTTGGTACATCTGCAGTTACATTCGCCCACTTCTGCGGTAAATTAGTCCATGTACCAGAAACCACATGGTAGCCAGGTGTACTACTATCACCTTTCTTAGTATTCCATTGCCATGGGCCATAAGTAATATCTCCAGTTACCAAATCTTTTGTAGCTTGACGAGTATAGTAAACATCTAAAACCGCAGAAGTAAAGGCATTACCAGCCTCGGTGTAAGTACCATCTTCATTAACCTTAGTCTTAATATAATTTACTGTCACAGTTCGAGTTGCTTGTGCTTGTGGATCAGTGTTAGTTACATCTTGGGTTCTGTGGGCTAAATGAATAACAATGTTAGCACCATATAATGAAGGAGCTGCCGTAGCATCCCACTTATAATTTGGCACTGTCCAATCACAATCTGGATCGGTAAAAGGTTTACCATAGCTAGCGGTAAAACTGACACCGTCCGGCACCCCCGTTACACTAACAGATTTATATTTTCTTGTATTGACGTCTACTGGAAACTTAAGATTATTGCTATATCCACCATTATCGGGATTTTGAATATCAAACTGAACAAGTTCCTTCTTTTCCGTATTATCCCAGTAAGTAATGGTAAACTGCATTTGATCAGTCACCGTTACCTTAGCAGTAGCTGGAGTAGTTATGGCAGTATATTGCTGACCATTCACAGAAACTGGATAAGTTGCAATAACTTTAACATCATAGGTTCCTAATTGATTCCAATTTGGTTCACTATTATCAACAAATTCAAATGTAGTGCCTGATGGAAAATCAGCAACATTAGTAACTAAATCTTTAGCTGTTAAAGTCTTCCCCTTATAGGTAGTCTTATCTTGAATCTGAAGATTTTTCTTTTGGTCTGTAGGAATAGTAACAACTTGGTATGTAGCGTCCGCATAGTTAACTAGATGATTATTGTGACCAGTTACATCATCAACAGGGGCACTTGAAACTCTCTTTAGTACATAGTTATGTTCAGTAACATAATCCTCAAGCTTTTGATCAATCATGTTTTTGTAACTATTAATGGCATCGGTCATGTTACTTGCGCCAGCTGCATCATAAACAACGGGTACAGAAATGGTTGTACTTTGCCCACCCTTTGCATTATTAATAGTAATATTATGTGTATTATTGTTTTTATTAGACAAAAGAGTGTAGAGATTACCACTAGCTAAAATGATTGGCTGAGTAAAGCCACCATTGGCAATACCCAAAGTGTTTAACTTATCAGCAGTAAGTGTGGAGTTATTACCAAGATAAACGACTGACTTAGTATTATTTATGACATTCGATGCACTAGTCACCTTACTAAAATCCCAATTAGAAAAATCAACATACTGAGCACTTGAACCAGCAAACAAAACTGACATATTGGTAGCATTGCTCGTGTTCCAGTTAGCAATCGCACTTGCATCAACCAATGATCCTTCATTGGCAAAAGTTGCGTAAAGATTAGTTACCTTACTGGTATTCCAGTTTTCCAAACCATGAAGACTAGTTAGTGATTGGTTAATATTAAATGCCCGATTCAAATCAGTTACATTGCTAGTATCCCAATTAGCTAAGGCACTAATGTCTGTCAGATTAGCATCACTCATAAAAATGACACCCATGTCAGTTACATGGCTTACATTCCAATTTTCTAGACCTTGTAAGGTCGTAAAACTATTATTAGCAAATGCAGTGTTGAGTTTTTGTAAACTGTCAGTCTTCCAATTGCTAAGAGGCGAAAGATCCGAAACTTTACTGACATTGTTAAATATCCGAGTCATGTTCGTAACCTTTTGGACATCCCAATTTTCCAAACCAGTTAAGCTAGTCAAGCTAGTTGCATTTTGGAACAAGGCAGACATATCTGTAACATTTGAAACATCCCAATCACTGATTCCAGTCAAAGAGGTTAGCTTAGAAGCACTGTTAAAAGTATTTTGCATCGAAATAACGCTACTGGTGTCTAAACTATTGGCATCTAAATCAGTCAAAGTAGTGTTCTTTTGGAATGTATTGTTTAAGTTAGTACTTGCAAGCTTAACTTTCTTATCATCAGTCTTGCTAAAAGCAATTGTAGTGGCATTCTTCCATTGATTCAGTAAATTGTTAGAAATTGCTACTTGCAGGCCATTAGTTGATGTGCCAGCTGCCGCAAAGTCAGCTTCATTAGGCACAATAATATGGGTTGTATCACCAGTATAGCCAGTTAATTGGTAGTAGTCAGTTCCATTAAATGTCGTACTCTGCCCCGTCCACTTAGAAGTATCTAATGTCCCCCAAGTTGCAGAATCATAGCCACCGTTAGTAGTAGCTGTTGCAGTAATCTTATTTTCTTGAAGTGCTTCATTGGCAGGGGCGTCAACAGTATTTACATTGAGAGCAAGAAAAGCATTTTTATTTTCTTCTTCACTATTAGTTTTATTTGCAGAAAAAGCGGAACTTGAATTTTCAGTATCCTGAGCAGTTGTAGTCTTTTGTTCACCGGTTTTAGAAGTGTCGGTAGTATTATCTACAACATTTCTCTTCGTTTCATCAGTATTTTGAGCACTCTCAGCCGCTGAACTTTTCAGTTGCGCCGATTCAGTTGCATTACTGCCACTTACTTGAGTTGTTGCTGGGGTAGTCGTATCTGCTTGGACATTGGCATTTACTACCGCAGTTGCCCCAAAAGCCAGCATAAAAGTAGCACAGGCAGTAATCCACTGTTTCTTTGCTTTGTATAATTTATAATTCTTATTTTTGGGAGTCATGCTCCGTAAAGGATTATTTTTACCCATAAGATATCCCCCATCTCTTAGTCATTTATCTTCCTATAATTATATCCTAATCTAAATCCTTTTAAATCAATTTTTCATCATCCGATTTAATTTGCAGGCCAGTAGAATTTATCCATTGGTATTGTTAGGAGCAAAATTACTAAAAAAACGAATGGTCGCTTTACGCTTAATACCATCCGTTACCACAACGCATCAGTTATTGCCCTTCGTTGTTTCTTTCGGTTGTTTCTTTGCAAATAAGTGATATACGAGTCGTGCAACCAATGCTTGTAAAACAATCGTGACTACGCTTTGCGCAAGTTTTCTTTCCCATTTCATAATTTTAGCTCCCTTATTCAAATCATACCTTGTAGTTAAATCTAAGCTTCTATCAATTTAATTATACTCGCTTCTTATTAATTTGTTTAATAGAATCATTTATCCTCACATCGAATAAAATTAAAAATTATTCATAATAATTTTTAATTCCCCAATACAAGCACGCAAAAAGCCCTTTTTATTCGAAAATCATGAATAAAAAAGGCTTTATATTAGCATAATATAATCTTTTAGCTAATTATAATTTTATGATTAATTTTCAAAATAGTTTAATGACTTATCAACATTAATCTTTGTTCCTTGATACTTTTTAGCAATCCATTGTTGAATTTGCTTATCATGGTAAAGCTTAACTAACTTCTTATATTCCTTGTTATCACGGTTCTTCTTAGCAGTTGCTAAAACATTAATGTTGTTCTTTGTGCTTTGATTAACCTTTTCATGATAAATAGAATCTTTCAAAACATTCAAGTGACCGGTCAAAGCAATCGTATTTCCAATCAATACTAAATCAGTTGACTTTAATACCCGTGGCCCGGTGGTATCATCAATTTCTTTAAATTGAAGGTTCTTTGGATTAGACGCAATTTCGTTTGTTCCGCTAGTCGCACTAAAGCCGGGTTTTAGCTTAATCAAACCTGCACTTTGCAGAAGCAATAAACCACGCGCCGTGTTTGCTGGATTATTAGCGATCGCAACTGTTGCACCATTCGGAATGTCTTTAACACTCTTATATTTATCTGAATATAAGCCCATTGGTTCTAAATAGGTAGTTCCAATCGCTGCTAGCTGTGCCTTCTTATTTTCCTTATTATAAGCTTGCAGATATGACCATGATTGAAAAGCATTAACGTCAATTTCACCACTAGCAGTCGCCCGGTTTAAGGCTACGGGATCAGTAAAACTCTTGACCTTAATCCTCAAACCTTCACTTTTGGCTTGCTTACTATTTGCAATGTGTTGCCAAACCTGCACATCCGGGCCAATCGTTCCAACAGTAATCTCATCGTTGCGAGTAAACCCACCATTAGCGCCCACACTAAGTCCAGCCGCAACTAAAATCACTACTACAATACCAACAATCCACCAACCGGTATGCTTTTTCTTTCTCATCATAACTACCCCTTTACTTTTGTTTTCGCTATTAAAATAACTAATCGCAATAGCCAACGGGACCCGACATGTCGTTATTCTCGAGAAATCCTTAGTCAGCGTTTACCAAAATTATTATTAGTCAACCAAGTGCCGTTCAAATGGCTTGTCTGAAATACCTTCATCAAGAATCTTCTTTGACCATTCCTTAGCAGAGAATAATGAATGATCACGGTAGTTACCGCAAGATTCAATCGTTGTTCCCTGAACATCTTCCCACTTAGTCTTGTAGGCAATTTCTTCAAGTGAAGACTTCAATGCCTTGGCAACTTCAGTAGTTGAATGTTCACCCCATGTAATTAAGTGAAAGCCAGTCCGGCAACCAAATGGAGAACAATCAATTACACCATCCAAACGGTCACGAAGCAAGCCAGCAAGCAAGTGTTCAATCGTATGCAAACCAGCAGTTGGAATTGCATTTTCATTTGGTTGAACTAACCGTAAATCATAGTTACTAATCTTGTCTCCCTTTGCCCCTTCTTCAACGGTAATTAAACGAACGTAAGGTGCCTTAACCTTTGTGTGATCTAATGTAAAACTTTCAACCTTAGCCATAATAAAACACTCCTTTTCTGCCTGATGAGAATGAATCTTGGAACTAAAAAATCCCTAGGAACGACAATCTAGCCAATTCCTAGGGACGTTTAATCTTCATTAACGTGATACCACCCTAATTTAGCCTTATCTCACAATAAGACCCGCAAGAAGTACATAAAAATACTCCAGCACAGTAACGGGTGCTAATCGCTTGCTGCTAACACGTATGCTCACAGCATCAGTCTGCTCCAAGACCATCTTCATTATTCATTACCATACTAGTTCTCATCTTTCCTAGCTCTCTGTAATGGCATTAAATAATTACTCATCTTTTCTAAGCAATTTCTAATTTAATTGTAATTATAATATCCTTATCCTTACTAATTGTCAACACCTATTGCAAAATTATTCATGATATAACATCCTTAACGTTTTAGCATCATTTTTAGTTATTCCATTTTTGATGTTTCGTGGGATCATTACACTATGTTCATATTCTGGAGCGTGAGCCAATCCAAGGGCATGACCCAGTTCGTGTTGAGCAACCTCACTTCGAAATTCTTTATTAGTATAGTCTAACTGATTAGGATCCAAAGTTGAGGTTGCCTTATGCAAGATATTCGTAGTCGGATCATATTCAGTCCGAGTTGAGCCGAGTTCAGATGTTGTATAGCCAACACCATTGTTTCCCGTATTATTTCGTGCTAGATCACCATCGGCCGCAATAATATTGGCCTTATCTTCGTTCTTAGTCCAGCGGATATGAACTGCTTTCGTCTTGTTCCACTTTTTGACCGCATCACGAAAAGCCCATTTTAATTTTGGATCAGCCGTTCCCATATAAATAGTAATATTCTTTTTCTTCCACCTAAAACCTTCAAGCGGTGTTGGTGTGTTTTCTGGAATTCTTAGCCGATCTGCAGTCGGTCGTTGTCCACCATTAGAAAACTGAAAATCATTACTATCAGAAGAATCCTGACTAAAAAATGATGACTGGAAAGGTTGGGAAGGCGCATCTGCATCAGCAAGGACCTGATAATCGCCAATTCCAATTATTCCAGCGACTAAGAGTGCTACTAAAAATCGACGCATTTAATCATCCCCATTCTATAAAGTTAGAAATGACAACACGGTTCAAGGCGTTCCTGCCAAAAACTGACAATCCAATTCTGAGCGAAAAAGCCGATCACCGTTCCAATATTAAAAGCAAAAATCGCATGATTTTTCAGAGAACATAATAAGATAATGATAACGGGCAAGACAATGTTAAAATATTTCGTGAATTTAAGACTGGCGCGGCGTTTTAGGTAGACCGTTAACTTATCGTGTGGATGAAAACAACAATCACACTGCTGGTAAAGAGCATAACCAGCAAAGGCAATCACTAAACCGAGCAGATCAAAACCGAAGCGCAAGAAAATATTCATTGTATCGATTCCCCAAAATCGCCATAAATTCGCAAAGAGTTGCATTAAAATACTGTAGGGAACTAAAAACGTCAATTCCCAGCCAAATTCTTTAGGAACAAATTCGCCAACCAAAATAATATTAAGGCCAATGACAAATAGTCCTTCTGTAAAAATCGTCTCTGTCATGTTCCAACCCATCATATGCATAATATTGACGATGGAGGCTGGCCAAGGCATACTCCCTAAATTTGTTACAATCGTCATTGAATGACCAATTGAGTTTAAAACAATTGCCAGTGCTAAAAATACATACCGACGCATTTTTATCATCCCGTTTACGCTTATTCTCTATCACAGTATTTTAGCACGCTTATTGATTTTATGCGTTTATCTTGTCCTGAATTTTTGTAAGTACACAAAGAGGCTGAGAAAAAACTTTTGTTTTTTCAACAGCCTCGTTTTTTATACGAATAGTGTTACGATATTGTGAAAATCCTCGTAGGCTAGCTTCGCGTCGTAACTACACTAAGTCCGAACGATAATCAGCCCATGCCGTGCTAATCACCATTCTATCCTTACACCGCCTTGTCGAGAGGGTTAATTTCCACTCACTATTGTTTCAATCAGTTTTAAACATTAATCGCGTTCAAAGCCATCCATAATAATGTAAGATTTAATTGCTTCACGCTTATCCATTGCTTCATAAGCTTCTTGAATTTGGTCAAGGTCGAAACTCTTGGTAAAGACCTTCCCAGGATTAATGTCGCCATCAAGCACTGCCTTCAACAACACATCCTTATCGTAAGTGGTTACTGATGCTGGGCCACCGCCGACAATAGTGTTGTTATAGAATGGTGCTGTCATGTCCATCTTTGGCGTATGAGGTAAGCCAACTCGGCCAACGATGGCACCCGGACGACCAACTTTCATGGCAGTATCAGTTGATTGTTCTGTACCGACACATTCAAGAACAGCGTCGGCACCGGCACCATTTGTGAGTTCCATGATCTTTTGAACTGCTTCGTCACCACGCTCAGCAACATTGTCCGTAGCACCAAATTCCTTAGCAAGAGCTTGACGATCAGCGTGCCGACTAGTAGAGATGATCTTCTTGGCGCCCCGCATCTTGGCAGCAATAATCGCACAAAGACCAACAGCACCGTCACCCATTACAACAACCGTATCGCCATCGCTAACATTAGCAACTCGTGCGGCGTGATAACCAGTAGCCATAACGTCAGCAAGCGTTAAGAGGGACTTAAGCATTCCTTCACTGTAGTTACTTGGCTTACCGGGAACTTTAACAAGCGCCCATTGACCGTGTTGGAACCGGATATATTGAGCTTGAACACCAGAGCTAAAGTTATCACTGTGACTTTGGCAAGAGCCATCGAAGCCCGCACGACAAGCAGCACAGTGTCCACATCCATGAGTAAATGGAGCAATCACAAAGTCACCCGGCTTGACAGTAGTAATATCTTCACCAACTTCTTCAACAATTCCAATTGCTTCATGACCAGAGTTTTCAGAATCTTTTTCAACTGAATTAATTCCCCGGAAGTTCCATAAGTCGGAACCACAAACACAGGTCCGCACTACCTTAATAATGACATCATCAGTTTTTTCGATTGTTGGGCGATCGACATCAACAATCTTCATTTGACCTGCTTTTTCAAAAATCGCTTTTTTCATTGAAATTGCCTCCTTTATTCTAAAAAACAGTTTAGAACTATCTAATTTCAAAATCCAATATTTAAATTTCATTCTTTTCCATTCAGTTTTTGAATATCTATTCCAATCTAATTTTATCATTTCCGCACTATAAAATATTTTATAATGTGTTAATATAGAGGTGATAAATAAAGTTATTAGTATGGTCTTAGCTTTACTTATCACTTTCTTTTTTAGGGAGTGGAGTCACTAGCTGGCGATTTAATTGCATCGTTAAGCGCACAGTAATAATCTTTGCGTTGCTTGATGACGCCATTCTTTTCAAAAAGGATTCGTTGTTTTCTAGATAGGATATTCATTAATACACAGTTACAAAACAATCTCTATTTAGAGACAGCTTTTCCAACCGAATGACAATCCCACCATCTGACGTTATGGTGGGATTGTTTTTATTATTCATTTGCAATTCGTTCAAAGTTACTTTCTAGATCTGTATTAGTCGTTGGGTGACAGTCCGGATCACCATTATTCGATTGGTCAACTAACACAACTGGTTTACCATTATGGAAGGCAAAAAAGTACGTAATCCGGTTCGGTAGTGGCGGCTCTGTTCCGTCATGATTATAGATAGCAACAACATTATATTCATAGTCACCCTTGCCTGATGGTGCCCAGCCAATCAAACCAGACTGTCCTTCCACTAACTCTTTACTCAAGCCATCTGGGTATGTTATTCCTGTTGAAACCTTCAACTCATTTTGCCCATCATATTGTTCATAGGATTGGTGCATTGTTGGTCCCCATTTTTGCATAAATGATGCCAACTGCTTATTCTTTTGATTATTCCATAATGAACTATCGTGGCGTGACTCACTACTACTGCTTGTATTATTAGTAGTGGTAGTACTTTGACTGCTGCTAGCTTCTGAATTAGTCTTTGCGGTATTGCTACTGCTTTGCGTGTTTTGGTTTCCACAACCAGCCAAGGCAACGCTTAAGCCCGCAATCGCAAGAACTCCTATTATTTTTTCAATTTTATCCTCCGAAACGTAAATAAAGACCAGAAAGAATGCTTCCCTATTCTTTCCAGTCTAGCTATTAATCTTCAACTTTTTTAGCGTCGTTCATTGCCTTCATGATAGAAGGATTCTTTGAATGACAATCCTTGATCATTTGGATATCTTCTTCACTTAATTCAACAGTGTATTTAGCCATGATCTTCCCTCGCTTTACTTAAAAAATTACACCCTTACTATATCACATCAAAGGAGACGTGTCTGGTTTAATCAGTAAATTAAGATCATTAATTGGACATTCAACCGAGATTTGCTAAGATTAACATTGAATTGCATAAACGGGGAGCTTGCAGACAGGCTGAGAGGGGACTATGCGTCTCGACCCAATGAACCTGATTTGGATAATGCCAACGTAGGAAGGATTAATAAAGGACGACTAGGATCATAGTAATTACTGGTCGCTTTTTACTATGCGAAAACAGACAACAATTACCTAAAATAGCATGTTACTTTATTTTAAAAGCAGATTATCGTAAACAAAATTACCAATGGACTAACCTAATTCTCTGGTTAATCGATTTTATCATTTATCGAATCCTGCTAATTTATTCATTTCCGCTTGGCAGGATCGTTACCACAATCATTATCATCATCGCAATGACATGGGGCACCAGTCTCGTTGTAAAATTAGTTAAAGCAAAATAGCTAAGTTGAATAATTACAGAAAGATAATATCCTTATTGAAAATTAATATTAAGTTCCATTTGCCCTAATAACCATTTAGGATAATTGAACTTTTTACTTTAAATTCAATTCAAACCCCATATGTTTATTGTCAATTTTGTCATCAATATAAATCGTTCCGCGTTTTATAAAACCAATATCTTGGCCTATTTTTTGAACAGGAATATTTTTGTAATGAGTATCATAACGGAAATTCCTTACTCCCTGCAAATACCCAACCGTAAGTAGATTGGAGAAGATATATTTTCCAAAGCCTTGGCCATTGCGGGAAGGAAGAACTGCTAATCGATGAATGATCGCATATGGCTCATTTGGCTTTAGCCATGATCCATTTTTAATCTCTTCATACGTTTGTTCCGGAGTTAGTTGTAAGGTAGCCGTCCCAACAATTTTTTGATTATCAATTAGCACCCAGTTATAGCCAGCTTTAATATCATTTTCCATCGTTTTCTGGAAAGGATGACCGTCTTGCCATTGTGGATTACCCTTTTCTTTTAATTGTGCTCGTGCCTGTTCAATAATTGTCATCACACTTTGAAGATCATCCAGCGTTGCTCGTCGTAAGTAAATTGCCATTATCTTTTCTCCTTAATCATCTCTCATTCCTAACAACAAAATTCTAATATATTAATGTATGGTCATTTTATCACGATTAATTATTAAACTGATGGTGCTTTAGCTAAGTTTAAGTGTTTTGTCACAGCGTTTTCATTTTAAGGAGGGAATCTCATATTTATCCATAATAAAAAGGTCTCCTTTAGAATTGGGAGACCCTTTTATTTAACTTTATATCATCGAATTTGTTCAAACTTAGTCGCTTTATGATCAATTCCTTGACCAGCATTAGCAATCTGATAAGTAAAATTACCAGACCGCATCTTTTTGCCTAATGCTAACATATGGTTATACTGCCACATTGAGACTTTCCCATCTTGCAGTTTTGAAAGTGTTAACCGATTCCCTTGCACCTTATAATTCCACTTACCATCTTTGGCATTGTCTTGGTAAGCTTGCTGGAAATCACTGGCACTATTACTTGCTTTGATCGCTGTATCTTTGTCGGGAGTAACAACAACTTGATCCCCACTTGTGGCAAAGGTCATATAAGCATTCTGATTGCCTGACACTGATGTATATTCATAAACGTGACCAGGAAGGCGTTTAGCCACTGTTCGACTAGCATAGAGATAAAAGCCGCCAATAACAACCATTACTGCTACTAAAACAGAAATAATAATTTTTGCATTTTTTTGCATTTTTATCCCCTATTACTCATCGTCAGAAGTGTCAGTGTCGTGATCACTTGTAGTAGCTTGACTGTTGCTATCTGCATCATCACTGCTGCTTTGACTGCTGTCATCGCTGCTTTCACTTTCGCTACTACTGCTGCTATCTTCATCATCCTTAGTGCTGCTACTATTGCTGCTATCGGCGTCATCATCAACACTAGCGTAGATATGGATCTTGTTGCCGTCTTTTTCAATGTAAACTGTCGTATCCTTCTTGGCTTTTGAACCTAGTGCACTTTTGATTTCACTAAGAATCGCATCATAGTCATCATTCTTTGCGTCCTTTAAAATAGCTGCTGAATCAACATTAAGTTCATCGGCGTCACTACCGCCATCACCTTCGTCAAAGGACAGCTTGTTATTATTATTAGCATCATTTAAGCCGCTCACAATGTCAGAAGCATCGATTGATGAAGACTGATGTTTTTTATGCTTAGGAGACTTAGTTGAGCTGGATTGGCTAGCGCTTTGTTCATTATCATTGTCGTTGTTGTTAAATGAATTTACCGCACCAGCCTTGTAAATTGTTGTCGAATGATCAGAATTGTCGGAATTATCATAGTTCTTAACAACTGATTGTGGTTGAACGGTAATATTTACTGTTGTTGGTCCATTATTGATTGTAATTTTTGTTTGGGCAACAACATTTGGATTTACATTAGGATCATATCCAGCAGGAACGCTCCCTTCACGGCTTAAAATAAGAACATCCCCAGCAAAAATTAAATTAGCATTTTGAATGTTATTATCATAGCAAAGTTTAGCCACAGAAATTCCAGTTGCGGCTGAGATCCCCGATAAAGTGTCACCCCATTGAATAATATAACGAGTGCCATTAAGGTTATTAGTATTAATGTGTTGCATTGCCATATTATTAGAAATTTGTTCGGGGGTATTAGCAATCCAATTAGTAATATCAGCCTGCTCTTCTGGTGATCCACTGGCATTATCAGCCTCCGCAATCGCTACCGAGCCAATCATTACTGACCCTGCTAAAACAACAGTCATCAAGGCAGCTGCTAGTTGCTGCTTACTTAACTTCATAAAATTATCCTCCCTAATAGTACTTAAACCTATTAATACAAAAATAATTTTACTGCTATTGGAATAATTCTTCAAATGCATATAATCATTTCTAATTGGCGCTTATTTTAATCAGATAAAGCGAACCAAAAACTGCGATTAAGGCATAGATTGCCCCAACGTATCCAATCTGGTTAATTTGAACAAAATTGATACTAATCGATGCCGTTAAAGAACCAATCGATACTCCCACATTAGTACAAATCGGGTTTAATGAAGAAGCCAGATTCATTGCTTCTGGATATTCCCGATCAGCAATGTTCAGAAACATTACTTGCAGAATTGAACCGGGCATTCCTAGAACAAAACAAATGACACACAATAAAAGGATCCCTAACCATGCTACATGGAACATTGCATTCATCAACAATAAACAAATAAGGACGGTACTACTAATAATAGTAAGTTTAGTGATTCCAAAACGGTTTGCAATTACTCCGGCACATATATTACCAAGAATAAACGTAATTCCAATAAGTCCTAATAACCATGTTAAGTTAGTCGTACTAAAGCCGAGGACAGTAGTAATAATCGGACGAACATAAGTATAGAATGTATATTCAGCAGACATTAAAGTTACCATTACGATAACCCCAAGAACTATTCGTCGATCCTTAAAAAGTTGAACTTGGTTACTCAATGACGCGTTCGCTTGACGGCTATTACGCGGTATTAGCCAATACAAGAAGCCACAAATAATTACAGTTAAAACCGAAATTAAGGCAAAACTATCCCGCCAAGAAAAAGCATTACTAATTGCCGTTCCAACGGGGACCCCTACAATTGTAGCAATACTAAAACCAGCGAAAGTTGAAGCGACCAGCATTGCCCGTTTTTCAATGGGTGCAATCATACTTACAAATACAAGAATCAGTGAAATAATCGTCCCCGCGACCGCAGCTGTTACAATCCGCGAAACAAATAGCCAGAACAGGTTAGGCGCAACTGCGGTTAAAGTGTTGCCGATTAAAAAGACTAACATCAACACCATTAAAACCTTGAAACGATCAAACTTCCCTGTCAAAGTGGTAATTAAAGGCGTGCAGACAGCATAAATAATTGCAAAACTAGTAACTAAAAAGCCAACCGTTGATAATGAGGCATGGTAACTTTTGGCAATATCAGAAATAACCCCCACAACCATAAATTCATTACATCCTAATAAAAATGCGGTTAAGACAAAGACAACGGATTGCAAGCGAAATTTAGACATATCCTGAACTCCTATCGTATAAATAAAAAATACTGGAAAAACACCGATAAAATCAGTATTTTTCCAGCAACCTACCTTCGAACGTGCCTTTTGAAAGATAAAAGGCATATCTACAAATTGTAGTATAGCAAAGGATTATTTGAGTTTCAATTCCTATTGAAAGACAGTATCTGTCAAATTTTCATAGATCGCCTAAAATATACATCTTTCTAGGATAAAGATGTCAATAAAAACTGAACTAACTGGTAATAATCGTCAAGAAATTGGGCATTAATCTCTTTTAGGCTCATAAATAGAGCAGGCAACTATTAGCTACACAAAGGTTTTTCCTAGTATAATGTGGATAATTAGATATATTATTCATAATAAAGGAATGATAATTAATGACAGTAGAAAGAATTAACCTTGATAAAATTAAAGAACAAACAGCAACAGGTTTAACAGAATTATTAGATCAAGCTCAGTTAGAAAAAGATGACCTCGTCGTGTTGGGCCTTTCAACTAGTGAAGTCCATGGCGGAATAATCGGAAAGAACTCTAACATTGAGATTGCCCGGGCGATTGTTTCGACAGTTGTTAACATCTTACGAAAACACCAACTCCATTTAGCAGTCCAAGGTTGCGAACACCTTAACCGAGCACTAGTTGTCGAACGAAGTGTAGCTAAGGAGCGCGGCTTTGATCAAGTTACTGTCTTCCCTTCGCTCCATGCAGGGGGTGCAGGACAAATTGCTGCTTTTGAAAACTTTAACGATCCGATTGAAGTTGAACACATTACTGCTGAAGCTGGGATGGACATCGGCGACACCTCAATTGGCATGCATGTTAAATTTGTCCAAGTCCCAGTTCGTACTTCTATAAAACAAATTGGACTGGCTCATACAACTTATCTCCGCAATCGGCCAAAATTGATTGGCGGTGCGCGTGCAAAATACGAATGGGATCCGTTTGATAATAATTAAGTTTAATTATGAGGCTGGGAGAAAACATTCGTTCTCTCCCAGCCTCAACTACTTTTATGAACAATAGTCAGATAACGCGGAACTAGCTTAGTCTCCCTTGTTGATATTTTTTAATCTCTTTTTATTTATATCAATTGCTCTAAAAAACTAGTCCCATATTCACCACGCGCCAAATTAAAGTTATCCAGCACAGTTGCACCAAAGTCAGCAAATGTCGGACGAGTACCCAACGGCCCGCTTTTTAGCATTGACGGAGAATAAACCAGTAATGGGACGTTTTCACGAGTATGGTCTGTGCCACGAAAACCAGGATCATTTCCATGGTCGGCAGTAATAATTAATAAATCATTGCTTTTAAGATTATGCAAAACTTTTCCTAGCCGCCGATCAAAATCCATTAACGCCTGTCCAAAACCTTGCGGATCACGACGATGTCCATACATCGTATCAAAGTCAACTAGATTGATAAAACAAAAACCAGTGAAGTTCTGTTTCATCACCTCATCAACATGATCCATTCCATCCATATTACTTTCATTATGATAAGTTTGGGTAAATCCATGTCCTGAAAAAATATCATTAGTTTTACCAATCGCAATCGTCGTATAGCCTGCTTGATGAAGCTGGTCGATAACTGTTGGCGTCGGCGGTTCTAAGGTGAAATCACAGCGATTAGCAGTTCGGATAAAATGATCTTTATCTGGGCCAATATAAGGGCGTGCAATCACCCGACCAACCTGATAATCAGGTCCATTCAACAGTGTTCGAGCAAAGCGACAAATTTTATAAAGTTCTTCGACAGGAATTACATCCTCATGTGCAGCAATTTGCATGACTGAATCGCCAGAAGTATAGATAATCAGTTCGCCAGTGTCCATTTGTCGTTCACCGTAATCATGAATTACAGCGGTACCAGAATATGGCTGATTGACAATTACTTTCCGTCCAGAAAATTCTGCAATCTGGTCGATAAGTGATTGAGGAAAGCCTTGCGGGAATGTCGACAACGGTTTAAAAACAGGTAGTCCCATCATCTCCCAATGGCCATCCATACTATCTTTACCAGCCGAAATTTCAATCATCTTGCCATAATAAGCTAAAGGATGAGGAGCGTTAGGAATCCCTGAAATTGCTTCTTTGCGTAAATTACTGAGCCCGAGTCGCCCAAGATTAGGTAATGACAAACTCCTCTTATAAGCCGCACCAACGTGACCTAACGTATCTGCCCCCGTGTCATTAAACTTATCCGCATCAATCGCTGCACCAGTTCCGACTGAATCTAACACAATCCCAAAGATACGTTGATATTTTTTGTAATTCCTCATTAATCTGTTGTGCCTCCTTCATTATCAGCTTCACCACTAGCCCATACTTTAGTTGCATAAATCGAATTAAACAATAAAGCAGCTTGCAAAGCGATTTGCGATAAGTCACCACCGAAAGTTCCAATGTGGATACCCATTTGGAACCGAATTGCCAAAATAATCCAGTAAATAATGTTTGCTGTATTGACCCAAATCCATAGTGACCAATTTTCCTGATATTTAAGAATATAAAGCAATTGCGCAATAAAGCTAACCACTAAATTAAATGAATCAAAATATGGAAGTTGTCCGTGAAAGAGGCTAATAACATACCAGCCGATGAAATAAGCAACTACCACACCCGCAAAAACCCAGCGCCGCGCTTGCGGACTAAAACGTTTAGTTGCATCATCGTGACCCCACATAAACCAGCCGATTGGTTGAGAAATTACGTAAAAAATGTCCATGACAAATGTTCCCCACGTGTGGCTTTGCCAAGCAATATAAGTCATCGCAACACACTGAATGAAACCAAAAATAAAAGTTACCTTTCGCCCTTTCATCCCATAAACAAGGGCAATTGTTCCAAAGACTCCAGAAAGCATGCCGATCCAACTATCCGGTGCAATCAAATAAACACCTACTTGGAGTAAGAGCAAAATTGTCACGTAAATTATCTCAAACTTCTTCCAATTACTAAAAAGCTGCGTAAAAAGCCAGCCATGATCATTAGTTGCATTTATCATATTAATTTTCCTCCAGACTTTGATCACTTAAGATATCGAATGCAAGTTTGAGTGAAGCCATTTCCCCTTGAATCATGAGGTCATCCCCACTAACTAGATCATTAACCCCTGTTGCGAGATCTCCTTCGTATAGGACAACATTATTAAGAATCGATAAAGTTTCCATTCCACGTTGACGACCAATAGTTAACAAGGTACTTGATTCCATATCGGCGCCAACGATCCCCTTACCAGACCAAAACGCTTCTTGTTCTGCATTATCATCCATGTAAAAGCCATCATGTGAACGGATGATCCCATAAACTGCTTTAGGAGCATATTTATGTGCTAAGGCCATTAATTTAAATGAAGGGACAGCAGGATAATTTCCCGGGACATACTTCTTAGTTAATCCATCATCGCGGACTACTCCTTCGCTAATAATTAATTCGCCTAAGCCAATTCCTTTTTGCATTGCACCAGCAGACCCCACACGGATCAGTTTTTTAACATTAACGTTATGAAGTTCTTCAACTCCGATTCCCGCAGACGGGGCCCCGATCCCAGTTGACATTACTAAAATTCGTTTATTTCGGTAAGTACCAATTATCGACTTATATTCCCGGTTAAATGCCCATCCTTGAACATTTTCCAAAAACTCAGTTGCTTTATCTACTCGTGCAGGATCACCAACAATTACCGCGCTATCGGTATTAATTTCTGTGGTTAATTGTGTATGTGGTTGTTGTTCTTCCATCATAATTAATCCTCCGTTTCCACAATCTGTTGTAAAGTTTGCAAGTCGGTGATTTTAATAATTGAGCGATTAATTTGAATTACATTAATGTCAGCTAACTTTTTTAAAACACGATTTATATTCCGGTATGAGGTATCAACTTCATAAGTGATTTTTTCTCGAGTAATTGGAATATGTTCATGAGCACAGTAAAGTAGAAATAATCCAATTTGCTGTAATGCAGAGTGCATACTATAACGCTCCATCCTTTTTGTAAGATGATAAATCTGCTCAGAAAGATTATGAATCAGCCTATCAGCAAACCAATGATCCTTTTGTGTCCACTCAACGAAATCACTATTCCGAATACTTAGAACCGTAATTGGTGAAATATTGATAATTGATGCACTGTAAGGACGATTGATAATTGCTTCTTGTTCACCCAGAAACATCCCAGAATCATAAACGTCCAAAACTACCTGTTTCCCACTAGGCGAATTCAAAAAAACTTTTACCCGCCCCTTAACAAGCAAATAGGTGTTTTGATATCTCTCTCCTTGATGCAGAACAAACTGCTTTGTATCAAACTTTTTCACGTCCATTTGTTCAATAATGTTTAGTGGTGCTGTTTTTACTAGCTGGCGAACCCGCTCGTTTGAATTAATTGCTTTGTATACTTCATTAATATTCAAGAGTATCACCCTCACTCTTTATCACTATTATATTGGTTAGCGCTTACAATTTTCTATGTCACTTGTCTCTTAATATACATGAAAATTGGGATTTTGCTATCTCAAAGTGTAATTTCGAGGACATTTGTCTTGGAAATAAAAAAGCAAACCATAAGGGAGCGAGACAGAAGGCACTTGTGACTTCGTTTTTCGACGCGAAGCTAGCCTCTGGGAGCCCCCGCAAGCAACAATAGGCCTCTAACGTTCGGTTTTGCCGGACGTTAGAGGCCATTGTTGTACTGCGTATTTGCTTTTTTTATGAAAGTAACTTATGTCACAGTCCCCTATGGTTTGGGATTTAAATTATTACTTTATTCAGTTAATGCGTCTTAATTACCTTGGCTGGCATACCGGCAACTAATCTGATAAAACTAATACTCATTAAGTCAATTTCATTTTATATAAGCTTTACTCAAGCCCATAAAAATAAATTGAGTCAGGATCTTGCGTTGCCCGAATAAATTGCAAGATATACTGAACATGTCCATATGATCCTGACCGTACAAGGTGACGTGCAATTGCTCTCCTACGATATTGGGACACATAAATTAGGTCCGGCAATCCTGTCATAAGAACAAAAATAGGAAAACCATGTCGTTTTAATTCATTAAATATTTGCGCAAAACTACGAATAGGTTGACTATTATCTACTTCATCAATTACTACCAATACATAATGGCTATTTTTTTGAACATTCTCCATCATTTTTTAGCAACTTCAGCAGTTTTATTCCCATCTGAAATTAAAACTTAAAGCTTTGAAATTAATAAATTTTAGTCCTAATTCCTCTACTAGCTGTTGTAATTTTGTTTTTTAGAACTTTTTGTTAATGCTAGAGTACAAAATAAAACGTCCCTCAATGATTAATTTCATTAAAGGACGAAATAAATTATTATTTCTGATAAACGAGAAAAGATTGATGTTTGTAAAACATTATTAATTATTAGTTATCCCGATTGGAGAATATTGATTAGTTGCGAACTCACTTGGCGTTCTCTTCATTAAATTACTTCATGCTCCAGAATCAACTTTGTTCTTGGATTTTCCCCTACACTTCGACACTAAAGTATCAACAACGCTTTACATGATCGGATACTCAATTACTGCTCAAGTTTGTTCAATCATTTAACTTTTCGATTACCTAGTTCCCAAAAAGCGAGAGCCGAGGCAGCCGCCACATTTAAGGAATCAACGCCCGGCGCCATCGGGATCTTAATTGTAAAATCACTCTGCGTAATTGTCTGTTCTCTTAATCCCGGGCCTTCTGAACCAAGGATAATTGCTAATCTATCTACTTCAGCTAACTGAGGATCATCAATATCAACCGTATTATGACGGAGCGCCATCGCTGCTGTTTTATACCCTGCCTGATGAAGAAGGTCAATTCCCTTTGATCGCCAAACTTTAGCATCAACATAGGTCCATGGTACTTGGAAAACCGTTCCCATAGCTACCCGCGAGGCCCGGCGATAAAGGGGATCAGCTGAATCACTCGTTACAATTACCCCATCGATTCCGAGCGCCGCGGCTGAGCGAAAAATCGCCCCAATGTTAGTGGGATTCACAACACTTTCCAGAATTGCGATGCGTGGATGGTCACTGGGCATAGTAGCCAAAAAGCTGTCTAGACTTGGCCGTTCGACGCGGTGCATCGCCGCTAATGCTCCGCGTAAAAGATTATAACCACCACCAGCCAATTGCCGAAGTAAATTACTATTGACTACGTAGATTGGCGTTTGTTCTAATCCCCTAGTTTGGTTAATTGCCATTTCATGATCCAAATCAGCCAAGTCACGCTCTAGTTCCTTTTCTTCTATTAAAAGAGACGCTGGCCGATAGCCTGCTCGCAAAGCCCGTTCAATCACTTTGGGACTTTCCGCAATAAATAAACCCGGATTAGGTTCAAGAGCATGAAAAAGTTGTGCTTCATTAAGTCGCATATAAGGATCTAAGTCTGATCCTGTGAGATCTGTAAGAAGAATTAAATTATGCATATTGAATTTACCTTATCTTAAAAACTGAATTAGTTTAGTATACTCTTATTTTCGCTCTTTTTCACGACGGCTATTTTATAACGAGCTTCGGTTGCCGATGAGTAACAAAATCACGTTGAATCAAAAGAGAAACAATCATTGCTAAGGCATCAATAATTAGGGTGATATAGTAATTATGGAGAACTTGAGCAGCAACCAGCATTACAACAAAAAAACCTTTAGTAGCAAAAAACACCCAGCTTTTACACTGGATGCTTCCCATTGGCAAATATGTTATTTTTGATGAGTGGGCTTAGTTTTAAAACTATCAACATGCTGCTATATCGCAGTTCCAACTCTAAGTGACATTGTCATTTTATTCCCCATCACTTGTTGAAGCCATCAGATAATCGCTTGTGTCACAAGGAATTTGGCAACTTAAATATCAACGTGGTAGAAAAACGGTAGACAACTACACCTTGACGAACTGATTCCCAGTGAAGTTGACCAGTGAATGATCAGGGTGATCAATATGCCCCATGGCACCATTCATTTGGTCGGCTACCGTCCGATTACGTCCTCGCCATAGTTCAGAATAATACTGCAAGTAGGTGTTGGTTTAGCGTGCCCAAGTCGTTGTGATACCGCCAAGATGTCTACATTATATTTATTAATAAGTAAGCAAACATGCGAAGTTCTTAATTCTCGTGCTTGAATATGGTGTACCCCTGCTAGCTTTGCGTATCGGTTAATTGTGTTATTAACACTTGAACGGTGTAGAGGACGATCAGTTGCACTTAAAACATAATGATCATTACCATTTTGTGGTAGGTTATCGTATTGTTCCTGCTTCCACCACTTAAGCAATTTTACCAAATCGTTCGGTATATCGATTGTGCGCATACTACTCATGGTTTTAGTATAATTCTTGCGTTTCTTATCTGGGTCGATACTGTTAGTTAGCGTGTGATTTACCCTAATATACCCATCATGCAGATTAATATCAGACCACCAGAGCGCTAACCCTTCGGAGACCCGTAAACCAGTAAAATAGTACAGGTTAAGCATTACATAAGCTAGAGCACCCTCAATATCCCCCAAATAACACTTAGACACTACCTCCTTGAACTCTTCAAGGGTCCAATAATTGATAATATGAGGTCCCTTTGCAATAGCTCGAGTAGCTTTCTTTACCCGTGAGGGATTTCTTAACAAATAATCTAAATCAACGGCAGTATCTAATACTTGTCGGAATATACCATATACAATGGATGCAAAAGATTGAGAGTAACCAGCTTCTGATGAAAGTAACCATGATCTAAAATCAAAGCAATCTTTAGGGGTAATGTCTTTTAAAGATTTAGCACCTAGTCTTTCTTTAATAAGCTTAAAAATTGACTTACGTGAGCTCCAAGTACTGTTCTCAACTTCACGACGATAATTAGGTATATAGACATTGCTCATGAAATTTTCCAAACTTATTTGCGATGAATGAACACTAGTCCCATCGCCAATTTCGCCCAGAACTCGTTGAACTTCTAAATGCGCCGCCCTTGCTGTTTTAAAACGATTACCCAAACGATCACGGCGTGCTTTCTTAATTATCTTTTTCCCAGTTAACGGGTCTTTTCCAAGATAGATAGAATAATAGTAGTAACCTTTATGGCCGTCTTTTGCTGGTTGATAGTAAACCGATTGATACTTAGTTCTTGCCATCCTTATCACCCTTATTAAGCGGGACACCCAGAATGACATCCTCAATTATAGCACGAGGAGCAACTTCGAGACGAGGATTCGCCCAGAAAGTCTTGCCACGTTTAACCATTATTTGTCTTGCTTCCCGCAGAATCGTCTTGGCCTGGTTCGTTTTAAAGCCTAGATCCTCAAGTTCTTGCTTAGTCACTGTTGACCTTGTCATCATCGTTTCCCCCTTTCTTGTTATAAAATTCATTTTTGTTAACAATTTTCTTCCCATCTTTAGTGCTGAAAGATCGTTCGTAAGTAGCTCGTCTATCTTTATCACTTAAATCATATTGATTTAACAACCGTTGCTTAATGTCTGTTTTCATTACTGGATCCTTTATCCCCTTGGATCTTCGATAAATTCTAATGCCCTTGGGATACATATATAAGCGGGCACCCTTTGCATTAACCTTTTGATTACCACTATTAACTTTCAGATCTGATAGATAAGCCATCACATATGAAGCCACATTGTCTGAATTAAATAAGCGTTTTGTCTTAGTAAATCCTTTGCACCACAATTTCTGTACAATATTGTTGGGAATATATAATTCCTCACCATCAAGGGTTTTAAGTAACAAGTGCAAGTGCCAACGTCCGCTCAGTTGAGGCTCAATCACAGCAATATATTCTAAACGACCTTTTACCTTACGCAGTTTGCTAATAAAGTTTTTAAAGTCCTGATACACCACTTTTGTGTCGTTCAAATTATGGGCATTAATATCTACTCCATAAGTCAAAGTAATCCATAACTGATCGTTTCCGCCATCAAAATTATTAGCTATTAATCTCCTCAAAGAATGCATAGTCCTTTTTACTGAAGATAGATTACCGACACGACTATTAGCATTTGTATTCATCTGTTTTATTTCGCCAGTGGTCAAATCTACATATCGATGATCCGAAATCACTAGAATGGATTGTTGATGATTATTGATATTACTAGTTGAAAGTTCAACAGTGTCACCGTACAAATAAGCTTTAACCACTGCGTTCTTGTCAATCTCACTATCAGCTTTCATAATTTCACCGCTGTTGTGTCACGATAATCAAGTTAAAGGGCAGTTGCACAAGCAACTACCCTCGCGACGACAGTCTAACGACCTGCTCGTCGCTAACCAATACTCATGTATTTGTTCTCGTAAGGTAACGATCAGTATCCTGATTAGTTAGAGATAACTTCAAAATCTGCCATATCTTTTCCGGCTCAATTTTTGGCGCCCTAAATGGCATTAAAAGCTCATCATTACTACCGTTAATCCATGCTAGCCCCTCACCTTTAGTTAAATGATATTCTGGAATATCAGTATCGTTACCAAATCCAAGGCGTAATTGAGTTGAGGTCATTGAACCCATCCCTAACTTAACGCTGACCTGTTCAGTAATAATCGTACTAAGACCTGCATTCCCAACTGATGGTTGCTGAGTAATAATTATGGCGACAAATCCTAATCCAGCACCAGTTAGAAATAGTTCCCTAATTAGTGCATCCCACTTATACCGATCATTCTTATCTTTTTTAGACAATCCTTCATTAAAAACTGCGTTAGTAGTTGCGTATTCCTCCAGTATTAAACAAAATAAAGGCATATGTAACGTACTTGCCGTTGCTCCGAAGCTGGTCTTATCAGCAATAAAATTGGCCCTTTTTCTTTTCAGAGCTACAAACTGATTAAGAAGCTTTAAAGCTTCAGTCTTGTTAGTCGCTACCCGATCAGGTGGTAATAGCCTACCTAACCTGGCCATTTCAGCATTTTTTAAATCGATTATAAACAGCTGAGTTGGACAGCTAGCTAATCCGTGCAATCCATTGATATTATCGAGAGGTAAGGACGCTAGCATGTTTATTAAGTGTATGGTTAAGAAACTCTTACCTGATTGAGTAGGCCCGAAGACTAAAGTGAAAGGTTGATCCATCGCATCATATCCGATAGTTCGAGATATGGGTACGTAATATTGACTCAATTTCATACTTAACATCCCCTTAATCAGTAGCGCAATTGATCACGTTTCAAATCATCGCCGAGTATGTAAAAAATCCAGCCATCTTTTACGTACTTGTTTTTGATGTAAACTCGAAACCCCTGGTTGTTAAGCCACGCCTGCAAACTTTGAGTAGTATTATCTGATTTTAATTTATTGACAATACCACCAATAACTTGGATTTTAATTAGGTGATTAGTACCATTAACCATCGGCAAATGATACTTGGTCGAATCTGACATATCCAGTGCGAAAATTCCTTCGCCGATAAGCCACTGGTCAAAACTGCTTGAATGTAGCAGTTCTGTCAAACTTGGCTGATTAATTAGCTTATACTTGATTACAAAACGAATAACTGGCATGAGTAAGGCTATTGATATTAAGAAAAACAACCAACCGATAATACGTAAAAAGCCACCAAAGATCGGCGTATAAGCTGTACTAGCGCAAATATATGTGACTAATAAAGATAAGCCACTCAGAATGAGACAAACGTTTTTGGTGTCCCATCGTCCATTTGCTTGCGGTGCATTAATGGTTCGACCGTTAACGTTTTTATTTTTTAGCAACATCATTCACCGCCTTCAATATCCTCGACGTCATCCGCTCGAACTGATAATTGATTTTGATATTCGCCGTAAATTGTTGCTTCTGGATTAATCAGACGTACTAAGTGTGGTGTAATAATCTGTTGCGGTTCTCGTCCAGCAATTTTGACGGACAAAGTTTGTCCTACATTTGTAATAGTAGGATCACCATAATCAGAGTGGTCTTGCCAGACAACGACGTTGAGTTTTGTCCCAAGCTTTTTGCCAGAGTCAAAGTCTAACCATGGCTCTTCTGACATAGCCATCAAAATCTTGGGTCCAAAAAAACCTTGGTTGTCAAATTGTTTAAATGCAGATAATTTCTTAAACGACATACTATTCTCCTTTTTTGTGCCGAGCTTCGAAATCCCTTCACAAACAGCAAGCGCTCTTCCAACCTGATGTGTGTGATAATTAATATTTTGAAAATAAAAAAAGAGGATTAAATTACCATTAAGTAAATTAATCCTCTATATATTTAATTGATCAGGAAAAGTACACACTAATCCCGTTCGTTATTTTTAAACACGAATTAATCAGTTAAGCATTCTATACCGCTTAACCTGTCCATTTTTACCAAAATAGCTCCCTAAACCCTTCGCTGAGGCGGAACATTGACCTTAGCATATGAAAAGTCAGGTAGAATGCCTAATTCTATCAAATAAAAACGTAAGCCTATCCGACATTCAGAGATACATCAGCTTATATAATCATTTTACACAACAATCTAAATTAATCAATAGTTAAATCAGGTAATTTATTGACTAAATCAACTGTCTGAATTGAAACATTAATTATCCGCAGAAGCAAATTGAAAATATACTTCTGATCATCGCTATAGTCGTTAGGATCATCTGTAATACCAGATTTCTTATCCGTTTTAACTTGGTACTGATCCATGATCCATTCGATTGCTGATTTATCATCAATAATATAGCTGTAAGCCTTCAGCGGAATATTACTGATCGTAATCGTATCATTAAAGATGATTGTAGAATAATCTTTTTCACGCTTACCAGTATCAGAATTGAGTTTTTTAGCGAACTTCATTTTCTTTACTCGATAATTGGGTTCACCTTTGACAGTGATATTTACATCATCATAAGGTTCTACCTTTTCGTAATTTAAATGAAGATCAATTAATTTCTTACCGATTTCAACATATTTATCTTTATCTTTTACAACAGGTATTCTTGCCAGGTCTTTTTTCAGATCATTGGCATATTTATCTCGATATTCTTTTGAATTGAGCAAACCGTAAATATATGCAAACGTATCATCTTTAGTTAAACCTATTTTTTTAGAAAAGTAAGTGGTGATGTTGTCTTTATTTTGTTTGATAAGTTCATTCGAACTTTCAGTATTGTTGTACATCATGAATCCTTGAGTTGCAGTTAAACAGTTAAGGTTAGGTATTAATCCAGAAACAAGAGAAGAGAACCTACTAGATCCTCTACCGGAAGTAAGAATGACTATATTGTGATTACCCCATTGCTTAATATATTTTCCGGGACGTTCTGTTAATTTTCGATCAAAATATAGCCATTTTTTTGCGAACGGTCTATATAAGCTTAGAACAATATGATTAGGATTAAAAGTTATTTTCTCACCCTTACGATATGTTCTTCGTAATCCGGCAGACCATTTAACATTGTCCACATTTTTATCATCCTTTTTTTCATCTAAGGACTGATTATAATTGGCAATCATCCTTTCCATATTAGTATATAAGTTATGTTTAGAAAATGAAACTGCCCAACCATCACGATTGGTGTTAATGCCTGGAGCATTTTCATAAAAGGGAGACTTGGCTTCTCCAGAAATACTTGGGAATTTTTGATAATTTGGGTCTCTTGGGTTTATCCAGTCACTATTAATATCTGGCAATAGTTTTTTCCAAGGAATGTTGGTGATGCTGCCAAACGATTGAATAAGCTCTAATTTCTCTTTTCTAGAAAGATAGTTACCTATGTCATGATAGAACAACTCATGGTTATCGGAATTATCTTTAGCATGTAGCTCATGCATGTATTTGCGTAAAATGTCTTGATAAGTGATTTTTCCAGCATCCATCTCTTGCTTGAAATACTGAAGAGTTCGGGTGATGAACGTACCTGTACCGGTAAACGGATCTAAAACATGGACATTTTGGTCTGAAAGACGTTTACCAAAGTATTTCTGCAAAGCGTCATCCACCGAATGAATAATAAAGTCCACAACCTCAACAGGGGTAAAGACGATACCCATGGCATCAGTAGTCTTTTCAAACCCCTTTCTAAAGAAGTTTTCATACAGAGTCTTAATTATGCGTTGCTTAGCAGCTGCATTATCAATTCCTTGTGCACGTGCCTTTACGGAATCATAAAACGGCTTTAATGATTGCTGACCATTATCAAAACCATACTTCTCAAATACCGCAACCACGCTATTAATTGCTTGAGAAACAGGATTATCCTTTACAAAACTGTAACCGGCAAATAGGGCTTCAAATACTGGCTGAGTAATCAAATGCTGTGCTAACATCTGCACGGCCTGGTCTCGGTCGATACCGTCATTAATGTTATAGTGCAGGCTCTTTAGAAAGCTATCAAAGGCCTGCTTAGCTTCCACATTTGAATCGATCAAGTCATTAATTCGTTGAATGTGCTTATGGGCAATATTGGCAACATCTGATGACCAATCTTCAAGATAACGACGATCACCAACCTTTTGAACTACACGTCCGTAAAAGGCTTGTTCAATTTCACCCCATTTCAGAGCTAAGCTAGTTTGGTATGTAGCAGGTTCTTCTTGAACCGACTCGGCTTCTTTTCCTCGCTCTTCAGTAACCGGCTTGCTTGGACTAGTATCCGTACCGATAAAGTTAATCTTCCCAGATTTTTTCTTATTTAATTGCAGCTTATTAATCTCAGCTTCAAAGCGCTCATCTGTAGAACGTAAAGCGTTCAAAACCTGCCAAACTTCACGATAACGCTTGTTGTTATCTAACACATCTTCAGGTTTAGCTCCTGCGTCAATTACCACTGGCAGAATAATATATCCATAATCTTTACCTTCATAACGACGCATAATCCGCCCAACAGCCTGCACAATGTCAACTTGGGACTTTTTTGGGCTAAAGAATATTACTGCATCCAGGCTTGGTACATCAATACCTTCGGTTAAGAAGCGAACATTGGACAAAACACGTGCGTGATTATCCTCCATGTCGTTAGCCAGCCAGTCCAACGCATTCTTCTTCTGAAGTGCGTTCAATGATCCGTCAACATGTTTGACATCAACGGTAAAGCTGTCATCCGCTTCTTTGCCTAAATAGTCATTAACTACATTATTAAATTCCTTGGCAATCTCTTTAGAGTGGGCAATAGTGTCTGTAAAGGCAATGGCTCGTTTCATAGGAGCACCCTTAATCTCGCCGTTTAAGCCGTTTCGCTTAACCATTGCATTCCAAACACCAATGATCTTACCAGGGTCATCCGTCTTTAACTCATTGTCTGAAGCCAAGGTTTCCTGCATAGCTTTATTAACGTACTGCTCACTGACCGCCAAAACTGAGACTTTGTAATCCGTTAAGTAGCCACGATTAACGGCATCGCCAAAGCCCAGATGGAAGATCACATCACCATACGTTTTTTCGTCATCCATAGAGGATATAACAACACTCTGTTCCTTAGCCTTCTTCTTTGCATCAACCCCATAAACCTTAGGAGTAGCTGTTTGATACAATCGCAGTTTACTACTTACATTCTTGTTTGAATGAACCTTAGTAAAAACGCTAGGGTCGCCCATTTCATTAGCACCAGTTGTTCGATGAGCTTCATCCGCAACAATCAAGTCAAATTCAGGGAGTCCAATTTCCTGTGCTTTATGAATGACATCAATAGATTGGTAGGTACTAAAGATAACATTCATTTGTTTCCCAGTATTTGATTTTATTTTTTGATAGTTATCCATCAATTGATTGACATTAGTAGTGGCTGGAAAACCAATATCCTTAGCACTTAAATCATCATCCCCATGTTTCTTCTTGGTAGCTTTAGCATCCGAGACCACCGAAAATGAGTTCATGTAAATCTGTTCATCATGGTCATCATTCCAGTTAAACAGTGTTTGAGACAAAAGCTGAATACTTGGTACCAGGTACAAAACGTTGAAATTACTTTTATCCTGGTCTTTCATCAAAGCTTCAGCAATTTTAAGACTAGTAAAGGTTTTACCCGTTCCTGGCGCCATAATTAGTTTGCCACGATCGTGTTGTTTAAAGTAGCTCAGCGATTTATCAATAGCTTCTTGTTGATAATCACGTAACTCCTTAGGCTTCTGTCGTAAGTGATCGTTAGGTTGATCAAAGTCAAAAAGCTGCCAATTGATACTAGCATGCTCTAACTGTGATAAACCTATCCTCGTCATAGGTTTAGATAATTTCTCTAAAGCCTGTTCCGCATTCCTATTCCACTGGTCAGTTGTGCTAACTAAAATACCAGCTTCATAGTAATTCTTACTAAATTCAGCAATGAATGAATTAATGGTATCTTTGCCAACTTTGCCGGTATAAAACTTAGCCTGGACTGCGGTAAGCCCACCCGTAATTCGATCCTGAGCAACAATATCAACACCAGTATCCTTCTTGGGAATACCTAGTTCATCCGGTACTTCATTTAACATCCAAACATGACTGAATTTATTGTGATAAGTCGGCTCGTTCTTCAAATAAGCCACTACAATTTCTTCAAATGCAGTTCCCCGATCACGAGTTCCTTTGATATGATCGTTTACCTGTTTTATTAGTTCATTAAATGTCGCCATTATATACTCCTAACCTACTCAACAACTTTAATAATAATTATCTTACATTAGCGCAGTTCAATTCAATAATCTTGGTAGAAAATAAATAGGGACTAAAAGTATATAAATACCTCTAATCCCTTATATATTACCCAATTCCTACTACACAAAACGGTAGAAAAACGGTAGACAACTTGTCTAAAATCCGTCTTTTTTGCTAATTTATGGTTTCTCCAAATGCCGTCAAATTAGGCTTCCCGCTTCATGTTGTCCTATGCTTTTATTCGTATTCAATCGTCGAAGGTGGCTTACTCGTGACATCATAAAGAATGCGGTTAACGTGGTCAACTTCATTTACGATCCGGACTGAGATCTTTTGAAGGACATCCCATGGAATCTTAGCGAAATCGGCTGTCATTCCATCAATTGAAGTAACGGCCCGAATAGCAACTGCATAGTCATATGTCCGGCCATCACCCATAACACCAACTGAACGAATACCTGGTAAAACAGTAAAGTATTGCCAGATTTCTTCATCAAGACCTGCTTTCTTGATTTCTTCACGAAGGATTGCATCACTTTCACGAACAATCTCAAGCTTTTCAGGAGTAATTTCGCCAATAACCCGAATTCCAAGACCTGGGCCTGGGAATGGTTGACGCCATACCAATTCATGTGGGATCCCGAGTTTTTCACCCAATTCACGAGTTTCATCTTTAAAGAGCTTGCGTAATGGTTCAATTAACTTGAAACCAAGCTTCTTTGGCAAACCACCAACATTATGGTGAGACTTAATTGTCTGTGCAGTGTCGGTTCCAGATTCAATTACGTCAGTATAAAGCGTACCTTGAGCTAAGAAATCAGCGTCTTTAATCTTCTTGGCCTCTTCGTTAAAGACTTCGATAAATTCCTTACCGATAATCTTCCGCTTTTGTTCTGGATCGGTAACCCCTTCAAGCTTGCCTAAGAAGCGATCTGCAGCGTCAACTTTAATGATGTTAACACCAAGGTCGCGACTCAACGCATCCATTACTTGGTCAGCTTCGTTTTTCCGTAACAATCCGTGGTCAACAAAGATACAAGTAAGTTGGTCACCAATTGCCTTATGAATCAAAACGGCGGTAACACTAGAGTCAACACCACCAGAAAGACCCAAGATAACCTTCTTGTCACCGACTTCTTTGCGGATTTCATCAATCTGCATATCGATAAAGTCATCCATCGTCCAGTTTGCTTTAGCGCCACAAACATCAAAAGCGAAGCGACGTAAAATATCTAACCCATATTCGGAATTACGAACTTCTGGGTGGAATTGAACGCCATAGAATTTACGGTCATTATCAGCAATTGATGCGATCGGACAGTTCTTACTAGTAGCAGTAACTTCAAAGCCAGCTGGGGCTTGAGTTACTAAGTCACCATGACTCATCCATACATATTGCTTCTTTGGCAAACCTTTGAATAATACAGCCTCGTCATCAAGTACTTCAATATCTGCTCGTCCATATTCGGAGTTGTCAGCTTTTTCAACTTTTCCGCCAAGGTCGTATGACATTAATTGCATTCCATAACAAATACCTAAGATCGGGATACCAAGCTTAAAGATTTCTGGATCGACCTTGAATGCATTTGGATCATAAACACTGTTAGGGCCACCAGAGAAAATGATCCCCTTAGGATTAATCTCTTTGATCTCGTCCGCAGTTAACTTGTGAGAAAGCAATTCGGAATAAATACCGAAATCACGAAGCCGACGAGTAATCAATTGATTGTATTGACTACCAAAATCCAAGACAATGATCTTATCAAACGCATCTAAATTGATGTTTGCCACAATGACACTTCCTTTGTTCAAATTTTTATTCTTAAAGGCTAGTTTACAGGCTGAACATGGCATGGTCAATGATTATTTAATTTTCCATAACAAAAAAGACGGGAGCCAAATTTTCTCACGTCTTTTTCGTTAGATGGAATTTTATTGAGGATATTTAATTAGTGTTCTAAATCAATATTTAATAGCCGTAATTCTTCATCAACCGCTTGTGCTTCAAGTGTTTTAGTATCTTTATCAGTTTTTATCATTTCGACAGCCTCCTCATCTCATTTAATCTGTATCCTTCTTAAGTGGTCTGGCAGTAATTGTCAATAAAAATGAGGCATAAATATCATGCGCAACCGTTTCGAACATTGATACATTAGGATTAAAAAGATTTATTTTTTTACTTTTACTAAGGAATTTAACTAGATTTTCTAATGCAGGATTTGTAATCTATTCCAAATTCAGTTAGTTTGAATGCGCTTTCTGCATTTGATAAAATTTAGTTAGTTATTTTTTACTTGAGGTGCAATATGTTTATTCGGACAAAATATCTTAACCAACTAATAAACAACATGGACCAGCCAATAATTAAGATTCTTGTAGGAGTTCGGCGGTGTGGTAAAACAACTATCCTTGACCAGTTCCGGGCAACTCTCCGGCGCCAAGAAATTTCCTCAAGTCAAATCCAAGTGATTAACTTTGAATATCTCCTAGAAAATGAATTATGCAATCCAGAATATCTCCTACAATTTATCCTTGATCGGCTTAGTAAACATCAGATGAATTATATCTTCCTCGATGAGGTCGAAGTGGTTCCCCAGTTTGCCCGCGTTGTAAATGCCCTAAATTCACTCTCCAATACTGATATCTATATTACAAGTTCCAACAAAACTATTCTGGAGAAAGAAAATCTTCAGCAAATGGTCCCTCATACTATCATCCCCGTTTTTCCTTGCAGCTTCCGTGAATACATAAAAAGGAACCAACAAGAAGCTGATTCCCAAACGTTATATCAATATTTAAATGAGGGCGGTTTCCCCTATACTCACGAAATCCACGGTCCGATCAACCTCCGCAATTATGTGAATGGGATCATTAATACGATTATCATTACCGATTTCACCCAACAAGCGACCCTTTGTAATCCAGGCCTAACTAAGCAACTTGCTCATCACTTAGCTCATCATGCTGGGACCACGCAAAATATCTCCCAGATTGTTGACAGTCTTAAACGTCACCACATCACTACTTCCAATAAGACAGTTGATTTCTATTTACAGTTCTTACAAACGTCCTTTATCTTTTACCCATGCAAAGAATATGATCTTTCTCGTCACCACGTTAAAAGTACCAACATTCGTTATTATCCGGTAGATCCTAGTATTCGGCAAGCTCTCACACTGAAAAAGAATGTCCTTTCGCAACGAATCCTTGAAAATATTGTCTTTATTGATCTATTAAGTCAAGGATACCAGGTATATAGTGGACGAATTAAAGATAATGAGATTACTTTTGTAGCGGTAAAAAACGATATCTTTACCTGTATTCAAATTGCCTATTCTCTTGCCGATGATGGCGCTTATCGTCGGGCAACCAGTGGCTTACGGCAACTTTCCTCAAAATATAAAAAGTTTCTGATTACAGTAAAGCCAGCGCTCAATTACGCTGGCTTAGATCCTGATATTGAAATTATTGACTTATATAGCTGGCTAACCAATTACCCCCGTCGCAAGTAAAGCTTATCCACGAGGTGCCCCGTAGTTTTATGCAAAATTACGTCGGCGCGACTTTTCGTTGGCAGAATAAACTCCCGTAAATTAGGAAGATCAACACGTTGCCAAACATCTTTAGCCATCTTGAAAGCTTCTTGGCGGTCACCTTTTGAATAAGGATAGTAATAATTTGATGGATCAGTAAAAGCAGTCTCTAACAACATCCCAAACCGTTGAAGATACCAATGCTCAATCAAGTCTGGATCTGCGTCAACGTACAATGACCAATCGAAGTAATCACTAACATACAATTGTTGGTTACTTGGCAATTGCAACGTGTTGATCCCTTCTACAATCAATATGTCTGGGCGATCAATTACCAAGGGTTTATCCAGTTGAACATCATAAACCTGGTGCGAGTACGTAGGTGCCTTAACAACTGGTTCCCCTGCTTTGGCATCATTAAGAAACTTAAGAAGTTTTTCCATGTCATAGGATTCCGGGAAGCCTTTCCGATCCATGATTCCTCGCCGTTTTAATTCTGCATTAGGATATAAGAACCCATCCGTTGTCATTAATTCTACCCGTTTATCAGGCAACATCTTATTTAGTAAAATACTAATCAACCGAGCAATGGTGCTCTTCCCAACCGCAACTGAACCCGCAATTCCAATAATATATGGAATGCGAATCGTGGAACGTTGTAAAAAGTTTGCCTTTTGCATCTGCCATTCTAAAAAATTCTGGTAGCGCAGTTGAATTAATTTTATTAGCGGCAAATATACATCCTGTACATCCTCAATTGAAATTCGATCATTCAACGATTTAATTTCATCCAAGTTCCCTTGAGTTAATCGTACTGAATCTGTCGGGAAAAAGCCATGCCATGTTTGTCGATCAAATTGTTCGTAGTTCATCCATTCATCCATTACGCAAAATCCTTTGTTTCATCCGTCAATGAAAACGGTTACTCACGTTTAATAGTAACATATTATACACATAATTAAAGCACAGTCTGGTTTGTGAACACCTAAACATTTTACCAGATAATTAGTGTAACGCAACTATTCGATATAAGAAATGGAGACTAGTATTTCTACTGGCCTCCATTTTTATCTTACTATGGTTTAGGGAAGTTTAATTTCGGATAATTCTTTAACTCGGGTGCATCGGTTGTGTAATCATCGAAGGTACTCTGGTTATTATTTTCCGACTTCAAACTTGTCTTTTGTTTCTTTTGCTGTTTCTGTAAATTCTTCAAGCTCTTCTTAAGGTTATAAGTATATTGTTTTTTATCAACTTTCTTAAATCCTGGGAGTTTGTAGAACCGAAGCAAGTCACCGTTCACAACTTTATCTGATAATCCAAGATCAGTTGTAACATATTTTTGAATCTTGCCAATTTCTTTACGTTGCGTCGCTGTTTGGTGAGTAATTTGCTTACCATTCTTAGTGTAATAGTAGTCGCCATTATACTTAGTGTATTTTGGCGTTACCCAATCACCATTTCTAAACGGTACAATTTGCTTATTCTCAGGTGAAAGCAAGTCTTGTCCGAATTGAATATAATTCTTAGAGCTAATTCCTAAGAGGTCCTCAAGAGTAGGTAAGACATCAATTTCACCACCATAAGTGTGATTAATCCCACCTTTTAGGCCAGGCATATTAATCATAAATGGCACTTTTTGGAACATTGCTAGATCATAATTAGTTACTTTCTTCTTACCTAAGATTTGCGCAATGGCTGGTTGGTGGTTGTTAGAAATTCCATAGTGGTCACCATAAAGGACTAACACACTGTTTTGCCGTAACCCAGTCTTATCAAGGTAATCAAGAAATTCGCCAAGTGATTCATCTAAGTATCGTGCAGTTTGAATATAAGGATCGACCGTGTCATCGCCAGTCTTCCACGCTTCGATATCCTTATTCTTTTTATCGAGGATATATGGATAGTGGTTAGTAACTGTAATGATCTTTGCATAGAATGGTTGTGGAAGCTGCTCAATATAGTGGGCTGATTCTTTCATGAAGATCTTGTCCTTCATTCCATATCCAGCATCATAATCCTTGGTCTTTGGATAATACTCTTTACTAATGAAGTATTGGTAACCAAAAGACTTATAAGCATTATCACGGTTCCAGAAACTAGGAACGTCCCCGTGGAATGAGGCTGTCGTATAACCTAGTTTTTGATGAAGAAGCGCTGGCGCAGATTGGAAGGTATTAGTTGTCCCATCAGTAACCATTGCTGATCCTTCTGGAAGACCAAAGAGCGAGTTTTCGAGCATTGTTTCAGCATCCGCCGTCTTTCCTTGACCAACTTGGTGGAAGAAGTTATCAAATGCCAAAGTATCATTAGCATGGTACAACTTATTCAGATTTGGCATTACTTCTTGACCATCCTGCTTATAGTCGATCATAAATTGCTGGAGACTTTCAAGATGAATGATAAAAATATTCTTTCCTTTAGCCTTACCGTAATATTCAACATTTGGCGCAGCATAATTACTATGGATGAAATGCAAAACTGGCTTTAATTCGTCACGATTAGCACGCGCTTTTACTACACTGTTATTAGTCGTCTTAACCCCATCATAAATTGTATATGCTTCGAGCCCTAGATACTTAACAATATAATTATTATCAAAAGTTCGCGTAAGTAATTGTGAACGATCACTTTCTGCCATTCCTAAGTTAACTCCAAATAGTACAAAGCCAAGGGCAGTAATCGTCATCGCATATCTAACCTTAAATCGCCGCATATCAACACGAACAAAGTGGAAAAGTAAGATGAGAGCTAAAATTACAACATCCAAGTAAACTAAAAAGTCTTCGGGACGTAATATCCCCATTAAACTTTTACCAAGATTATTTGAAGCCGCTCCAGATCCCTTTATTACGTTAAAGGTAATGAAATCTGAAAATTCTCGATAGTACAAAATATTTGCAAAAAGCCATGTCGATAATGCCGCATTAATTATCAACATCATCCAATAGGACAATCGCCCGCGGAAATATAATGCAATTCCCAAAAATACAAGGGCACTTGGAATCGTATTAAATGCTAAAAGGAATTGTTGCATGCTTCCTTTTACACCTAAATTAAATTCATTTTGATAAGCCCAGTAGCTCTTTAAACAAAATAAAAGTACAACAAGCAGAAAAAAACCGAGCTTGGTGTTCAAGACACGGCGGAGCTTCTGCAACGCTGTTTTCATAGTCGTTCCTCCATAAAAAAATATCATTATTAACAATAATACACTAACTAGCTAACCGCAACCGTACAATTTTATTTTTCCAAAAAGTTAAAAATTCTGTCACTTTTTTGTCGTAGTTAACCTTTAGAAAATAGATCTTAAATGTTATGATTGAGTGTCGTTAATTAACAGAAGGGACTGAGCACCATTTCAAAGAAAAAAGCGAATTTAATGTTACTGCTAGTTGCTATTTTATGGGGAAGCAGCTACGTATTTGCCAAACTAACAATACAAGCTGGAATGCATTCTGGAGTCATCAACGCTTGCCGGGGAACAATGTGTGTAATTGCTGGTTATATTATCTTCCATAAACAGATCAACAAAATGACTTGGCTGGATTTTAAACTAGGAATCCTTATGGGAACAATTAATTTCCTAGGTTATTTTTTGCAGACTGATGCCCTCCGTTATACTACTCCGGCTAAGAATGCCTTCTTGACAACCTTATATGTTGCAATTGCTCCCTTGATCTTGTAGTTGTTTTGGCATGAACGTCCCCAGCGAAAGACATATTTTGCGGTCGCCCTCGCTATTATCGGAATGGCTGTCATCACTAATGTTGCTAATACCGGTCTTCAATTAAATTTTGGTGACTTTCTAACTGTTGTTTCTGCTATTTTTTGGGCCTTACAATTAATCTTCTTTGGAAAGTACGCGCCGAAAGTTTCCAGTCCGTGGGTGGTAATCTTCATGATTGGTTTATGTCAAGGCACGTTCGGCTGGATTACGACTGGATTATTTGAACGTACCAACCTTACACAAATCCATTGGGTCCAAGCTTTGATTCCCCTAGCTATCTTAGCTATCGTCGTAACTTTCTTAGCGCAGGGAATGCAAATTACAGCTCAACAATATACTGATGCCACATCAGCTGGATTATTGTTAATGTTGGAATCATTTTTTGCCAGCACCATGTCAGTTATCATGGGCTATGACCCTCTTACACCACAATTAATTTGGGGTGGCCTGATCTTACTTCTTGCCAATGCAATTATGCAAGTTAATTTCCAAGATGTACCATTCTTAAGAAAACAACACTAAAAATAACGAGGATGAAAAGGTTTTTCATCCTCGTTATTTTTATTTATTTACTTTCTTATCTTCCTTAGCAACTGCTGCTTGAGCCAACAAATTGACATAGTTAAATGGTCGATCAAAGTTTGGCTGGAATAATGTATCAACATAAGCAAGGAAATCAATTGAATTACGATTTTGAATACATACAGATACAAGGTTCGCAGATTGCGAAACATCATGCTTACTCATAAATTGTGCCCCGAGAATTCGTCGCGTTCCTTTTTCCCATACCAGGGTCATAAAGACTGGCGTAGTAGTTGGCATAAATTCTGGACGATAATTATCTTCGATTGTAACTGAATCGGCATCAATTCCCATTTCTTTTGCTCGCCGTAATGTTAAACCAGTACATACCATTGTATTACCAAACAAGTGGAGACCCGTTGTTGACTGTGTCCCCATATACTTCATGGTATTGCCAAAAACATTAACACCGGCAATCGTTCCTTGACGAACAGCATTAGTGGCTAACGGAACGTAACGGTCAGTATTAGTAGGATTAAAGTGGACGGACGTTACATCCCCACCAGCATAGATATCAGGATTAGATGTTTGCATATAAGCGTTGGTCTTAATTGTACCATCAGGATGAAGGTCAATTTTTCCACGAACTAGGTCACTGTTTGGTCGGAATCCAACACAAAGAACAGCCATGTCAGCATCATAAACTTTACCTTGATTGGTAAGAACTTTAACACCGCCATTACCATCGTCTTCAAATCCAGTAACCCGTTGTTGCAATTCAAGATGAGCGTTGTGGTCTTTGAAAATACGACCAATTCGATCAGAATATTGTTTATCAAAATACTTAATCAACATTTGATCTGAACTATCGATTAATGTTACATCCCGTCCCTGACGAAGATATGCTTCTACTAATTCAACACCAATATATCCTCCACCAACGACAACAATCTTTTTCGAGTCCTTGGCGACATTGAAAAGTTTCTTGGCGTGGTAATAAGTTTTACACAAGTATAAATTCTTATTTTCTAGTCCAGAAACTGGTGGAATAACAGGCCATGATCCAGTAGTAACAATCAATTTATCATAATAATCCGCAGTCAATTCACCAGTTTCCTGGTTTTCAACTTCAAGTGTCTTTGTATTAGGGTCAACGCTTAAGACATTATGCTTAACTTTAACAGTAGCCCCCATCTCTTCTAGTTGCTTAGGGCTAGAGTAGAACATCGCATCTGGATTCCCAATTTCACCACTCAAATAAACGGCAATCCCACAAGAAAGGAAGGAAACACTATCATTCCGTTCATAAATTACTACCTCAGTGTCTGGATGTGCATTTAAAATCTGGGTTGCTGCTATCGTGCCCGCGTGCGTACAGCCAACAATAACTACTTTCATATCTACACCTCATTTTATTTGCTTACTATTCATAAGGATAAGCCTTTTTACTCCCATAATCAATCGACTAATTGCCTACCTATATTTTAACAGATTATTCCGTTCCTGCTTTAGCCATTGCTGCTTGTCCCAAAATATTAACGTAATTAAAGGGGCGATCAAAGTTGGGCTGGAACATCGTATCGTACATTCCAAGAAACTCAATTGTGTTTTGGTTCTGAATACATAACGAAACTAAACTTAAAGTTTCTGAAATATCGTGCTTACTCATCATTTGTGCTCCCAAAATCCGTTGAGTATCCTTATCCCAAACCAATGACATCAGGACTGGCGTGGTAGTTGGCATAAATTCTGGACGATAGTTATCCTCAATTGTTACTACATCAGCATCAAAGCCAGCTGCCTTAGCTCTTTCAAAGGTCAATCCTAAAGAAGCCATATATGTTCCGTCAAGGTTTAGACTCATAGCAAGTTGCGTTCCCGAATCTTTCATCTGCTTTCCATGGATATTATGGGCAACAATTGCTGCTTGACGAACGCCTTCAGTTGGCTGAGGTTTATAAACGTCCTTACCGGTTGGATTATAGTGAATCGTCGTTGATCCCCCAATTGCATATATATCCGGATCAGATGTTTGGATAAATTCATTAACAGCAATTACCCCATTTTCATCCATCTCTACTATCCCCTCAAAAATAGATGTATCTGGCTTTTGACCTGCAGCAACAATTGCCCGACTAACACTGTATGAGCTCTTATCAGTAGCAACCGTGATGCCAATCCCATTATCATCTAATTCGGTAACATGTTCATCAGTAACAACTTTAATATTATCTGCCGTTAAAATCTCAAGGGCTCGTCTAGAATACTCTCCTTCAAAATTGTGATGCAAAATTGGCTCACCGTTTGTAAAAAGAGTCACTTCTTTCCCTTTTTGCCGATATGCATCGACTAGTCCCAAGCTAAGAGGATCGTTACCAATCACAGCAATTTGCTGGTCAATAGTAGATAATAAAAGAGCAGCCTTAGCATCTTGTTGGTCCTTGATTAAGGTTACATTGCTACTGTCAATTCCCTTTAAAGCGGGTGCTTCACTTCTTGAGTCAGTAGCAATAATCAGCTTATCATAATGCTCTTCGGAAGTAGCATCATCTAGCATCCCCATAACTTTGATCGTTTTTTGCGCCGGATCTACACCCATTACAAGGGACCCCATTTTTATGTCAGCACCCTTAATCGATAATTGATCCGAGCTTAATTCAGTTCGTAAACGAGGTTGTTCCGCATCTTGGTCATCATAGTCATTGATGTCATACGTTATTGAGGGAACGACTGCATTGCGGTCATAAATCGTAACCTCTGTCTCCGGATGACTTCTTAAAATTTGCGACGCGGCTGTCATCCCCGCAAAGGTACAACCGATAATAATAACCCTCATATAAACTACTCCTCATCGAACTTATTCTTCACTTTTTTATACACAATTAAATTATAAATCTAATATAATAAAGTGCAATATTACTCTTACCATTTATTTGTCAACATTAACTTTTTCATATTCACCTGTCGGCACTTGGTCTAGTAAACTAGTTGGACTGCCAATTGATACTAAACTCAACTCATGCATTGCTCGAGAACAAATTGTATATAGCAATTGTCGCTCATCATTACCATGGTATTGCTGATTATTCGCATTCCAAACAATAACCGCATCAAATTCCAACCCTTTTGCTAGATATGATGGCACAACAATTGGTCCCTTTACTAACCGTTGATTTTCTGTCCGAATAAGGGTGGTCTTAATGTTGTTAGCATTTAACTTTTGATATAAATCTTCACTGTCTTTGAGATCTTTCCCAATAATTGCAACGGCATCATGGTCGTTCTGATACTTATTAAGGATATCAATAACTGCCGCTACCCCTTCTTGTTCATCCTTAGTTTGATAAACTTGTGGCTTATTGCCTTCACGTTCAAAGGCTTCAATTGCTTCACCGTCAATTAAAATATGTTTAGTAAAGTCGGTAATTTGTTTCGTAGAACGGTAAGACTTAGTTAATTGGACAACCTTCGTCTTTTCAGGATCAAACATCGTGCCCAACTGCTTTAATAGTGACCGACTATTCTCATGAGTGAAAATTGCCTGGTTAAGGTCCCCTAACAATGTGAATTTAGCACGGGGGAAACGGTATTTAAGGTAAGCTAACTGGTAAGCATCATAATCTTGGACTTCATCAACAAAAACGTAACGAATATCACGTTGACCATGTTTTCCAGTAATCAAATCATACAGGTACAGGTAAATAGTAATTCCGTTGGCACTAATATTGCCCTTCTTTAGTTCTTCTTTCACTCCATCCACGTAATCTTTCCACTGTTCTGCAGAAATGCCATATTCAGCAATATTAACAAGTTTTGGAGTTACTCGGAGAAGGTGTAAAAATTGTCCATTGATGTTAAGCCACTGATTATGATCGATGGCTTTTTTTATTGGTATAAATGCCCGCATAACAATTTGGCGCGCAAGGAACTTGTACTCTTTATCTTCATCCTCAAATTCACGTGGCTGGTTATTAAAGAGGTTATCAATTTCTTCTTTGCTTAAACTTTGGATCTCATCTTCAACCCATTTATTACGCATTTCAGATCCGACACGGTGATTAAGGTATTTAATAAGGGCTTCTTTCGTTCCATCCAACCTATTTCCCAGGTTATAGTTATTGTTAAATGAATAGTAAATTTCTTTAATCTTCTTTTTGCTCAAAAAGACTTTACCATTAAACATAAGGTTGCGGAAACGCATATTAGCATGACCAAGATGGTTGGCATAACGCTCTGTTGCTTTAAAATATTGCAAGCTTGTTAATAGTTGTTGTGCATTCTTAGCCGTTTCATCTTGGTGACTTTCAAACCGTTGTTCTAAGTTCTGAACGTGCAGTTTTGGTACCCGGCGATTAGCAAACTGGAAGTAAGTCATCTGGACCATATTATGCTCACCCAATTCTGGCAAGACTTGGTCAATGTAGTCATTAAATAATTGGTTAGGCGAAAATAAAACAACTTGTGAAGATGTCAAATTACCCCGGTAACGGTAAAGGAGCCAGGCAACCCGTTGGAGAACTGCCGCTGTCTTACCTGATCCAGCAGCCCCCTGAACAAACAACAATTCATTTTTCGTGTCACGAATAATTTCATTTTGTTTCCGTTGAATCGTCGTTACAATGCTCTTCATTTTGGTGCTTGAATGGTTGCCAAGAGCATCAAGGAGCATCTGGTCACCTACTTGTTCGTCGGTATCAAAGATGGTTACAATCACCCCATCTTTAATTTGAAATTGGCGCTTAAGAGTAAGGTCAACCTCTTGTTCACCTACTGGAGTCTGGTACTTAACTTTCCCAAGCTTTCCTTCATAGTAAACAGACGAAATCGGTGCTCGCCAGTCATAAACAAGAAAGTGATCTGGCTTATCGGTAAAGGATGCAAGCCCGATATATACCCTTTCAGCTTCATCGGCTCCTTTTTCACGAAAATCAATGCGAGCAAAGTAAGGTTTTTTTTCAAGTCGTTGCAAAGTCGCTAGCCGATCTGCCGCATGTTGCCAACTATTTTGACGTTCATCTAACATCTGCTGTTGGGCACGAAAAGACATGGCCGTATCCATCATGCCTGAATAAGTAGTGGTATTTAAGTGGATATCATCAATTTGCTTATTGATGCCCTTAATATCATGTTGAGCCGTTTTAATCTTTTTTTCCGCTTTTTGTTCGGCCTGTTTTACTTTATCAATCACATTATCAAGGTACTTTTGTTCTAGTTCTTTTTCAGTTTTTGTAGACATTCCATACTCCCTACCTTTCATCTTCAGGTCGACTTACTTAATAATCTATCTTAAAATTATCCAATTATTATATCATTTTCGCCAATTAGTCTGTTAATTTTCCACCTTCTATTTTTTCAATTATTAAGTGTCGCTTAATTTTAATCCTAAGATCATCAAAATAACTAATAATAACGCTACAATATATTGAAACCATGCTACAGGAGGAGGAAAACAACAATGAGCCATATTTTTTATCTTCTAACTCATATTGCGGAAACAATCATTCCAATGTTTGAGCGGATGGGCGCTTGGAGCTATGTTCTCCTTTTTATCCTAATTTTTATGGAAACCGGATTAGTGATTTTTCCTTGGCTTCCAGGTGAATCACTCGTCTTTTTAACTTGTTCTTTCATTGCTTTTAACCCAATCTTAAAAATGGAAATCGTTATTCCCGTCTTTTTCTTTGCAGCGTTAATCGGTGATACAGTTAATTATTATATCGGTCACTCCCTTTCTCATTGGCAATGGCTCAAAAAAAGAATGGGCGGCCCGCGTTTTGAGAAAGCACAAGATTTTTTAACACATCATGGAATTAAAGCTGTTGCGTTAGGACGATTTGTTCCACTCATTCGAACGTTCGTCCCCCTCATTGCTGGAACAATGCAGTTTCCGTTCCAGCGATTCACCGTTGGTAATATTATTGGCGTTACATTATGGGTAGCAATTGGTGCTGGATGCGGATATTACTTTGGAACAATTCCGTTTGTTCGTCAGCACTTCTCACTTATCATCTTAGCATTTGTTGTATGCTCACTGTTAGGAGTTGGCCTGTTAGCACTTATCAAAGCGATTCGTCAACGAATTATTAAGCGAAACCGAATGCTATAATTGCTTCTTCTTCAGCAAAATCATGTTAAAATATAATAAGTATTTTATTTCGCATAAAGGAGTGCTGTAACTATGGCAATCAATGTTTATTTTGTACGCCACGGACAAACCTATCTTAATCTCTACAATCGGATGCAAGGTTGGGCTGATGGTCCGCTAACGCCAAAGGGTGAAGAAGACGCCAAACGAGTAGGACGGGCGCTTGCTCCTATTCAATTTGATTATGTATTTTGCAGCGACCTTGCACGAACAGTTTCAACTACCCGTTTCTTACTTGCTGAACACCCTGGTAATAATTCAAAGCCAATTCCAGAGCCAGCATTTCGCGAAGAATTCTTTGGCTACTTTGAAGGAGAAGATGGTCAACATTTCGCTGACTTCCTTGGCGGCCCAGATGGTTATCACAGTTTTGCAGAAATGGTTGCTGGTTGGGGACCAGATAAATTAAAAGATAAGATTGCAGCAGCGGACAATTATGGTACTGCCGAAGACCATGTTGCTTTCTGGAAACGGGTGGATAAAGGTTTTGATCGCTTACGAGCATTACCAGACGGATCAGATGTACTAGTAGTTTCGCATGGAGCCACTATTCGCTCTATCGTCCAACGCTATTCTGACGCTTACGATCCAGGTGACTCACCACGTAACGGAAGCATTACTAAATTGACTTTAGATAAGAATAATACTAGTGTTGATTTTTACAATAAACTTGAATTACCAGAATAATATCCATCAAGGGGGAACACTATTCTTCAATGGAGACTAACATACAAACTACAGAACCAGTAATTATCACTGGTTTAAATACCGGTCAAGAAGACTTTGACTACTCAATGGTTGAACTGGCTGAATTAGCACAAGCAAATCACATGGAAGTTATCGATCGGATTGATCAAGTCATCGATCGTCCTAATCCTGCTACCTACTTTGGAAAAGGCAAAGTCGAAGAAATTCGTAAGGTGGCTGATGCTAATCACGTTCCTACTGTTATTACTAATGATGAATTATCACCAAGCCAATTGCGTAATCTTGAAGAAGGAACTGGATGTCGTATTCTAGATCGAACCGCTCTTATTTTAGAGATTTTCGCAACCCGCGCTCAATCTAAAGAAGCCAAACTTCAAGTACAGATCGCTGAACTGCAATACCGTTTACCACGCTTGCAAACTACTGCAAGTGAGCGGTTAGATCAACAAACTGGTGGAGGAAGTGGTTTTACTAACCGGGGTGCCGGGGAAACCAAACTTGAAATGGATCGGCGAACTATCCAACACCAAATTTCCCATCTTCGTCAAGAATTGGCAGATATTGATAAATCCGAACAAACCAAGCGGAAACAACGCGTAAAAAGTGCCATTCCAACAGCGGCTCTCGTTGGCTATACCAATGCTGGTAAATCAACTATTATGAATGGCCTTGTAAGAAGATATGGAGCTGCTGAAGAAAAAACCGTTTTTGAAAAGAATATGTTATTCGCCACTCTTGATACAAGTGTCCGGCAGCTAACACTTCCAGATCAAAAACGTTTCTTACTAAGTGATACGGTTGGGTTCGTTAGTAAATTACCTACTCACCTTGTTGAATCATTTAAATCAACACTTGCAGAAGCCGCTAATGCTGACTTACTAATCCAAGTTATTGATTATTCTGATCCACATTACAAGGAAATGATGGAAACAACTAACGAAACCTTAAAACAAATTGGGATTACTGATATTCCAATGATCAACGTATTTAACAAAGCAGATAAAACTGAAATTGAATTTCCTATTCTTGAAGGTGACGATCAAGTTGTGATTTCAGCTAAACAAGATGCTTCATTAGACCTTCTTGTTGAAGTTATTAAGAAACACTTATTTAAGGACTATGTCACTACTACTCTTCTAATTCCATTTACTGATGGTCATGTTGTTTCTTACCTTAATGAACACACTAATATTTTAGATACTACTTATGAAAGTAATGGGACATTATTAACGGTAGAAATGTCAGTTCAAGATTATCAACGGTTTGGAAAATATGAGAAAAACTAATCATAACCACCCGTCAAACGGGTGGTTTGCACATCGGCTATAAGCCGATAATAAAAGCCGGCGTCTCAAGGCGCTGGCTTTCGCTTTGCTCAAGCCAAAATGCTCTGACTACTTTGCCACCGCTTTAAGCGGTGTTTGTACTACTTCACTTACCCTTAAAAGGGTCCGAATATTCCACACTTGTTAGCTTATCCATTGCTATATCATGTTTCTCTTGATCTCGGATATACTTCTTTATCGTGGATTCATTCAATCCAACTGTACTTACGTAGTAGCCTTCAGCCCAAAAATGTCGGTTCCCATATTTGTATTTTAAGTTTGCATGTCGATCAAACATCATTAATGCACTTTTCCCTTTTAAGTATCCCATAAACTGCGATACACTTAGCTTCGGCGGAATACTTACTAACAAGTGCACATGATCTGGCATCATATGACC
>NZ_JAJGTZ010000029.1:0-125000 GCF_020784725.1 Limosilactobacillus reuteri
TTTTGCTAATCAAAAATTTTTCTTTTTAAGAATTGATTGTATTTTTTCATAAAAAAAAATACCCCCTACATTTTCGTAGGAAGTATTTTTAGTCAACCATACCAGTTGACAGATACCCGGTAAAAAACCGAGTATTGGAGGCCTATTGTTGCTTGCGGGGGCTCCCAGAGGCTAGCTTCGCGTCGAAAAACGAAGTCACAAGTGACTTCTGTCTCGCTCCCTATCTTATGCTTTTTCGTTTTTACCCCCATGTCGAACAAGGTATACTGCGACTGCTAGAATTAATACTACAGCACCAACAATAACCGAAACCCGTGTGTCAGGATTAATAAACATAAAGATAACGATCACAATCAACATGAGAAATGCAAAGTAATTCGAAAATGGATATAGTGGTAATTTGAATGGATGATCAACCATTAAGTCTTTATTATTACGACGGAAACGTAATTCTGCTAGTAAAATTACAAACCATGGAATCATTCCAGGTAAAACAGAAGAACTGAAGACAACCACGAACATATCAGCAGTTGAATGATTATAAGTTGCCGAAATCATATCAATAATAAATCCAATCAAGATACCACCGGAAATACCAAGGATGGCAGCATCGGGAACGATCCGTTTTGAAAGACGCCCAAAAATCTTAGGAGCATCCCCCTCATGAGATAACTTAAACAGCATCCGACTTGAACTATAAATACCTGAATTAGCACCTGATAATGCAGCTGTCAAAACCACAAAGTTAATAATTGATGCTGCAGCTGTAATTCCGACCTTAGCAAAAGTAGATACAAAAGGTGACCCAACACTGCTTAATTCATTCCAAGGATAAATTGTTACAATTACAAAAATTGCTCCAACATAGAAAATCAAAATCCGGAATAAAACAGACTTAACAGATTTAACAATTGCTTTTTGCGGATTTGCTACTTCACCGGCAGAAATTCCTAGCAATTCGATGCCCTCATAAGATCCAACGATAATTGACATTGAGAAGAAGAAACCACTCCAGCCACCAGTGAAGAATCCACCATGAGACCAAAGATTACTGAAACCAGTTGGATGACCGCCATTACCAAAACCAAAGAAGATAATCATAAATCCAAGTAAGATCATAAAGATAATAGTAATAACTTTGATCATCGCAAACCAAAATTCAAGTGATCCATATGCCTTTGCACTTGCTAAATTAGCGAGAACCAAGAAAATAATAATAACAACTCCAGCTACCCAAGTATGAAGGTGGGGCCACCAATATTTAAGATATTCAGTCGCTGCTACTACTTCAGACATTCCTACAACAATATACTCAAATACGTTAGCCCATTTAGCAAGATATCCAGCTACTGGATGAACATATTCAGTTGCATAATCCGCAAAAGAACCTGTTCCAGGATTAATGTAAATCATCTCTCCTAACGCTCTCATAACAATATATAAAATTAAGCCAACAAACGCATATGCGAGGATAACAGATGGTCCGGTCCACTTGATTGTAGATGTTGATCCCATAAACAGTCCAACACCAATTGCTCCACCAAGGGAAATCATTTCCATCTGACCAGCAGTCATCGAACGATTAAGTTCTGGTGCCGATTTTTTCATGTGTATCATTATCCTTTCATTGTATTTAACTCTTAAAGATTATATTATATTTCATACTAAATTCCAACGCTTCTTTCTCATTATTTTCTAATACAAAAAGATGTAATCGATTTCAAACTCAATTAAATAATTTGTAATTAAAAAGGACTACGGAATTCCATCCATAGTCCTTTTTGATTTTTAACTAATGCTTAAAATTAACGATTTTCGATGTCTTGACGAGCTTGTTGGCTCAAGTTGTAGAATGAGTGAATACCCTTATATTGAGCAACATCACCAAGTTGATCTTCAATCCGCATTAATTGGTTGTACTTAGCAAGACGGTCAGTCCGGCTCATTGAACCAGTCTTGATTTGTCCAGCGTTTGTAGCAACAACCAAGTCAGCGATGGTAGTGTCTTCAGTTTCACCAGAACGGTGTGAAACGATGGCAGTGTAACCAGCTTCCTTAGCCATTTCGATAGCTTCAACAGTTTCAGTTAAAGTACCAATTTGGTTAAGCTTGATTAAGATTGAGTTAGCAGCACCCATTTGGATACCCTTCTTCAAGTAATCAGTGTTAGTTACAAAGAAGTCATCACCAACAAGTTGAACCTTCTTACCTAACTTATCAGTAATAGTTACCCAGTCATCCCAGTTGTTTTCGTCAATTGGGTCTTCAACAGATACTACTGGGTACTTTTCAATAATACCGGATAAGTAGTTAATCCATTCTTCAGTGGTGTATTCTTCACCAGTTGACCAACGAAGCTTGTACTTCTTGTCTTCGTCGTTCCATAATTCTGAAGCAGCAACGTCAAAGGCAATGGCAATGTCCTTACCTGGCTTGTAACCAGCATCTTCAATAGCCTTGATTAAGTATTCGAATGGTTCTTCATTGTTAGCAAAGTCAGGAGCAAATCCACCTTCGTCACCAACAGAGGTTACTTTACCAGCAGCTTCCAATTCCTTCTTCAAGGCGTGGAAAGTTTCTGAACCCCAACGAATAGCTTCACGTACAGTTGGTGCACCAACTGGCATGATCATGAATTCTTGGAAGTCAACCTTGTTATCTGAGTGAGCACCACCGTTAATAACGTTCATCATTGGTGTTGGCAATACATGAGCGTTGAAACCACCAAGGTAGTTGTAAAGAGGTACTTGTAATTCGTCAGCAGCAGCCCGAGCAGCAGCTAATGAAACAGCTAAAATAGCGTTCGCACCTAACTTACCCTTGTTTGGAGTACCGTCTAACTTAATCATTGCCTTATCGATAGCGATTTGGTCAGTAACTTCCATCCCTACGATTTCCTTAGCAATAATGTTGTTTACGTTTGAAACAGCCTTTAAAACACCCTTGCCGCCAAAACGGTTCTTGTCGCCGTCACGTAATTCAACAGCTTCGTGTTCACCAGTTGAAGCACCTGAAGGAACGATACCGCGACCTACACCACCGGCTTCTGTGTAAACTTCTGCTTCAACTGTTGGGTTACCACGTGAATCAAGGACTTCACGTGCATAAATATCTGTAATGAGTGACATTTGATGAATCTCTCCTCTGTCATTTATTTGGAAAGCAATTCCACTTAACATTGTATTATTTTACACAATTAAAAACAAGCATTTAACAGACTAATGGTGAACTAATTGTAAAAATGTTTCTGGATTTAAGCTCGCTGTTCCAACTAAAACACCATCAATATCATTTTTTGCCATTAATGCATTGATATTAGAAGTTGTTACACTGCCTCCATACAAAATTCGAACATTATTTGCAACTTTATCTCCATACATATCACTAATTGTCTGCCTAATTAAGTAACAACCCTCTGCTGCCTGATCTGGATCAGCACTCTCGCCTGTCCCAATCGCCCAACTAGGTTCATAAGCAACCGTAACATGACAAATTTCATTATTGGTCAATCCATGAAGATCTGCGAGAATGCGGCTCACCACCCAATGAACTTTCTTTCCAGCAACTCGTCGACGCATGGTATCATCACAGCAAACAATCGGACATAACCCGTTTATTAATGCCGCCTTTACTTTTCTATTAATTAATTCATCAGTTTCATTAAAGTAAGTTCGACGTTCAGAATGGCCTAAAATTACATGATGGATTCCTGCTTGGTATAAAGCATATGGACTTGTTTCACCAGTATAGGCTCCCTCATTCTTATAGTAGCAGTTTTCTGCCATTATTTTTAACGGGGATTCTTTAGCTGCTTTAACCATTGGTACTAAACAAAGAGTAGGAGCAGCAATTGCTGTTTCAAGTTGGTCGGCAGGCGGAAGCTGATTTTTTACTGCTTCGATAAAAGAGACAGCTTCTTGAACATCTTTATGCATTTTCCAATTGCCAGCAATAATCGGTACTCTCATTGTTGACCCTCCCATCTACTATTTTATTGTTAATACCAAGATACGGTAAGAGGCTGAGAAAAGCAAAAGTTTTCTCAGCCTCTTATATAAGATTTATAAATAGTAGTTAAACATTAATTATTTGTCAGAAATTGCGGCAATTCCAGGTAATTCGTTACCTTCAAGGTAAGTTAATGATGCACCACCACCAGTTGAAATGTGAGTAAGCTTGTCAGCAACCCCCAATTCCTTAACAGCAGCAGTTGAGTCTCCGCCCCCAACGATTGTTGTAGCATCCGTTAATGTACCAAGGAATTTACCAATTTCAAGCGTTCCCTTAGCAAAGTTTGGCATTTCAAATACACCCATTGGTCCATTCCAAACAACAGTCTTGGCATCTTTTAATACGTTCTTGAACTCTTCAACAGACTTAGGACCAATATCAAGGGCCATCCAACCGTCGTCAATATCACCTTCAACAACTTTTGTATCAGCATCATTGTTGAACTTATCAGCTACTACATTATCAATTGGCAATACAAGCTTGTCGCCAGCTTTATCTAAGATTTGCTTAGCAACGTCAATCTTGTCTTTTTCAACAAGTGAGTTACCAACTTTGATTCCCTTAGCAGCGTAGAATGTATAAGCCATTCCACCACCGATAATAATCTTGTCTGCTTTGTCAAGAAGATTATCAATAACACCAATCTTATCAGAAACCTTTGCACCACCAAGAATGGCAACAAATGGACGTTCAGGATTATCTACAGCATCACCTAAGAACTTGATTTCCTTTTCCATCAAGTAACCAGCTGCTGCCTTGCCTGGCATATTAGTAGCAATACCAACATTAGAAGCGTGCTTACGGTGAGCTGTACCAAAGGCATCATTTACAAATACATCACCAAGAGAGGCCCAGTACTTACCTAATTCAGGATCATTACCAGATTCACGCTTTACATATTCGCCATCCTTAACATCTTCATAACGGGTGTTTTGAACAAGCAAAACATCCCCATTCTTCATGTTATCGATAGCATCTTCTAATTGCTTACCTTCAGTAACTGGAACAAATGTTACTGGCTTGTTTAGTAGGTTAGAAAGACGTTCTGCAACTGGACGAAGTGAAAGTCCAGGCTTATCTTCTTCTTTTTTAATCCGGCCAAGGTGTGAGAATAAGATTGCTCGACCACCGTGGTCAATAACATATTTAATTGTTGGTAAGGCAGCAACAATTCGGTTGTCGTCACCAACAACGCCATCTTTAATTGGAACATTAAAGTCAACACGCATTAATACTTTCTTGCCTTCTAAAGGAAGGTCTTCAACAGTTAATTTAGCCATTGTATTATGTCTCCTCTTCTTTTGATAAAAAAAGCGGGCGGAGTAGTCCTCCTCCCACCTTAATCAAATTAGTTTAATTTTACTTCAAATTAAAGAGTAGCAAAATGAAGCAAAGTCCGGATCATGTTGCTAGTGAAACCGTATTCGTTGTCGTACCAAGCAACAGTCTTAACTAATTGTGAACCATCGTCACCTTCCATAATTTCAGTTTGGGAAGGATCGAATACTGAACCGTATGTTGAACCGATAATATCAGTTGAAACAATTTCATCTTCAGTGTAACCGAATGCTGGGTTAGTAGCCTTCTTCATAGCATCGTTGATTTGGTCAACAGTAACCTTCTTGTCTAAGATTGAAACAAGTTCAGTTAATGAACCATCAACAACACCAACACGTTGTGCGTGACCTGAAAGCTTACCGTTTAATTCAGGAATAACTAAACCAATAGCCTTAGCAGCACCACTTGAGTGAGGAATAGTGTTTACACTTGCAGTACGGTTGTTACGCATCTTCTTACCACGAGGGCCATCAAGAATAGCTTGAGTAGAAGTAAATGCGTGGATAGTAGTCATAGTACCAACCTTAACACCAAATTCGTCATTTAAGACCTTAGCCATTGGTGCCAAGCAACTAGTAGTACATGAACCAGCTGATACGATAATGTCATCCTTAGTCAAAGTATCAAGGTTAACACCAGGAACAACAGTTGGGATGTTACCAGCAGGTGCTGAAATCAATACACGCTTTGCACCAGCGTCAATGTGTGCTTGTGACTTTTCAGCAGAGGTGTAGAAACCAGTACATTCAAGAACAAAGTCAACACCATCGTTCTTTACCCAAGGAATGTTACGAGCATCGCGTTCAGCGTATACAGGGTATTCCTTACCATCAACAACAATACCAGTATCAGTAGATGTAACTTCACCTGGGAACTTACCATGAGTTGAGTCATACTTAAGTAAGTAAGCCAACATAGAAGGAGTAGTCAAATCGTTGATTGCAACAACTTCAATATCATTTGTGTTAAGTTCGTGAATCCGACGAAATGCTAAACGACCAATACGGCCAAAACCGTTAATACCAATTTTTACAGTCATACTGCAAATTCCTCCTTTAGGAAAAAACATAATTAGTGTACTTGCTTAGTTTATCACATTACATCAGCATCGCAACTCTCAACCATTGTAAGTGACGCAGTGGGAAGGTCTAAGCAACAATACAACTTCTACGATACTTATGATACCATCTTCAAAAAAATTGTCTATTCAATCACAACATTTTTCTGATGTAAGCGTTATTTTGATTAATTTTTTCAAATAATGCTTGCAATTCATTTTAACTTAAGATAATATAATATCTGTTGACGCGCCCTTAGTGTAATGGATCGCACGTGAGATTCCGGTTCTCGAGATCCGAGTTCGACTCTCGGGGGGCGCATTTTTATGAGACTGTTGAAAAAATTTTTCAACAGTCTTTTTTATTTTTAAGATATTATGGAACTATTTTCGCGTCGCTACAAGGCTGTTAATTTTCACTTGCCTTTTTGATAATTCAAAAAAAAGATCTCCGTCATTCGAAATTAATCGAATAATTGGAGATCTTTTTATTTATCCCTTTACTTTAATTTTGAATTATTTTCCATTACACCATCAAGTAAGCCGTAATCTACTGCTTCTTGTGCTGTCAAGTAATGATCACGTTCAGTATCAGCCTGGATCTTCTCGATAGGTTGACCAGAATTCTTAGCAAGGATCCCGTTAAGCATCTTCCGTGTTTTCAAAATTTCAGTAGCAGCAATTTCGATTTCAGTCTGTTGACCTTGAGCTCCACCAGATGGTTGATGAATCAAAACTTGTGAGTGTGGTAATCCAAAACGCTTACCCTTAGCACCAGATGATACTAATACACTGGCCATAGAAGCAGCCATCCCGATTACAATAGTTTGAACATCAGCCTTAATAAAGTTCATCGTGTCATAAATTGCCATTCCTGAGGTAACAACACCACCAGGTGAATTAATGTATAAGTAAATATCTTTAGTTGAATCTTGCGCATCAAGGAATAAAAGTTGCGCAACAATTGAATTTGCCATTTCGTCTTCAATTGGACCAGAGAGCATAATAATACGGTCCTTCAGAAGCCGTGAGTAGATGTCATAAGCACGTTCACCACGGGATGATTGCTCAATGACAGTAGGTACTAAATTCATAATATGGCCTCCTTAATAAATTAGCACTCGTTAGTCTTGCATGCCAACGGATAATAATACTATACTCGATTGGTCAAAAAAGGTCAAATGTTTTAACTATTATTTAATATTTTTTTGTAAAACATTCTTGACTATTATAATTAAATCAAAAAACAAGGCTAAAAATTCTTCAAAGCCTTGTTTTAGCGAAAATTTAATCTTTTTTGTCAGAAGCGGCTATCTTTTCAGCACGACGTTCAGCAATAAAAATATAAACCAATAATAGAAATGCTAGCGCTGAAGCAGTGTATAAAACCATATTACTTGCAAGCCAGCCATATTTGGCTACCAAAATACCAATTAAAGCAGTTGCTAACGTTTCACCAAAAATATATTGGAAAAAGCCCATAAATCCAGTTGATGAACCTACTGCAAATTTAGGAACTGCTTCGTTAACCATTAATCCAACCAATGTTAATGGAGCATAAATTAAAGTTCCCATAACAAAAAGAACACTTACGATCAAAACGTGATTGGTACTAAAGAAATACGTTGTCAAACAAATAAATAAACCAATTACACATAAAATACAAACAATAGCTCGACGTCCCTTTAATGCATCGGAAATTGCTCCCATAATAATTACTCCCGGAACCGCCGCAAGTTCAAAAATACCCACTAACCATTTTGCAAAGTTAGTCGTAAAGCCTTTTGATTCTACAAGATAGCTTGGAATCCAGCTCATTATCCCATATCGAACCAAATACAGGGACATTGATGTTAGGGTAATGGCCCACACAACTTTATTTGTCAAAATATATTTAACAAAAATTTGTGGTAAAGTCAGACTCGTCTCTTCCGAATCAGACTCAGTTCCGTTTTCTAAAACAACTTCATCTCCGGTATATTCAGAAATACTTGGCAACCCAACACTAACCGGCCGATCAGCACCAACTAATAATACAAAGGCCGCAATAATCAGTGAAACCACTGAAGATGTATAAAAGACAGCAGAAATGGAACCTGAAAACATGAATGTTGCTAATTGTACAACAGCAACACAAGCAAAGGCTCCAGCGTTATGTGCAGAAGACCAAATCGAATAAATCGCTCCCCGGTGTTTCTTTCCCCACCATAATTGAACAGAACGCTGGCATGCCGCTGCCCCCATCCCTTGAGCAATTGACATAATTAACATTAGAAACATCATCATATAAAGGCTACGGGTAGATCCTAAACCGAAATTAAGCAGTGCAGAAATAATTAATCCGGTTGCTAAATAACGATTAGTATTACTTTTATCACTTAATGCTCCCATAAATAGTTTTGAAATCCCATAACCAATCCCAAAACACGAAAGCACCATTCCGATATCAGCCGTGGTAAAACCATACTGCTTCATAATTTCATTTTGTTCGGTTGTGAAAATTAAACGAATAATATAATAGCCAATATAACCGATACAAATCGCAAGTAATACTCCTAACTGATGCCAACGATACGAACTTTCAACCTTATCAGCAGGAACCTTTTGCTTCGCCGCTGGAGCTGGTTTTAAAAATTCAAACATACTATCACCTCTTTTATAAACGACACTTTTCTGTAAGCGCTTACCTATATTTTAACATACAAAATACAGTATTAGTGTACAAAAATATTAAAACGTTATTTTTAAAAGAGTCATCTTATTAATTAATGCTTTAGTTTTTTCTTTTTATTAAAAAATAAAAGCTATGCACTGGATTGCATAGCTTTTATAAAATAAATTACTTTTCTTCAGCTGGCTTTTCTTTAGCCCACTTACGAATAGCTTCGATCTTCTTTTCTTTTAATGCTCGCTTATACTTTGAAGCGATTGGGCGACGGCCTTGTACGCCGTATGGGTGTGCTTTACGCATGTTACTTTGCCTCCTTTGATATTAAACGTAAATTAATTAACGTTCCAATTATACCGGTCATTGTTTTAAAAAGCAAGTCTCCCTTAATCCAAAACAACTATCTCGTGAATACCATTTCTAAAAATTAATAATTTATCTAAATTTGATAAACGATTATCTTTGCTATTCCATTAATGGTTTCAGCAATTGAACTATACCAATTCCACAAAGCGCCACATAAATACCGTTATTATAACAGTTGACTTTTAGACCAATCATAGTATGATATAAGATGTAGATGAAAGAGAACAAAGGTGTAAGGTCAAGGAGGATATTATAATGTCAGTAAATAAATTAAACGTTTTTAACGTTACCACCAACTGGAATAAATTAGATCAAGAATGTGCAACAGCCGAATTAGCGCTAATTAGCGAAAGTATAAATAAAAAATAAATTTCACTTAAAGAAGATAAAATAAAACCTTTGAGGATAAGAAAAAAGCTTATTTTTTTCTTATCCTCAAAGGTTTTTATTGTTTAACCTGCGATGTACGCAATTCATCAGCATAAGCATTCAATTTACGTAAACGATGGTTAACACCCGACTTGGAAATCGGACCACCAGGAACCAATTCCCCTAATTCTTTTAGACTAACTTCTTGATGGGCTAACCGCGTTTCTGCAATTTCCCGCAACTTATCAGGTAAGCTGCTAAGACCTACTCGTGAATCAATAAATTCAATATTTTCGATTTGTCGCGTTGACGCATTCGCAATCTTATTCAGGTTAGCATTTTCACAATTTACTAATCGGTTAACTGAATTCCGCATATCTCGTACAATTCGAACATTCTCAAACTGAAGCATTGAGTTAGTTGCACCAATTAATGACATAAAATCAGCAATTTTTTCGGCTTCTTTCAAGTAAACGATAAAGCCACTACGGCGAGCGGTTGTTTGGGCATTTAGGCCAAACTTGTTCATCATCTGAGCAATAATCTCATTATGTTCCTCATAAAGAGAGTATATCTCCAAGTGGTAACGGGAAGTTTCAGGATTATTTACTGATCCCCCCGCTAAAAATGCACCTCTTAGATATGAACGGACCATCCATTCATCCTTGAGCAATTCTACGGGTACTTGTTCTTTAATTTGATAATTTTGTAAAATGCCAAGATCATCTAAGACATGTTGTGCATGATAGCGTAAGCGAACTATATATTGGTTATTCTTTTTTAATTTCATTTTACGACGAACCACGATTTCACTTTCCACCCCGTAAAATTGTTTTAAAAGTGAATAGATTCGTCGCGCAATTGCCGGGTTTTCAGTCTGAACATTCAAAACTAACTGGTGGTCAGCAATGCCAATCGACCCATTCATCCGAATAAGGGCCATCAATTCCGCCTTTGCATTATCCCGATGAACAGTAATTCCCGTTAATTCCTTCTTTACTTCGCTTGCATATGACATTTAGCATCAGTCTCCTAACTACTCGTGAACTTGGTGAAGTCGATTCATTAATTCTGCTACAACTTTATCGCGATCATGGAAGGCACCGTTGTCTTTTAGCCGCAGAAAATTTGAACTAATTACGCGACAATTCTGTGCTCGTAGTCCTTGGAAATCATGCTTAACCGGTTGAGAAATTTCATTCCATTCTTGAAAATCAAGGTAATTTTCTGGAACAGGTTGAATATTGACTAAAACTGTATTAATAAAATTCTTCCCAAGGTGATGGTTTAATACCCGAACATGATCAGCATCTGTAAAGTTATCCGTTTCACCTTTTTGCGTCATAATATTGCAAATATAGACAACTTCAGCCTTACTTTCGCGAACGGCTTGCCCTACTTCAGAAATCATCAAGTTTGGCAGGATGCTAGTAAATAAGCTTCCAGGACCAAGAACGATTTGATCTGCATTTTTTATTGCTGTTATAACCTCTGACACAGGACGAGCAGGATGCCCATCATTATCTTTAGAAGGTGTTACCCAGACCCGTTTAATTTGTTTATGGGCGGCCGTAATTTCCGATTCGCCACTTAACTTTGTACCGTCTGTAAATTCAGCATTTAAAGTCAACGGCTCATTGGCAACAGGATAAATATTTCCATTAATCTTCATCATTTCTGATAACTCTTGAACAGCGGCAAAAATACCACCCTTCATTTCAGATAAAGCAGAGATAATCAAATTACCAATCGCATGACCGGCAAAGAACTGATCACTACTCTTAAAACGATATTGAAAAATGTCAAGGTCAAGATCCGGTAATTCTGATAACGCCACTAAAACATTTCTAATATCACCAGGTGGAACCACATTAATATAATTTCGTAAAATTCCTGAAGAACCACCATCATCAGCTACTGTTACGACTGCCGTAACATCAACGTTTTGATCTCGCAACCCGCGAAGGACAACTGGTAGACCAGTCCCACCACCAATCACTACAATCTTTGGTTTATGCAACATAATTAAAACTCCTCTTTATTTTGCCTTCTCAATATCGCGATGGTAAGTATTTACTTTATATCTCTTTTCTTTTAAATCAGCAGATAATTTATTAGCAATAGTTACTGACCGATGTTGACCACCTGTACACCCAATTGCAATTGTCAAACTGCTCTTTCCCTCCTTAATGTAACCTGGAAGAGTAATCTCTAAGAGAGACCGTAAATGCTGGTAAAATTCCTTAGCCAGCGAACTCTGCATAACATAATTTTGAACAGCTAGATCATTTCCTGTTAAGTGCTTTAATTCCGGAATATAGAATGGATTAGGGAGAAAACGAACATCCATTACGATATCCGCATCAAGTGGCAACCCATATTTAAAACCAAATGACATTACTTCAACATAAAAGTCATTGCCTTCACCCTGTCCGAATAATTTATTAAGTCTTAACTTTAGATTTCGTGGTGTCACATTAGTGGTGTCGATTACTATATCTGCTTGACTTTTAAGATCAGTTGAAAGCTTCCGTTCTAATTCTACCCCATCAAGAATTCGACCTTGCGGAGATAAGGGATGAGAACGTCTTGTTTCCTTATAACGTGAAATTAACGTGACGTCATTAGCATCTAAGAAGAGTAGTTTCACATCTAAATCAGCCCGCTTTTTCAGTTTTTCAAAATTTGGTAAAACCTCATCGTAAAACCCGCGTGAACGCATATCCATTACCATGGCGATTTTATTAAACTCTCCTGAATCTTTTATCACATCAACAAAACGTTCTGCCAATCCAGGAAGCATGTTATCAATTACGAAATATCCTAAATCTTCTAAGCTATGAACGGCAACGGTTTTCCCCGCACCACTCATCCCTGTAATAATTACTACTTTTAATTTTTTATCTACCATCACTAGTTCCTCTTTCCGCATACAGCTACCCAACTATTCTATCACATCAAGCCGGGTGTGTCTTATTTAAGCAACAAAAAAGGCCAAGTTAAGCTTAGCCTTAAATCTTAATGCATCCGTCGTTGATCCATTCGTTTAACAATATATAAGATTGGTAATCCTACGATGACGATTCCGATAAAAAGAATTACACCAGCCGGATCATTCATAACTTCACTTACTAGGACAAAGATTCCACCAGCAATCGCAATAATTGGCACTAAGGGATAAAGCGGTGTGCTGAATGGACGTGGTCCCTTATTTCTATGTCTTAAAATGAAGATCCCAAAGAATGCTAAAAGATAAAAACAATAAACAGTAAATACACACAAATCTGATAAGTGATCAGGGTCAAAGAAGAACATCATAGCCGTTGCAAGAACGATAATAAACATCGTTGCTACTACTGGCGACTTCCCCTTTGGCGTAATATATGCGAGATAACGTGAAAATGGCAAATCATGACGACGCGCCATTGCGTATACAATCCGGGGAAAAGTAATCATTTTCCCGTTTAAAGTCCCCATCATCGAAATAATAATTCCGGCTGACAGCAATTTTCCCCCAATTGCTCCAAAGGCTTTTACTGCTAAATATGCAGTTGCATTTTCGCCTAGCCGATGAATAGTATTAACTGGAAGGAACTTAAGAATCCCAACAGTAATTAAAGTATAAATAATAAGAACAGCAGTAATCCCTAAAATAATAGCTCGTGGCAATAATTTTTGGGGATTTTTCATTTCTCCTCCAAGATTTGCAATCAAAATCCACCCATCATAACCAAATAAAGTTGCTAAAACTGCTACTCCAAAACCACCAGTTGATTGGTGAATTTCGGTAACTGTTTGACCAAAAGCATTTTGATGTCCCCAGAACAAGCCAAAGATAATAATTGCTGCAATTGGAATCATTTTTCCGGCAGTCGTAATAATCGAAAAAATTGCACCAACTTTATTTTCAAAAAGGTTCATTACTCCAATTGCAATCACTGTAATCACTGCTAAAGGTATTCGCCACTGGGGTCCTAAACCAAAGAAGTTTGCCATTAAAATACTCATAAATCCGGCAACCGAAGCAATAATTGCTGGTCCATAAACAATTACTTGCATCCACCCGGCTAAAAATCCTAAAAGGCGACCATACAAGTTTTCAATATAGACATATAATCCCCCGGTATATGGCATCTGAGCACCAATTTCCGCCACTGTTAATCCACCAGTTAAAGTAATAATTCCTCCAAATACCCAGGCAGCAATCGCAAGCGTAGATGTACCAGCACTATCAAGAACAGATCCTTGTTTAAAGAATATTCCCGATCCAATAATTGTCCCAATAACAATCGAAATAGCGGACCAAAAGCCAAGCGACCTTTTTAGTTCATCTGTTGGTTGTTGATTCATCATCATTCCTCCATTCTTAATATTAGGCAAAATAAAAACTCGGGATATCATCTATTAATACAATTTGGTCACGCCAAATGATTAATAGAGAACCCGAGTCTGTATAAACCTATCGATTGGGTACACCAAAATCACTCAGCCTTAATAGAATTAGAGGCTGAGGAGGAAGAAAACTGTTGATTTTGATTATTAAAAAATAACATCTCTTTTCCCTCGTTTCGTGTACTTTAATTTTCATTAGAATACCATTAGAAGAATTAGATTGCAACTACTTTTTTTGCTTAGCTTCTCGTTCTTCTGCCCATTTTTGATCACGTGCGAGCATCTCTTTTAAATATTTACCAGTGTAACTTCCCTTTACTTCTGCTACTTGCTCTGGAGTTCCAGTGGCGACAACATTGCCTCCACCAGCTCCTCCTTCAGGGCCAAGATCAATTAACCAGTCCGCTGATTTTACAACATCTAAATCATGCTCAATTACTAAAACAGTATTTCCCGCATCGACTAACCGCTGCAGGACAGCTAATAAGCGTTTGATATCATCCATGTGCAATCCAGTAGTTGGCTCATCTAAAATATAGAAGCTCTTACCGTGAGACTGACGGTGAAGTTCAGCTGCTAATTTCATTCGTTGAGCTTCCCCACCTGAAAGAGTAGTTGCCGGTTGACCAAGGTGAACATAACCCAACCCAACGTCTTCAATAGTTTGCAGTTTGCGCTTAATTTTCGGAATCGCACTAAAGAAGTCAAGAGCTTCAGAAACAGTCATATTAAGGACCTCAGCAATATTCTTGCCCTTGTATTCAACTTCAAGGGTTTCAGAATTATAACGTGTTCCATGACAAACTTCACATGGCACATAAACATCTGGCAAGAAATTCATCTCAATTTTAATAATTCCGTCCCCACGGCAAGCTTCACAGCGTCCTCCCTTAACGTTAAAGCTAAAACGTCCCTTAGTATATCCATGCATTTTAGCTTGGTTGGTTTGAGCAAATAGTTCACGAATGTCATCAAAGACTCCCGTATAAGTTGCCGGGTTGCTTCGTGGAGTACGACCAATTGGCGATTGATCAATATTGATAACTTTTTCAATATTTTCAACCCCACTAATCGACTTGTACTTACCAGGTTTTGCGGAATTATTATTCAGTTTTTGGGCTAAAACTCTTTTGAGAATCATATTAACAAGGGTTGACTTTCCTGATCCAGAAACCCCCGTTACGCAAATAAACTCACCAAGTGGAAAATCGACTGTAATATCCTTTAAGTTATTTTCCGCCGCTCCTGTAATAGTAATTTTCTTACCACTACCTACTCGACGCTCCTGAGGTACTGGAATAAATTTTTTCCCTGATAAGTATTGGCCAGTTAACGACTTCCGTGATCGCATAATTTGCTTAGGAGTTCCGGCAGCCATCACTTGGCCCCCGTTTTCACCAGCTCCAGGGCCAATATCGACAATGTAATCGGCCGCGCGCATTGTATCTTCATCATGCTCTACGACAATCAGCGTATTGCCAAGATCACGCATGGCCTTTAACGACTCAATCAAACGGTCATTATCTCGTTGATGAAGTCCAATTGACGGCTCATCGAGAACATACATTACTCCTGACAAATTAGAACCAATTTGCGTTGCTAACCGAATCCGCTGAGCTTCTCCCCCTGAAAGAGTTCGAGCTGAGCGACTTAAAGTTAGGTATTCAACACCAACATTTTTCATAAAAGTTAATCGGTCAATGATTTCTTTTAAAATTGGCTTAGCAATTTCATTTTTTTGTGCAGAGAGTTTGATACTCTTAAAGAATTCAAGAGAATCACTAATTGATAAAGCGGAAACTTCACCGATATTTCGCCCATCAATCTTTACTGCTAAGGCCCGCTGGTTTAGCCGGTAACCATGACAAACCGGACATGGAAGCTCAGTCATATACTTTCTCATTTGTTCCCTTGTAAAATCTGAGTTAGTCTCCCGGTATCGTCGGCTAATATTATTGATAACACCTTCAAATGGCACATCGACATCCCGAATGCCACCAAAGTCATTCTCATAATGGAAGTGGAATGGTGTTTCACCATTACCGTACAAAATCTGTTGTTGTTGCTTTTTAGGCAACTTATTGAAAGGAGTATCCATATCAATGCTAACCGACTTGCAGAATTGTTCTAACATTTGTGGATAGTATTGCGATGAGATTGGATTCCAGGGAACAATCGCCCCTTCTCTTAAGGTCTTTGTTTGGTCAGGAACTACTAAATCAATATCTACTTCAAGTTTCAATCCTAACCCTTCACATTCTGGACAAGCACCAGTAGGAGCATTAAAGGAGAATAGCCGTGGCTCTAATTCACCAACTGTAAAGCCACAAATGGGACAGGCATATTGTTCAGAAAATGGAATTGGGTCTCCCCCAATCACATCAGCAATTGCATAACCATCGCTTAAGCGGAGAGCCGATTCAAAGGAATCAAATAACCGCGCCCTAATTCCCTCTTTGATGATAATTCGATCAATTACGACATTAACCGTATGTTTTTTATTTTTATCTAATTCAGGGACTGAATCAAGATCATAAGTTTCGCCATCTACTTGAACCCGGACAAATCCCTCACGTTTAATTGTTTCAAAAACTTTCTTTTGTGTTCCCTTTTTATCACGAACAACCGGCGAAAGAATTTGCAGGCGTGTCCGTTCAGGCAATTCTAGTACCCGATCTACCATTTGTTCTGGTGACTGACTAGTAATTGGAATATTATCGTTCGGACAAATTGGTGTCCCAACCCGCGCCCATAGTAAGCGTAGAAAATCGTTAATTTCAGTCACGGTTCCGACCGTTGAACGCGGATTATGGGAAGTTGTTTTTTGGTCAATTGAAATTGCCGGAGATAAACCGTCAATTGAGTCCACATCTGGCTTATCCATCTGTCCTAAAAATTGTCGCGCATAAGCCGATAAACTTTCCACGTAGCGTCGTTGTCCTTCTGCGTATAATGTATCAAAAGCTAAAGAACTCTTTCCAGAACCTGATAGGCCAGTTACAACGACTAACTTGTTTTTCGGAATAGTAATATCAATATTTTTTAGGTTATGAGCCCGTGCCCCATGAATTATGATCTTATCATTTGCCACGAAATAATCCCTCCTCTATTTTTTTGCTTTTGTCTTTAATTCCATTATCGTATCACGAAGCGTAGCAGCTTGTTCAAAGTCAAGGCGCTTAGCAGCAGAGCGCATTTGCTCTGTTAATTCATCAAGCATCTTTGCTTGGGCCTCTTTATCTAGCTTTGCAAAATCTTTGTCAGTAAATTCAGCACTGTTATCTGCTTCAGCTTCATCCGTTGCTTTCTTAGTAACAGTAATTGCTTCTTGAATTGGCTTGATGATTGTATGCGGCGTAATGTGATGTTCTTCATTGTATTTCATCTGAATCGTCCGCCGCCGCTTTGTTTCATCGATTGCCTTTTGCATCGAGTCAGTCACAGTATCAGCATACATAATTACTGCCCCATTCTCATTCCGGGCCGCTCGACCAATCGTCTGAATAAGGGAACGTTCATTGCGTAAAAAGCCTTCCTTATCGGCATCAAGAATGGCGACCAAGGATACTTCTGGAACGTCCAGCCCTTCCCGCAAGAGGTTAATTCCAACAAGAACATCAAATTTACCAAGACGGAGATCACGAATAATTTGTGTCCGTTCAAGAGTCTTAATATCACTATGAAGGTATTTGACCTTTAACCCCATATCCTTTAGATAATCAGTAAGGTCTTCAGACATCTTTTTCGTCAGGGTCGTAACAAAAACACGTTCATTTTTCTCAATACGTTTGTTAATTTCACCAACTAGGTCGTCAATCTGTCCCATTACCGGGCGAACCTCGACTGTTGGGTCAAGTAACCCAGTTGGTCGAATAATTTGCTGAGCAACGTGGTCTGTCTGTTCCATTTCATATGGGCCAGGTGTTGCAGACATGTATACAACTTGATTAACATGTTGTTCAAATTCTGGTAGTTTTAATGGTCGATTGTCAAGAGCACTTGGTAAGCGGAACCCATAATCAATTAACATTTGTTTCCGCGCTCGGTCCCCGTTATACATTCCCCGTACTTGCGGCATGGTTTGGTGGGATTCATCAACAACTAATAAGAAATCTTTAGGGAAGAAATCCAATAAAGTATAAGGAGGTTCGCCGGGCTTTCGGCCATCCATATAACGCGAATAATTCTCAATTCCATTGGTGTAGCCCATCTCACGCATCATTTCAATATCATAAGTTGTTCGTTGCTGAATCCGCTCTGCCTCAAGAAGTTTTCCCTCATCAGTAAACTTCTTTACTTGTTTCTTCAAATCAGCTTCAATTTGTGGCAATGCCCGATCCATGACTTCTTCATTAGTCATAAAGTGGGTAGCCGGGAAGATAGAAACATGATCCCGGTCACCAATCACTTCGCCTGTCAGTGCATCAACTTCACGAATCCGATCAATCTCATCCCCAAAGAATTCAATCCGCAATGCCCGTTCATCACGCGACGCCGGAAAGATTTCAACTACATCGCCACGAACGCGGAAACGCCCCCGTTGAAAATCAATATCATTGCGATCAAATTGAAGATTAACAAGTTCGGTCAACAATCGATCACGTTCAATTTCTTGACCAACGCGCAAAGAAAGGACACTATTTTGATATTCTCGAGGATCCCCTAATCCAAAAATACTAGAAACAGAGGCAACTACAATTACATCATTTCGTTCCAGTAAGGAAGTAGTGGCAGAGTGCCGAAGCTTATCAATTTCATCATTAATTGACGCATCTTTTTCAATATAAGTATCACTAGATGGCACATATGCTTCTGGTTGATAGTAGTCATAGTAGGAAACAAAATATTCAACCGCGTTATGAGGGAAGAATTTTTTCATTTCACCATAGAGTTGCCCCGCTAAGGTCTTATTATGGGAAAGAATCAAAGTTGGCTTATTGACATTGGCAATCACATTTGAGATTGTAAATGTTTTTCCTGTTCCTGTTGCCCCTAATAAGATTTGAGCTTTTTCACCATCTTCAATCCCCCTTGTCAATTGATTAATTGCTTGGGGCTGATCGCCAGTTGGTTTGTACTCTGACACTAGTTCAAATTTTTTATCTGGTTGCCGGTAAATCAAAAGAATTTCCTCCCTTACGTCGCAGTTAAATAAAATAAAGTGGAATCGCAACTTCATAAATTACCGCATCCCACTTATCACTAACTATTTATTATTTACTGTTATTAGTTTATCACCCAAACATGTATTCGTCTATAAATTTACAGTAAAAAAGTGAGTAGAAAACAATCGCTCCAAACAAAACTATTTTCACTCACTTCTTAAAACATTTTATTTATCATTTTAATTGTGCCGAAAGTAACCGAAGTAAAATTGTAAGCCCGCGGCAACAACATTAATCCAATTCAAACAAATAAACCACGGAACAAGATTAGCATTATCAAAATGGGTTACCCCATAAAATACGGAAAAACCACCAATAATCGCAATAAGATTAAGCCAAGCACATAGGCGCCGCATTACAATATCTCTTGGTCGACTCAATTCCCAGATAATATCAACGATTAACCACAATACTAAAATTGCAAATGTTCCTGCAAATAAACTTGGTGTCATCCTTGCCGCCTCCCTTTATCTTGTTAGTTTTTACCTTCTACTTCCATTATAAGAAAGCGTTTGCAAAAAGCAACTATTTGATAAAAGGGAAGCCTAACAGTATAAATTATTGTTGAATAATTTGGGTAGTAATAATCGCTAATTGGTTTTTCGCATTACTATCTGCATTATCTTTTAATAATTCTGGCAAAATCTTCTTAAGGAAATACCGGACACTGGCCATATCACGAAAATCCATAATTGCTGTCAAGCTCGACTTATAAATATCCATATAAACTGGTTCAGGATTACCTTTTTGAATTTCGCCAAATGATTCATACATAAGATCAATCTTATCAGCAACTGCGAGAATTTTACCTTCTAAAGTATCATCTTTTCCTTCCGCAAATCGTCGTTCATAAGCTGTCCGGAACTCAGCCGGAATCTCAGATTGAATAAAGTTTTCTGTTAATGATTTATCAACCCGCGCCAGCATTGAGCGCAATTCAGGAGTAGCATATTTTACCGGCGTTTTGATGTCACCAATAAAGCGCTCTGTATAGTCATGATTAAGAGCTTTTTCATATAAAGAACGCCAATCAATTTCATTTCCGGCTTGTTCTTCAATATCACCCAGCATTTGTGCGGCTTGAGTTACTTTAAATGAATGGGCAGCTACATTATGTTCCTCAAATTTAAAATATCCTGGAGCACGGTTAATCATTTCGAGGTCACTTAAACTTTTCAGATATTCATGCATTCCCATGATGAATTCCTCCCAAAAAATAATTAATTTGTACAATCATACAATTTTTTTGCGAAATTTCAAGAAAGGTGAGGAAAAATTTAATCTTATTGACATCCCCGATATCGTGTATAAAAACAGAGACTGTTGAAAAAAGCAAAGTTTTTTTCAACAGTCTCTCAGTTATTATTCTTCAGCAAACTCTTGTAAAGCCTTTTCGAAATCAGCTAATTTTTCATTTGCCTTATCTAAGGTATCAGCACTTGTACCAATGTAGAACTTAAGCTTTGGTTCAGTTCCCGATGGACGAATAGCAATCCAAGTATCATCATCAAGAATGTAACGCAATACATTTGATTCTGGAATACCTAATTCACTTACTTTGCCATCAGCTGTAGTTTTAGTCCCATTAGCGAAATCTTCAGTAACTACTACTTGATGACCCGCAAAATGAGTTGGGGCTTCTTCTCTGAACTTCTTCATTAAAGCCTTAATCTTAGCAGGGCCATCAACACCAGCATAAGTATTAGCAATTGTCTTTTCACGGAAGTAGCCATACTTCTTAAATAATTCTTGTAAGCCATCGTAAAGGGTCATGTTACGACTACGGTAATAAGCGGCAACCTCAGCAAGTAACGTTAAGGATTGGATGGCATCCTTGTCACGAACAAATGGCTTAATAAGGTAACCATAACTTTCTTCAAAACCGAACATAAAGGTATGATCAGCTTTCCCAGTCTCATATTGATGAATTTGGTCAGCAATCCACTTAAATCCAGTTAAAACATTGATCATATCAACGCCGTAACTTTCTGCAATTTTAGCAGCGAAATTAGTAGAAACAATTGATTTTACCGCAGCAGCATTCTTTGGCAAGGTTCCTGCTTGTTTATGCGCCTCAAGAATGTAGGCAAGCATGATAGAAGCAATTTGATTACCAGTTAGCAATTGATATTCACCATCTGGTTGACGAACTGCACATCCAAGCCGGTCAGCATCAGGGTCCGTGGCGATCAACACATCTGCATCAACCTTTTTACCAAGGGCAATGGACCGAACAAATGCTTCTGGGAATTCTGGATTAGGATGTTCCAAGCCAGGGAAGTCACCATTTGGTTGTGCTTCAGTTGGTTCCATTTCGTAATTTGTAAACCCAGCTTGACGCAATGCTCGTTCACCAAGCATTCGACCTGTTCCACATAATGGGGTAAAGACAAACTTCATATCTTTACCATATTCCTTAGCTAATTTAGGGTTAACAGTTACGCCCTTAGCATTAGCAAGGTATGCAGCGTCGACATCTTCACCCATAATTGTTTCCAAACCATTGTCAAGCATTTCTTGTTCATCAGCTAAAGCAATGTCAAAAATATCATCAATCTTACGGATGTAACCTGTCATCATGTCAGATTCTTTCGGTGGCATCTGTCCACCATCTTCACCGTAAATCTTGTAACCATTGTATTCCTTAGGGTTATGACTAGCGGTAATCATGATCCCCGCATAAGTTCCCATGTGACGAACGGCAAATGATAATTCAGGCGTTGGACGTAAATTATCATAGATATAAACCTTAATCCCATGAGCACCTAATACACGAGCAGCGTCATGAGCAAATTTACGGGAGTTGTGACGAGAATCGTAACCAATAGCGACTCCCCGCTTTTTAATATCGTCACCCAATGAATCCATTAAAGTTGCCAAGCCTTCAGTTGCTTGACGGACAGTGTAAACATTCATCCGGTTAATTCCTGGTCCCATCAGTCCCCGCATTCCTGCAGTCCCGAATGATAGTGGACCGTAAAAGGCATCTTCAATTTCTTTATCGTCGCTCATTGCAGCTAATTCTTGCTTTAAGTCTGGTTCAAAATCTGTTCGTTCTTGCCAAACCTTATAAGTATCTTTCCAGCTCACAATAATGTCTCCTTTATGTCATACTCTGCTTTTTAGTATACCGCATAAAATGTTATCTGTCGCTTTTTACTTAAAAATTTACTAAAGTTTTACCACGGCTTGGAAAGTGAAATATGAGGCAAAAATTCTTGCTGTTTTTGCCGCTGGATTTGACGTTGCTTAACACGTTGAGAATATGTTGCCATTAATGTCTTTTGCTCTTCAGTTTCTGGAATTAATTTATTAAATACCGTTTGTTTTTCAGGGTCAAGAATTACAAAAGTCATAAAACAATAAAAGCCGAGAAAACGTTCGCCGGTCATCAAGTGCTCGCCAATTACTTTTGTAAATACTTCAATTGATCGCTTCCCAAAGCCGGTAACGTATGCTTCCATACACATTGAATCTTGAAGGTCAAATGGTCGCAGAAATTGGATCTCATCCATCGATACCGTTGCAACTGTTGTCCGAGCTACTCGCATTGCTGCTACCGAGGCTTGCCCATCAATCAATTCCAAGATTCGTCCTCCATATACTGTCCCGTGTTCGTTCAAATCTGAATGACGAACCCGATGAATTGACACCGCTAATGTATCATTACATTTGATTGCACCCATAAAAAAAACTCCTTAGTCCTTGTTATATTAAATTTTAGCAAATCATTAACGATTATTGTTGGATTTTTGAAATTCGGCAACCGGGCCCAGATAATCGCTACCAATTTCTAATCATTTTTTATTACCCCGTCGTAAGGTATCATCTTTTTGAAGAGTCCCAAGAGCGTAGTTAATTTTATTAATAATCGTCCGATCTTCCTTCTTCATTCCAATCGCAACCCAGTCTATAGGATATTTCGTTGCTGGAATCAATTTATAATTATTGCTATTAGCGATGTGGGTAGCGTAATGACAAGTTGAACTTTCTTGAATTTCCAACGTCTTTCCTTTCATATCCACGAATTTTTTAATTTTACTATCCTTTCCGTACCACTAAATAAAAAAGATGCTAGAGCTTTTTCTCTAACACCTTTTTTTGTTACTCCATCGATTTAATATATTGGTAAACTTGCTGTCCAGCAATTGCGCCATCACCAACGGCGGTTGCAACCTGTCGTAATGGTGTTTCACGAACGTCCCCAATGGCAAAAATACCTGGTACTGCTGTCCGCATTCGCTCATCAGTCTTTACCCAACCTTGATCATCTAGGATGTCTAAATTCTTAAAAGCGGCTGTCATTGGGAAATTACCAACATAAATAAAGACACCATCCGCAGCCATTTCACCATCTTCACCAGTCTTATTATTATGAGTTTTAACACCTGTTACTTTAATATCATCCCCAACAATTTCAGTCACACTAGTGTTGTAAATAAACTCAATTTTATCATTATTCATCGCTTCTGCTTGAATAATCGGTTCAGCCCGGAGTTCATCACGACGAACAAGCACTGTTACTTTGGAAGCTAATTGCGTTAAATAAACTCCCTCTTCAACAGCCGCATCACCACCGCCAACAACGATTAAATGCTTTCCTTTAAAGAAAGCTCCATCACAAACTGCACAGTATGAAACACCACGGCCACCAAATTCTTCTTCTCCCGGAACATTGAGATGACGCTGATCAGACCCAGTCGCAATAACAACCGCCTTTGCAGTATATGTTTCATCCATGTCAGTAGTAATCTTCTTTAAGTCACCATCAAGTTCTACTTTAGTTACTGTTCCATAAGCATATTCTGCGCCAAATTGAGTAGCACCTTCATACATTTGTTGGGCAAGTTCAGGGCCTTTAACACTCTTGAACCCTGTGTAATTTTCAATTTCTGCAGTATTATTCAAGTTTCCGCCATAAATTCCACGATCAAGCATCAAGACAGATAGGTTTGCACGTGATGCATACATTGCTCCGGTCATTCCACCCGGACCGGCACCGATGATTACAACATCATATTGCTTATTTTCAGCCATTTCTCTCTTCCTCCTCGAACAATTTTTACTATCCATATCATACAGACTTTAGATCTTTTTGTCTATCATATTGCTTACTTTTTAACAGTGATATTCTTATCGAACTATAACCAATATTATAATTTTATATATTTATTTTAAATAATCAAATCGTTTTCAATCCTAATATTATCACATTTGAGTTATACTTATTATGATAAGCAATTATTTTTTCGATTTTTAAGGAGGCGAAGTGCATCCAACTAATGCACGCATGTATGAAAGTCTGTATTTTTTCTACTTGTATCGTTGATCTGCTTTATCCAGATGTCGGAAAAGCAACGGTTGAACTTCTCCAACGTTTTGGCTGCGAAACATTTTTCCCTGATAAACAAATCTGTTGCGGACAGCCGACCTATAATAGCGGTTATGATCGCGAAACAATCGCTACATTTAAAAATCAGCTCGATGCCCTTTTAAGTATTGATGCCGATTATATTGTTGGGCCTTCTGGATCATGTGTTGCCATGCTTCATGAATACAAGAACATTTTCAAAGATGATCCGGAGTATTCGAAGAAAGCGCAAATTCTTTATGATAAATCTTTTGAACTAACGCAATTTATTTACCGGGTTCTCGGTATTCTTGATTGCGGTGCAGAACTAGATGATACGGCAACCTTTCACCGTTCTTGCCACATGACTCGTCTTCTTGGTGAACGCACGGCACCAATCGTTCTTCTTGAACACGTCAAGGGTCTTACACTCATCCCCCTTCATAATATTCAGTTATGTTGTGGCTTTGGTGGAACATTCTCTGCTAAAGAACCCCTTCTCTCTGAAGCGATGGTTGATGATAAAGCAAATAATGTTTTAAAGACGAAAGCACACGTTCTTATTGCTTGTGAGCAAACATGTTTAATGAATATTGGTGGACGAATTAACCGGCGCCGTGATGGATCTCATATTACGATTATGCACATTGCTGAAGTCCTTAATCATAACGTTGATACTAGCCGGATCACTTATATCAAAGATACGGATCACGTAATGGTACCAGCAAACGGAAACGGGGTGTTTTAGATGGGAATAGCCACAAGCGATAAACCTTTTACAGAACGAATCAAAGACGCAGAAGCTGACAAATTTATGCGGGCATCTGTTGCTAAAGCACAAGACGCTCAATTCCAAAAACGAACGGAGGCTCGCCGCCAATTAGGCCATTGGGAAGGCTGGCGCGATCTCTCCGCAGAAATTCGCCAACATGTTATTAAGCACCTTCCGGACTACTTGGAGGAATTCAGTGATAACGTTCAAAAAAATGGCGGTCATGTTTTCTTTGCTAAGGATGGTAACGAAGCAAGTACCTTTATTAAACAATTAGCAATCAAACAACAAGCTCATCATGTTGTTAAATCAAAATCAATGGTCACTACAGAAATTGGCCTTGATAAAGAACTATTGACTATCCCTGGCCTTTCATTAATGGAAACTGATTTAGCCGAATTTATTTTACAGGAAGATAACTGGGATGAACCGACTCATATTGTTTTCCCCACATTGCATAAAAACCGCAACCAAATTCAAAAAGTTTTTGAAAAACTCGGTTACGATGGTGATAATGATCCTGAACACATGGCAAGATTTGTCCGTCACTATCTTCGTAATTACTTTATGCAAGCTGATTTTGGCATTACTGGCTGTAACTTTGCGATTGCTGACAACGGGATGATTAATCTGGTCACAAACGAAGGAAACGCTGATATAAGTATGGCAATTCCCCAAACCCAAGTTGTAGTTATGGGGATGGAGCGTATTGTGCCAAGCTTGAAAGAAGCTGAAGTCCTCGACAATGTTTTATGCCGAAGCGCGGTGGGACAAAAATTGACTAGTTATTGTACTTTTTCAAAAGGTAAGGAAGCCGATGAAGCTGATGGACCAGACGACTTCTATGTTGTCATTGTTGATAATGGTCGTTCTAAGATGCTGAATTCTGATTTTGAACCAATGCTCCAATGTATCCGTTGTGGTTCTTGCTTAAATGTTTGCCCCGTTTACCGGCAAGTCGGTGGAAAGGGCTATGGATCGATTTATCCAGGACCAATGGGCGAAGTTCTTTCCCCAATTTTAGGTGGTTATCAAGAATTCAAGGAATTGCCATATGCATGTAGTCTATGTGCTGCTTGTACAGAAACTTGTCCTGTTAAAATTCCCCTTCATGAGTTAATTCGGCATCACCGTTATGTAGAAATGGATGAGCTTCATTTAGATCACAGTCCTTCGAATGCCCTTCTAAAGGCAGTTGGTAAAGGGACCAGTTCCCCTACGCTTTTTAATGACGCGATGCGATTTGCTCATATTGCTCTTGAGCCATTTGGCAAGAAGACAACTCCTGAAGACATTAAGAACCTTTATCCAGATGGTAAAATTAATCACCTTCCCGCAATTGCTCCTAAACTAGCTCATGGCTGGGTAGACGTTCGTGATCTCGCTGTTCCGCCGAAGTATCATCAAAATTTCCGTCATTGGTACCACCATTATGAAGAAGAGGAGGAAGAGGGAAATGACTGATTACTTACAAGAAGCAAATACTACTAAGAATCAAGAAGATTTCTTAAATCGAATTGCAAAGGCTGCCAATCGCCCTCGTCATACGCTTGCTGAGGACCCATTTGTCCCTGTTAATGATCTTCCAGAAACTACCCTTGCTGGAAAAAGTCAAGATGAACTTCTTGAACTTGCGCGCAAAAATAGCGAAGAAGTTCATGTTGATTTCCATGTTGTTAAATCAGGTGATCTTGGTCACACCCTCAATGATTTTATCCAAGAAAAAGGGATTAAAAGTTTAATGCTTCCCTCCTTTGATGAAGAGAAATGGCAAGATTATTCATTGGGAAAATGGCAGGATAATTTACGAGTAGATCCCCTTTACTATTGGGAGCCTGAATTTGGGCGGCAAAATATTGTAAATGCAAATAACAGTGATGGGGCAATTGGTTTCGCGGACTTTCTATTAGCTGAGTCAGGAACTGTAACAGTTGCAACCTACCCACAACAGGGACGAATGTTCCATTTTCTTCCAACCCACTACCTAGCTATTGTGCCAAAAAGTAAAATTCTACCACGTTCACGTCAAGCAATGGATTATTACCAAAAAGCAATTCAGGATGGTAGTTTACAAACATCAAATATTAACTTTATTACCGGTCCATCCAATTCTGGGGATATTGAAATGGTGCTAATCGTTGGTGTTCATGGTCCCCTTGATATGGAATATGTAGTTGTTGAAGATATGTAAAAAATAAACCTTCAAGGTCCCTAACGAATCTTGAAGGTTTATTTTTGTTAAAAGGCTAATACTAGTCTTACTTCTTAGAATTATTTTGCTTATCTTCAGCAGTAAGCTTTGCGCCTAATTCCTTAATATATTCACGCAATTCTTCTTTAACTTGTGGGTGTTCCAAGCCATATTCAATGTTTGTCTTAACCCAACCAAACTTATTACCAACATCGTAACGGTCACCCTTGTATTCACGAGCGAATACCCGTTGAGTTTGGTTCAAAGTATCAATTGCATCAGTTAATTGAATTTCTCCGCCCTTACCTGGCTTAGTCTTTGCTAATACATCAAAGATTTCTGGAGTAAAGACATACCGACCAATGATTGCTAAATCACTTGGTGCGTCTTTAGGAGCTGGCTTTTCAACGAAACTAGTTACGTTATAGAGGCCGGGCGTAACCTCCTTGCTAGGGTTAATTACACCATACTTTGCAGTATCTTCATGTGGAACCCGCATAACTGCAAGAGTAGATGCGCCAGTTTGGTTATAACTTTCAATTAATTGCTTCGTTAAAGCTTCATTCTTGTTGTTAATGTTATTAAGGTCATCCCCAAGCATAACAACAAACGGTTCATCCCCGATAAAATCACGAGCAGTTAAAACAGCGTCCCCTAAACCACGAGGATGTGATTGACGAATGAAGTAAATATTAACATCAGTTGTTTCTTCAACCATCTTTAACATCTCGTCCTTGTGCTTTGAACGGAGATTATCTTCCAACTCTGGATTAGAGTCAAAATGATCTTCAATAGACCGCTTATTCTTTCCATCAACAACAACAATATCTTCAATTCCTGATTTACGCGCTTCTTCAACAATAAATTGAATTGTTGGCTTATCAACAATTGGTAACATTTCCTTTGCCAATGCCTTTGTTGCAGGAAGAAAACGAGTTCCTAAACCAGCAGCAGGGATAATGGCTTTTCTAACACGTTTCATACTTATAAACCCTTTCCATGTTTCAATTTCTCTCAATATCCATCCTCTAGCATTTTACCATATTTATTCGTTTTCTGAAGTAAGATCTCGGTCCATTAACTGAGAAATTGCAGTTTTGATATCTTCACCTTCATACAAAACACGGTAAAGAGCTTCGGTAATTGGCATCTGTACTTGCCGTTTACGGCTTAATTCATAAGCGGCCTTGGTAGTATAGACCCCCTCGATAACCATTCCCATATTATCAATTACATCTTGAAGTTTTTTTCCTTGCCCCAATTGATATCCAGCACGCCAATTTCGAGAATTTTTACTGGTAGCAGTAACAACAAGGTCACCAACACCAGAAAGACCAATAAAAGTCATTGGGTTAGCACCAAAAGCAACCCCCAACCGACGAATTTCTGCAAGTCCACGAGTAATCAAGGCTGCCCGTGCATTATCATGGTACCCAAGGCCTTGGATAGCTCCCGCACCAATTGCAATAATATTCTTTAAGGCTGCTCCAAATTCTGCACCAATCACATCGTCGTTAGTATAAACACGGAAATAAGAATTACTAAATAACTTCTGCGCCTTTTTAGCACTAGCTAGGTCCTCACAAGCCGCAGTTACAGCTGTCATATCTTTAATTGCCACATCTTCAGCATGACTCGGACCGGATAAAACAACAATTGCCTGACGGTTTTCAGGAGAAATATCTTCGCTAAGCATTTCTGATGGCCGCTTATAAGTATTTTGTTCTAGGCCTTTCGTTGCGTGAATAATTAACGGTTTTTGGTGTAATTCAGCCAAAATTGTATTTAATTTCTTAGCAACCTCACGTAGACCCTTTGTTGGAATTACAATCAGTATCACGCTGGCACCCTTAACCGCTTTTTTCATATCTGTTGTTGCTGTTAAGTTAGGAGAATAAACAAAATCTTTCATGTAGCGAGGATTTGTATGTTCAGTATTTAATTGCTTAACTTGTTCCTCATTACGAGACCATAATGTAACATCGTGGCCATTTTCTGTAAGCATGTTTGCTAAAACACTGCCCCACGAACCAGCACCTAAAACAGCAATTTTTTCTGCCATAATTCTTTCTCCTTATCCAATTCAATTAGTTTTTGTTTATTCCGTTATAATACCACGGAATATTTTTATGACGTCGAATTATTAGTATTACTAATGCACTAACAAAAAACACTACAGAAAGTAACTGTGAAATGCGAATATTTCCGAGCATTAAACTATCGGTCCGCATACCTTCAATAAAGAAACGTCCAAACGCATACCACATTACATAGGTTAAGAAAATTTCACCACGACGAAATAAATGTTTACGATGGCGAAGTAAGATTAATAATGCAAAGCCAGTTAAATCCCACAATGACTCATATAGGAACGTTGGAACTCGATAGTGGCCACCAATATACATTTGGTTTATTATCCAATTTGGAATATGCTGAGCCATTAAATGCGCCCGTGTCGTAATATCACCAAACGCCTCTTGATTCATAAAGTTACCCCATCGGCCAATTCCTTGAGCCATAATAAGGGTTGGGGCAATGATGTCCATCATCAGCCAACTAGATAAATGACGGTAATGGCAAAAGACAAGTAAAACAATAAAGCCTCCTAAAATCGCCCCATATATCGCAATTCCACCATCCCAGATAGCAATAATCTCACTTGGATGCTGGGAATAGTAGCTCCACTGAAATACTACATAGTAAATTCGTGCGGAAATTATCGCAATTGGGAGCGCCCATAAAAGATAATCATAAAAATCATCTTCAGAAATTCCCTCTCGCTTTCCTTCGCGAACGGCTAATAAAAGAGCTAAAACTACTCCACTAGCAATAATTACGCCATACCAGTGGATAGTAAACGGACCACCTTGGAAAGCGATTGGGTTTAAGGCGGCTTTTATTCCTGGATTAATCATCTAGTTTGCCGACCCCTTGTTATTTTTACTATCACGTTCTGAATTCTGCTTAATCAACTGATTAAGGTTTCGATCAAATGTTTCGGTAGCATCATAGCCCATTGTTTCGGCCCGATAATTCATTGCAGCTGATTCAATAATAATTGCTAAATTACGACCAGTTTTAACCGGGACAGAGACTTTAGGCACAATGACACCTTGAATTGTTTGAGTATCTCCACGATCACCAAGACGATCAAATTGTACATCTGGAGTCCACGTTTCAAGATGTACAATTAAACTGATTTGATCAGAAGGCATAATTGCCCCTGTTCCATAAAGCGTAGAGACATCAATAATCCCAATCCCACGAATTTCCATTAAGTGTTTTAAGATTTGGGGAGCAGTCCCTACCAAGGTCTGTTCGTCGCGAGCGTAAACTTCTACCCGATCATCAGCAATCAGTCGGTGTCCACGACGAACAAGTTCCAAAGCGGTTTCACTCTTACCTACTCCTGAATCACCAGTGATAAGCACTCCAACCCCACTTATATCAACTAATACACCATGGAGAGATTTTCGTGGTGCCAAACGTTCAAGCAAGTAAGAAGTCATGTTACTTAATATTTGCGAAGAGGTTAAATGCGTTCCTAAGATTGGAATTTTCGCATCCTCAGCCGCTTTCTTTAACTCCTTAGGAATCGGCAAATTAGTTGAGATAACAAAACATGGTGTTTGTGGCATACACATTTTTGTCATGTACTCCTCACGTTGCTCATGAGTTAAATCTTTAGCAAATGAGGTTTCAGTGATTCCTAATAGCTGAATCCGTGCTGCGGGGTAATGCTTGAAATATCCTGCAAATTCAAGTGCTGGCCGTGAAATGTCACTAGTTGTTATCTTACGTTGGAGATAATCTTCCCCTTGCAAGACTTTTAACCGGACCTTATCAACTAATTCTTGCACCGTTACATTGTTTGGCATTTTCTCCACTCCTTTACAATCTATCCTCGTGACTTGTAATAACCGCATTGAAAATTGCCATGATAATCGCAATCAACATCGCAGAGCCAAATGACGAAAAATGAAAGTTTGCCGACCCGACAAGCATCGATGTCAGTTGTAACATTATTCCATTAATTACAACACTAAAAAGTCCCAGGGTCAAAATATTAATCGGCAACGATAAAATTACTAAAATTGGCTTAATAGCAACATTTAAAATTGCTAAAACAAAGCTTGCCAATGGCGCAATCCAAGCACTTGTAATATAAAACATCCCTGTTCCGGCAAATAAACCAGCAAGGGCAATAAAAAGGATTGTATCAATCAATACTCTTTTCCAAAATTCCATCATGATCTTCCATTTCTTTTTATGTCTTTTTCCTCAACATTCGTTAAAGTCCGCCGAGAACGTTGGTGGGGTTGTTGAGATGTTTTTTGTGATTCACTGAAAGACTTTAAAAATCCTAGTAAATCAGGCTTTTGCGGATCAGCAGGCATTATTATTATCAAAATAATATAAATAATAATGCCCGGAACAAAACCGGTAAAAATAGTCAGTAAGACATATAAAATACGTAAAATATTTGGCTGAATCTTAAAGTACTGGCCAATTCCGCCAAATACACCAGCTATCATTCGATCTGATCCAGAGCGAGTTAATCTTTTATGTTGACTTTCGCGCACTTTACTCACTTCCTTCCAAACTAAAGAATTTATTGAGGATTCTTTTGACTAAGTTTCCACTGTAAAAAAGCATCAATAAATGGATCGAGTTCCCCGTCCATTACAGCTTGTCCATTATGGGTTTCATAACCTGTTCGATTATCCTTGACTAGAGTGTACGGGTGAAAAACATATGAACGAATTTGAGAACCCCAACCGATATCAAGTTGTTCGCCTTCAATTTCCGCCCGCTTTTTAGCCTTCTTTTCTTCTTCTAGTTCATATAACTTTGATTTTAACATATTCATTGCAGTCACTCGGTTTTGGAGTTGGGATCGTTCAGCCTGAGAAGATGTCACAATCCCAGTAGGAATATGTGTAATCCGAACAGCAGATTCCGTTTTATTAATATGCTGACCACCAGCACCACTAGACCGGAAAGTATCAACTCGTAAATCTGATGGATCAATATCAACCTCAACACTATCATCCAACTCTGGCATTACGTCAACCGAAGCAAATGATGTATGACGCCGACCGGCCGCATCAAATGGGGAAATTCGGACAAGCCGATGAACCCCTTTTTCACTACGAAGATAACCAAACGCATTATGTCCCTTAATTAACAGCGTAACACTCTTGATGCCCGCTTCATCACCGGCCTCATAACTCGCTGTTTCAACAGAAAAGCCGTGCTGTTCACCCCAGCGAATATACATCCGCAGAAGCATTTCACCCCAATCTTGGGCTTCAGTACCACCTGCTCCCGGATGAATTTCTAAGATAGCATTTTTAGCGTCATACTCCCCATCAAGAAGTTGCGTCAATCGATACTGTTCTAAAGCCTTTTGTGTTTTTGTAAATGATGCCGCGAAATCTTTTTGTAAATCATCGTCCGGTTCGACCGCGAGCAATTCAAGCGAAGTTTCAAGATCGCTAATCTGATCACGCAAATTCACAAAGGTATCCCGTTTTTCTTTTAAAATATTATTTTCCGCAATAACCTTCTGTGCCTGCTCATTATCATTCCAAAAGTCGGGTTGAGCCATTTCTTGTTCAATTTCTGCAATGCGCTCATCTAATGCATCTAAGTCAAAGAGACCTCCCGAAGTGCGTAACTTCTTTTTGCATTGATTCTACTTGTTTTTTTGCTTCATTTAATTCCACACTCAAACCTCCGTTATACAACAATACGGCAGCGGTACCGCCATGGGTTACCTTACTGCCGTACCTAGTAGTAATTAACAATTAACGTGTTACGTTTTGCCGAATTTCTGACTTCATGAAGAGTCGAGTAGTTTCATACTCAATATCAGCAATCATTTGTTCAAACATATGATAACCAGCAGTTTGGTATTCAACCAATGGATTTAATTGTCCATATCCACGTAATCCAACTGACTGCCGGAATTGATCCATGATATCAATATGATCTGTCCAGTGTGAGTCAACTACTCGCAAAATAACAACCTTTTCAAATTCAAGCATTTGTGCTGGATCATAAAGTTGCTTTTGCTTTTCCTTATAAACTCCCTGGGCAAATGTCATCAAGTAATCTACCATTTCTTGAGGTGATTTACCTTCCAGATCCTTAACTGTGATGGTATCAGGTTTGATTAAGACTTCTTCTGCAAAGTCAACAATTCCTTGTAAATCCCAATCTTTCTTGTCACCAAGGGTATGTTGATCAACTTCACGCTGGATTGTCCGTCTAAACATTGGCATAAGAACCCACTTCAGCGACTTATCTTCAGTGATAATTTGTTGCCGTTCTTTATAGATAATTTCACGTTGTTCACGCATAACATCATCATATTGAAGAACGTTCTTTCGTGAATCGTAGTTGTTACCTTCGACCCGCTTTTGAGCTGATTCAACCTGGTGAGTTAAGAAACGACTTTTAATGACGGCATCTTCATCATTAACTTTCATCCGTTCCAAGAAGGCCTTGATCCGGTCCCCACCAAATCGCTTCATCAAATCATCTTCAAGTGATAGGTAGAATTGTGATAGGCCAGGATCACCTTGTCGTCCAGAACGTCCACGAAGCTGATTATCAATCCGCCGCGATTCATGTCGTTCAGTACCAATAACTGCAAGTCCACCAATTTCACGGACTCCAGGGCCTAATTTAATATCCGTTCCCCGTCCCGCCATGTTGGTAGCGATAGTTACTGCACCCTTTTGACCGGCATTTTTAACAATTTCCGCTTCCTTAGCGTGATTCTTAGCGTTTAAGACAACATGCGGAATGTTCTCTTTATCAAGAAGTTGAGATAAATATTCAGAAGTTTCAACAGCGACTGTCCCAACCAAGATTGGTTGCCCTTTAGCATGAAGTTTCTTAATCCGGTCGACAACAGCTGCAAACTTACTTTGTAATGTTGGGTAAAGCAAGTCAGGTTCATCTTTTCGCTGAACTGGACGGTTAGTTGGGATAGTAATTGTTTCCATGTTGTAAATTTCACGGAATTCTTCTTGTTCAGTTTTAGCAGTACCAGTCATCCCCGCCAATTTGTTATACATCCGGAATAAGTTCTGGTATGTAATGTTAGCCATTGTCTTGTTTTCTTCCTGAATTTCTACGCCTTCTTTGGCTTCAATAGCTTGGTGAAGACCATCAGAAAAACGTCGACCTTCCATCACACGTCCAGTAAAGGAATCAACAATCAATACTTCACCATCTTGAACCACATAATCCTTATCTAAAAGCATGATATAGTTAGCACGCAACGCCTGATCCAAGTGGTGTGTTAATGCGGTATTTTCTGGATCATATAGATTCTTTAAGTTGAAGTATTTTTCAGCTTTTTTAATTCCCTCATCAGTTAATGAAACTGTCTTTGATTCAAGATCAATCTTGTAATCAACATCTTTCTTTAACTGCTTAACAAACCGATCAGTCTGTTTGTACAACTTAGAAGTTCCCGTTCCTGGGCCTGAAATGATTAATGGCGTCCGCGCTTCATCAATTAAAATTGAATCCACTTCATCAACTAAAGCATAGTTTAAACCACGTTGGACTTGGTCTTCTTTGTAAACAGCCATGTTGTCACGAAGGTAATCAAATCCAATTTCACTATTAGTAGAATACATGATATCAGCTTTGTATGCTTCTCGTTTTTGATCAGGACTCATTTCTGAGTTATTAATACCAACGGAACATCCAAGCCAATTATAAAGCTGTCCCATTTCGGTAGCATCACGTTTTGACAAGTATTCATTAACAGTAATAACATGAACACCTTTTCCGGAAATCGCATTAAGATAAACCGGCATTGTAGCAGTTAATGTCTTACCTTCACCAGTCCGCATTTCTGCAATATTACCTTCGTGGAGAACAATCCCCCCCATGATCTGGACATGGAATGGATATAGTCCTAAGACCCGCTTAGCACCTTCACGAGAAACTGCGAATGCTTCTGGCAACATATGATCCAAAGATTCACCTTTTTTATAACGTTCCCGAAATTCATCAGTTTTTGCCTGAAGCTGTTCATCAGTTAGTTCAGACATTTGTTTAGCATAGCTCTCGACTTTATTTGCTATTTTGTTAATTCGCCGTAATTCACGACGATCGCTTTCAATCCATTTTTTTAGAATATTGGCCATAAAAGCGTCCTTCCTACTTTCTGGCTTAAGTCCAAAATCAATAAAAAAGTACCACTCAAGCCAATTATATTTTTTACTCTAACCATAATATTTTACCACGTTCATGGCATAAATAAAAATTATTAGTATGGATATTACAAGGTGGCTATAAGATACAAAAAGCGCCAATGATTTCTCATCCGCGCTCCTCATATCGGCATTGATTATTCAGCTTCAATCAAGCCATAACGACCATCATTACGACGGTAAACAATGCTTGTACCATTAGTTTCAGCATCTTGGAAGATAAAGAAATCATGTCCAAGCATATCCATTTGAAGGACAGCTTCTTCAGGATCCATTGGCTTTAATGAAACTTGCTTCGTCCGTACAATCTTTAATTCATCATCTTGTCCATCTGCTCTATCATTATCAGAGGGGATGAATTCAAGGTTCTTTAAGCCTTTTTCACGTGACTTACGGTTAACCTTCGTCTTGTACTTCCGGATTTGCCGTTCAAGCTTATCTGTAACTAAGTCAATGCTTCCATACATATCATTAGAAGTCTCTTCTGCCCGCAACGTTAGGTATGGAAGTGGAATTGTTACTTCAACCTTATACGTCCGGTTTGGATAAACTTTTAAGTTCACGTGGGCGGTAGCTTCAACACTATCCTCAAAGAACTTTTGAAGCTTACTGATTCGCTTTACAACGTAATCACGAATTGACTCAGTAACTTCGACATTTTCACCACGAATATTGAACTTTAACATTGTACTTCTCTCCTTTCAGCCAAGCAATTGCTTGATCTGATATCAGAAGGACCACTCTTCTCATATCCTATTTTTATTATAGATTAGTTTGTATTAATTAACAAACTTTATTAATGCATCTTAAGAAGAATTTAACGTGCTAGTGAAACGCTACCAATCTCTTTACAGCCAGCTTGTTTAAAAAGTACCGCTGCATGGTATAACGTCCTACCTGTAGTATAGACATCATCAACTAAAAGGATCCGTTTATTGATTACTTTTTCTGGAGATTTAAGGATAAATGGTTGCTTAGTTGTAAGTCGTTCTTCTTTTGTCTTACTTGATTGCGCTACTTTTGAACTTGCCCTAGTTCGTAAAATTGATTGGTAAGACACTTCTCGTAATAGACCAATAACTTGATTAAAGCCACGCGTTTGCATCGTTATCGACGTTACTGGAATCGGGACAATTAAATCTGCTTTCTGTTCATTAACCACTTTACTAAGTTCACACTGAAATACCTCTCGCAAACGATAATCGCCATTAAATTTGTAACGCTGCATATATTCTTTCATTGCTTCGTTATATCGATATAATCCTCGATGATGCAAGTTCCAGCCGTAAATTTTTCTCCAAGTCTGACAATCTGAACATAAGAAACTATTTTTATTAATGCTTTCCTTACCGCATCCTGCACATCCGCAATCATTCCAGCGTACAAAACTTTCTTTACATTTTGTACAAACTACTGGCGTGATAATTTCGCGAAAGCTAAAAATATCTTTCAAAGTTAGCTGGAAAGATATCCTTTTATTGCACAACAGACATTCCATCTATCAACCGTTGACCTTTCCGATTCAAGTACTTCACCTGAGAAACAGCTTGATTAACTTGGCGACAATTACAATTGATCCAAAAAATAACCCGCCCAGTTGGTCGACTTTGCGCGCGTCCAGCCCGACCCGCAATTTGCACTAATGCCGATGAAGAAAAAACTGGATCATCAGCACCTAAAACATAGACATCAATTTCTGGAAAAGTAACTCCCCGTTCAAGAATAGAAGTCGTGACTAAAAAAGCGTAATCCCCATCGCGCATTTTTTGTACTTTTTCTAATCGCTCTGGATCACTTGCATGAACAGTAGCAAAACGGAAAGTTCTAAAAGAATGCCGTAATGCAGCTTCAACTAATGCTAAATCTGCAATATGAGGAATAAATAGCAAAAAGCGATGACCTTCCCTTAGTGTTTCTTGCAACTGTTGAATAACTTGCGGGGGTAATTGCTGGCGCTCTAAACGTCGCCGCCATTCAAAAGCTAGTCTAACTTTTATTTGTGGAAGTAAATGCCCATGATAACGAAGGGGTAAATAATTAACAACTAATCGTTTACTTTTAATTTCTCGGAGCAAAGCATCTCCAGGGGTTGCAGTTAAGTAAAGACACCCTCCGTTCTCTTTTATCGCTTGCTTTGTTGCATATAATAACGAAGCATTAGCAGCATACGGAAAGGCATCTACTTCATCAATAATTAAATTATCAAAAGCATGATAGAACCGAAGCAATTGATGGGTGGTACAAATAGTCAATTGGGCATAATGATAAGGTAATTCTTGTCGACCATGCAAAAGAGCAATATCACAATTAGCAAAAGCAGCTTTTAAACGAGGAAATAATTCTAAACAAACATCTACTCGTGGAGAAGCTATTCCAATTCTTTCACCACGTTTTATTGCTGCCGCGATACCCGCAAACATCATTTCAGTCTTGCCAGCACCCGTAACTGCCCATAATAATTGCTGAATATGATCAGCCATTCCTTGGGAAATTTTTTCTGAAGCTTGTTGCTGAAGAGGCGATAATTTTCCTTTCCAGGTTAATACCGGTTCGATAACCGTAAATTGATTTGGCTCTGGAACATGATAAAATTTATTTAACGTTGAAACGCGCCCAAGATTAATGCAATGCGGACAATAGAACTCGCCTCGTGGCAAAGCACCCAGCGATTTTGCTGTGACATGATTGCAGCGATAGCACCTAATATTAGCAGCATCAATTCTGATTGTTGGCAGTTCTTGAATTCCCGATTGTATCCCCTCATGACGCGAAACCAAGACTCGTCTCCCATAATAATTGTCTAGATCCATTATTCACCTCCTACTTTATATATACGTAAATTACTCAAAATCGCACGAAGGAAGTTTAAAAATGACAGAACCATATTTAACAATCGCTAAAGACACCGCTTATGAGCAAACAATTAAAAAATCACAATTTATTTGCTCTTTATCCCGTGTCTCCTCAGAAGAAGAAGCTCAACAGTTCATCGCCAGCGTTCAAACAGCTAACAAAAAAGCTACCCATAATTGCTTTGCATATATGATTGGTGACAACGACCAAATACAGCGGGAAAGTGATAATGGCGAGCCGAGTGGAACAGCGGGAATCCCGATCCTTGAATCACTTAAACTCGCAAAGATCCATAATGTCGTAGCAGTAGTCACCCGTTATTTTGGCGGGATTAAACTAGGCGCAGGTGGTCTCATCCGGGCATATAGCAATACAACTACTGAAGCAATTCACCAAGCTGGTCTCGTCCAACGGATCAAGCAAGCGATTCTAAAAATCACTGTTACCTATGCTCTTCACGATTCCCTTCTTTATTATCTCAAGGAAAACAATCTTGAGGTAGCCGGTGAAGAGTTTGGGGTTAACGTTGAAACAAGTATTTATGTAAATGAAACGGACTTAAAAAACGTCAAAGAGAAGCTCATTAATCGTTTTAACGACCAGCTTCAAATAACTGAGGGTGATCATCGCTTTAACGAAATTCCATATTAAAAAAATTCAGGTTAAAAACGATTTCTAACCTGAATTTTTTAATATCCTATCTTTTCACACTCCGATAGTAACTTATCCAAATTACAATACAAAAAATTGTTAACATTCCAAAGGCTTCTTGAGTTCCAATCGCTGTAGAGACATTTCTCACCGTGTGGAGATGACTCTGACTGGCTGCAACAATCATCGCTACTAATGAGGTCCCAATTGCTCCGGCAAATTGCTGAAGGGTATTAAGAATTGCATTTCCTTGCGACTGCTTTTCTTTGCCAATGACGGTTAGTGCACTTGTCATTACGCATCCCATGCACATTCCCATTCCACTCATATAGAGAATGTAAACAAGCGCAATAAATGTATTCGTTAAATGCCGTCCAGAAATTGTAAAAGCAATAAGCGCAATTAGACATAATGAAGTACCAGTCAAAATAGGCTTACGCGCGCCAAACTTATCTAAAATTCGTCCTCCCAATGGGGCAAATATCGCGCCAACAAAACCAGCCGGGAGGACAATCAAGCCAGCTGTCATTGCACTATTATCATTTACTAATTGAATATAGTTTGGTAAAAGGAACGCAAACCCCAAAGAAATAAGTTGAGTTAAAAAGGAAGCCAAGAACATACCCAGAAAATTTTTTATTTCTAAATAATCGTAATTGTAAAATTGGTTCTTTTAGGGTTAATGAACGCCAAGCAAAAAGTCCTATTCCTAAGCCCCCAATTAACAATGCACCACCAACTGAAAAGGTCATGAATGCTTGGCTTCCCAGGTTACTAAATCCTGTTACAAAACCACAGAACATGAATACAATCATTAACATGCTAAAAATATCAATTTGTTGCTTTTTAATCGGTGATTTTTGGGTAATTCCCCCTTCACCAAGCACAAACGAAATAATTAAAAGCGGAATTAATGAATAAAATACCCACCGCCAATTAAGCTTGCTGGCAACGAGTCCACCGAAAGTAGGACCAATCGCTGGGGCAACTCCAGTAATAAGATTTCCAATCCCCATCATGAAGCCAATTCGGCTTGTTGGAACTTGTTCCATAATAATATTAAACATCAATGGTAATGCAATCCCAGTTCCTATTCCCTGAATTGCACGACCAACTAAAAGCAACCAAAATGACGGTGCCAGTGCATCAATAATTATTCCACCAATAAAAAGCAAGTTTGCAACTGTAAAAAGCGTCTTTGTTCGGTAAGAGCTTTTCAAAATTGCCGATAAGGGAACAACGATTGCAACCAAGAGCAAATAAATGGAAGTCATCCATTGGACCAGATTAGTAGTAATCGAATATTCACGCATTAGAATCGGAAAAGTCACATTCATCGCCGTTTCTACAATTACCCCACAAAATGACATCAATCCTGTTGCCACAATTGCCGCTACAACCTTTGCTGGAATTTTTTCAGTATTCGTATTCATTTTTTCTCCTCGATCATCGTTGACAAGAACTGTTTTATTTTTGAAATATCTTGTTCACTAAAATCTGCTTTTAATTTCTCTTCATATTGTGTAATATACGCACTTACATCTGAAGATAATTTTTTGCCTTCTGCAGTAAGAGTAACGACTTTTTGACGCCGATCTTCTGGTAACGGATGACGTTCAATTAAATTTTTCTTTGCCATTCGTTGAAGCAATACAGTAGTTGTTGACCTCTTTATTCCAAATTCATTTTCGATCTGGTGTTGATCACAACTATTTCCCGGGAAATGCGTTAAAAAATCAATAATCGACATTTGCATTCCTGTCAATCCATACCGCTGCGCAAATGTATTCATTTCTTGATTCATCGCATTGTTAGCTTGTTTTACTAAGCGACCTATTAACATTCTTATTTCTCCTTTTCGTTAGTTAACTAACAAAATTATAGTGTTATTTATCCTATTAATCAATACAAAAAAAGAGACTAGGATTGTATTAACCTAATCTCTTTAATAAACCTTATTTAATTATCCTAAAATTATCTCAGCAATATCAAGGACAATGATAATTCCTAAAATACTGCTTAAAAGCACTAAAATTTTTCTCGTATGTTGATCTTTTGATTGCAGTTTTTCCCAATTCATTCCTGCATACGCAATTAAGATCAACGCACAGCCAATGATACCGTATATCCCAGAATGAAAACCACGATTATCAATAGTGTAACTTGCTGCCATAAAAAGGCCAATTGCAAACAAAAGTCCCCATAATAGTTGCTTTTTATTCATTAAATCAATACTTTCTCTCTAATTAAACTATTCTTGAAGGTGGTAGTTATAGCTAGCAACAATAATGTTCTCTCGGGAATTCAATAACGCCCGTAAACGAACACTAGTCTGATTATGCAAGGCCAATTGCCATGGATGTTTAGGAATAAATTGCGGAACAAGAACAGTCGTCGAATAATTTCTTGCTTCTGCTCGCTTTGCAATTACATCAACGAACCGTAACGTTGGTTTAGCAATTGAACGGTACGAAGAGTGAATATCAACAAAACGGACATCTGGATATTCAGCTTTAAATTCATTTGCCGTTTTATGCTCTTTTCCTGGATTCTCATCAAATGAAACGTGCATGGCAATGACATAATCACCAATTGACCGAGCGTAATTAATTGCACCACGCGTCACCCGGGTTATATTACCAACTAAAACGATCACCGTTGCTCCATCATAATCATGTAATTGAACTTTCGTCTTTTCAGCAACCCGCAATTGAGCAGCTACTTTTACATAGTGCCGGTGAATCGAATGGAACATCCATAAAAGCAGCGGCATGATAATTAAGTATGGCCAAACATTTGCAAAGTGTTGCCAGAACAAACAAATAACAAGGATAAATGAAATCAAGGCCCCGACTAGGTTAATAAAGGCTTTCCCTAACCAAAAACCTTCCCGTTCTCTAAACCAGTGAATAATCATCCCAGATTGCGATAAAGTAAATGGAACAAATACCCCCACTGCATAAAGCGGAATTAACATATTAGTCTGACCATGAAAGATCAAGATCAAAATAATTGCTCCAATCGCCAATGAAATAATTCCGTTGGAGTAACCTAACCGATCACCGCGATCCATGAACGCGTGCGGCATATATTTATCTTTTGCCATATTAAAAGCAAGAATTGGAAAGGCTGAGAAACCAGTATTAGCAGCGACTGCTAAAATCATTGCAGTTGAAAGTTGCAACAGGTAAAAACCTAACCCATGCCCCCCAAAGATTTGTGCTGCCATTTGGGAGAGAATTGTTGTCCGTGAATTAGGAACTACCCCCAGATAAAAGCTAAAGAAGATAACGGCAATAAAGAAGAACGCCAAAATAGCACTCATAATTGCCAGAGTAGTTGAAGCATTCTTTTCCTTAGGCTTATTAAAGTTAGGAACAGCATTACTTACGGCTTCTACCCCAGTTAAGGATGACGAACCAGCCGAGAATGCCCGAATAAGTATAACAAATGACATTCCCGATACCGGTGTTCCATAATCAACAATTGCCTGGTAATGAATATGACCAGTGGCAATATTATAGCCACCCCACACTACCATCGCAATCATCATAATAACAAAGAAATATACCGGAATTGTGAGGAAGTTTGCACTTTCACTCATTCCCCGTAAATTCATAAACATAATTAAAAGAACAATAACGATCCCGATTGGAATTGAAAATTTATATAAAGCAGGGACTGCAGAAGTAATCGCTTCAACTCCAGATGTCGTTGAAACAGCCACCGTTAACATATAGTCAACTAGTAATGATCCTCCAGCAAATAATCCCCCATTACTCCCCCAATTCCGCGTGGCAACGACATAAGCACCACCACCACTAGGATAGGCATGAATGATTTGCTGGTATGATAACGTGATAGCTAACAAAAGGACCAACACAACTGCCGCAATCGGAATTGAATACCAAATTGCTGCTGCGGATAAAGTTACCAGAACAGTTGTAATTTGCTCTGGTCCATATGCTACTGACGATATTGCGTCAGAAGAAAGCATGGCTAATGCTTTAAATTTAGTTAAGTGTGTTTGCCCTTCATCAAGGGTTTTTAACGGTTTCCCGATTAAAACACGTTTCAAATAGCGCCACATACTATTTCTCCTTTGATTTTTACACTTTTTAAGTAGGTGACAATACTACAATTTATTCTTTAATTTTGCAACCTACAAATATATCTATTGATCTTTTTCTGGCATCTTTACCTTAGCATTAACCTTTTCTGCCGCAGGATCGATTTTTTTCATCCGGCTAGCCACAGCCCACCGATAAAATCCTAGCGAGCAGATGATGATAACAACAAAATCCCATGGGTACTTCAACCAGTCCTTGCCGCCAAATCCTTCACTTCCAATGTAAGAAACTATTGAGATAAAAACAAGATAAGCCAGCATCCAATAACTATTGCGTAAGTCACGTAGCCCTGATGCGTGACGATATTTAACTTCATAATAAAGATAGATTGGTAAGCCTAATAAGATAACTCCAATCACCTGAACAGTTGTCGGCCACATTGTCCAATAAATTGAAAGGCTCGTCAAGATAAATGCAAATGGTGCCAACCAGGACATAAAACGGGGATGAAACGGCCGCTTTAAATTAGCATTCATTTTCCGAAGCGACATCACAGTAACGGGACCAGTAAGATAAGCAATTAAAGTTGAACCGGTAATTACAGTGGCTAACAAGCTCCAATTTCTAAAGAGGCTAACCATTACTACCGCTAAAATTAGATCAACGACCATGGCAAACCGCGGAATCATGTACCGCCGTTCGAGCCGTCCTAACCATTGGGGCAAATGACCGGTATGAGTCATTGCTGCCAATGCTCGTGAAGCAGTTGCCACGAACGCAACCCCTGTTCCAAATGGTGAAACAAAAGCATCCATATATAGTAAAATTGCAAGCCAATTCATCCCCAGCAAGATCGCAATATCAGCAAATGGAGATGTATAGTTAATCCCATGCCATCCTTTTTGCGCTAATAAATTCGGATCAATTGCTCCAATAAAGGCAACTTGTAACATGACATAGATCACAGCGGTAATAATCATTGAAATCAATACGCCTCGCACGATATTTTTATGAGGATTAATCATTTCTCCCCCCATGTTGATTACCGTTTGAAAGGCATCATAAGACATAATAATTCCAGAAATAGCAGCTGCTTCAAAGATTGATCGACTACCATATGGCATAAAAGTAGTTACGCTATGACCAAAATTACTAGGATGAAAACCCGCCGCAATAAGCATCACAATTGTCAATGTTGGTAATAAAATTTTAAAAATTGATATTAAATTAGTAAAGCGAGTCATCAATTTTACCGACCAGAAATTGATCAAAGTAAAAACAAGCATGAAGCCAAATACAACTAACAATCCCGGAGTCGTAATATTACCGTTTTTCATAAAGTGGTGGGTCCAATTCGCCCATGCCCACGGCCACGAACTCATATATTGAACTGAGGCTACTGCTTCCATTGGGACTAAAGTGATTAATGAAATCCAATTTGCCCATGCAGCAATAAAGCCTAAAAACGGACCGTGGCTATACTGAGCGTAACGACTCATTCCTCCACTTTCTGGAAACATTGCGCCTAATTCAACATAAGTAAGGGCAATACTAATAATGATTATTGCTCCCAAGATCCATGACAAAATAGCAGCTGGTCCCGCAACCTTTGCAGCAGTTCCGGCACCAAACAACCATCCTGAACCAATTAAGGAATTTAAGGCAAGCATTACACCAGAAAATAGCGTTATCTTCTGGAACTTCATTTTTTCCATTTCTTAGTTCCTTTCAGTTATAGTTTGGTTAAAAATTAATACTAATTTACTTTACCACAATTTAAGATTTTTAGATTAACTTTATAGTTGAATCGCCTTAACTGGATTACTATTCTGCTTTATTATTTGAAGCAAATCTTTTATGACTAGAATTACAGTGGCAGTATTATCGTTTGAGTGACAACCTATTAACCCCTCATTCTTAAAGATATCAGCATCAATAATAAAGGTAACTTAATGTTGTTTATCATTAACCAAGTTAAAAGGTAAAACAGCCCCACTTGTTCTTCATAGCTAATTCTTCTGGGCGATCAAATCGGTATTTTTGAACATACTTACCTGCTTGTTCTACTGTATAAACGGGAGATGCTTAACAATTCGATAGCTTATTTTTTCGTCATTGATTTTTCTCTAACAAAAAAAAGATCCTAATATTTGAAAATCAAACATTAGAATCTTTTCTGCCCACAAAATTAAATTTTATTCAGGTGATATTACATCATACCGCCCATGCCGCCTTGTGGAGCAGCAGGGCCTTGATTATTAGCATTTGGATCTGGCTTATCAGCAACAACTGCTTCAGTAGTAAGAAGCAATGCTGATACAGAAGCAGCGTTTTGAAGAGCAGAACGGGTAACCATTGTTGGGTCAACAATACCAGCCTTGATCATATCTTCAAACTTGCCATCTGCAGCGTTGTAACCAATACCTTCTTTTTCGTTCTTTAATTCATTAACAATAACAGAGCCTTCAACACCAGCGTTTTCAGCAATTTGACGAACTGGTGCTTCAAGGGCAGCCTTAACAATATTGATACCAGTTAATTCATCACCATCGGCTTCAATCTTGTCAAGAGCAGGAATTACGTTAATTAAAGCAGTTCCACCACCAGGAACAAATCCTTCTTGAACAGCAGCACGAGTAGCGTTCAAGGCATCTTCAATCCGGTACTTCTTTTCCTTCAATTCAGTTTCAGTTGCGGCACCAACCTTAACAACGGCAACCCCACCTGAAAGCTTTGCAAGACGTTCTTGAAGCTTTTCCTTGTCAAAGTCGGAAGTTGACTTAGCAATTTCTTGCTTAATTTGGTCAACACGTTCTTGGATAGCTTCCTTTGAACCAGCACCATCAACGATAGTAGTAGTATCCTTTGTAACTGTAACCTTGTTGGCTTGACCTAATTGATCAACAGTAGCGTCCTTAAGACTCATCCCAAGGTCATCAGAAATAACAGTACCCCCAGTCAAAACAGCAATATCTTGAAGTTGAGCCTTACGACGGTCACCAAAGCCTGGAGCCTTAACAGCAACAACATTAAAGGTACCACGAATCTTGTTCAATACAAGGGTTGGTAATGCTTCACCAGTAATGTCATCCGCAATGATCAAGAGAGCACGGCCTTCTTGAACAACTGATTGAAGTAATGGCAAAATGTCTTGGATGTTACTAATCTTCTTGTCAGTAATCAAAATATATGGGTTATCAAGGTCTGCTTCCATCTTGTCGTTATCAGTTACCATGTATTGTGACATGTAACCACGGTCAAAGCTCATTCCTTCAACAACGTCAACACTAGTGTCAACTCCACGAGAATCTTCGATAGTAATTACACCATCATGGCCAACCTTTTCCATTGCATCAGCAATTAACTTACCAACTTCTGGATTAGCGGCTGAAATAGAAGCAATTTGTTCAATATCATCCTTTGTCTTTACATCGTGTGACATCTTCTTCAAAGCTTCAACAGCAACTTCAGTAGCCTTGTCAATACCACGACGAATACCAACTGGATTTGCACCAGAGGTAACGTTCTTCATACCAGCATTAACAATTGCTTGAGTTAAAACAGTAGCAGTTGTAGTACCATCACCGGCAATATCGTTAGTCTTTGAAGCAACTTCGGCTACTAACTTTGCACCCATATTTTCAAATTGGTTTTCAAGTTCAATGCTCTTAGCAATAGTTACACCATCATTAGTAATAGTTGGTGTGCCATAGCTTTGTTCCAAAACAACATTCCGTCCCTTTGGACCCATCGTTGTCTTAACAGTATCAGCTAATTTATCAACACCACTGAGCATAGCGCTCCGTGCATCTTCAGAAAACTTAATTTCTTTTGCCATTTATGTCACCTCAAAATTAAATTCTTTATTTAAAAGAGACGGTGAAGGAATTTTATTCTTTCTGTCTCCTGCTCTTAATTCGCTTATTTAACTATTCAACGATTGCTACTAAGTCTTTAGCATGAACAACTAAGAACTTTTCACCGTCGTATTCTACTTCATTGCCTGCGTACTTATCAAATAATACGCGATCGCCTTCCTTAACAGCTGGAGCAAGCTTTTGTCCGTTTTCCAAAGTACGACCTTCTCCAACGGCAATAACCTTTCCAGTAGTTGGCTTTTCCTTCACATTGGAAGCAAGGACAATTCCACCAACTGTCTTTTCTTCTTCAGTTTCAGCTTTTAGAACAACGCGATCTCCTAATGGTTTTAACACGTTAATCCCTCCATCTTGTTAATAAATTTTATTTTTAGCACTCAAGTTCATCAAGTGCTAATCACATGTTTAAATATAACATGTTCTCTTCAAAATGCAACAAAAACACTTTGACTTTTTTTGACCATTTTTTAAAACTTAAGGGATCCTACCTACAATCCATGACTTTTATTAATAATTTAGTAAACAAAAAGCATTGGTTGAACGCTTTCATCAAACCAATGCTCTCTTAATTTATTCAATTGAATCTTCAGTATAATTTTTAATGAAGTAAATCAATGTTTGAAGTTCGTTTGTTAAGTCAATGTTTTGAACTTGAACATTTTTAGGCACAGATAAACGAACAGGAGTAAAGTTAAGAATTCCCTTCACACCAGCTTCAACTAATTGGTCTGCAACATGTTGGGCCTTGATTCCAGGAACGGTTAGAATAACAACGTCAATCTGTTGCTCTTTTAATTGCTTGACCATATCCTCGGATGGGTAAATTGGAATACCACTTTTGACTGTATTAGCATATTCTGGTTTAGTATCAAATGCCGCACTGATCCGTAAGTTGGTATCTTGGTGGAAGTTAAAGTTTAACAAGGCACTTCCCAAACTACCAACCCCGACTAAGGCAACACTAACTAATGAGTCTTGGTGCAAGATTCCTTTAAAAAACTTTAATAGACTTTCAACGTCATAACCGTATCCCCGCTTACCTAATTCACCAAAATATGAAAAGTCACGACGAATCGTTGCCGAATCAACTTGCACAGCCTCCGAAAGTTCAGTTGATGATACCCGTTGCTTGTTTGCGTCTTTCAATACATTTAAATACCGGAAATATATTGGCAACCGTTTCGCAGTCGCGCGTGGAATCTTTTTATTAGCCATTCTACTTTTGTTCCTCCTAAAATAAGCCCTTCTCAACCTAGTTTGCCAACTAATTACTAAGTTTTTGATAAGGATAATGTTACTAATCTTTACTTTGTGAAATTTAAGTCTGAGTATATTCTAGCAATTAAACCCTTTTTTGTGAACTAAAATACAAAAATATTTTCAACTTTTTATTTAAAATTAAAAATCTGCTAAAATAAAACCATATTAAATAACGAATTAAATGAGGTTTCAATATGTTACTTTTACAGACAAATGACGTTGTGCGTCGATTTGGCGCGGACGTTTTATTTCACAATATGAACATGCAAATCCAAGAGCATGGCCGTACTGCGCTTGTTGGGCGTAACGGTGCTGGTAAGACGACCTTGTTAAAAATGATCGCTGGAATCACCGAACCAGATGAAGGAACAATTACGAAGGTTAAAGATTTGACAATTGGTTATTTGGCTCAGAATCAAGGACTCGATAGTCAAAATAGCATTTGGACTGAATTAGATACCGTTTTTGCTCCTCTCCACAAACTGGAAACACAAATTCATGATCTTGAACAGCAACTAGCCGACCTCGACAGTGCCGCTAGTAATTATCAACAAATTCTTTCAACATACGATAATTTACAAACTGCCTTTAAAAAGCAGGGTGGTTTTGAATACGAATCACGGATGCGGGGAATTTTACATGGATTTGGCTTTGGCGAAGATAGTTATGATACGCCAATTAATTCCCTTTCAGGAGGGCAAAAAACTAAACTCGCCTTAGCAAAGATTCTTCTGCAAGCACCTGGACTTTTGATTCTAGATGAACCGACTAACCACCTTGACATGAACGTTCTTTCATGGTTAGAAGATTATCTTAAAAGTTATCAAGGCGCATTGCTTATCGTCTCTCACGACCGTTACTTCTTAGATCGGGTTGTCAGCGATGTTTATGATCTCGATAATAAAACGCTCACCCACTATACTGGTAACTACACGCAATTTGTTAAACACAAGCAAGAACGATTACAAGCAGAGTGGAAACACTATGACCAACAACAAAAAAAGATTGCCAAGTTAGAAGACTTTGTTAATCGAAATATTGTTCGCGCTTCAACAACTAAACGTGCTCAGGCGCGACGAAAGCAATTAGAAAAAATGGAGCGGCTTGAGCGTCCAGAAACTGATGATAAATCAATTCATTTCCAATTCCATTCTGAAAAAGATAGTGGAAATGAAGTTCTTGATGTAGAGCAGGCAAAAGTTGGCTACGATGAACAGATCCTTGCTGGGCCGCTTTCATTTAATGTCCGCAAGCCACAGCGCGTTGGGATTATCGGACCAAATGGAATCGGAAAGTCAACTTTACTTAAATCTATTCTCCATAAAATTCCGTTAATTAGTGGAACAATTAAACTCGGTGCTAACCTCGATATCGGTTACTACGACCAGGAACAGCAACAATTACATCCAAATAAAACAGTTTTAGAAGAAGTATGGGATGACCATCCAGAAGTACCTGAAAAAGATATTCGTTCATTATTAGGTAGTTTCTTATTCGTTGGTGATGATGTTTATAAAGTCGTTCATGACCTATCTGGTGGTGAAAAGGCACGATTGGAGTTAACTAAACTCTCATTTAAACCGATTAATTTTCTTATCCTTGATGAACCTACTAACCACTTAGATATTGATAGTCGCGAAGTTCTTGAAAATGCAATTAACGAATTTAGCGGAACTGTTCTCTTTATTTCTCACGACCGTTACTTTATTAATCAGGTTGCAACCGATATCTTAGCAATGGAACATGATGGAATTAAACATTACGAAGGCAATTATGATGACTACCTAATTGCTAAGGAAAAAGAAAGTTCACCTGAAACCACTTCACCTAATCCCAACAATACTGCTAAAGCACCAGCTGGCAAGCAATCTTATCAGCAAAGCAAAGAACAGCAGCGTGCTCGGCGCAAAATCCAGCGACAAGTTGATGAGCTTGAACAACAGATGGCAGAATTAGAAAAAAAGCAAACTGCAATTCAAGAACAAATGAGCCAGCCAGAGATTGCTACGGATATTGGAAAATTAACCGATCTCCAGAAAAAACTTGATGAACTGTCAGCTAAATCTGAAGAAGTTGAACTTGCATGGACAGAAGCAGCAGAAAAACTGGAAGAATTTGATCAAGAAAACTAAAAGAAGAAGCGGACCTTTCCGCTTCTTCTTTTAGTTTTGTCGAAATTTACGCGTATTCTCTGCCAGATGAACCAAATTACGTAAAAAGTCATGAGTTGATGCCTCATAGTTATACTTCTTACCTAGGTCATAAATGTACCCATTAATGTAATCGACTTCTGTTGGTCGATTTTTACTCATATCTTGGTACATTGATGGGTAATGAAGCGGATTGGTAACTTCACTGACATACTTTATTGTTTGCCACTCCTCTTCACGGGTACTTAAGAGCTGGATGCCAGCCCGTTCTGCAACATCGAATGCTTCATTAATTAGCTGCTTACCAAGCTTTTCTGCACCATCATAATCAATAAATTGCCCCATTTGAATCTCAAAAAGCGTGCAGATCGTATTAATAACAGAATTGAAGACTACTTTTGTTAGGAGGGTCCCATAAAAATTATCATTAAGATGGGGATTAATATTCGCCGTGGTAAAGTCCTCAACAATTTGTTTTACCCGCTCATCTGGTTCGCCGACTTGGGGAGCTAGGTTGATCGAACCAGCACCAGGTTTACCAATAAAGTCCACATCCCCCGCCTTATTAAGAACCGTCCCGATTAAACAAGTACCGGCTACGACATGTTCTTTAGGAAAATAGTGGTTAATTTTTTCAATATGTCCCATGCCATTCATTCCCGAAAAGACATATTGATGGTCAGGATGGAAGAAATGAGCACTGCGTTGTAACAAATCACTGAGCGTCATCTGCTTAGCAAAAACGATAAACACATCTGGATCACCATCATATTCTTCTGGTGAATAAATATTAATCGGGACAAGGTGACGATTTTCATGGTCCCGAGAAACGTAAACCCCACCCTGTTGTTTAATAGTTTCAACTTGGGGAGCCCAGTTATCAACAAAATCAACCTTAGCGCCAGCCAGTTCTTGAAGCAATACGCCAAATCGTAGTCCCATTGCCCCTGCACCTAAAACCGTATATTTCAAAGCCATAATCTTTTCCTCCTTAATTAAATAAATTCAGTTTAGCAATCCGCTTAACGGCTTCCGTTAATCGTGCTGGTTCAATCAAAAGGCCAATCCGCACATAACCTTCACCATGTTTGCCAAAGCCATTGCCGGGTGCTACTGCCACGCCAGCTTTGTCCAATAATAAGTCTGCAAAGCTTTCACTGGTATAACCCTTTGGAACCGGCATCCAAGCATAAAAGGTACCCTGGGGAGCAATGGCATGCCAGCCAATTTTTTCCGCCGCATTAATAAAGGCATTCCGTCTTTCTTCATAACGACCAACGATTTCTGTAATTGCCTCATCACGCTGTGGTAGCGTCAAGGCATCAATAGCAGCTTCCTGTAAGGCGGGAAAAAGGCTAACAAATAAATGGTCTTGAATTAAGTTTAAGGCTTCAATAATATCTGCATTACCAACTGCAAATGCGATTCGCCAGCCTGCCATATTGAACGTCTTAGAAAAGGTATAAAATTCAATTCCCACATCTTTAGCGCCTGGTGTTTCCATAAAACTAACTGGCGCTTGACCATCAAAGCCAATTGCGCCATAGGCAAAATCACTAATAATACCCACGTGATACTTCTTGGCCCACGCAACGAGTTCTCGATAAAACTCGGGAGTAGCTACAGCCCCCGTTGGATTATTAGGATAGTTAAGATAGAAGAATTTAGCACGTTGAGCCACCTCTTCAGGAATTGCCTCTAAATCTGGTAAGAAATTATTTTCTGCTAATAATGGTACTGTTTCAAAATTAACTTCTCCCAATGCTGCTCCTGATAAGTAATCTGGATAGCCTGGATCAGGAAGCAGAAAAGTGTCGCCGGGATTCATCAATGCCCATGGCAATTCTACAAGCCCAATCTTGGAACCACCCAAAATGGCGACTTCTTTTTCTGGATCAAAATCAGCTCCATATTTTTCAGAATAAAATTTTGCTGCCGCTTCCTTAAACGCTGGTAAGCCCCGAAATGGCGAATACTTATGAGTTTGCGGATCTGTTACCCATTTTTGTGCACTCTTAACAACATAATCTGGCGTTGGCTTATCAGGATTTCCTTGGCCGAGGTTGATAACATCGACCCCTTCACTTATTTTTTCATTAACCTTGGCGACCAAATTGGCAAAAAATTGTTTCGGTAAAGTGTCTAATAATTTAGATTGTTCAAAATTCATCTTTTCCATCCCCTTTTTAGTGATAAAGATTTGGGCGACGATCCTTAAACACCGGAATTGGCCCTCGAACCTGCGCTAACTGTGCTAGGTCAATTTCTGCATAACTTACTTGTTCAATTTCGCCTGCATCATGGATAACCTGTCCAAGTGGATTAATTACTAATGAATGGCCATTAAAACTATTCTCTAAATCCGTCCCAACACGATTGACTGCGACCACAAAGGCTTGATTTTCTATTGCCCGCGACTGTAGCATTATTTTCCACTGCTTGATCCGTTTACTTGGCCATTCTGCCGGAAAATATAAGATATCAGTTCCATAACGAGCAACTGTTCTAATCCATTCAGGGAAACGCAAATCATAACAAATAAAACTTGCACTAGGAATCTCAGCTAATTTAAAATGATTTTCTTTTTGCCCAGCTTCTAAATATTGATCTTCATTCATGAGTCCAAATAAATGCACTTTATCGTAACTACTAATTAGATTTCCCTTTTGATCACAGACATAAGTTGTATTAAAAAAAGATTGTCCACGTCTCACCGCTACTGAACCACCGACAATGTTAATTTGATTTTCTAGCGCTAACTTACTAAGGAATTGTTGCGTCTTTTGACCATTTTCGTCTGCTAGTACCGATAATTGGCCTAAAGCATAACCAGTATTCCACATCTCTGGTAAAACAACGATGTCTGCATGGTTATTAGCAGCTTCTTCAATTGCTTGTTTAGCTTTTTGATAATTTTCGACAAGATTTCCTAATTGAATATCAAGTTGAGCTAATGCAATTTTGCGTCTCATCACTTTCACCTCCATAAAAAAATACCCATCCTTAACTTAATAAGGACGAGTATTTTCGCGGTGCCACCTTAATTTACTATCCACTCACATGGATAGCCTCAGGAAGTTCATCATAAACTTCGATACTTGATAACGGATATCAACCGACAAGTGCTTAGTTTTCCCTCACGCTTGTTGTATTTTTTTTAAGACCATCTTCAAAGCAATTTGTAATTTTCTTCCACCACCCGAAAACTCTCTTAATACTACATTGCTTTTACTCTTCTTAAACGACTAATATTTAATTGTTGTTCGCATTCTAATTTATTTCTAATCATTTGTCAATATTTTTAATTAAATCTCAAAAATAATTAGTCTTGACAAAAGCTTAGTCTTCCAATTAAAATTTTAATTGTAGATAAAAGTAGGTCAGTCCAGGAACGATAGCCATCGACTGCAAGCTATCGCCAGTACCGAAGCCCTGCTACAACTTTAATATATTCTAATAATAAAATAATTTAAAAGTGTAAAGCGCGTCTTTAAACGAGAATGGTACCGCCATAATTGGTGTCTCGGTTAAGGGCGCTTTTTGTTTTCTGAAAGGATTCCCTATGACTCATAAAATACAAAAAGTAGTTGTTAAGATTGGGACGAGTAGCCTTGTGCTCCCCAATGGAAAAATTAATTTGCGAACAATCGACCAACTCTCATTTGTTCTCGCTACATTAAATAATCAGGGATATCAGCTTATTCTTGTTTCTTCGGGAGCCATTGGCGTTGGACTCGCGAGTTTAGGATTAACGGATCGCCCCGCCGAAATAGAACAGCAGCAAGCTCTAGCATCTATTGGTCAGGCTGCTTTAATGCGGATTTATTCGCAACGCTTTTTAGACTATCAAACGCACGTCGCTCAGCTTCTCCTTACCCGCGATGTGCTCACTTATCCTATTAGTCGCCAACATACGCTTAATACAATTAATACTTTACTTCAGCAAAATGTGATTCCGATCGTTAATGAAAACGACCCCGTGTCAGTTGATGAGCTTGACCATTACACTACCTTCAGTGATAATGATGAACTCTCTTCCCAGGTCGCTATTGCCATTGATGCTGACGAACTAATTATTCTTTCGGATATCGATGCCCTTTACGACAAAGACCCGCATAAATTTCCTGAGGCGCAAATAATTAAAGAAGTGCCAGTCCTAACGCCAGAAATAGAGAACGCCGCAAGCGGTAGCAGTACTAGGTTTGGAACAGGCGGAATGGTAACTAAATTACGGGCAGCTGCCACAATGATGCAAGCAGGCAAACAAATGATTTTATGCAATGGTCGTGATCCTAAAATTCTTTTTGATATTTTTGATGGTCATACTATTGGTACTCATTTTGGAAAATAGGAGTGATGATAATGAACCAAGATTTAATTGCAATTGGACAAAGAGCTCAAATTGCTGCCAGCAAACTAGCTTTAATGAATACTGCCACCAAAAATAAGACACTGCTTCAATTGGCAAATGATTTAATCAAAAACAAAAACCAAATTATCGCTGCAAACCAACAAGATTTGGCCGCTGCTACCCAGATGCCAACTAAATTTACGGATCGGTTAATGGTCAATTCCGAACGCATTGAGGACATGGCTAATGGTCTCCGGAAAATCGCCGACTTGAGCGATCCCACTTCCCAAATCGATAAGGGATGGATTACTAAGGATGGGTTGCAAATTCTTCAACGACGCGTACCATTAGGGGTAATTGGCATTATCTTTGAAGCACGGCCAAACGTAACTGTAGACGCGACCGGCCTCACATTTAAGAGTGGCAATGCAGTTATTTTACGGGGTGGAAAAGAAGCTATCCAGACTAATACTGCCTTAGTAAAAATTCTTCGCGAATCGTTGCAAAGTCAAAATTTACCGGTCGATGCTGTCCAGCTTATTACCGATACTAGTCATGCAATTGCTGATGAAATGATGAATCTTACTGATTACATTGATGTCTTGATTCCACGAGGCGGCCGTGCTCTTATTCAGCGGGTTGTAACAACAGCTACGGTCCCAGTTATCGAAACCGGTGCAGGTAATTGCCACATTTATATTGATAAGGATGCCGACTTAGCAATGGCAACCAATATTACTGTGAATGCAAAAGTACAACGACCTTCTGTATGCAATGCCGCTGAAAAATTACTTATCCACCGCGATATTGCCGCTGAATTTCTTCCTGTTATCGCCAAAGCTTTAATGGAACATGGAGTCCAATTACGCGGTGACGAAATGGCTTGCCAACTAGTATCAACTATCCATCCCGTTGCTGAGGAAGACTGGGAGACAGAATACAACGATTTAATTATGGCCGTAAAAATTGTTGATTCCCTTGATGATGCAATTAGCCATATTAACCACTACAGTACTCATCATTCAGAATCAATTATTACAAACAACATTACTCGGGGACGTTACTTCCAACAAGCTATTAATTCTGCTTGTGTTTATGTTAATGCCTCCACCCGGTTTACTGATGGGGGAGAATTTGGCTTTGGCGCTGAAATTGGTATCAGTACTCAAAAGCTTCACGCCCGGGGACCAATGGGGTTACAACAATTAACAACACTTAAGTATGAAATTATCGGTAATGGGCAAATCCGGAAATAATTTAGGAGGTTTTTTAGATGAAAATTACAATTATTGGTGTTGGAAATATGGGGACCGCAATTATGAAAGGATTAAATCATACGCAGAATTTTACTCTCAGTGCAATGAATCCTGTTAATCCACGTGTTACTAGTCTTGCTGAGAAACTCAGGTTTGAACTCGTTAATACAAATAGTGCAGTGGTTAACCTTACACCCGATATCGTAATTTTGACTACTCCTGCTCCTATTACAACCGCAGTCGCTAAAGAATTAGCTGTCCTTAACGATCACACTATTTTTATCTCTGCCGCTGCTGGAATTACTCACGAAGCCTTAGCAAAAGTTCTTCCTAATAAAGAAATTGTTAATATTATTCCCAACACACCAGTTGAAGTTAATGCTGGTACAATTGGTCTTGCCTTACCAACCGGAATTTCCGCTGAATCAATTTCAAAAGTAATGACTGTTTTAGATAGTCTTGGCGATGTCATCGAAGTCCCAGAACAACAACTAGATATAATTGGTGTTATCGGCGGTTGTGGTCCTGCATTTGTTGATGTGATGATGGACGCAATGAGCGATGCCGCTGTTAAGCATGGCCTCGATCGCCAAACCGCCTATGAAGTCATCGCCAGTATGGTAAAGGGTACGGGAACACTTGCTTATGATAGCAAGCTTGCTCCGGCATTGTTACGTGATCAAGTAACATCACCAGCAGGTACGACGATCAAGGGCGTGGAAGCACTGGAAAAAAATGGGTTCCGTTACGCCGTGATGGATGCCGTTGACAAAGCAAATGGTGAAGCATAAAAAACGCAAAAAGGGCTGTGGTTAAGTCCATACAACACAGTATAATAATGGCCTCCAGTGCTCGGTAAAAAACCGGACGCTGGAGGCCATTATTGCTTATGGGAGTTGTGTTGATAATTATTTATTCTGAATACGATTAAACATCAATCCTGGTACTGCATTCAAATCTAGACCTGCTCGATCGCCATGTTTGTAGTTAACATAACCAGCGGCCCCAATCATTGCAGCATTATCACCACATAATTTCAACGGTGCTTGCAGCATAGGTACATCAGGATGAAATTCCTTCATGTCATGGTCTAAACGAGCACGGAGACCATGATTTGCAGCGACCCCACCAGCTAAAATCAGTTGCTTTACTGGGTAATCATCCAATGCACGCATTGTTTTTTCAGCAAGCACGTCGATAACACTTTGTTGGAAACTGGCTGCAAGATCATATTTATCTAATTTTTCCCCACGTTGGTCTGCGTTATGAACAGTATTGATGAAAGCACTCTTCAACCCACTAAAGCTAAAGTCATAATTATCTTCTTTTTCCATTGCTCGTGGAAAATTAAAAGTATCTTTCCCCTTAGCCGCCCATTCGTCAATCGTTTTTCCTGCCGGGTAATTGACCCCTAATACACGACCGATTTTATCATAGGCTTCACCGGCAGCATCATCACGTGTTTCACCGATAATTTCGTATTCATGTTCAGATGGCATATAAACTAATTCCGTATGTCCCCCAGAAACCAACAATGCCATTTGTGGATATTTGAATTCTCCAACATAGCGTGCGGCATAGATATGACCAGCCATGTGGTTTACCGGCACTAACGGAAGATTATGGGCCCATGCAATAGCCTTCGCTGCTGTTACACCAATTAATAATGACCCGACTAATCCTGGACCGTATGTTACTGCAACAGCATCTAGGTCATCATAGTCTACATCCGCTTGCGCTAAAGCTTCATTTGTACATTTAGTAATTTGTTCAATATGATGGCGACTAGCTACTTCTGGTACTACTCCACCAAAACGCTGATGGCTATCAATTTGCGTTGCAACAATATTGGAAAGAATTTTAGTTCCATTTTCAATTACAGCAACACTTGTTTCATCACAGCTTGATTCAAACGCTAAGGTTAATGTGCGTTCTGTCATAATAAAATATTTTCTCCTCTACCTAAGTAAGTTTGCTTGCATATCAACGGCATCTTCGTGATTGTCTAAGTAATAACGGGGTTTAATATGCTGATTGCGAAAGCCTAAACTTTCATATAAACGCCGCGCTGATACATTGTGTACTCGTACTTCTAAACTCAGCGAATGCAATTTTAAGTGCCGAGCATAGTTTTTGGCAGTTGAAATAAGGTACGTTCCAATCCCCTTATTTTGGTAACTTGGTGTAATGCCAATATTTGTAATATGCAAATCATAATGATACCAATCAATGGCTGTTCCCATAAAGCCAACAATCTGCTGATCATCCTCAATAACTAAATATAGTCGATCACACGGCCGTTGTAGTTCAATGCGAAAAGCAGCATAACTCCATGGTGCTTTTCCGTAGATTCTTTCTTCAATTTCGACTAAAGTTTGAATATCTTGCTCTTTTGCTATCCGGACCACATATTGATGTCCGGATATCATTACTATTCGTCGCGGAAAATCAAGGGTCGGTCGTTTAGCAGGATTAGTTGTATTAACAAACCATTCTTTAAACTTCTCGAACATAATTCTTTCTTTTTTCTCCAGGATGAAGTTTTTGCCAATTAGCCTCTGCTTCAGTAATCCGTAAATAATGTGGGACAAAAGTATCAATCTCTTTAACCGGTTCCTCTGTTTTACCTGCAAGAGCTAATTGATAGGTTGACGGAATGCTATAAGGTCGTGGTAAAAGGGTCACATTAGCTGGTAATTGATCATATTTGGCTTGAATTTTATCAGTCATATGACCCACTAAAACAACTTGTTGATCTAATTTTGCAAGTTGTTCCAGCAAAACATCAATCCCTAGATGTTGATCTTCTATTTTATTTACTAATTCGCCATTTTCCCACTGGTAAGCACCAGCAAATACATTTCCTCGTCGTGCATCAAAGAAAGGAACAATAATTGCTGATGATGTTGGAACTACATTACGTGCTAATACTGCTAAACTTGATACTCCAACTAAATCAACCTTTTCTGTATCAGCCAATACTTTAGCTGTTGTAACTGCAATTCGTACTCCCGTATAAGATCCTGGTCCCTGTGCAACCACTACCCGATCAATATCTGTTGGCTGCCACTGAACTAACTCAAATAACTTACTAATTGCCGGCATTAAATAAATACTATGATTGCGAACCATATTAAGGGTCGTTGTTGCCAACAATTGCTCATCTTCAACCAACGCTACGCTCATTGGGTGGTTGGATGTATCGATGGCTAGAATCTTCATCTTTTATCAATCCTTTCAATCATCTTACATCTTATCACACTGGATCAGCTTTGACTTCCCTTTTAATTTCTTTTGTTTATTTACGACAAAACAGGCCCTAGCAAAAGTTTTACTGAGAGCCTGTTTGTTATTTTAAAACCGATTATTAGTCGCGATCATCATAACCCTTTGGATGAGTTGAATGCCACTTCCAAGCAGTTGCAATAATGTCGTGAACATCATCATACTTAGGACTCCATCCAAGAATATTACGCGCCTTATCACTAGCAGCAACTAATGAATCTGGATCTCCTGGACGGCGTGGTGCCATTTTAGCTGGAATAGGTTTACCCGTAACTTCACGGGCTGCTTCTAGCATTTGCTTGTTAGAGAAGCCAGTGGATGAACCAAGGTTAAAGGCATTACTCTTGTTACCTTCTTGAAGGTACTTAATAGCAAGAATATGAGCATCTGCTAAATCCATAACATGGACATAGTCACGAACATTGGTACCATCTGGTGTGTTGTAGTCATCCCCAAAGATACTCAATTCATCCCGTTTTCCTTGTGCAACCTGAAGAATAATTGGAACTAAGTGCGTTTCTGGACCGTGATCTTCACCGATCGTACCATCAGGAGCAGCCCCGGCAACATTAAAGTAACGAAGGGCAACAAACTTAATACCGTAAGCTTTATCAGCCCAAGACATCATTTCTTCCATCATTAACTTACTCAAGCCATATGGGTTAATTGGCTTTTGTGGGTCCGTTTCCTTAATTGGCATGTGTTCTGGAACCCCATAAGTAGCAGCGGTTGAACTGAAGACAATATACTTAATATCATGATCATGCATTGCTTCAAGCAAAGTAATCATTCCACCAGTATTGTTATCAAAGTACTTCAATGGCTTACTCATTGATTCAGGGACAATTGAGAAAGCAGCAAAGTGAACAACTGCAGTAATATCTTCATTGTCAAAAATCTTATCTAAGAATTGACGATCACGAATATCGCCTTCGTAAAACTTAGCCTTGGGATTAATCGCATCCCGGTGACCCGTTGATAAGTTATCAGCAACTACTACATCTTCACCATTTTCAATAAGATCTTTTACCATATGGGAACCGATATATCCGGCACCACCAGCAACTAAAATTGACATCTTGTTTCCTCCTTGATCCAACTAAAGCTTTCATAGTGATTGTAGCACAATTTTACTGTTTCTAATCAGTAAAATTTAGTAAAAATAAGTAAAAATTTTAGCAAATAATTTTATAGCGAAGATTTCAATTGATCAAAATTAATTTGCTGTTCAAGGTACTTAAATAATAATCCTTCTCTTAATCCACTATTGCTAAAGCAAATCTCATTAATTGATAATTGCCGGACAAGAGAGATGAGAGGAAGAAGCCCTCCAACAATTACATCTGCTCGCACCTTCGTAATTCCACGGATCCCTGCCCGCGTCTGGCGATCTACATCTAATAGTTGACGCATAATCAAAAAGGCTTCTTCTGAACGCATCGTTAGTCCATGAACTGGTCTGATCTCATCAGGATTAAGAGCTTGTTGCCACCGATATACCTTTGCTAATGCACGGTTACATCCCCCAAGTGCCACAATTTTTGTTCCTCGCATTCGATTCAGCCATAATTGTTGAGAAAGAACTTCATCAATTTTAATCATGGCATCAAATAAATCAGCTGGATTAATTTGATCTTCAAGGTGGTAGGTTTGCGAAATGCTAACTGAACCGATCGGAATACTAATCACTTCTTCTGCCTCACCATTATTCACCGAGATTAATTCCATACTTGCTCCTCCAGTATCAACAATTATTCCCTTATCAATTGGAAGAGTCTGGTTAACACCAACATAGTCAAGATATGCTTCTCGTTCCCCACTAATTACATGAATTTCAAAACCAGTTTCTCGCTGAACCTTTTCAAGAAATTGCAGTTGATTTTGTGCTTGACGAACTGCAGCAGTCGCCACCGCAATAATTGTCAGTTTCTTATTCCGATATCGATCACAAATTGTCCTAAATTCTTTTAAGGCATCAATAGTCCGCTTTATAGGAGCTGACTTCAGCATTTTTTCGGGCCCCATATTAGAAGCGAGGCGAACATATCTTTTTTCGTATTGAACCGTTTCAAAGCTCCCGTTATCTTGAATTTTTGTTATTTTAAGCCGAACTGAATTCGAACCTAGATCAAGAATTGCAAGGTACTGCTCATTGCTCATAAATTACTCATCCTTTCGCTCATCTAAATGAAGGTTGGGAACATGGCGAGTTAAAGTTTCAAAAACAGAAGAGAAATGTTTCTTTGCTTTTTTCTCCTTTTTCTCACGCGCATTCAATTTCATTGCTTGTTTGACAAAGTATTCTTGTGAGCTGAATGGTGCGGCATCCCCACGATCAATCCGTTCATAATGATCTCCTACCAACCGTCGAGCCTTGACATTATCTTTCCACATAACATCAAAAATGTGAATTGCATGAGCTTTTGTGTCTGGTTGGGTAACGGGATACAATTCTTCAACCCGCCGATTAAGATTTCTAGTCATCATATCGGCACTTGCAAGATAAACTTCCTCATGTCCATTACTCTTAAAGTAGTAGATCCGGGAGTGCTCAAGGAAACGTCCAATAATAGAATGAACCTCAATATTCCCATGCAGTTCTGGCAGATCGTTCCTTAAACAGGTAATGCCCCGAATTAATAACTCAACCTTAACTCCACTAGCAGCAGCAGCGTATAGGCGAGCAATAATTTGCTTGTCCGATAAGGAATTCATCTTCATCCGAATTAACGCTGGATTACCATTTTTGGCATTTTCAATCTGCTCATCAATTTTGGCATTAATAAATGTCCGGATCCCATCAGGAGATACCCGTAATTCATTGAAATAAGCTGGTCGAGCAAATCCTGACAGCATATTAAACAGGTTCGTCATATCGATACCCAGCTCATGGTCACAAGTAAATAATCCCATATCGGTATAAAAATGAGCTGTTACATCATTATAGTTACCAGTTCCTAAGTGCATATAACGCCGAAGCCCATCTTCATCACGACGGATAACCAAAGCAACTTTACAGTGCGTTTTAAGACCAACTAAACCATAAATAACGTGGCAACCCATTTGTTCAAGACGTTGTGCCCATCGAACGTTATTTTGTTCATCAAACCGCGCTTTAACTTCAACTAAAACTGTTACTTGCTTACCCTGTTGAGCTGCCATTCCAAGGTACTTAATAATCGGTGAATTACCAGAGACCCGATAAAGAGTCATCTTAATTGCTAAAACATCTGGGTCAATGGCTGCTTGATGAATAAAGTTAACCACGGCTTGAAAATTATCGTAAGGATGCTGCATTAAGTAGTCCTTTTGACGAATTGAAGAAAAAATATTATGGTCCATATCTAACGCTGGGTTAAGGTAAGGCTTATACGATGGATAGCGCAAGTCATCATGACCATTAACCATCCCCGATAATTTTTTCAAGAAAGTTAAATCGACGGGACCGTCTACTTCATACAGTGACCGTTCACTTACATGCAGATTATCAATTAACTGATCCTTTAACCATTCATCGATTGAAGCAGGAACTTCTAGGCGCATCACCTGTCCATGCTCTCGTTCCCGCAATTGCCGTTTGACTGCCCGGAGCAAATCAGACGTATCTTCTTCAGCTACATCTAAGTCCATATCCCGCATAACTCGATATGACGCTGTAGCTAAGATCTCGTATCCTGGAAAAAGCGCGCTCAGAAACTCAGTAATGATTTCATCAATCAAAATGAAGCTATTTTCTCCTGGTAACCGAACTAACCGCTTATAAATTTCTGGAACACGGACCGTTGCAAATTTGATATCCGCTTCTTGACGATCATCATGTGGTTCTATTTGCGGACGATGTACCTCTTGATCTCCTTCTAGAATTTCCTCGGCAACTGGTTCACTTGTTGAACCCATTTGACGCCGCAACTGAACAGCAATATTTAAAGAATTATTGGAGATAAAAGGAAAAGGACGTGAGGCATCATCTGCCATGGGAGTCAAAACTGGCATCAACTCATCATTAAAGTACCGACGAATAAATTCATATTGCTTCTCGCCAAGCTTGGGAACATGGAGAATATGAATATTATTTTTTGCAAGGTCCGGGATGATTTGCTGTTTGTAAACTTCATACCGTTGTTTAACCATCCGGTGTTCTTTTTCATTTACTGCATCCAACTGCTCTTCTGGAGTTAGACCAGATGCATCAGTAGTAGTAACGTTGGCTGCAGCAAGCTTATGAAGCGATGCAACGCGCACCATAAAGAATTCATCAACATTGCTTTGAGTAATTCCCAAGAAGTTAGCACGTTCTAACAAAGGATTAGCAGTATCAGTTGCCTCTCCCAGTACTCGTCCATTAAAGTCAATCCAACTCAATTCTCGATTAACATAATTCTGCGGCTTATAAAACTCCTTATACATCTTACTGATCGCTCCTCTCGGTTAAGACCGGTTCAATTCCGTATACATCCTTAAATAGTTGCGATTTTTTACTAAAAGACCACTTTTCAAGAACAAGGTCGTCATTAGCTGTTGCTTTAATGATTAAGCGGCTATCTCCTACCAGCTTCAATTTAATACTTGAAATTTTTTGCAGCCGCGAATCATCTAATGCATCCACCAATCGCAAAATAGCCGCTAATTTTGCTACCGGCATTTGGATCTCATCATCAAGGTGACGGTAATGAGCCTGACTAATATCTGGAGACTCTGCACTATGATATCTTGCTACTTCAGCAATAATCCGATTATCTTTATCTGAAAGGCCAATTAAGGGATTAGCCTCCATAATGTAAGCAGAGTGGCGATAGTGCCCCCGTTGATTAATAAAATTACCAATATCATCAATTCTACTAGCAATTTCTAATAACAATCGTTCATGTTGAGCAAGACGATGAATTGGGCGTAATTGATCAAAAAGTTGGAGTGAAAAGCGTGTTACAAAATCCCGGTGCGCTGAATCAACACCATATCGTGAAGAAATATTGTCGGCAGCTGTTCTGATCATTTCATTAATTTGCCGCCTCGTTTTAAGATTATTAACCCCAATTCCATGGGAAATCCCATCCATTGTCGAAATATCAGTTACATAAAGGCCAGCTGGTTGAATTAAGCGAACTGTTCGCGCTGTTACCAAATAATTTGGCAATAATAATTCAAACTGCTGATCATCAATTTGCATATTTTTCATCAAGCCATCTTTCACTGGCGATAAAATTTTTTGGTAATCATCATGAAATTTGTACAGCGGCACTTCAGCGATCTGTTGATCATTTGGCAAAAATAATTTATTGAGTGAGAGGGCATTTTGCACCATCATTACTGTATGCTTTTTCTTGGTCAATTCTGGTGTTAAGTACTCTAATTTACTACTAATGTAATCTTGAATAATTTCAGTTGGATTAGTGGCAGTTTTGCGAAGCCGGCTCACCAACTGACTAATTTTTGCATTACCAAGATCAATATCCCATGCACGTTCGAAGCTTCCATGGTGGAAATAAGCCAAGGTAGTTGAGCTAAGACCGATGCTTAGAAGATACATATTGTGTTTACTAAGTTTTTCAAAATCTGGTAGCAAGGTTAAAAGGTAACTCATCGACTGTGCCATTAGCTGGTTATTGTTTAGCCATTCAATTTGTAATCCTGTCCGAACTTCTAACTGGTCAGCCACATACCGGGTTGCGACGGGGTCGAGGTCTTCTAAATCGCCATAAAACTTAACGGAGGTTGCTTGATAATCATTGATAATTTGCTTAAATCCTTCAATATTATTAACAATTGTAGTCATATTTTCTGAATAATTAGCGACTTTAGCGTTTCCGATATTTAGAAGACCCGATCGAACATTGTTTATCACTTTTAAAGTGGGTATCTCAATGATCCGTAAATTAACCTGATCAGGTTCGAGGTAAATAATCGCCGTTAAAGATCTTTTCACGTCAACTCACTCCTCATAATTACTACTATTCATAGAATACCATCTTCCTTTCAATGTCTCTACATTAAACCATTTAAGATCTTTTCGTCTATATTTAGGACTAAAATAAAATAGCAACTGATTTTCTGCCTCGAAACCAGTCACTATTATTCATTGATTAATTTTTAATACCATCCTATCTCAGCAATTGCATCAATCTGCTCACCAACACCAATCTGATGGTAAGTTACCTTTTCATCATTTGTTTGGAACTTATTAACTTTACTTTCGACAATTTCCCCGTTGCGTACTTCTTGAAGATACTGCAAATTAAATCTCTTTATCTGATTTTTATGTAAAAAATCACGCCCAAGCGGATCAAGAAGCCAATCAAAGTAACGAGCATTATTAACATGGTGATTAGCATCCAGATCAAAATAACGAACTTGATAATTTTTCGTTATTACTAGAGCATTTCCATCCAATTTTTGAGGTCGCTTTAGACGAGGGATCCTTTTAGCAACAGGTGCCTTAAACGGTTCAATTAAAGTTAATGGAATTGATTGCATTCGCCGTGTCTTTAGATTCATAAACACAAAAATCGACCTAATTCGTGCATATTCAATCTGATGGTCTTTATCCGTTATCCAAAAATCACGAACAGCAAAAAAACGGTTATAGGAAACAGCTTTTGTTCCCAAAGTAACTGTTTCACCAAAAGAAGGCTGCTTGGCGGAAAGCTGTCCTTCATATCCGCTTACTACCCACGTACCACCAGTAGCTTGTATTTCTCTGGTTCCCATCCCTAAAGACATACTATGCTCATCAGATACCATGGAAATCATACTTAATATCATACTCAAGCTTGGGTGACTTGTTTCGTCACACTCATAATATGTTAGTAAGTGTGGCATTTCGAATATCTGTGCTTCTTGCTTTAATTCCATATCTTTCTCCTACAGTTGATGATATTGTTTATATAATTCCTGGCGTTTTATATTATTTTTCTTTGCCACCAGCTTAATTGCGGCATTAGTGGAAAGACCATTTAAGATTTCCTTGTCAACTTGCTCTGTTAAAGGCAATTCAATGTCATCATTCTTCTTTTCCGCGGGGTGTTCGTTTCCTGCTACTAGAATAACGAATTCTCCTCGTGGTTGGTGATCTTCAAACCAGGTAGTTACTTCAGCAAGCGTTCCCCGAGTAAACTCTTCATAGCGTTTAGTGACTTCCCGTGCTAAAACAACCTGCCGTTCATCACCAAAAACTTCCATCATCGTAGCTAAAGTCTTTTTTAAGCGGTGCGGCGCCTCATAAAAGATCATCGTTTCTTGATGCTCTTTTAATTGCTCCAACGCCGCGATTTGTTGCTGATGTTTACGCTCTAAAAAGCCGAAGAAATAAAACGGCTGGGGAACTAACCCCGAAGCAATAAGAGCCGTCAATCCAGCATTAGCTCCCGGAAGCGGAATTACTGGCAGTCCTTCTCTAACTGCTGCCGCTACCAATTCCTTACCGGGGTCAGAAATTGAAGGCATCCCTGCATCACTACACTGGGCAATTGAATAACCGGCTTTTAATTTCTCAATCAATTCTGGAACACGTTGTTCAGTATTATGTTCATGAAAACTAATTTGCCGGGTTGGTATATCAAAATGGTTTAATAGTTGCTGAGTATGACGCGTATCTTCAGCAGCAATCAGATCCACTTCTTTTAAGGTTTTAATTGCACGGAAAGTCATATCATCTAAATTTCCAATTGGGGTTGGAACTAAGTATAAACTTCCTGATTGGTGATCATTAAAACTACTAATTTGCTGCATACTATCTCCTATTTTGTCATTCCTTGTTCATGTCCAAATATTGCATCTAAACAAAAAGTACAAGATTCATTAGGCTCAAGACGTTTACCATAGTACTCACTACAAACATGAAATCCCTGTTGATAAAGTTCTTTTAAATTTTGCCGTGATCCAGATAATTGATTTTCACTATGATGTGGTTGCTTTTCTTTAATCATTTGACGCAAATGCTTGTTTTCAATTGAAAGTTCCACATTTTCCTCAGAAATAGCAATAATTTTTGCCTGCAGCTGTTCCATTTTATTAACTAAATTCTGAGTCTGGTTCATCACCTGCGCAAATTGTTCATAAAGATTATCTGAACTATATTCTTCACTCATCTTTTCGCCCCTAACTAATGCTTAAAACCTGCACAAGTCGAATCGTCAATTGTTCGACAATATTTTGAAAGCTAATATTTTGTTCTAACATGTGACGAGTTTCCAACGTTAACTGACTAGCCGCTAACAATTGTTGAGGAGAGTATTTTCTAACTACTTCTCCCATTTCTCCTAAAATATTATTAAAGTGAAGGCGGTTGGTAACTGTAATTCCCGAATTTACCATTAGCGTATCACGCCAGATTAAGGTAATCAGGTCCAAAACTACTTGTTGTTTATCCCGATCGGTAGCTACTTTTTGCAGAATTGTCTGAACATCAACAAAGCCTAACATCCCATTCCGCGTCGTATCTTGATACCACTGGATGACTCCTTTGATCGCACTCTCAAACCAATTATCTTCTTGCCATTGCTCAATCATTGCGACGGAATCTGTAATCCCAACAGCAATCTGTTGTTGAGATTGTGGAATATTATGTTCAGTTAAAACTGTTAACAATGCATCTCGTTTTAATGGTGGTAGTTCAATCACCTGTGTTCGTGATCGAATCGTTGGTAAGACAGCACTTTTATTAGTCGTTAGCATAAAAATATAAACGCCAGCCCCTGGTTCTTCAATAAACTTAAGAAGACTATTTGCTGCACCGTTTGTCATTTTATCAGCGTCTTTAATAATAAAAATTTTCTTATTGCCTTCTACCGCACTCTTAGAAAATTCTGCTTTTAAGTGGCGAATCTCATCAACCTTTATTTGGCGACCTTCTGGAGCAGCATAGACAATGTCAGGATGGTTTCCAGACAGAATTCGCTGACACTCAGCACAAGTTAAGTCTGGTTCATTGTCTTGAGGATGAAGACAAAATAACCGTAGCGATAACCATTGAGTAATTGACATCTTTCCTGAACCGCCCGGCCCAACAAACAGATAGGCATGAGCAAGTTCTTTATTTGATAATATTTTTTGAAAACGAGTAATTATTGCTGGTTGTAATTTTTCTGCACGTATTTGTCCCTGTTCAGCCAACCATCTTCACCTACTTAAAATTTAATGAAGTCTTCTACTGGTAAGACAAAAACAGTTGCCCCACCAATCTTTACGTTGACAGGAAATGCCGAACCCCCTTCAACATCCATATGCATTTGCGATGTAACGTATTGTTCACGTGACTCGGCATTCTTTTTGATTACTGATAATACTTCTTGAACACGATCATCTTCAATTCCAATTAAAAATGTCGCATTTCCTTCACGAAGAAAGCCACCAGTTGTTGATAATTGGGTAACGTGAATATCAGCTTTATTAAATGCTTTTCGTAAACGATTGCTATCTTTTGATTGAACAATTGCAATAATCATTTTCATTATTAATCACCCTTTTTTATTAAAACAAATCTGAAAAACGGTCATGAATTGTTGCTTTTACATCTTCAATCACTTTTTCCAGCGGCTGGCTTGCATCAATTAACTTTATCCGTTCTGGATAGTTCTTATAAAGTTTCAAGTAAGATTGACGAACAGTTTGATGGAACGCAAGCTTTTCCTGATCTAATCGATTAACTTGATTAGATCGATGCTCAACAATCCGTCTTAAACCAATTTCCGATTCAATATCAAGGTAAATTGTCAATGCCGGCATTAACCCATCAATCGCAAACTGATTAATTTGCCAAATCTCTTTTTCCCCAAGGCCACGACCAGCTCCCTGATAAGCAATGGAACTATCTACAAATCGATCGCACAGAATAACTTTCCCTTCTTTCAATCCAGGAATTATTTCTGAAACAATATGTTGTCGACGAGCAGCAGCAAAAAGTAATGCTTCCGTTCGCCCATCCATATCGGTATTTTGACCGTCAAAGAGTATCTGGCGAATTTGCTCAGAGATCTTATTACCACCCGGTTCACGAGTATACATAACTTTTTCTGTGCCAAGCTGATCTTCCAATTGTTGTTGAATCTGTTGAATCACGCTTGTCTTGCCAGCTCCATCTGGTCCTTCAAATGATATAAATTTACCGTCCATTTCTCTCTCCTAGCGATCAATTACCCCATCATTTAATGTCCCGTGAACTTTAAATTTACGAGCAATTTTGTATAGGTATAAAAATTTCTGCTCTTGAATCCGAGAACGGTAATGAAGTTCACTATTAACGTTTGCTTCATATACTGCTCGTTCAGTTTCACGTGCATGATCCCAACTGGCCTTCGTAGAATATACCGCTTCTAACAGGCGCTGATTTCGTTTACGTTCCACTTCTTTAGTAGGCCGCTTAAAAAACATTTCCTTACATCTCCGTTCGCCCTTGAACTGCTTTGAATAATGTCATCTCATCAGCATAGTCAATATCTGCGCCAACTGATAACCCATGTGCCAACCGAGTGACCTTAATTCCTGCAGGCTTAATTAGCTTGGCGAGGTACCCGGCCGTTAACTCACCATCTGATGAAGCATTAGTTGCAATAATAATTTCCTTTACTTCATCATCTTTCTTTAGCCGTTTAAGTAAACTTGTAATATTAATATCTTCAGGGCCTGTTCCTGCAACTGGAGAAATAACTCCATGAAGGACATGGTATAAACCGTGATATTCATGCATTCGTTCCATTGCCATAACGTCTTGTGACTGCTCAACAACTAGAATTTGCGAATGATCACGAGTCTTATCACGACAAATTGGACAAGGATCGTCTTCAGTAATATTGCCACAAATACTACAGTTATGAAGGTCTCTTTTAGCAGACAGAAGAGATTTTGCAAAGTTCGTTACATCATCTTCTTGCATACTCAAAGTATAGAACGCCAGACGAGTTGCAGTCTTTTGCCCGATTCCTGGCAACTTAGTATAACTTTCAATTAATTTCGCTAATGGTTCTGGATATTGGATCACTTTTTACAACCCCATACCTTGCGTATATTTACCAAGCTTTTGTTGAGTAGCATCATTGACTTGTTTCATTCCGTCTTTCACAGCAGCAATTACCAAATCTTGAAGCATATCAATATCATCTGGATCAACTGCTTCTGGTTTAATCTTTAAGTCCAATAATTGGTTATCCCCGCTAAACGTAGCAGTCACCATATCATCCGGTGCTTTTCCAATAAATTCCTGTTTAGCAAGTTCTTCATGTTCAGCCATCATTTTCTTTTGCATTGCCTTAGCTTGCTTCATCATTTGTTGCATATTCATTCCACGCATCATAATATCATCCATCCTTTTTCTTAATTATCTTCTACTTTAACAATATCACTACCAAATAGCTTCTGTGCTGTTGCTACTTGGTTATCTTCTTGAGGTGATTTTTCTTCAGTTAGTACCTCATCTTCTGGTGGAAGCGGTGGTTCTACCATTGGTGCCGGTGTGCCTGCAGGGGGTTGTCCGCTTCCTTCAGTAGCTTGCGTCTTTTGTTTAATAATGGGTTGAGTCTTTTGCTGATTCTTACCAAAACCATGATCCTTGATAAAGTCTTGCCGAATTTTTGGCCACTTATCCTTAGGTACAAAAACAACTTGCCGTTCATTCCCAGTTAAACGTTGCAAAGCACTTTCCATATTCCCTAACAACGTTGTATCATCAGCGGCTTGCTGGAATAAGAACGGATAATCAAAAGCAACAATTATTCCCACGGCACTAGCAGCAACTGGTTGTGAAACGTGAAGTAAGGACCGTTGCGGCACCGATAATAAGTTCAACATATCTCCCCATAACTCACGAACATTTATTAAATCTTGACGAGTCGCATTTTCTAATACTGGGTAAATCTTATTGAGATTAACCTGCACTTTCTTTTGCTGCACTCGTGGTTGCTCATTTTGTTGCTGAGGTGATGGTCGACTAGCCTTTACCGGCGTATTCTGCAACTGTTTTACTGTTTGTTGTAATTGCTGAATCTCTTGTTGTAATTTTTCAATCATCTTAGTAGCTTCAGTATTTGTATCCGAAGAAACCGTTGGTGCCGATTGAATATTCTTTTGGGGGTCGATTTGTGCAAGCTTTATTGTAAGAACTTCCAAATACACATCTGGATGAGTCGTAAAACGCATCTCTTCTTGAATGTTATTTAGTTCATCGATCATTTGGTATAAGGTCGCCGAAGAAGCAAGTTGGACTATTTCTTCAAAGTCTTCCTGCTTTAGTCCTGTACTCTCAACACTAATCAAGCTTGGTAATTCTTGGTACAACAGAATATCACGAATAAAGGAGATCAAGTCCTCAATGAACCGCTGACCATCTTTTCCTTCATCCAAAATATCTTTCATGGTATCAAGAGCAGCCGCCCCTTCATGCTTACTAATTTCCAAAAAGTACTTCTTTAATAACTGTTTAGTAACACTTCCGGTAACTAATAAAGCATCATCCAACTTTACCTCATTATCACTGAAAGAAAGAACCTGGTCAAGGATACTCAACGCATCCCGCATTCCTCCTTCAGCGGCATTTGCAATTACCCATAATGCTTTCTCATCATAAGTAATTTCCTTTTGATCAAGAATATATTTCATTCGATTAAATGCATCTTCTGCTGAAATTCGTCGAAAATCAAATCGTTGAACCCGCGAAATAATTGTTAAAGGAATTTTATGAGGTTCTGTAGTTGCAAGAATAAAAATCACATTGGCTGGTGGTTCTTCAAGCGTCTTTAGTAATGCGTTAAAAGCCCCTGTTGAGAGCATGTGAACTTCATCAATTATATAAACTTTGTAGTCCGCTTGGGTAGGGGCATATTTTGCCTTATCCCGAATATCACGAATCTCTTCAACCCCATTATTAGAAGCTGCATCGATTTCAATTACATCATTTAATTGCCCGTTTGTAATTGCTTTACAAATCTCACACTCATTACATGGTTCGCCATCCTTGGAGTGATGACAATTAACCGCTTTAGCAAAAATCTTTGCCGCTGAGGTTTTACCAGTACCACGTGGACCAGCGAACAAGTATGCATGGCTTATCTGGTGAGTGATAATGGCGTTTTTTAGGGTTCTTGTAACAATCTGTTGACCGACAAGATCATCGAATCGCTGTGGTCGCCAGACACGATATAATGCCTGATAACTCATCGCTAGACTCCCTTTCTGAATTTAAAATACTATAAAATATTATACAAGGAATTAATCATATAAAGTAGTTAAAATATATTTTAATTAAAATTTAAAAATAAAAAAGACCCGCAATAAACCATTACGGGTCAGCTTAATTATCAATAAAACTTAGAGCACAAGGTATATCATACTTAGTGCTGCTTCCTTCCAGACCTGACACGGTTCGTAAGCATACCCTTGCTCTAAGGCCTTACGGCAAATAGTATAATACACTATTTTTCTTTAAATTACTAGGGGTTAGTCTTATTTTTTCGTCGGGCCTCTTTCCGGCGGCGACGAATTTCACGGAAAAAGTTTTTTAACATTTGACTACACTCATCCCCTAAAATACCAGAATGGACATTAACTTGATGATTTAACCGTGAATCATTTAGCAAATGGTATAAGCTATCAACTGCCCCGGCTTTCGGATCGGCAGCCCCATAATAAACATTTTTTATTCGTGCGTTGATAATGGCACCGCTACACATGATGCACGGTTCTAACGTAACATATAAGTCACAATCTTCTAACCGCCAACTTCCTAAATTAGTACATGCTTCCATAATCGCAAGCATTTCTGCGTGATAGGTAACATCTTGAAACTTTTCACGCATATTATGACCACGTCCAATTACCTGTCCATCGTGGACAACAATCGCACCAATTGGTACTTCATCTAAAATTCTGGCTTGTTTTGCTTCTGCAATCGCCATCTTCATAAATTTTTGTTGTTCAGATAATGATGAATTGATTTTTTCCATTCTTTTTCTCCAAGCACTTAAAATTACCCTGTTGTTCAGTGTATAATAATAAATTAGTTTTTTAAATTAATTTTATTAATCACCTGCTTAAGGGTTCTATCAAAAAAAGTTTCACAGGTGTTAATGACTAGCTTGAGCACTATATATTGTGTTTCACTATTTCACAAGCACGAAATATAGTGCTTTTTTAATTGATTTTTTCTAATTCATCGTTATACTAGAAAACATCGACTAATCGTTTAGGAGGCCTCGTGAAGATGGTAACTGTATTTTCAAAAAATAATTGTATCCAATGCAAAATGACAAAACGGTTCCTTGAGCAGCATAAAATTTCATTTATTGAACACAACATCGATGAACAACCAGAATACATATCTCAGCTTAAGTCTGAAGGTTTTATGGCGACTCCAGTTGTAAAGCTTCCTAACGGTCAAGCTTTTTCTGGCTTTCGTCCTGACCAATTAAACCAACTTGCCTAAGTTTAAATAAACTAAGATTTTGCCAGGCATCAATTCGCTATTGGTGCACTGGCTTCTTTATTGACATAATCAAATTAATTCAGAAAGTGAGTTATTAATATGGCGTTATCTGATATCGATATGACCAAAGTTAAATATTACGATTATAACAACGAAGTAAATATCCCCAAAAACGGACAAATTCAACTAGATAAAGACAAATTAGCCTTAGAGGACTTTATTAAAAATAATGTTGAGCCAAATACTAAAAGATTTTCTTCATTAAAGGAACGTTTTCAATGGTTAGAAGAAAATGATTATATTGAAGAAAGTTTTATGAATAAATACAGTGAAGCATTCATTGAAAAGCTTTACGATTATTTAAAGGCACAAAACTTCCACTTCCATTCTTTTATGGCTGCTTATAAGTTTTATGCTCAATATGCCTTACGAACAAATGATAAAGAGTACTACCTTGAAAATTATATTGACCGGGTCGCAATGAATGCTCTTTACCTTGCCAACGGTGATGAAGAGTTAGCAATGCAACTTGCTGATGAAATCATCCATCAACGTTATCAACCCGCAACCCCAACCTTCCTTAACGTTGGGCGCAAACGTCGGGGAGAATTTGTTTCTTGCTTTGCGATTCAAACAACAGACGACATGAATACCATTGGTCGAACAATCAATTCTGCTCTCCAGCTTTCTAAAATTGGAGGTGGGGTTGGAATCAATTTAAGCAACCTTCGTGAAGCTGGTGCACCTATCAAAAAAATACAAGGCGCTGCCAGTGGAGTTGTTCCTGTAATGAAGCTCTTAGAAGATAGTTTTTCCTATTCTAACCAGCTTGGTCAACGTCAAGGAGCGGGAGTCGTTTACCTGAGCGTTTTCCATCCTGATATCATTGAATTCTTAGGAGCAAAAAAGGAAAATGCTGATGAAAAGATTCGTTTAAAGACCCTTTCACTTGGAATTACGGTTCCCGATAAGTTCTATGAATTAGTAGAACAGAACGCTGATATGTACTTGTTTAGTCCCTATGATGTTGAACGAGTATATGGAATACCATTCTCCTATGTCGATATCACAAAAGAATACGACAATTTGGTAGCAAACGATGATATTCGCAAGAAGAAAGTTAATGCTCGGGACTTGGAGGATGAAATTAGTAAACTTCAGCAAGAATCAGGTTATCCTTACATTATTAATATTGACACAGAAAACCGGGATAACCCGATTAATGGAAAAATTGTGATGAGTAATTTATGTTCAGAAATTGCTCAAGTCCAAGCACCAGCGCGAGTAAATGATGATCAATCATATTCAGAAATGGGAATTGATATCAGCTGTAATCTTGGTTCAACCAATATTGCTAATATGATGGAAAGTCCTAACTTTGGTAAATCAATTAAGGCCATGATGCGGGGACTAACCAGAATCAGTGACGTAGAAGACCTAGATGTTGTCCCAACTATTCAAAACGGAAATCGGCTTGCCCATTCAGTTGGTTTGGGGGCAATGGGATTGCATAGCTACCTTGCTAAGCACCATATTCAATACGGAAGTCCGGTTGCGATTGAATTTACAGGTGTTTACTTTATGCTCTTAAACTATTGGTCATTAGTAGCATCAAACGAAATTGCCAAAGAGCGACACGAAACTTTCCACGATTTTGAGAACAGTAAATATGCGGACGGTTCTTACTTTGACAAATATGTCACTAAGGATTGGGGTCCGCAATCAGATGTTGTTAAAGAACTTTTTGAAGGTATTTTTATTCCTGGAATTGAAGATTGGAAGAAGTTGAAAGAAAAGGTGATGAAAGATGGTCTTTATAATCAATACCGTCTTGCTGTAGCACCAAACGGTTCAACTTCCTACATCAACGATTCAACTGCTAGTCTACATCCAATCATTAATCGTGTTGAAGAACGACAAGAAAAGATGATCGGTAAAATCTATTACCCTGCCCCATATCTTTCAAACGACACGATGCCTTACTATCGTTCAGCTTACGATATGGATATGCGAAAAGTTATTGACACATATGCAGCTGCACAACAGCACATCGATCAATCTCTTTCAATGACCCTCTTTATGCGGTCAACGATCCCTGCAGGCCTTTATGAATGGAAGGATGGACGCACAGATAAGATGACGACCCGTGATTTAAATATTTTACGACACTATGCCTATAAACGCGGTATTAAGTCAATTTACTACATTCGAACATTTACTGACGATAGCGCTGAAATTGGTGCAAACCAATGTGAAAGTTGTGTTATCTAAGCCTAACGAGAATTTGATTTAAACGGTGGGCACTGGTAAACTTGACATTATGTATACAAACGGCTTTTGGTATCTCGACTTACTTAAAAGCAATGTATTTGGAGGAGCTCAATCAATGAAACTGGAAGAATTTAAACCTGTAAATCAATATAAAGCAATCAATTGGAATGAAGTTTCCGACATGATCGATAAAGCTACCTGGGAAAAGCTAACAGAACAGTTCTGGCTTGATACACGGATCCCTGTTGCCAATGACATGAATGATTGGCGTGAATTAGATGACGATCATCAATGGACTGTCGGACATGTTTTTGGTGGTTTAACCCTTCTTGATACTGTTCAATCAGAAGCAGGATTAACTGCCCTTAAAGAAGATGTTAAAACTCCTCATGAAACAGCAGTTCTTAATAACATCCAATTTATGGAATCAGTTCATGCTAAGAGTTACTCAACTATTTTTTCTACACTTAATACTCCCGACCAAATTAAAGAAATTTTTGAATGGTCTGATACAGAAGAATACTTACAAAATAAGGCTGTTAAAATTGCAAATATGTACCTTGATCCAAGTCAAGACCCGCTAAAAAAGAAAGTAGCCAACGTTTTCCTTGAAACTTTCTTATTCTACTCTGGTTTCTACACTCCCCTTTATTATCTTGGTCACAACAAATTAAACAATGTGGCTGAAATCATTAAGCTAATTTTACGGGACGAATCAGTTCACGGGACATATATTGGATACAAGTTCCAAGTCGGCTTACGTGATCGAACAGAAAAGCAACAACAAGATATGAAAGATTGGATGTATAATTTCCTTTACGAACTATATGATAATGAAGAAAAATATACCCATCTTCTTTATGATCAAGTTGGTTGGACAGATGATGTTTTAACTTTCATCCGTTACAACGCTAACAAGGCATTGATGAACCTTGGTCAAGATCCGTTATTCCCTGATACCGCTTCTGATGTTAACCCAGTTGTTATGAACGGAATTTCTACTTCAACTTCTAACCATGATTTTTTTAGCCAAGTCGGCAATGGATATCGCATGGGTGCCGTTGAAGCAATGAATGATAGTGATTATGACGTTAAAGATCCAAACGCTGGCAAAGATATTAACGCCCGCGATTAATAAAAAGTCACCATTTTTCTGAATGGTGGCTTTTTTATTAATCTCAATAATAATCTGTCAACAATTAGTTAACTTAATAACTAGCTGAGTCAAATTAATATATTAGGCTTTATATTAGATTTGTGAAATACACTTCAATTAATGATAGTCAGCGAATCTAATATTTCTTAGCCTCAAAAATAATACCAATGTTTTTTGTTGCTATGCAAGTATTATAAAGACAATATTGTAAGCGAATTCACATAAACTAACCATTGTTTAAATGTTCACAAATATGTTTACAAAGCAAAAAAATGTAGTAATATTATACATGTTCAAATGTTAACAAAGAAAAGAATTGAAAAAAGGAGATTTCAATTATGCCTGCTAACAACAAAAAACAAGTTGAAAAAAACGTATTAACTGAAGAAGAAAAAAAGCAAAATGCGCAAAAATTAGTTGATGACATAATTGCCAAAAGTGAAGCAGCTTTTGAACAATTACGTTACTACTCACAAGAACAAGTTGATAAAATTTGTCAAGCCATGGCCCTAGCTGCTGAAGAACACCACATGGACTTAGCTATTGATGCAGCTGAAGAAACTGGTCGTGGAGTTGCCGAAGATAAAGCTATCAAGAACATCTACGCAAGTGAATACATTTGGAACAAAATCCGTCATGATAAGACTGTCGGAATTATCGAAGACAGCGATGAAAACCAAACTATCACAATTGCTGATCCTCTTGGTATTATTGCAGGTATCGTTCCAGTTACTAACCCTACTTCAACAACTATCTTCAAATCAATCATTAGTGCTAAGACACGGAATACAATCATCTTTTCATTCCACCGTCAAGCCATGAAATCTTCCATTAAAACAGCTAGGATTTTACAAGAAGCTGCTGAAAAGGCTGGTGCACCAAAGAATATGATTCAATGGCTTCCTGAAAGTAGCCGTGAAAATACAAGTGCATTGTTACAACACCCTAAGACTGCTACTATTTTAGCAACTGGTGGTCCTTCATTAGTTAAGGCTGCCTACAGTTCAGGTAACCCTGCTCTTGGTGTTGGTCCTGGTAACGGTCCAGCTTACATTGAAAAGACTGCTAATATTGAACGTTCTGTTTACGATATCGTTCTTTCTAAGACTTTTGATAACGGAATGATCTGTGCTACTGAAAACTCAGTTGTTGTTGATAAAGAAATCTACGACAAGGTCAAAGAAGAATTCCAAAAGTGGAACTGTTACTTCTTGAAGCCAAATGAAATTGATAAGTTCACTGAAGGATTCATTGATCCTAAGCGTCACCAAGTTCGTGGACCAATTGCTGGTCGTTCAGCTAACGCCATCGCTGATATGTGTGGAATTAAAGTTCCTGAAAACACTAAGGTTATCATCGCTGAATATGAAGGGGTTGGTGACAAGTACCCACTTTCCGCTGAAAAGCTTTCACCAGTATTAACAATGTACAAGGCTACTTCACATGAAAATGCCTTTGATATTTGTGCTCAATTATTACACTACGGTGGTGAAGGTCACACTGCTGCTATTCACACCCTTGATGATGACTTAGCAACTAAGTACGGTCTTGAAATGCGTGCTTCACGGATTATTGTTAACTCTCCATCTGGTATTGGTGGTATTGGTAACATCTACAACAACATGACGCCATCACTTACTTTAGGTACTGGTTCATACGGTGGTAACTCAATTTCCCACAACGTTACTGATTGGGATCTCTTAAACATCAAAACAATTGCAAAGCGACGTGAAAACCGTCAATGGGTTAAGATTCCCCCAAAAGTATACTTTCAACGCAACTCACTAAAAGAATTGCAAGATATCCCAAACATTAATCGGGCATTCATCGTTACTGGTCCTGGAATGAGCAAGCGTGGTTACGTTCAACGTGTTATCGATCAATTGCGTCAACGTCAAAACAACACCGCTTTCTTAGTATTTGATGATGTCGAAGAAGATCCATCAACAAACACTGTTGAAAAGGGTGTTGCCATGATGAATGACTTTAAGCCTGATACAATTATTGCCCTTGGTGGTGGTTCACCAATGGATGCTGCTAAGGCTATGTGGATGTTCTATGAGCACCCAGAAACTTCATGGTATGGGGTTATGCAAAAGTACCTTGATATTCGGAAGCGTGCTTATCAAATCAAGAAGCCTACGAAGTCTCAACTTATTGGTATCCCTACTACATCGGGTACTGGTTCAGAAGTTACTCCATTTGCGGTTATTACTGATTCAGAAACCCATGTTAAGTACCCACTTGCTGACTACGCCTTAACACCAAACATTGCAATCGTTGACTCACAATTCGTTGAAACTGTTCCAGCAAAAACTACTGCATGGACTGGACTAGATGTTTTATGTCACGCTACTGAATCATATGTTTCTGTTATGGCAACTGATTACACTCGTGGTTGGTCACTACAAACCATCAAGGGTGTTATGGAAAACCTTCCTAAGTCAGTTCAAGGTGATAAGTTAGCCCGTCGTAAGATGCATGACTTCTCAACAATGGCCGGTATGGCATTTGGTCAAGCCTTCTTAGGAATTAACCACTCCCTTGCCCACAAGATGGGTGGAGCGTTCGGTCTTCCTCACGGTTTGCTTATCGCTATTGCAATGCCACAAGTAATTCGCTTTAACGCAAAACGTCCACAAAAGCTTGCTCTCTGGCCTCACTATGAGACTTACCATGCAACTAAGGACTACGCTGACATTGCACGATTCATTGGTTTGAAAGGTAACACTGATGAAGAATTAGCTGAAGCATATGCTAAGAAAGTCATCGAACTTGCTCACGAATGTGGCGTTAAGCTTAGCCTTAAGGACAATGGTGTTACACGTGAAGAATTTGATAAGGCTGTTGACGATCTTGCTCGCTTAGCTTACGAAGATCAATGTACTACTACTAACCCAGTTGAACCACTTGTTAGTCAACTCAAGGAATTACTTGAACGTTGCTACGATGGTACTGGCGTTGAAGAAAAATAATCCAGCGCATAATTAAAAATTAAGACTTTTCTCCTATTAAAAAGCCCCTCGACATCTAATTTCTAGATATCGAGGGGCTTTTATTAATCTTAGTTACCTTAATTCACTTCATTATCACCAGATTGCGTTATCAAGCGAAGCACATTTTCTGCATCATCATTTTGATGTAAGGGTTCTTCACCCTTATCTTCACCATTAAGTTCATTATCACCTGCATCAGTCTTTAGGAAGTAGCCATCAACAGTTGTGTTTGTAACTGTATTATCACCAGACTGATTATTGACAGTATAGTGACCTTGAACTGTTAAATCATGTCCTGTAAAGTTACCTGACGAGAGTTTTGTGCTTCCACCGCGTAATGTAACTTGACGATATTCAACGTCTCCTGCGCCGCTGTTAACATCAATATTGTCCATTTTAACTTTAGAAGCTGTTAGATCACCACTTTCTAAATGAATGCGCCCAGCTAAGGCTTGATCATGCGGGATAGTTACAATGATTAAATCTTGGTGGGGCTGGTATTCATTAAAGTTAAAGACAAGAGGAAAACTGCCAGTTTGACGAATTGAGGCAACGTTATTATGAACAGTTACTGCTGGAGTATGCTTACTAATGCCAGAATAAGTAATTTGATAATTCTTGCCTTCACGAACTACTACATTAGCCGTCGATGCTGAGATATCAATCCGTTCAAAAGCTTTATTAGTACTTATTGTTTTAGTGTGAGAATGAAAGATTGCTGGACGATTGTTCTCAAAATAAACGGCCTTATTACCATTATTAAAGAAGCCTATTCCGAGGAGGATTACTCCTAAGATTAAAACAATTACTCCTATTTTAAATATTCTTTTCATTTACTTTTTCCTCCTTGCCTGCACTTTTGCATAAATGAACTTAGCAAAGTTGGCAATCCCTTGAACAATAACTCTAATTAACCAGTAGATTAAAGGCAAACAAACAAGGAATAAGCCAATCAGTGTCAATCCTAATCCAAGATAAAATAGTCCACTAAACAGGTTTGTCGCAAGTAAACCAATTCCAATATAAATAGATACAATCGCTATGGCAGCAACTCCAAAGATCAAAGCAACTATTCCAACAATCAAACTTAAGGCGACTCCTCCGGCTGCCAATAGTAGTGCTAGTAAGGCAATTCCTAGTCCAAACGTTATTGGTGACGTAATAATCGCTACTAGTACCCACCAAAATACACGCCAACTAGAATGAGGTGAAGCAGGGTGTCCTTCTTTGATCGACTCATTATTAGCTTTAATTGAATAATCGGCTAATATCTTATGGCTTAACTGTCGTGGCGTTCCTAATTTCTCTTCAATCGCTGTTCGAGTCTCCAGTCCAGCGTCTGCAATATATTCATCATAAAATTCTAAGGCATCATTTCGTTCTTCATCAGTTAATTGTCTTAAATATATTGATAAATCATTAATGTATTTCTGACGTTCATTCATCTTTATCTTCTCCCTCACCTAACCCATAAAAAATACCATCTAAACTATTCTTATAATCAGTCCATAATTTACGAATACGTTGTAAGTGTTCCTTGCCGGCTTCCGTAATTTGATAATAACGGCGATTGCGTCCCTGATAAGGCTGATCATAAGTTGTTAAATATCCCTCTTTTTTTAACCGGCGTAAAACGGGATACATTGTTGATTCAGAGATGGTAATCGCTGATTGCATTCGTTGAGTTAAGGCGTATCCATAATAATCTTTGTGTTCAAGAATTGCTAAGACCATCCCATCGAGTAAGTCTGCTGTAATTTGAATTTTCATTCTATCCCTCCTTTTTAGCCGCAATATTATATGTCATATAATATAATATTTTAATATAATATGCAATTATTATTTAAAAATAAATTAAATCTCCCTATATCATCTCATAAAAGCAGTAAGCATATAATTCTGTTTGCTATAATCATAATTGAAGTTGTTCCCCTCTAAAGCTAGAAGGAGGCCTATTTTATGTTAAAAGAATTCAAAACATTCATTGCCCGTGGTAACGTTATTGACATGGCAGTTGGGATAATTGTTGGTGCTGCTTTTACATCAATTGTAAAATCATTAGTTAATAACCTTATTAATCCCCTCATTGGCCTATTTATTGGGCGAATTGACTTATCTAACCTTGTCTTGACAGTCGGTGACGCCCAATTTAAATACGGAAGTTTTCTAAATGCAGTCATTAACTTCCTGATTATTTCCTTTGTTGTTTTCTTAATGGTAAAAGCAATCAACACATTCCGCAAAAAAGAAGATAACAAAAAAGAGACTCCTAGCGAAGAAGTTATGTACCTCAAAGAAATTACTGAACTCCTAAAAAAAAATAAAGATTAATAAAAATGCTGGTTAAAAGTTTCTAACCAGCATTTTTATTAATGTATAATATTTTGATTTTTATACCATATCATTGGAATTGAGCTTGTATACTTGTTACTATCATGGTAGGACAACAAAAGAGGTGATAAATATGTTTAAAAAGAAAAATTGTCCTACGTCAAATAGCCAAAATAATGCAACGAATGCCTACCAAAAAGGTTATGATCAAGCAGTTAAGGATTATAAGGCCCTAGAACCTTTTAGGAAGTATCCACAACGAATTATTAATGTTACCAATAAGTTTATTAAAGGTAAGATGCATGCTCTTCGTGACTATGTTGACGGGTATGAAGATGCTAAGCAACAACTTTCCCAAAATTAGTAAAGCATTGCCAATTATTGTAAACAACTTCAACTGCTAATTACACCGCATAATACTTTTTTCGAATGTTGCTCTTCATCAATTCAATACGCGTTTATTAATGTTTATCGAGGTTCTAAGGAGGGATATCTTATGTTATTTAATGTTATTTTTTGGATCTTAGCTATTTGGTTTGTCATTAATGTCATTTGGATGTGGTTCCAACTTAATAATCAAATTCTACAAAAGACTTTCGCTTGGATCAATGTTTGTGCAATTGTTATCGGTTTTTGGGTTTATTATGGTGTATCTCATGATGCAAGCGCAATTAACGGTTGGTTTATTGCTATGAACTGGGTTAACATCGCTATCGCTGCTATTCAATTCTACTTTGGTTACCGCACAAATAACGATAGTACTACTCACCCTGCAAAGTAGACTCATTTACTTTTAACTTTCCTGTTCTTCTAAAATTTTGCACACAGCATAAAATAGCTCCTTATTTATAATAGCGGGAGCTATTTTCATCTTATAAAGGAATATCTCATATGGTATCCCCAAAATAAAAAAGAGTCACGAAAAACTGTTTTCGTAACTCTTTTTTATTTAATAATTTAAGACTACTTAAGGGTAACAGTAGCACCAGCGGCTTCAAGCTTTTCCTTGATGTCGTTAGCTTCGTCTTCCTTAACGTCTTCCTTGATAGCTGATGGAGCACCATCAACAAGGTCCTTAGCGTCCTTAAGACCAAGACCAGTAATGTCCTTAACAGCCTTAATAACCTTAACCTTAGCTGAACCTGGTTCAGTTAATTCTACAGTGAAGCTGTCCTTAGCAGCAGCGTCGCCACCAGCAGCACCTGCAACTGCAACTGGAGCAGCAGCAGAAACGTCGAATTCTTCTTCGATAGCCTTAACTAAGTCGTTAAGGTCAGAGATTGATGCTTCCTTTAATGAAGCAATGATAGCATCCTTATCAAAAGCCATGTTTATTTCCTCCAATATTTAGGTAATTAATTTTAATTTTATATTGTATTGATATACGGCAATTATGCGGCTTCGTCTTCCTTGTCGGCAATAGCCTTGACTGCGCGAGCAATCTTCCGCATTGGATCTTGCAATGCAGATGCAAGCATTGACAACAGTTCTTCGCGACCTGGCATATTTGCGTATTCGTTGATTTCGTCAAGAGTCTTAACACTCTTTTCGATGAAACCACCCTTGATTTCAAGAGCGTCGTGGTCATCAGCGAACTTCTTCAAGATCTTAGCTGGAGCAATTGGGTCTTCGTCAGAGAAGGCAACAGCAGTTGGTCCAACAAAAGTAGAACGAAGATCTTCGTAGTCAGTACCTTCAACAGCACGATCAAGAATCTTGTTCTTGATAACTGACATTTGGATACCAGCATCACGAAGTTGCTTACGTAAGTCAGTAACTTCCGCAACAGTTAAACCACGGTAATCTACAACGATAGCACTTTGGGCTGCATTAAGCATATCAGTAGTTTGCTTAACGATTTCAGCTTTCTTAGCAATAGCTGCTTCACTCATGAATTTTCACCTCCTGCAATGTTTTTTTGATCGGATTTATAAAAAAATCCCTATGACCGCAGACATAGAGAAGGAACTTTCATTTCTTCCTCGGCAGGCATTCGATTAAGGCTTTCGCCACCTGAGTCTTAGGCAGAGTCATATTTAATCAACTGTTACAGTTTAACATATTCTCCGAAGTTCTGTAAAGGGACTTTTTATAATTCTTTTTGAGTTACTATCCATTTAGCAATAGCATCTAAAATTCGTTCGCTTGCATGCCCATCTCCATAAGGATTCTGTGCCTCACTCATCTTATTATATTCTTCAGGACTATTTAATAGTGACGATAACTCGTTCGTTACATTATTAAATTGCGTACCGATTAATTTAAGGGTTCCAGCAGTTACCCCTTCCGGTCGCTCTGTAGTATCACGCAAAACTAGAACTGGTTTATGAAGTGCTGGTGCTTCCTCTTGAACCCCACCCGAATCACTCATCACAAGTAAAGACTTACTCATAATATTATGAAAATCAACAACATCTAATGGCGAAATCAAATGAAAATGATTATCGTTTCCGAAAATTTTATTAGCAACTGCTTGAACTTTAGGGTTCAGATGAACCGGATAAATAACATCAATATCATCCCGTTGATCCACAATCTCTTTAATCGCCTTAAAGGTTTCTTCCATCGGTTTACCCCAATTTTCTCGCCGATGCATGGTAAGTAAAATAATCTTCTTGCCGGGATCAATTTCGTCTAATACTTGGTGATGATACGAATGGTCAATCGTATACCGCAAAGCATCGATGGCAGTATTTCCCGTCACTATAATTCCATGCTGATGATTTCCCATTTTGAGATTGTTAGCACTTGTTTGGGTGGGAGCAAAATATAAATCAGCAAGATCATCAATCATTTGCCGGTTCATCTCTTCTGGATAAGGCGAATATTTATCCCATGTTCGTAAACCAGCTTCAACATGACCAATAGCAACCCGATTATAAAAGGCAACCAAAGCTGATGCGTAGGCTGAACTAGTATCGCCATGAACTAACACAATATCTGGTTGCTCTTTTTGAATAATCGGTTCAAGCTTTGTCATCGTTTCAATTGTAATTTCCGTTAGTGTTTGTCCAGGACGCATTATTTTCAAATCATAATCAGGGGTTATTTTAAAAACAGCTAAAACCTGTTGAAGCATTTCAGCATGCTGACCGGTCGAAACAACTACTGATGAAAAGCGATCATCTTGCTCCAAGGCCTTGACTACTGGGCCCATTTTGATTCCCTCTGGACGAGTTCCAAATACCGTCATTACTTTAATCTTTCTCATCATATCTCCCCGCTATTTAAGAAACATTTTTTCCATGTTCCGTTTTTATCCACGAATTTTGGCGAAAACTCCACCGCCAATAAGCCATTATAATACTAAAAAATAAGATAACATACATATAGGAAATCCCAAGCGGTAATAAGACTAATTGATGCTTTTTTAAAGGTGGTTCATGGTAGTGGACTAAGTCACGATAGTAAAATATCCCAAATATTATTCCCCAAAATAACGAAAAGACTACCAAGCCGGCCATCACTAATGAAAAGGTCATAAGCGTCAAGTGACCATAAAGATTATGCCAGTGAGTAAGGGTAATCGTCGTTAAAATGATAATCGCAACATCCGCAAGAAAATTAAGCCATGGCTGAAGTAGGAAATAATATATACCAAGTTTCTGTGTCCTGCTTAAAACGCGGCTTTTAATAATTTGGGGAAGATACTTAAGACAATTTAAATCACCTTGTACCCACCGGCTTCGTTGACGAACAAATCTTTTAGGGGACGTTAATGCTTCCTGGTAAACATATGTATCTGTCATATAATCAACATGCAATTTTTTCAGCATCATTTTTATTGTTAGTTCGTAATCATCTAAGAGCGCATTGCCCCATGGATGCGCACCAATTTTATCAATAATTGGTTTGAGTCGAAAAAACTGACCATTCCCACTTAAACCAACTGTTTTAGTATACATTCGCATAATTTGGGCCATATGATTAATACTAAAAAACTCAATATCTTGTAAAACCTGCAACCAATTTTTAAAATGTGGGTACATTTTAACTCGCATCTGAGTAATATTCGTCCTTGGTGAGGAAAAATAGGCATTTAATCGTTGCAGAGCATTATCAGCTAATTGGGCATCCGCATCTACTACGCCAATAATAACCTTTTCAAAGGGAACTCGCTGACGAATAGTTATCTGACAAATATAATCTAGGGCAAAATTCAATACATCCCCCTTGCCTGTATGCGCGTTAGGGAGATGCCGTCGCAAAAGGTGGACCCGTGAGTTAGCAATCTGCTTAATCTGACTAACTGAATCGTCACTACTAGCATCGTCTACTACCACTATTTCAAATTGCTTAAATCGCAACAAATATTTGATTGTTCGTTGAATAACTGCTGCTTCATTAAAACATGGAACAATAACATAATATTGTAAATTACGGTCAATTTTAGCTGGTCGCTGGTTTCCTGCAAAGTGATAAAAGTCCCGAGGATACGAAATCATCCGAAATAGCAGACTAATCAATGAATAAACCAAAAATATAAACAGCGCGATCCCCCAAATAAGCGTAAAAATTATAATTACCATCTATAATTATCCTTTTTTCATATTTTGGTGGTAAATCAACCAAAATAAAAAACTAACTGCAAAGGATATTACAAACATTATTATTAAAGTAAAAATAACGGCTACTGCCATTTCTGTATTAGTGAAATCTATCATTGACATTATCAAAAACTCCTTTTCCCTTAAAAATTTCTGATAATGCTTATTACTATCCCAATTAGACAGCCAGAAACCCGAATATTTAAAACTTTTCAGCAATTAATATAATTATAATCACAATTAACTCAAAGTACAGAGGGAGTATGTATTAACTTACTACATTTTAATGACTAAAAAGATTGGACAGATGTTAGATTACGTTCACAAGTGACAAATAGTACAGTATAAAGGCCTCCAACGCCTGGTAATACCAAGCGGTAGAGGCCTATTATTGCTTACGGGAGTTCTTCTGTCTTGCTCCCATCATCATTTAATTTTATTAGGATTGTATTTATTAATGGCTGAAATAATTACTTATTAACTGCAGCTGTTAAAGCCGCTCCTAAACGTTTCAAACCAACTTCAATCTGGTCTTCTTTCATATTTGAATAGTTCAAACGGAAAGCACCAGGTTGAACTTCACCAGCAAAGAACGGGTCACCTGGAACAAAGGCTACATCATGCTCAAGACATTCCTTAAATAATTCTACTGTATCATCAACCCCAGGAACTTCTACCCACAAGAACATGCCACCTTCAGGATCCGTATATGTAACTCCTTCTGGGAAGTATTTTTTAATTCCATCAAGCATTAAATCTTTGCGTTTGCCGTATAAAGCACTAATTTCTTTAACATGGGCATCCACATCGTTATCAGCAAAGAATTGGGCAACCGCGAATTGAGCTAAATTATCTGTATGGAGATCAGCTGATTGCTTAAGGACCGTCAATTTATTAACCACATCTTCATCAGCAACCAACCATCCTAAACGAAATCCTGGTGCTAATGTCTTTGAAAATGTACTCATGTAAAGGACATGGCCCGATTTATCAAAAGCCTTAACTGCTGGTACGTGCTCGCCAGCAAAACGAATTTCACCATATGGATTATCTTCTAGTACGTATACATCATATTTTTCTGCTAATTTAGCTAACTGCTTTCGTCGTTCTTCAGTCATTGTTCGTCCAGTTGGATTTTGGAAGTTTGGCACAGTATAGATGAGTTTGGTATTTGGATTCGCCTTTAGTGCTTCTTCTAAAGCATCCATCTTCATCCCATCTTCATCCATCTCAACACTAGCAAAATTAGCACCGTAAGAACGAAAAACATCTAAAGCACACAAGTATGTTGGTTGTTCAACTAATACAGTATCACCAGGGTCAACAAAAGCCTTGCCCACTAAATCTAAGGCTTGTTCTGATCCCGTTGTTACTAAAACATTGTCTAATTCGGAATCCACATTTTCTTTTTCCTTTACATGTTGTTGGATAACCTCACGTAAAGCTGTGACTCCCTTCGCCGCTCCATACTGCATCGCTTCTTGACCATGTTCTTCAAAAACCTTATCAACAGCAGCTTTCATTTCTTTAACAGGAAACAATTCGGGTGCCGGCAATCCTCCAGCAAACGAAATAATCTTAGGATCCGCCGCTGCTTGTAAAATTGCACCAACCGCATCCGTACCATCTGCTGGAACACGCTTTGAAAATTTAAATTGTGTCATTGTCGTCACTCCTTAATTAGTTTTAAACTTAAATGATAAACTCTAATTATTTTTTAATCATTTTATCATTGGTTAATAATATATCACAAGCAATCCCTATTGTGAAGTAAAAATTAAGATAAAAAAAGACTTTGAGCAATAAACTCAAAGTCTTGTTAATTTTAATTAATTCAAATTAAAATGTAGTTAAATCAAGCGTAACACTTGGTCCAAATGTTGAAGAAATGGAAGCGTGCTTGATGTATGTTCCACGTACTGAAGCTGGACGAGCCTTAGCCACAATATCTTCTAAAGTAGCCAAGTTTTCAACTAACTTGTCAGTATCAAATGAAACCTTACCGAATGGTACAGCAACGTTACCATCACGGTCAGTCCGGTAAGTTACTTGACCAGCTTTGGCATCAGAAACAGCCTTAGCTACGTCCATTGTAACAGTACCAGTCTTAGGGTTTGGCATTAAGCCCTTAGGTCCAAGGACACGTCCTAAACGACCTACCTTAGGCATCATGTCTGGTGTTGCAATTGCAACATCAAAGTCAAGCCAACCATCTTGAATCTTTTCTACTAAATCATCGTCGCCAACAAAGTCAGCACCAGCTTCTTGAGCAGCCTTAGCATTTTCACCATTAGCGAAAACAATAACTGTTTGATCCTTACCAGTACCGTTTGGTAAAACAACGGCACCACGTAATTGTTGGTCAGCTTGCTTTGTGTCAACGTTTAAGTTAAATGCTACTTCGATAGTAGAGTCGAAGTTAGCGTAGGCAATATCTTTTACTAATTGGACAGCGTCTTTAACAGCGTATTCTTTCTTGCTGTCAACTTTCTTGAGCGCGTCTTGGTACTTCTTACCACGTTTTTTAGCCATCTTGTGTTTTCCTCCTTGCAAATGTGGTCTAACGGAGTTATACCTCCCACGTGGGTGCACTATTTTCATAGTGCATCCCGACTGCTAGTAATTAGTCTTCAACAGTGAAGCCCATGCTACGAGCAGTACCTTCAATCATGCGCATAGCTGCTTCTACGTCAGCTGCGTTTAGATCTTGCATCTTAGTTTCAGCGATTTCCTTAACTTGGTCCTTCGTTACTGAAGCAACCTTGTTTGTGTTAGGTTCACCGGAACCATGTTCAACACCAGCGGCCTTCTTTAGTAAGACAGCAGCAGGTGGCGTCTTAGTAATGAAGTCGAATGAACGGTCCTCATATACAGTAATTACAACTGGGATCAACATACCCTTTTGGTCTGCAGTCCGTGCGTTGAATTCCTTAGTGAAGCCCATAATGTTAATACCTGCTTGTCCAAGCGCAGGACCTACTGGTGGAGCTGGTGTAGCGGCACCGGCAGGAATTTGCAACTTGACAATGTTAGCTACTTTCTTTGCCACGAGACAAAACCTCCTTAGTCCGTGTTGTGGTCATGATGAGGCAGTAAGTTTTACCTCTCCCACAGTATGTTAATAGCATACTTAGAAAACATACCACAATTCTCAACTTATTTCAACAATTTTCAAAACATTAAATCAACTAAAATGTATCAATCTGATCAAAGCCTAATTCAGCAGCCGTTTCACGGCCGAACATTTCAACAGTTGCCTTAATCTTTTGCTTTTCATGATCAACTTCTACAACCTTGGCAGTCATATTTGCAAAGGATCCCGCAATAACTTTTACAGTATCGCCTTCCTTAACATCAATGTCACTAACAGTTGTTTCGGTTCCCATCCGTTTCATAATCCGATCAACTTCTTCGGGAAGCAATGGGGTTGGTTTGGAACCACCACCGTGAGATCCTAAGAAACCAGTTACGCCGGGAGTATTACGAGCAATGTACCAAGCCTGATCAGTCATTACCATTTCAACCAAAACATAGCCTGGGAATGTCTTTTCAATTGTCTCTTTTGCTTGACCGTCCTTAACCTGGCGAACTTCTTCTTCAGGAACAACTACTCGAAAAATGTAGTCTTCCATTCCCATTGATTGAGCCCGTGATTCCAAGTTACTCTTAACCCGGTTTTCATAACCAGAGTAAGTATGGAGCACATACCAACGTTTTTCATGTGATTCCACGATGAATCCTCCTATCATAATTCAAATCATTTTTCAGTAAAATAAAAAACTTCGTAATAGCTACGAAGTTCCCTTAGGTTTAGTATAACAAACTAATTTCTATTTGACTACTAATGTTAAACAAAGAGTTTCATCATTAATTGAATTAACCAATCAAACAGAGCAAAGAATAGTACGAAGAACAGAGTCAATGAAACAACAATAGTCGTATCACGACGATTCTCTTTAGCTGTTGGCCATACAACTAGCTTCATTTCGTGGTTAACACTCTTAATAAATCGAATTAAGTGCATATTTTCCTCCACTATCTGCTTTCACGATGAATAGTATATTCACCGCAATGTTTACAGAACTTACGTAATTCTAATCGTTCTTGTCGTTGAGGGTTAGCGGTAATCGTATAATTACGCGCACCGCACTTTGTACATTCCAATGCTACTTTTTTCTGGGACATACTTATCACCTCCACACAGTACTTAGGTTAGCACGAATCAAGGTTTAAAAGCAATAAAATCAAAATTATTTTAAAGGATGACGAGAGTTAAAGCCTTGGTAGATCAACAAACTTGCCGCCACACTCGCATTTAAACTTTGAACATGCCCAACCATTGGAATTGTTAGCATTTCATCACAAGTTTTCTTTAACAAGGATGAAATTCCTTTACCTTCATTACCGATAACTAAAGCGACGGCACCATGCGCATCCCATGTTCGGTAATCTTTTCCTTTCATATCAGTACCAAACAGCCAAACGCCTCGTTCTTGCAATTCTTTAGCAGTTTGAACCAGGTTTGTTACTCTGGCAACTGGCACGTGTTCAATTGCTCCCGTAGATGTTTTGGCAACCACTGAAGTTAATCCTACTGCTCGCCGACGTGGAATAATAATACCATGAACACCAGCGGCATCAGCTGTTCGCATGATTGAACCTAAATTATGTGGATCCTCTAGTTCATCAAGAATAAGGAAAAAGGGGTCTTCGTCATGCTTAGCCGCGTTATCAAAGAGGTCATCAATAGTTGCATATTGGTATGCTGCTACAGCTAACACAACCCCTTGGTGATTTTGCCGGTCAGTCATCAAGTCCAATTTATTCTTAGGAACATTCGATACTACTAAGTGGCGTTCTTTTGCTAATTTAACAATCTGAGAAATAGCATCTGCCTTTAACCCCGACTGAATAAAAACTTTATTAATTTCTTGATCAGATTTTAGTGCCATCACAGCCGGATGCCGACCAATAATAAAATCCGTATTCTCATTTTTCATGTGCTGTTCGCCCCGCTTCTACTTGTTCGATACACCATCGCGCTAGTTCGGCTAATCGTTCTTCTTTACCAGCTAATTTAAGGTAACCCATCACCGCTTCAAATCCGGTGGAAATCCTATAAGTCATGACTGATGTATTTTTAGCATGGGTATGACTGTTAGCATTTCGGCCACGTTTGAAATACGACCATTCCTCATCTGACAATAACTCGTCTTCTTTCATCAAGTCAATAAGAGCTGCCTGTGCTTTTGCTGAAACATAGTGGGTAGCAATATGCTGCAATTTCGTTGGTTTGCTAATTCCTTTGGTTAAAAGATGCTGACGAATGTAAACCTCATAAGCTGCATCCCCTAAATAAGCCAAAGCAATTCCATTAAGTTGTCGATAATCTGCTTGTACCATAAGGATCCTTTCTATTCCTTTTTGTAGCGCGTTCCTTGAGGAGTATCTTCAAGAATAATTCCTTGTTTCTTAAGGTTGTCTCGAATTTCATCACTTCGCGCAAAATCTTTATTCTTCCGTGCTACATTTCGTTCTTCAATCAATTGCTTGATCTTTTCATCATTAATTTGATTGTCACTTGTTTCAAGTTTAATGCCAAAAATACTCATCAATTCAACGAGTTCTTTTTTGATTGCTTGAATGGCACCTAAGCTAACATTATCTTGTTGAGCATAAACATTTGCATATTTAACTAATTCGTAAACTGTTGCAATCCCGTTTTGGACATTGATGTCATCATCCATCGCCGTAATAAATTGGTGATGGAATTGATCAAGCCGATCAGTAACTTCTTGAACATCTCCTTCATCGGCATCTTGTTCACGATAAGTCAAGTTATCAAAAGCTGTTTGAATATGATTAAGATTATTTTGCGCATCGATTAGGTTTGCCTGACTATATTGAATTGGACGCCGGTATTGAGTAGTCGCCATAAAGAAACGTAAAACTTGAGGATCTACTTCCTTGATAATTTCATGAACAGTAATGAAATTATGGAGAGACTTACTCATCTTCTCGTTGTCTTTTCCAATTGTTACAAAACCATTATGCATCCAGTAACGAACAAATTTTTGACCTGTTTCTGCTTCACTTTGGGCAATCTCATTTTCATGATGAGGGAATTTAAGGTCTTGTCCCCCTGCATGAATATCAATTGTCTTTCCCAAGTACTTAGTGGACATCACCGAACATTCAATATGCCATCCTGGACGCCCTTTTCCCCATGGTGAATCCCAACTAATTTCGTCGGGCTTCGCTGCTTTCCATAAAGCAAAATCGAGCGGATCTTCCTTCTTATTAACCTCAGCTGCACTAACATGTTCGCTTGCCCCAACTTCAAGGTCATCAAGTGATTGTCCAGAAAGCTGTCCATAGTGTTTAAACTTTCGTGCACGATAATAAACATCGCCATCTTTAGGGTAAGCATATCCTTTTTCTACTAATTCTTGCACAAATTTAATGATCTCGGTAATGTTTTCTGTTGCCCGGGGATGAAGAGTAGCTGGCTCAATATTAATTGCTGCGGTATCTTCCATAAAAGCATTGATATACTTCTCCGCTAATTGTGGAACGGTAATCCCTTGCTCGGCAGCTGCCTTAATCATCTTATCGTCAACGTCCGTAAAGTTAGAAACATAATTTACTTCATACCCTTTAAATTCAAGGTAACGTCGGACTGTGTCAAAAGCGATCGCACTGCGCGCATTTCCAATATGAATGTAATTATAAACCGTCGGACCACAGACATACATGTTAACAACGCCTGGATGCAATGGCTTAAATTCTTCTTTTTTTCTTGTTAACGTATTGTAAATTGTTAGCATGTCTATCCGCTCCTTAAAAATCATTAATAAAGAATTAATTTGTACAGTTAATCTTACCACATTCCGTATTAGAATAGCATTTCTGATGATATTAATTTGCATCCAACAAATTATTTACCATTTGGTCATACTTTCTTCACATTCTACTGCTATTATATATATCGTAGTAAAGATGAACTTTACTACATCAATGAAACCTATTATTTTTCAATTACTCCTCCCAATAGTAACCGAAAAAAATATTTTCTTTTTTTACGAAATCTCCCCCAAGATTATCGTAATACTCCCTAAGAAGCAGCTTTTTCCCGAGCTGCTTCTTTTTTGTTTAAAAAATAGCTGGAAGTAAGAAAACTCTATTTCTCTTCACAGCCATTCTTTATTATTTTTTCTTATCTTTATTATTTCGTTTTTCTTTATGTTCATCTGTATGCTCGTCAATTCCTCGTTGTGAATGGAGAGGGCGGGCAAAAATCATTCGGCCGGCATCTGTTTGAAGAGCACTCGTTACTTCAACTTCAATTTGTTTGTCCATAAAGTAACGACCATCTTCAACAACCACCATCGTTCCATCGTCAAGATAAGCAACACCCTGTTGTCTTTCAGTTCCCTTTTTCACGACAACAACAGTCATCGTTTCGCCTGGGATAACTCGTGGCCGCAATGACTTCGCCAAGTTATTAATATTCAGTACTTGAACGTTTTGGAATTGAATTACTTTATTAAGGTTATAATCATTAGTCACAATGACCCCATCAACTTTTTTAGCGAGGGCAATTAATTTACTATCCACCTCTGGAATATCTTCAAAGTCCCCATCATACATTTCAATTGGGACAATTTTCTCCTTCCGTAACTTGTTTAAAATATCAAGACCACGACGCCCACGCACACGCTTAATACTTTCGCCAGAATCAGCGATATATTGCAATTCATATAAAACAAAATTAGGTACCAGTAATGTTCCTTCTAAGAAACCTGTTTTGACCAAATCATAAATGCGACCATCAATCAGAATGTTCGTATCTAGAATTTTATAATGATGATAATTATCATCCTGACGTTCAATTACATTTCTCCCATCAGTTTTACTGCTTTTAGCATGGGTAAATGCTTTGCGCCAATCATCTAACCGCGTCGTACCAATTCGAAAACCAAAATAACTAAAGACAATCATTAGAAGGATCGGCAAAATATTATTAATTACCGGAATCCTCGTTCTCCACAATGGAATCGAAATAAGAACTGCTAAAACTAACCCAATAATTGTTAATAAGGTCCCAAAGAAAAGGTATACAGGACTACGCTTTGTTAGTTCTTTTTCAATTCGCTGAATCAACTTTTCAGTGCCGCTAACCAATGGGAGTGATAATAACCAGAAAATAAGTGCACCAATAATAATGTCGATAAATACTAATAATGCCGGATTAAGAGCGATGTTCAAAATCTCCCATAATAATGGCAAATAGTAAAATCCCACTGCCGCGCCAACTAGAATATAAATGAGAGTAATCATTCTACGCCGCATTTGCTTCATCCTTTCAATTATTCATTTTATTCCAGCGCTAAATATAACGCTTCTTTAAGGGTCGAGACACCAACTACTTGAATATTAGTTGATGGTTTCCAACCCTTTAAATTATTTTTGGGAATAAAGATTCGTTTAAAGCCAAGCTTTTCTGCTTCAGCAACCCGCTGTTCAATTCGGTTTACCCGGCGAATTTCCCCAGTTAAACCTACTTCACCGACAAATGCATCGGTAGGCTGTGTTCCTTTATCCCGATAACTGGAGGCAATGCTTACTGCAATTGCCAAATCAATTGCTGGCTCATCTAGCTTAACGCCCCCAGCTGCTTTTAAGTAAGCATCTTGATTTTGAAGCATTAGGTTAGCACGTTTCTCTAATACCGCCATTATCAATGATACTCGGTTTCGGCTCAAACCGGTAGCAGTTCGCTGTGCGTTCCCATAAACGGTTGGTGTTACCAGCGCCTGAATTTCAACTAAAATTGGTCGCGTTCCTTCTAATGAAACAACTACCGCTGACCCGGTTGCATCATGTAACCGTTCCTCTAAAAAGATTTCTGATGGATTTTTTACTTCCGTCAGCCCATTTGTATGCATTTCAAAAATACCAAGCTCGTTAGTTGAACCAAATCGATTTTTCACTGATCGCAAAATACGATATGTATGGTGTAGATCTCCTTCAAAGTACAAAACCGTATCAACCATGTGCTCTAAAATCTTTGGACCGGCAATTGCACCACCCTTTGTCACATGGCCAACAACAAAAATCGTAATGTTATTACTTTTAGCAATTTGCATTAACTGGGCGGTAACTTCACGAATTTGCGACACACTACCAATTGCTGAACTTACATCAGTCGCCTGCATCGTTTGTACCGAGTCAATAACTACATACTCTGGCTTGAGGTCACGAATAGTATCCCGAATACTATCCATATTTGTTTCTGGATACACATAAAAATCATCCCCAGCAACTTTCAACCGTTCTGCCCGCATTTTAATTTGTGTCCCACTTTCTTCTCCAGACACATATAAAACCCGGTGGTGCTCATCGCTTAATTGTCCTGAAACTTGTAAAAGGAGGGTCGATTTTCCGATTCCAGGATCCCCACCAATTAGAATTAGTGATCCTGGAACGATTCCACCACCTAAAACGCGATTTAACTCATTCAATTTTGTTTTAACACGAGGAGTCTCTGTACTATCAATCTCATTAATTTTCTGTGGTTTGGCAACTAAGCCGGTTAAGGTGGTGGTTGCTTTTTTTGTTGGTGCAGAACTGGTTTCTATCTGTTCTTCCACTAAAGTATTCCACTCACCACAGTTTGGACACCGCCCTAAGTAGCGTGGTGAGTTATAGCCACAGTTTTGGCAAACATATTGTGTTCGAACTTTTGCCATTGCTTTAATTCCTCTCTAGTTATTTATTCTTTTGTTGAACCAAATCCGCCAGTCCGTTTAGCAGTTGGTTGTTCTTCACCATCAGCGATTAAATATGGCATAAAAATTCCCTGACCAATCCGTTCTCCTTTTTTTATATGATAATCTCGTAACCCGTAGTTAATAAGTTGGAAGAAGATTTCACCTTCATTACTATCATTATCATAATAGTCTGCATCCACAATGCCGATTCCATTTGGTAAAATCAAGCGACGTTTAAAAGGACCACTTGACCGGTTAGCTAATAAGAGAAATTCATCAGCTTGCATATAGGCTTTGATGCCGGTAGGTACTAAGTATGGCTTCAAACAGGAATCAGCAATCTTAAACTCTTCATCAGTTAGCTTTTTTTGTTGATGAATTTGCCAAAGTACCTTTAAGAAATTACCTTTCCAAATTGATGGCAGGATAAAATCTTCTGATGCCTCAAAATCATATCCGGCCGCCCGCGCTGTTTGGCGTTGGGGTAAATGTATGTTTTGGTCTTTCTTACTAGAAACAATCTTAAATCCACGTTTCATTACGTTCACCTCATAGTGTTTTATTCTTAATTATTCCAGTATACTATTATATGCTAGATAATAAGTTAATGGTATCGCTTTGATAACTTGACTTTTAAAAGCAGTTTATCGAAAATTATTATGAAAGGATGTGTTTATATGCAATATCGAGTTGATGGTCAGCGTATCATTGCTTTTGACGATCAAGAACCTTTAATTGGCGAGATCAGTTTTCCAAAAGTCCCAGATACAAATGATCACGTTGTCGTTGAACGAGTTTTTGTGCAACCAACTTACCGTGGGCAAGGAATTGCAGCTGAACTAGTACGTCAATTTGTAGATTATGCAACGAAAGAACACTACACTGTCAAGCTCATGTGTCCATATGCGGTAGCGCAATTCAAACTACATCCAGAATATCAGCAACTATTGCCAGTTGCAGATCGCTTTAATTAGGAGGAATATTAATGGATCAAAATGCATTAAAAGAACAAACAGGTAAGGAATCAGTTAAATACATTAAATCTGGAATGATTGTCGGTCTCGGAACTGGATCAACCGTTAAATATATGGTTGATGAACTTGGTAAGCAAGTCCAAGAAGGTAAGATCAAAGATATTATCGGCGTAACAACTTCAAACCGAACTGCTAAACAAGCACGCGACCTTGGAATTACAATTAAAGATATTGATGACGTTGACCACATTGATTTAACTATTGATGGGGCCGATGAAATCAGTGATGACTTCCAAGGAATCAAAGGTGGCGGTGGTGCCCTCCTTTGGGAAAAGATCGTTGCCAATGCCTCAAATAAGGTAATGTGGATTGTCGATGAAAGTAAACTTGTCCACAAACTTGGCGCTTTCCCCCTTCCTGTTGAAGTAATTCCATTCGGTTCTCAACATGTCTTTGACCGTCTTGAAAAGAAGGGCTACAAGCCAACTTGGCGAATGGATGGAGATAAAAAGTTCCGTACCGATGAAAATAACTATATTATCGACCTTCACCTTGGCGAAATTGATGATCCTAAGGCCTTAGCCGACGAATTGATCCACATGGTTGGAATTGTTGAGACTGGTTTATTCTTAAATCGAGTTAACGACGTAATTGTTGGTACTCCAGAAGGTCCAAAGGTATTGCACGCCCGTTAATTTAATCTATTCAAAGGAGATATTGCAAATGAGCTTTTCAATTAATAAAGAAGATATTGCTAGTTTTCATAAAAACTACCGTCATCACCCTAACAGCAGTGTTTTAGAAAATACTGTTACAAAAAACGGGGTACGGAATGCAAGCTTTAATTGGCATTCAATTGCTGATAATACTCCTCATTTCTCTATTGACCTCAAGACGGGGGACGTTGCTGATCAAAAACAATCCGGTCGTTGTTGGATGTTTGCGGCATTGAACACAATGCGTCATGATATGCAGCAAAAATTTAACTTACCTGATAATTTTGAGCTTTCACAGGCCTACCAATTCTTCTGGGATAAGTTTGAAAAATCCAATTACTTCTACCAAAACGTAATTAAGACTGCTAAAAAGCCTACCGACAGTCGAAAAGTTTCATGGTTAATGAACGAACCACAAAATGATGGTGGTCAATGGGATATGCTTTGCGCCCTCATCAGTAAATATGGGGTTATGCCAAAAGCCGCAATGCCCGAATCATTTAATTCTTCTAACTCACGGGGAATTGATGAAGTCTTAAACAACAAACTTCGTCACGATGCCGTTATTTTGCGGAAAATGATTAACGAAGATCATGCAAATGAAGAAGCAATCGATGAAATGCGCCGTAAGATGTTAAACGAGAATTACCGGATGCTTGCTTACACATTTGGTGAGCCAGTTAGTCACTTTGACTTCGAATATCGGACAAAGAAGGACAACGAATTCCACCGCGATACTAACCTAACACCACAGGAATTTTTCAAGAAGTACGTTGGCTGGAAGCTTGATGATTATATTTCAATCATCCAAGCCCCAACCGCTGATAAGAAGTACCACCAAACTTACACCATTGATATGCTTGGTAATGTCGTTGGTGGCCGCGAAATCAAGCACTTAAACCTACCAATGGATGAATTCAAGCAGCTTGCGATTGAACAATTAAAGAATGGCGAAAGTGTTTGGTTTGGTTCAGATGTTATTAAATATTCAGAAACTAAACTTGGAATTATGGCCCTTAACACCTATGACTACGACAAACTATTTGACGTTGATCTTGAAATGACCAAAGCTGAAGCACTTGATTATAGCGAAAGCATGATGGATCATGCCATGGTTATCACTGGTGTTGACCTTGTCGATGGTAAGCCCACCAAGTGGAAAGTCGAAAACTCATGGGGGAACAAGGTCGGTCATAAAGGTTACTTCGTTATGAGTGACGATTGGATGGACAAGTACTGCTACCAAGTCGTTATTAATAAGAAGTACCTTAGCGAGGACCTTAAACGTGATTACGCTAAGAGCCCAGTTGTTCTTAAGCCTTGGGATCCAATGGGAACTTTAGCATAATAATTTAACATTAATTTGTGAAAAAGCTGTGATAGATTTATTTATGGCTTTCAAAAAAGATCTCTAACACTGTAACATACAGACGTTGGAGATCTTTTTAAGTTATTCAGTAATATTTGCACCGAAGTATTTTTCAGATAGCTTCTTGACTGTTCCATCTTGTTGAAGTTCCTTAAGTGCCTTGTTGTAGGAAGATTGAATAGCAGTATCTTTCTTGTTAAAAAGCGCTGAAATTTTAGCTGGATCTTGTTCACTAGAAACGTCAATCATCTTGAGACCCTTAGTACTATTCTTCTTGCTGTAAGCGTACCATGCTTCACGCGAATTGACGGTTCCGGCAGCCCGACCTTGCTTGATCATATCTAAGGAACTAGCAAAATCGCCATTTGCTGTAAGGTTACCCTTATATTTTTTAACCACATTCGCATTATTAGTTCCTGTCCCAGCAATAATCTTCTTGCCTTTAATATCCTTCAAGCTCTTGATATTGCTATTAGTAGGAACAATTAATGCAAACCGTGACTTGATATATGGAGTAGAGAAATTATATTGCTTGGCCCGTTCTGGTGTCTGTGTAATGTTATTCATTACTACATCAAACTTACCTGAACCAAGGCCAGCAATTAGTGAATCCCATTTAGTTGGTACGAATTTAGCTTTTAAGCCCATCTTTTTAGCAACTGCCTTACCAAGATCTACTTCAAAGCCAGTCAATTTGTTATTTTTACGATAAGAGTATGGGGAGTAAGTTCCCTCAAGACCAATTGTCAATTCTCCCTTATGAACTAATTCTGAATTAACAGCTGATGAAGCAGCAGAAACACCTGTAATTCCTGCAGAGGTACCAACTGTTAAGGCTGCAATTGTTAATAGTACTTTCTTCCAAAATTTCATTATTCTAAACTTCCTTTATTTTAAATTTTCCATTGTCATTGAGGCGATAAAATTCTTAATTCGTTTATTTGGATTATCTGGCGCAAAAAACTCGTCTGGAGTACCATCATATAAAATTTCGCCGTTTTCCACAAAAATAATCTTATCCGCAACATGTTTAGCAAAGACCATGTTATGAGTAACAATTACCATTGATTGTTTTTCTTCAGCTAATTGCAATAGAACCTTCAACACACTAAGTTCTAATTCTGGATCAAGGGCAGAAGTCGGTTCATCAAGTAAGATATACTTTGGTGACATTGCCAAGGCCCGGGCAATCGCTACCCGCTGTGCTTGTCCACCAGATAATTCATTCGGATAGGCTTCTCCGTAATCTGCTAAGCCCACTTTAGCAAGTAATTTATGCGCGTTTGCAATTGCTTCCTTTTTCGGCTGTTTCAAAACCTGTGTTGGTCCTTCAATAATGTTACCAAGGACAGTTTTATTAGGGAAAAGATTATAATCTTGGAAAACCATCCCTGTTTCTTGACGAATTGCCAACTTATCTTTATTACTTATTTTTTGACTGAAATCCAAATGATGATCATCAAAATCATACTGGCCACTCTCTGGCATTACTAGTAAGTTAAGGGAGCGGAGAATTGTTGATTTACCCGAGCCAGATGGACCAACCATTACTGTTGTTTTACCGGCCGGAAACTCTAACGTGGTATTTTTCAAGACATTTTTATTACCAAAACTTTTATTGATATTTGTTAATTTCATTTTTCTCACCTATTATTTGCGTTTACTTGACGGTCTACTATCCGCTCAAGATACCCTTGGAAATAAGATAAAACTGTCGTAAAGACCGCGTAGACCATTGCTACTAAAGTATACATAAGCAATGGTTGATAGTTTTCGGCCGCAATTTGTTGGCTGACGGCAAACATTTCCATAATTGTAATTGAAGCAGCCAAAGACGTATCTTTTACCAAACTTATAAAACTGTTGGATAAGGGCGGTAAAGCTACTCTTAAGGCTTGCGGTAAGATAATTCGCCACAAGATTTGCAACCGCGTCATTCCGATTGCTGCACCTGCTTCCCATTGCCCAGTTGGAACAGAACTGATTGCTGCCCGAATTGTTTCGGAAGCATAAGCCCCAGTGTTTAGTGAAAATGTAATAATGCCGGCTGTAAATGGTTCTAATTTTATTCCATGCGGCAGGACTCCCTTAATTCTCAGATATGGCAGTCCAAAGAATACAATAAATAATTGAACCAGCAGCGGTGTTGACCGGAAAAGCCAGACATAAAAACTAGCAATCCATTTAAGAATCATGAATGCGCCACGTTGACGAGAGAGACGAATTAAAGCTGTTACTAGTGCAATAATCAGCCCAAAGAAAAATGAAATAATCGCTAACGGAATCGTATATTTAAATCCCGCTGCTAAGAGTTGTGGTAAAGATGTCTTGATAATTTCCCACATAAGTCACAGTTTCCCTTCTTCTATAATTAATCTAATTTTTTAAGTGCTTGTTGCAAGTCAGCAATAATATCTTCAGGGTCCTCAATTCCTACCGAAAGACGAATCAACTCATCTTTAATTCCGTTTTCTAATCTTATTTCCCGGGGAATAGATCCATGGGTCATGACAGCTGGAACTTCAATCAAACTTTCAATTCCTCCTAAGCTTTCGGCAAGATCAATCAATTGTAGACTTTCAACAAACTTCTTCGCATCTAAGCCAGCCTTAAGTTCAAAGGAGATCATTGCGCCAAAGTTCCGCATTTGCTTAGTCGCAACCTCATGACCAGGGAAATCTTTTAAGCCTGGATAATAAATTTTTCCAATATGTTCATCGTTTTGAAGGAAGTTAATGACTTCATTCGCATTTTCTTGATGAACTCGCATCCGCGCGCCGAGAGTTTTCATTCCCCGTTGTAACAGCCAACTATCATCAGGACCAAGCGTACTACCGATTGAGTTTTGCAGGAATGCTAATTGTTCAGCAACCTCATCATCGTTAGTAACTGCTAATCCGGCAACAACATCACTATGACCACCTAAATATTTGGTTGCGGAGTGAACAACAATATCTGCCCCAAGGGTTAACGGTTGTTGGTTATAAGGAGTAGCAAAGGTATTATCAACAATTGTCTTTATTCCATGCTTCTTTGCGATATCAGCAATTACTTTAATATCAGCGGTTTGCAAGAGCGGATTAGTCGGTGTTTCAAAATAAACTGCAACGGTATTATCTTGAATTGCCTTTTCTACTGCTTCAAGGTCTTGCATATCAACAACAGTAAATTCAAGGCCAAAGCGTTTTAATACCTTATTGATTAATCGGAATGTTCCTCCGTATACATCACTACCAACTACAAAATGATCACCTTGAGAGAATAAAGAAAAGGTAGCATGAATAGCAGCAGATCCAGAAGCAAATGCAAAGCCAGCTGTCCCATGTTCAAGCTCTGCAATTAATTTTTCAAGAGATGCACGTGTTGGATTTCCTGTTCGAGAATATTCCCATTTAGGTTCACCGCCAAGAACGTGTTGATGGAATGTCGATGAACGGTAGATCGGTGTTGAAACAGCACCGGTTGTTGAATCTTCACTATTACCGCCATGAATTAATTGTGTGTTGAATCTCATAATATCTATCTCCTTTAGAATGCAAAAACGAATACAAAAAAGGCGCAAACTCAAGAACTTCTCACTTGAATTTGCGCCTTATGCATTTATTCCCGGTTACGTTAGCAGTTACTCAACTAAAAGTAAGCACGCCAAACTGTGGGTCGCATAAGACGCGATCCACAACAACAAACAGTAACGTTGATTAATTGTTTGTTAAACATGACGTGTTCCTCCTAACTTAGTATGCCAAAATCATAACTTATAAAAAATAAGTTGTCAATACAATTACTAAAATTTATTTAAATTGATCGTCAAGAAACTTCTGCACAATGTTATAAATTGTTGGACTCCAGAAATCTCGTTCATGGTTCGCACCCTTAACCCGATATGCTTCAACAGAATTCCCGTTGTCCTTCAATCGCATATACATTTTTTCCATTTGTTCATATGGAACAACTTTATCAGCATCTCCATGGAACAATAAGAATGGTGGATAGTTTTGTCCATCTTTGACTTGATATAGGGGACTCATTTGCTTTTCAATTTCTGGCCATTTTGATACATCAGGTCCCAATAAACAATATTGCAGTAACTTATTTCCCAGAACGTTAGCATCATACTCAAACGTCTTCTCCACGTCCATTGGGGCAAAACAACTAACCACAGCATCTACTGCATCCGATTCGTCTTGATAAAGGTCAACTTTGTAACGCGGATCATCACCCGTTAAGCCGACTAGCATTGCCGCATTGGCCCCAGAGGAAGTACCCCAAATTGCAACCTGTTGCGGATCAATTGCATATTTTCGCGCATTGGCCCGTAAAAAACGAATAGCAGTCTTAACATCTTGCAAAAACGCAGGAAAAGGATGTCCATCAATTGAGCTACGATGTTGAACGGTTGCTACAACATAACCTGCCTGAACAAATTGAACCAGTTGTGGAATTTCTTCTCCCATTTTTGGTGTTCGCCACGAGCTCCCTTGAACAAAAACAATCAATGGCCGTGGTTCAGTTTGATATTGTTTCGGGAAACGTTGCGTCCACGGTGCTAAGATCGACATATGTAATGCTTCCCCATCCATTGCACCATAAACAATATTTTCAATCAAGCGTACTTGACCACTTAACGTTGGGTTATTTGCTAATTCGTGTATTGTCATCAATTTCACCATCCATTGTTATAAAAGTCTTTTTAATGACATTAAGCTGATCATCAAAGCGATATAAAATTGGCTTACCATTTGGAACTTCTACTTTATCAATATCATCATCTGAAATACCATCTAAATATTTAATTAATGCTCGCAAAGAACTACCATGGGCAACAATTAACTGATTATGTCCATCGATTAAACGAGGCGCAATATGGTCTTGCCAATATGGGAGAAGTCGTTGGAGCGTCATTTCTAAACTCTCACTAAGCGGAATCTTAACTCCTAAGCGCTCATAGCGGCGATCATACTGGCGTTCTTTTAATTGTGGTGGTAAATCTTTAAAACCACGTCGCCATTTATGAAGCTGTTCTGCACCAATTTCTTTCTTCACTTCATCTTTGTTCCGACCACTCAATGCCCCATAATGACGTTCGTTTAGTCGCCACGTTTTATGAACAGGAATATATAGCTGATTAATTTCTTCTAGGATAATATTAGTCGTCATGATTGCTCGTTCCATATAGGACGTATATGCATCACTAAATTGGATACCTAGTCTTAGCAATTCCTTGCCTACTAATTCACCCTGCTCAATTCCTTTAGGAGTCAACGGAACATCAGTCCAGCCAGTAAAAATATTATCACGGTTAGCTTGACTTTGCCCATGACGTACAATTACTAATTCTGCCATTTTTTCACTCCCCTTTGCCACTATCTTATAATAGCGCATTTTACTAGTGCTTAACAATTAAACTAGCTGCAGAGGGTTATTTTACAGTCGACTTTTCTGCCGTATAATTATTAAGGTAAGTATTTGAGGAAAGGAAAAATTAAACTGATTTAGTTTAATTCTCAATTTTATGAAATCTAAAATTGCTAATCTAATTAATTGGGGGCTGCCATACTGTGCCATCGCTGCAATGGCATACTTAATCATGTCCCCCCAATTTGTATCACATGGAGTTATTTTAGGGACGGACTCCATTTTCCACTTTAACCGTTTTTACGATGCAGCTAAGCAAATTCAACAGCTTAATTTTAGCTATTTTCAAAGTAATTATAGTTTCCAACAAAGTGGCCGCATCATCAATGCCGTTTATGGTCCCCTCTTTGCATATTTAAATGGAGCTATTCTTGGCGTAGTAGGAACTTGGTATCAATATCAGATCGTCACTACCTTTATCGTCTATTTATTAGGTGGGATCGGCATGTACCGGCTTGGCATCCGTGTTCATAGTAAACGGACATTTGCAATTATCTGTGCCCTAATCTATATGAACATTGGCTGGCTTCCACGATGGGAATTAGCACAGAATATGAATGCATGGGGAGCTGCTCTGGCCCCTTATATGGTAATTTGTGGAGTCCGTATGATCCAGGATCACCAACGACCAGTCAACTGGTTACAATTGATGACCCTAATGACGATCATCATTCAGATCCACATGCTAAGTTCTTTATTTTTTGTGATTACACTAACACCGTTCTTTATTATTGGATTAATTATAACAACTAACCGTAAGAAAATGTGGATCGAAACGCTAAAGGCAGGCGGCGGAACGATTATTTTAACGGCTAATGTTTGGGGAGCCTTATTAATGCTTAACCTCCACAATAACATTGCTCATCCTGCCGATTTTAGCCTCGCAGATAACGTATTATTGCCTTCAATGTTTAGCAGTACACGCGATTACCTAATCTATGCAATGTGGATTCTCTTTATCCTTCAACTCATCTACGTATTATTTACTTTTAACAAATCACTTATTAATACGGTACTGACATTACTTGGCTCTTTGGTTTTCTTACTTAGTTCTTTCCTTACTCCGTGGTCATTTTTCCAAGATGTGATCCCGGCCCTTGGACACACTTTGCAGTTCCCTAACCGGTTGACAATTATTGCCTTTCCTCTCTTACTCGCAGGAGTTGGGATCAGTGCTACCACCCTTGATAAAAAAGCGCAAGAGATTGACTTACGAAATCAATTAACTACTGGAATTCTCTTGCTAATGGTTTTTCTGGTCTTTACTCCCACAACAATTGATGTTTATAAACGAGCAGCACGCTATGATTCAGAAATTGTCCTTAATAGTTTTAGCGCAATTACCCGCGTAAGTGAAAATAAGGCCGCACTGCGACACTCCGTCCATGATCTTTACCCTGGTCAACTGTTAACGATGGTTGAGAAGAGAAGTCCTGATTATTTGCCAATTCCTAAGAAGTACATGAATCAAAAGTATGTTCGTTCTTACGCTTATGAAGGGCAAATTATTAATGAAGCCCATAAATATACTCATACTGTCTTGCCTCATGGGGGATTGCAATTAACATGGGAAACAGGAAAAGCGGGAAAAGTTCGGTTGCCAATTATTACATATCACGAATCACAATTAACAGTTAATGGTCACCTACTTCGTCACTATCAGCGATCCTCGGTTGGTGCTCCTTACATTCAGCAGCGTAAAGGTAAAAATACCGTTACCCTCTACTTTAAACAAGCAAAATGGTTCACCGCTTTATTAGTGATTTCACTAGTTGGTCTTAGCATGCTTGCGATTTATGGCCTTTATTATTTCTGTACGCACTTTAGACCTTACTTTAAGCGAGTTATGGCAGGTGAAATTGATTAGCATAAAAAGGGTGCATGATAAAAGCTATAATTGACTCCAGCGGTCACACCCTTCAGAATGCAAAAGGTCTCAAATAATCGGCTTTTCCGAATATTTGAGGCCTATTTTGCTGTTAACTTTTGATCTATATAACAATTTGTACTTTCTATTTTGCATTCAATACAAATGAAAACTCAACATCACGGTCGGCAGGAATATGATACTGTTCTTCAACATCTGCACCCCAGCTATCAATTCCTCCAACGCCTCGAACGGCCCCCGCAACTACGAGAACGGTTCGTCGTGCAAGCGGCAACTCTTCGATGTGTGTTGCATTTTCTAATTCCTCCGCTGTATATGGTAAACAACTGAAGGCAAATGGTTGCTCGTTTTGCTTAACAATTAAGCTAAATGGCTCCCGAGAATGATCAGCATTATTTTGAGTAGAATCACGCGTAATTGTTAATGCATGAGTATCCATGTGCATTCCATTTTCCTGCGGGACTAAATACTTAGTAACCGGTAAACCATCAACATGGAAAGTGCCCTCAGTTGCGCCTGCCATCCGGTCGGGGTAAGTTTCACCGGATAATCCTTGATAGTCAAAGCCGGTAGCAACTGTTGGCATGATAAAACGCATTCCTACTACTGGTAGATCGGGTAAGTCTTCATGACCGTAATAATGCATTGTCACTTTAATCTCACCTTGTCCGTTAACCTCATAAGTTACCGTGACTTGCGTAGCCGGAACTGTTAGCGTCTCAAAAGTATACTTAATTTTGACGTCCTCAGCAGATATGGGATCACTAAATTCATTGGTTGTCGGCGCAATAGGCAATTCAGCAAAGTGTTGGTTATCAACTATCAGGTCAATTCCAACACACTTATGGAAAGTATCCGCTGCTAACCACTGAGCAGATCGAATATTAAAGCCGCTCCCTCGATCATTATCAGTGGTTGCCCGCCAAAATGTCGGCATTGGTTCACGATATAGCCATTCTTTACCGTTTAGTTTAAGCGATTCTAATCCACCACGCTCATAGCTAAAGATATAATGAAAGCCGTCACCACTAAGTCCTAATGTTGCATCACCGTATATCACGCGTAATTTATTTGTGTAAGCCATAGTAGTATCTTACCTCCTGCATTGCTGGCTTCGGTGTCCGATCGGCAAACATCAAGCCATCTCCCGAGAATTCGTAATCTGAGTGACGATCATCGAAATCACCACCATAGCGCATCACTTCTTGACCACTTACCGGGTCCTTAACAAGGAGGGCTTGGTCAATAAAGTCCCAAATGAAACCGCCAAAGTATTGTGGGTATTTATCAAGCAAGGAAATGTACGAACCCATTCCACCATCGGAATTTCCCATATCATGCATGTACTCACATTCCATAAATGGCTTGTCTGGATTGTTCTTCAAGTACTCCTCAACTTCTTTAGGTGGTAAGTACATCCAGCTTTCAACGTCTGAGATCCGAGCACGATATTCGGGAGTATGACAAACACCTTCATAGTGAATAAGCCGACTATCATCATGCTTCTTATAGAATTCATTCATTTTGACAATATTATCGCCAGCATATGATTCATTACCTAAAGACCAGAATAAAATCGACGGGTGGTTCTTAAATGTTTCATAGTTAGTCCGTGCTCGATCAACTACTACATCACGCCATTGGGGAACTGAACCAGGGACGTTATATGATGGTTCAATTGCTCCCATCTTCTGCCAGGTAGCATGGGATTCCAGATTGTTTTCGGCCATCATGTAAATCCCATTATCATCACAAAGGTAATACCACGGAATTTGATCTGGATAGTGACACGTCCGGACGGCATTAATATTATTTTCCTTAAAGGTGTGAATATCACTCGTCATATCATCCATCGTGATCGCGCGGCCACGTTTAGCATTCCATTCGTGACGGTTAACACCATTGATAATTAGCCGTTTACCATTCAATAGGACAACATGGTCTTTATTAATTTCGATTCGGCGAAAACCAAAACGATATGGAACGAGTTCGACCAAATTACCTTCGTCATCACGAATTTCAATCAACAATTGATAGAGGTAAGGATCATGGTTATCCCATAAGTGAACATTTTCTAAAAATTGATCCTGAACTTTTACCGGGGAGTCAACAGGGTGTGTTTCATTGACGAGCGTATTACCATCGTTGTCGATAACCCGCACATTAACGTTCCCGGTCTTTTCACCGTGAAGTTGAAGGTCAACATTAAAAATACCGTCCTGATAATTATCAGTAACAATTGGCCGAATATTAAGGTCTTCAACATGAACAAGTGGTTGAGCTAATAGGTTTACACTCCGGAAAATCCCAGAAAAGCGGAACATATCTTGATCCTCAATCCACGAGGCGGTACTATGCTTGAAAACTTCCACGGCTAAAACATTACCTTCATCTTGAACGTAAGGAGTCAGGTCAAATTCAGATGGGGTAAAACTGTCTTCAGCGTAACCAATAAAGTGACCATTAAGCCAAACATACATGGCACGCTCAACACCATCAAAACGAATGCGGATCTGCTTTCCCCGTAAAGAAGGTTCAAGGTCAAAATGTTTTAAGTATTCGCCAACAGTATTGTCATCCCCATCGCTAAACGATCCTTCTTGCGCATCATCAGGACTAAGGGCATATGCAGGACGACGGTAAATCTTACCTTCCCACGGAATCAAAGTGTTAATGTAATTATTTTGGGCATAATTATTTAGTTCAATCTCACTAGGAACTTCGATTGTTCCAAAGCTGCTGCTATCGTAATCTGTCTTATAAAAATCTTCTTCGCGTTCACGCGGGTTTTCAGCAAAGTTAAATTGCCATTGTCCATCCAAGTTTTGCGCAAAACGACTATTATTATGCCGCCATTCATCATAGTTGCCGTAATAATAATGGTCACTATGCGCAGGTAATTGATTAACCCGGAATGTTTCTGGATCATCAAGCCATTTGATATTTGCGTTCATTAATAGATCCCTCCTCGTTACTATCTACAACATCTAAAGTATAGCGCTTTCATCGTTGAGATAGCAAGAGAAGGAAGTAAAATTTACGTAAATTTTATTAAATGAAAATTTTAAAACAAAAAAAGCACTGAGCAAATATTACTCAGTGCTTTTTAAGTAGTGCGGCCGAGAGGACTTGAACCTCCACGGTCATAATCGACCATAAGATCCTTAATCTTACGCGTCTGCCAGTTCCGCCACGGCCGCATATCAACCAACGAATATTATTATAGCAAGATACCTATTCGTTGGCAACAACTTTTTTCAATTTTTTAAAAGAAATTTGTGACCACATCGCCGACAAATATATCGTTGGGTGTTGAACCGCCGTTGTCGCGCGATTTCAACACCACAACCAGTACAGATATAATGCCATTTTTTCTTGGAATTTACTTTTCTTTTACTAGTTAGTGGTGCATATCTCGATCCTCCCACCTGTACTAGTAAAGTCTTAAATTCTCTACTACGATGGCGGTAATCCATTCCTAACAGATGTAAATGATAATGGCACAATTCATGAAGAACCACTTGGCGCAGATTATGAAGATCAAATTCAGTATACATTAACGGGTTGATATCAATACGATGGTCACTTAAATAATAACGTCCACCGGTTGTTTTTAACCGCTTATTAAAAAATACCTTGTGCGTAAATTCCCGCCCAAAGTATTCTTTTGACCACTGTTCGGTCAATTGTTGTAATTCAGCATTAGTCATTCGTGACTGTCTCCGGTTCAAGCATCGTTAATTGAATCCGCTGACGCTTCAAGTCGACATCATCAATCCACACGTCCACAATATCACCAACGGCTACCATTGCCCGCGGATCACGAATGAACTGCTTACTCATCTTTGAAACATGAACTAACCCATCATGTTTGACACCAATATCAACAAAGGCTCCAAAGTCGACAACATTCCGGACAGTTCCCTGAAGTTTCATCCCCGGCTTAAGGTCTTCAATCGTCATTACATCATGGCGTAATAATGGAGCAGGCATTGAATCACGCAGGTCACGGCCTGGCTTTTGCAAAGAAGAAATAATATCAGTAACGGTTTCCGTTCCAACTTGATCATCCGTAAACTGCTTAACATCAATTTTCTTTAACTTATCATCAGCACTTGGCGTTCCCAACTCATCGACATTAATCCCTGCTGCTTGAATAATCTCTTCCGCCACCTGGTAACTTTCTGGGTGGACATCAGTGTTATCTAATGGATTTTCGCCACCAATAATCCGCAAGAAACCAACAGATTGTTGATAAGCTTTAGGTCCTAACCGTGGCACTTTCTTTAGCTGCGTCCGATTAGTGTACCGCCCATTTTCATCTCGGTAAGTAACGATATTCTTAGCAATCGTTTTATTAAGCCCGGAAATACGGGTTAATAATTGATAACTAGCTGTGTTGAGGTTGACCCCAACCCGGTTTACCGCCCGTTCAACAATTGTTTCCAGTTCCCCGCTCAATTCTTTCTTCGGCAAATCATGCTGGTATTGCCCAACACCAACCGCTTGCGGATCAATTTTAACTAATTCAGCAAGGGGGTCTTGCAGACGACGACCAATACTGATTGCGCTTCGTTGTTCAACATGCAGATCAGGGAATTCATCACGGGCTTCTTTACTTGCGGAATAAACTGAGGCTCCAGCTTCATTTACGATTACATAATAGATTGGCCGTTTGATCTTTTTAAGTGCTTCCGCAACAAACTGTTCTGATTCCCGGCTAGCTGTCCCGTTACCAATCGCAATCATTTCAACGTGGTACTTTTCTAGTAAGTCAATAAACTCGCTTTCTGCTGTCACACGTTGCTTTTCTGGCGCTGGTTTGTGGGGATAGATAACTGCTTTAGTTAAAAATTTCCCATTTTCATCAAGGACCGCCAACTTACAACCAGTTCGGTAAGCAGGGTCAAATCCTAACACAACTTTTCCCTTAATTGGTGCTTGCATCAACAAATGATAGAGGTTCTCACCAAAGACCTTGATCGCCTGTTCATCAGCACCCTCTGTTAATTGACGCCGCAGTTCCCGTTCAATTGCCGGGCCCAAGAAACGCTTGTAGGCATCCTTGTAGGCGTCCTCAATAAAGGCAGTTGCGTCGTTTTTCTTGCTGGTTTTGATTAAACGGAAACGAAGGTAATTCATCACTGGTTCTTCATCTAAAGTGATTTTGACGTTAATAATTCCTTCTTTTTCTCCGCGATTAAAGGCTAAAATTTGATAAGAATTTAATTTTTGAACTGGACTAGTGAACTCATAGTACTGCTTATAAGTCCCAAGCTCATCCTTTTCTTCCCCACCACGTTTTATACCTGTCTCTAATTGCCCATGTTGAGCAGTATAATTTCGCAACCAGCTTCGCACCGTGGCCATTTCACTAATTGCTTCAGCTAAAATTTCATGTGCGCCTGTTAATGCACTTTCAGCATCAAGAACATCATCGTTAATAAATTCTTGCGCCTTCGCACTTAAATCATCGTCAGGGTAAGATAGCAGCCAATTTGCTAGCGGTGCCAAGCCATGTTCACGAGCTTGTTGGGCCTTTGTCTGTCGCTTTTGCTTATATGGCAAATAAAGATCTTCTACTTCTTGCAATTCGGTCGCGCTATTAATTTGCTTTTCGAGCGCCGGTGTTAGCTTACCGAGCTCTTTAATCTTATTGATAACTGTCGCTTGACGTTCCCGCAATGTCGTTACCCGGTGATATTCATCCCGAATAGCTTGCAATTGAACTTCATCAAGCGTACCCGTCATTTCTTTACGATAACGGGCAATAAAGGGAATCGTATTTCCTTCATCCATTAAGCCGAGGGCCGCTTTAATTTGTTGAGGGCGAATATCTGGTAATTGTTTACTAACAAGCTGAAGTGTTTCCTCTTCCATTGTCATCCTCCTTAAAACTAGTAAAGAGACTGAGTTGACTCCCAGCCTCCCATTTTATTATTAATTTATTTCCACCAGGTATCGTATGGGGCAATCGGTAAGTGCCGTTTATGTTGCGTCCGCCGATACCAACCTTCAATCTTTTCAGCAGCTGCTGGCGAAACTTCACGACCTTCTAAGTAGTCGTCGATTTCATCATAGCGAACACCAAGCGCTTCTTCATCGGGACGCATTGGTTTGTCTTCTTCTAAGTCTGCAGTTGGTGTTTTATCATAAAGCTTGGCTGGTGCTCCTAAGTATTGTAATAAGGCTTTTCCTTGGCGCTTATCTAATCCAGAAAGTGGTGTAATATCGGCACCGCCATCCCCAAACTTAGTATAAAAACCAGTTACTGCTTCAGCGGCATGGTCTGTTCCTACCACAGCTCCTTTGTTTTCTCCACCAATAGCATATTGGACAATCATTCGTTCCCGGGCTTTAATGTTTCCCTTATTAAAATCGCTAATTGACGTACCTGCTTCATTTAAGGATGCCACCATCGCATCAGTCGTCGCCTTAATATTAACCCGCATTATTTTATCAGGTTTAATAAAGTCATTAATTGCAAACATTGCATCTGACTCATCAGCTTGCTCACCATATGGCAACCGGACTGCGATAAATTGGTATTCATTGTCGCCAGTCTCTTCCCGCAGCTTTTCGACTGCCAATTGTGAAAGCCGCCCCGCCAAACTTGAATCTTGACCGCCAGAAATTCCTAATACCAGGGTCTTCATCTTAGTGGTTTGGAGAAAATCACAGATGAACTGAACACGTTTAGTTACTTCTGCTTGGGGATCAATTTGCGAGTTAACGCCTAATGCATTAATTATTTCTTCTTGATACTTTCGCACTACAGATTACCTCTACTTATTCAATGATTTAACATATTCATGAACTTGGTGAATTAATTTAAGTTTATTATCATAGCATTTCTGTGACAAATCGACTGGGTATACTTCTGGGTTTAAATCTCGTTTATACTCATCCCATAAAGCATTTAAACTATCAAAACGGTGTTGTCGGCTCTCCTCTAAGGTCGGTTCATCATAAACATACTTACCATCTTGCCAGATTGGCTTTAGCATTGGCCGGGCAGTAAAATCCTCCACGTCTTTTTGTTGGAGTGGGAAGTTAGGATTGAACATATTGAGTGATTTTTCATTACGAGGATCCTCATCAACTAATGTAATATAATCCCCTTCACTCTTGAGATCTGCACGATCGTTAATCCGCCATACTTGTTTTTTGCCGGGAGTTGACATTTTACCAACATTATTAGAAATCTTAATCGTATCAACAAGTTGGCCATCTTCATCTTCAATAGCAACTAATTTATACACCGCCCCTAGAGTGGGTTGGTCATAGGCAGTAATTAACTTAGTCCCGATTCCCCACGTATCAATCTTCGCTCCTTGCATTTGCAAGTTTTGGATTGTCTTTTCATCCAAGCCATTAGATGCGATGATTTTTGCGTCTGGAAAACCAGCATCATCCAGCATTTTGCGTACTTTTTTAGATAGGTAGGCCATATCACCACTGTCAATCCGGACACCGATAAAGTTAATTTTATCGCCAAATTCCTTGGCAACCTTAATTGCGTTTGGAACCCCACTCTTTAAGGTATCAAAAGTATCCACAAGAAAGACACAATTATGATGAGTTTCTGCATATGCTTTAAATGCGTCATAATCATTCATGTATACTTGCACAAGGGCATGAGCATGGGTTCCTGAAATCGGGATACCAAATAATTTACCTGCACGGACGTTACTTGTAGCATCAAAGCCACCAATATATGCTGCTCGCGTTCCCCACAAAGCTGCATCCAATTCTTGTGCCCTCCGTGAACCAAATTCCATTACAGTTTGGTTACCGACAATTGACTTAATTCGTGAAGCCTTTGTCGCAATCATAATCTGATAATTAAGAATATTTAAAATTGCCGTTTCAATCAATTGGCCTTCAATAATTGGCGCATCAACCTGAATAATCGGCTCATGGTTAAATACCAGATCTCCTTCTTCAAAGCTGCTGATTGAACCCGTAAATTTAAAGTTACGTAAATATTCTAGAAAGTCATCATCAAATTGATTCGTAGACTTTAAATATTCAATGTCGCTATCAGTAAAATGTAATTGCTTTACATAGCGAATAATGTGATCTAACCCGGCAAAAACAGCATACCCATTATTAAATGGCATTTTACGGAAGAAGGCCTCAAAGACAGCACGGCGGTTACCCATTCCTTTTTTCCAGTAGGTCTGCATCATACTCAATTCATACGCATCAGTATGAAGGGTAAGGCTATCATCCGGATAATCAAATTTCATTAGTATAATTCCTCTCAAAAGTAATATCGTTAATCAGTATTGTAACATGGATTTGTCTTGATTACTTTTCAAAGACAAATTCAAACCGCGATCCAACATATTGAGTATGGACATATTCAAAAGGCCGACCATCTTGTAAGTAAGATAGTTGGGTCATTCGCAAGAGAGCATCCCCTCGCTTAATCTGCAAGTAGTTAGCAATCTTTTCTGTCGCCTTTGTTGCTGAAATATGCTGGGTCGCATGCCCAGGATAAAGGTTCGCCTTTTTTTCTAGCGTCCGATAAAAAGAAGTGGTAATTTCTTCTTTACTAAATTTTTGAACGAGATTAGCAGGAACGGTTGCAATTTCGTAGCAAATCGGCACATCATTTCCATAACGCACTCGTTCCATTCGTAAAACTTGTTCATCTGGTGCTAACTTTAGCTTTTCAACCTCTGTTTGCGAAGGAATCGTCAAGTGGTAAGAAATTGTCTTACTAGCAGCTTTCTTCCCTGTCGCATGCATTAATTCAGTAAAACTCGTTATTCCCGACATTTTTTCTTGAACTTTGCGATTAGCGACAAAAGTTCCAGAACCAACTCTTCGCTCAAGAATTCCTTCATCAACTAATGCTTGAATTGCTTGTCGCAGGGTCATTCGACTGACACCAAAATTATTAGCAAGTTCGCGTTCAGCGGGAATTTTATCGCCAACTTTCCACTCACCATCTTCAATGTTTTGTCTTAACTGATTGTGAATTTGAATATAAACAGGTGAACTCATTTTCTTTCCTCCTTACGCCATTGTTTGCTAAACATTGCGCATGTGTATATTTTACACCATTCCCAAAAATCTAGACCAATTTCTTAAAATATCGCCCAAAAAATTAGAGACCGTTGGAATTATTACCTTTCCTCGGTCTCTAATTTTTAATCTTTATTATTTTTGTCGTAATTTCAATGCTCGTTCAAGAGACCGATCAACAATAATTGATTGTGAATCGGCAACCGGGTACTTAGTTTCAGGGTCCATCTCTTCTGCAAAAGATAATTCAGTACAACCCAAAACTACTACATCTGCTCCTTGTTCTTCAATCATTTTCCGCACTAGCTCATGATACTTCTTGCCATCAGAATGGCCAGCTTCTTTGATATCATGGTAAATCAAGTCTTCTGTCATATCGGCGATCTCAGGAGTTGGCTTGATAAGTTCGTACCCATCCTTTTCAATATAAGGATCATATAAGTTAGCTGCCAAAGTTCCTTTAGTGGCTAATAGACCAACCCGCTTTGCATCCGGCTTAATCTTCTTAATCTCGTTAACCGTTTCTTGCAGCATATTGAGAATCGGAATCTCCGTTGCTGCCTGTAACTTATCAAAAGAGTAATGGGCTGTATTACAAATTAAGACAAAGAATGCAGGATTCAAAAGACTTTGCTGTTTAATATCTTCAATCAGGGCCTCATTAGGATCTGGTTGACTATGGTCGAGAATCCATGTAGTACGATCAGGAACGGTTGCATGATTAACAACTAAATAGTTTAAGTAATCTTGATCACGATGAATTGGCGTTCTCTTATCTAACAGCCGTACATAACTTTCTGTTGCTAGCGTCCCCATTCCACCTAAAATTGTAAAAAATTGTTGCATTATAATTTTGCACGCCCTTTCTAAGCGATAAATTATGATAGTAGCGCCACAAAAATCGGCCCTAGTAATGTAATTCCAATATTACCAACTACAAACGCCGGAGTAAAGGCAGCCGCATAATATGCTCCGCCTTCTGGACCTGCTTTTTGCGAAATCTCATTCATTGCCGCTGCAATCGTTCCTGAACCAGTCAGTGCACCAATTAAAGCAAGAGGTTCCATCTTCAATATATAGCGTCCAAAGAACAGCGTTAGTAAATGTGGCATTATTGAAATCATCGCCCCAATGAATAAGACCCCGATACCCAACGACTTAATTGCACTTGTAAATGCTTGAGCTGATTGCAAACCAACTGTTCCTACAAAAAGCGTTAGTCCAAAACTCTGAAGAAAGCTAGTTACCGTTACAGGGATGGATTTACGGTCACGGTGACGCTCAATCCACGAACTCAGGATTAGTCCCATAATTAAAGCCGCCGTTCCGTTCCCTAGTTGCAACGGAATACTATTTAATTTTAGCCCGATAATTCCTAAAAGGGAAGCACAACCGATTCCTAAAGAGAATAAAGAATAATTCATTGCTGTATCTGCAGCTTTCCAGCGTCCCATCTTTTTTAAAATTGCCTTGGTTCGCGATGTATTCCCAGTCAATGAAATCACATCTCCTGGCCGCAACTGGTTAATCAATTGTTGGTTTCCGCTGATTGGGTCTTGAATGTTCACAAAAACCCCGTGTTGGCGAAGAAGGGCTAATTCACCCGGTTTAAAGTTTTTCCCCAGAACAAAAGCTCGTTCACGCGGCGCATTGGTCGGCGTCAACACTTCTGTTAATCCTGGTACTCGCATTAATCGATCGAAATGATCGGCGTAACCAATAACAGTTAGCAAGTCGCCAACCTGCAATTGATATTCAAGGTGGTCAGTCATTTTGCCATCATGAAAAGCAGCTAACCCAATAATTCGGTAATTAGACCGCCGATTAAATTCCTCAAGCATTTTACCGACAAGCGGTGAATTATCTGCAATGCGATATGTTCGTCGCCAAGTTGGATTAGGGTTTTTAGCATGGAAGTGATAATGTTCAGCCATTTTAGGACCCTGTTCAGCAATTGAAATCCCCAAAATTTTAGGTGCTAGGTCACGTAAAAAAATAATTATCCCTAATGTTCCAAAAACGTATGTTAAAGCATAGGCAACTGGGAGCTGAGCCTCATAAGTTGCCTTAACGCTTTGACTGACTGGTAAAGATCCAATTGTTTGTAATGAACTGGCAACAGTGGCTGATTGGGTAAGGGCCCCTGAAATAACTCCGGCAGCGATTCCCGGTCCAATCTTAAAGGCAGAAAAAAGACTCCACCCAACTAAGAACGCAACAACCATCCAGAAAATACTAGCGATTAAAATTCGAATCCCAAATAATTTCAAACTAACTAATAACTGAGGTCCAATTCGATAACCAACAGAGAACATGAAGGCGCCAAAGAAAATCGTTCCCAACATCTCATCCCGGGGAAAACTCCCAATTTGCCCCACTATTAAGGTCACAATTAACGTTCCCACCGTTGCCCCAATATTAAATTTACCCGCAATTTTATAGTTTCCAATCAAAAAGCCAATTGCAAGACAAATAAACAGCGTAAAAACCTGATTGCTCACCATAAAGTGAACGATAGAATGTATCATTTTAACTTATAGTCACTTTCTTTAAAACCCTGTAATAACTTGTATTAATTAAGCCACATTATCACATTCTTGTCAGGCTAATTCAACCACTTATTGAGAAATACTTTCCTTCTTTTGTTGCATGCGATAGTTAGTAACCATTGTTAATAAAGTAATAATTGCCAAAACTCCTAATAAGATAAAGTCAAATCGTCCTCCAGCATACGTACGTCCCAGCAATGAGCCGCTATTGTCCATTTGGAATAAAGCAATTGTGGAGGCAAGAAGACTCGTCCCTAGTGAGCCAGCAAATTGTTGGACCATATTGAAAATTGAGTTTACATCAGGGGCATTTTGTGGTTGAACCAACATTGAAGCATTGGAAATTGTATTCGAAAAAGCAAAGTTAAAACCAATTCGTAAAATAACGAAGAAGATCGTTATTAATAATGGCGTTAAATGACGTTGGAAAATACTGAAGCAACTTGTCCCAATAACCAAAAGAATTCCCCCGGAAATAACTGGCGTAGCAAAACCATAACGATCAGCCAAAGTTCCAGCAAATGGCGAGATAAAAGCACCGATTAATGACCCGGGAAATAAAATAAGACCCGCGACAATTGCCGAAGAGTGCAAAACATATTGAACGTAAATAGGAATAACAAGCGAAATTCCAATATTAATAAACTGTAAATTAAAATAAGTGACAGTTGATAGCCGCAATGGGACAACCTTAAACACCTTTAAGTCAAACAATTCTGATTTACCGTGATTATTGATATAGATAAAGGCGCTAAAGAAAATAATTGCTACCAATAATAAAAGCCAAACCTGTTTTCCAAATCCTTGTTTCCCAATCGAAGAAACTGCACTAATTATACTAATAAGGGCAATTGCCAGTGTAATTAAGCTTCCATAACTAAAGGCTTTATCATTTCCAAGGGGTTTATTGCGAATAAAAAGTTGACCACATACAAGACTAATCAAAACAATTGGTAGTAAAATCCAAAAGATCATCCGCCATGATAGCATTTCTGAAACGACCCCACCATATGTTGGTCCCAGTGCTGGTGCAAACGAAATAACCATTGCAGCCATTCCGGTCATCATACCAATTCTTTCACGCGGAATCTCCGTAAAAATTAAATGGAACATGATTGGCGTTGCTAACCCAGTTGCCATAGCTTGAATCAATCTCCCCGTTAACAAAATAGGGAAATTACCAGTCAAAGCACACATTAAGTCACCAATAATGAAAACTGATACTGCAAATAAGTGCAACCAACGTGCTTGATACTGGCGTAATAGATAGGCAGTTGTCCCCATTGTAATTGTTACCATCAATAAATAACCAGTTGTAATCCACTGAATAACATCGAGCGATACATTAAACTGAGCAGATAATTCTGGATATGTGACGTTCATCGATGTTTCATTCAAAATTCCGATAAACGTTAGTAATGCAAGGGAACCAATTGCGAGATAAATACGTGAATAGTTTTTTTCTGCCATTGCTTTCCGATTCCTCCTTCAAATCAAAATAAAAAGAGCCACGGTGATAAAACTCCACCACAGCTCTGCAATAACGATTTAATTCTACCAAGGAAGCAGAACGAAAGTCAACGTTATTATTTTTCTGCTAATTTCTTTAACCAGTCTTTCGTTTCTTCGTCTAGTTCAGGGGCAATTTCAAACTTAAATGGCGCTAGTAACAACCGTACTTTATCCCATTCAATCGTTTGATCATGATAGATCGTTGTTAGCATCATTGTCACCATCTGATCTTTTTTATGTGGATCAACTCCCGGCTGATTAATAAACGTAATTGCAGTAATCTTTCTGGCCAATAATTTTGCAATTAACGTCTCCATTTCCTGGGTTGTGACTGGGTGCTTAATTCGTAGACGTTTTTCTAATGGGACTGCAGGAAGTTCTTTTTGTAAAAACTTTTGAAGCAAATCCCATTCTCCCAGAATTTCTGGATAGAATTGCCAAGGTACCCGGGCATTAAGACTCGCTAGTAAATTTGGAATGATCGCCTGTAAATCCCCATCATTTTCTTGTAAAGAATCACAAATTTCAATCAAGAACCGTTGAGCAGTTTCTCGAGCCCCAGATTGAGCCCTCTTCTTAGCTGTTAAAGCAAAGCGAACCACTAGGAAATCTGTTAACTGTTCATCATCAATGGTCGCACTAGTCGCATTGCGTTTCACTTTAAAATCATTTATTTGTTTAGTTCGCATGCTTTTGGCAAAATGACCTTGTTTAGGCATTGGCTGTCATTCCTTTTTTCATATAGCTTAATAAAATTTTGAACTAGAAAAGGCTAAGAAAAACTGATGTTTTTCTTAGCCTTTCAATAACAGTTGGGCTAGCTGGATTCGAACCAGCGCATGACGGTACCAAAAACCGTTGCCTTACCGCTTGGCTATAGCCCAATAATAAAGATGGAGGAGGGTGGATTCGAACCGCCGAACCCGAAGGAACGGTTTTACAGACCGTCGCGTTTAACCAGACTTCGCTACTCCTCCAAGAAGTTGCTTGATTAAATATTTCGTATCAATCAACGTTTATTATAATACCTAATTTCCAACCTCATTGCAAGTGTTTTTTCTTATTTTTTTTGAAAAAACTAGATTTTTTTAGTATAAAGGTGGCTAATCCATTGATCTAATAGGCTTTTCCCCTTCCAGTCCTCACTATTTTTGCGTCTGACCCCAACTGCTTGATTACGGTATTCAATATTTCCAACGGTAATTAATGGTTGAGCATAATGAAGATGCCCATAGAAAACTGCTTTTACTTCCGGGAATTTAGCGAGTAATACTCCTAAGTGTCTACTGCCCAACATTGCTGTCGTCATCTCCCACATCCGCTGCCGCCGTGCTGATTCAATAATTGGATGCGGGAGAGCTTCTCTAATCGGTGCGAAGTGGGTCATAAAGATAACCTGTTTTTGTTGATTGCGAGCCTGTTTTAGGTTTTCTTCAACTTGGTCTAAAACAATCGCCATTCGTTCTGGATCATTCATTGGCTGCATAATTGGACGATCCACCCAATATGCCCGCTTCCATTTTGCGACCGCTTTTATATTACTTTCATACGTTGAAAACGAATAATCATACCAACCATTGTTACCGATAATCCGCCAGTTTGTTTGGGGAATATCGATAAATCGGTTATGAAAATATAGATCATCATCTAAATTTTCTAATTGCTCATAAGTGACCCCTTTTAACATATCGTGGTTACCAGCAAGATAATGGACCTTTGTGATAGGCAATTGCGATTGTAGTTCCGCAAAATATACGCTGGTTTGCGCAAAATCATTAAAGGAATCCCCCACAAAAAAGTAATGGTCAATTTCTTGACGGGTTAAATAATGTGCCTGTTGAGTAATAATTTCTGCAACATCAGCATGATTTAAATCTAAATGAAGGTCACTGCTTACTGCAATTTTCATAACTCACCTCAAAAAAAAGAGACCAAGAATTATTCTCGATCCCTTAATATAATTTTTAGTCTACACCATCCATCAAGCCATGAATCTTCTTAACGAATAGGCAAAGAATCAATCCGAAGACGATACTTACTGCCCCGATAATTAAGAAGTATGGAACTTCTGTAGCTGATGAGTAGTACTTAACAACTTGGGCGTTAACCGCTTGTCCAGCAGCATCCGCCAAGAACCACATACTCATCATTTGAGACTTAAATGCTTTTGGTGCAAGTTTAGTAGTTACTGAAAGACCAATTGGTGAAATCAACATTTCGGCGATTTCAACGATGAACCATGAACCAACTAACCAGAATGGGCTAACCCGTCCGGCGGTTGTACCGTGAATCATTGCTGGAAGGGCCATCCAAACATAGGAAAGACCTGCAATTACTAACCCAGCAGCAAACTTACCAGGAGCACTTGGTTGTTTTTTCCAGTGATCCCAAAGTGCAACGAAGAATGGTGTTAGGATCATAATGAATAATGGGTTCAATGTCTGGAAGTTAGCAGCAGCAAAGTGCCAACCACCAATGTGTAAAACAGTCCGTTGTTCAGCAAAGAGGGCTAAAACAACTGAACCTGATTCTTCAATTGCCCAGAAGATAGCAGCAGCAATGAAAAGTGGAATGTAAGCAACAACCCGTGACTTTTCATCCTTTGTAACCTTCTTGGAATTCAACATCATTACAAAGTAGTAGATTGGTAAAGCAATAGCAATAACCGTAATGATTGTAATGATATTATTGATGTTTAATTGACCCATTGCCGCAAGCAATCCAAGAATGATCACTAATGCAATAACACCAACAATTGACCAAATAATTACTGGACGTAAACTTTCCTTATCGATCGGATCATCAGGATATAAGCTATCTTTCGAAAGATACTTCCGGCCGTCAACTACATATTGTACTAATCCAAAGAACATTCCGATAGCAGCTAGTGAGAAACCAGCGTGGAAGTTCATTTCACCATGGAAAAGGTTTAAGCCAAAGCCATTAGCAGCCCAAGGGACAGCCCAAGGAGCAACAGCGGCCCCTAAGTTAATCCCAAAGACAAACATACTAAAACCAGAGTCTCGACGACGATCTTCAGGACTGTATAAGCCCCCAACCATTTCTGAAACATTTGGCTTTAATAACCCGGTACCAATAACAATCAAAGCGATTGATACATAAAGTGCTGACACACCAAATGGTAATGACAGAGCGATATGTCCAAACATAATAAGGACACCACCGATGAAGACCGTTCGCCGCGATCCCCATACACGGTCAGATAACCATCCTCCGACAACACTGGCCAAGTAAACTAATGAACCATAAATTGACATAATTGATGCTGCGGTAGCTTGGTCCATGCCCAAACCACCCTTGGTAACAGCGTAGTACATATAGAATAGAAGGATAGCCCGCATTCCGTAGTAACTAAACCGTTCCCACATTTCAGTGAAGAACAATGTCGACAATCCACGCGGTTGTCCAAAGAAGGAGGTATCCAAATTCTTTTGTTTACTCATACAATTCCTCCAAATAATTTCACTTTTCAATTAGCACAATGTTAATTGAATACGTATTCTAAACATTAAAAAACTTTAACAATAAAATTCAGAATAGTACTATTATAAACGTGTTTCAAAACATCGTCAATTGAAAAATAAGTTTTTGATGAGAACGCAACCGCATGTATGAGCTATAATTGTTTATTTTATTAAGTTTGTCGCTAAGATTATTAATTAGATGAAGTATCCCCGTCAATAACCGGACGTGGGTAAACTTTTCCATTTCGAACGATGGCATATTCAGTTCCGTTATCGTCAACAAAGGCCCACCCTTCATCTGGCTCAGATAGGTCAGTCGTAGCTTTCAACTTATCAATCTTGCTGGTGTCTTTGTGGTGTTCACTCGCCCACTTCTTAAGTGCTGCGCGGGCATGAGTCGATGATTCCTTAGAATGAGTATCCTTAGTTGTAGAACTGTTGGTTTTCGCATGTTGTTCTTTTAAGAAATTATCAACGTCAAAATCACCATGAACACGTTTAAATGACTGATTAGGCCATTCATCGTTACCGACAAGGCTCAAATTGTCTTCATTTAGCCGCGCATCAATCGGCGTATCATAATTACTATCATTTAAGTTAATGATGTAATTATTCTTTTCCTTTTTCCAGGTCAATTGATCATGAATATCAGCCTGTGTCGGATTTGCCATTACATATGTCCCAGTTCCATCTGAATTAAGGGTAATAGCAGCTCCATCGGCATCATCACGATACGAACCCACAATATGTGACTCCTCTTTTTTTGCTGATGAGACTTGGGCACTACTGCTCTTGCTACTGTTAGAACTCGTACTAGAACTATTACAGCCACTTGTACATAGCCCAATTGCAATTATGCTCGTTGCAACAAGGATCGCTTTACTAAATCGCATTATAAATAC
>NZ_JAJGTZ010000003.1 GCF_020784725.1 Limosilactobacillus reuteri
ATGTCGATGCACTCTCACTTTGGCTCAACGACGTTGATGCACTCTCGCTTTGGCTAAGTGAGGTTGACGCACTTTCACTTTGACTAAGTGATGTCGATGCACTCTCACTTTGGCTCAAGGACGTTGAGGCACTTTCACTTTGACTCAATGAGGTTGACGCACTTTCACTTTGGCTCAGTGAAGTTGAGGCACTTTCACTCTGACTTAAGGATGTCGAAGTACTTTCACTCTGGCTGAGTGAAGTTG